>JBHEME010000007.1:29943-109947 GCA_046262755.1 Gemmatimonadaceae bacterium | reverse complement strand
GACGCGGAGAGGTCCGTCCGCTGCAAGCGGCCGTGTGGGCTGCGCTGGCACTCGTATTTGCCCAACTGCTGATCGGCGCGACAATGGTGGAGACGCAGCTGCCGGCCGCGTTACGATCCGCGCACCAAGCAGTTGGGACGGCACTCTGGATCTCCGTCGTTGCGTTCGCCGCCCTCGCGGCCGGGCGGAAAGACGTTGCGCCTCTTTCCGAGATCGCTCGGGAATCGCCGTCGCGTGGCGAGTTCGCCACGCCCGAGGGAGTGAGCACCTAGTGTCAACGACCATGAGCGAACAGGCGGCTCCATCCCTCGTCCGCGATCTGGTGATGCTCACCAAGCCACGCATCATCTCGCTGCTTCTAGTAACGACGGTCGCACCAATGTTCGTCGCGGGAAAGCCGGGCTGGCTGCTGGTACTCGTGGTCGTCGTCGGTGGTTATCTCATGGCTGGTGGGGCGAACGCCGTAAACATGTATCTCGATCAGGACATCGACACCCAGATGTCACGCACGAGACTTCGTCCGATACCCAGCGGAAGAATGGGCGCAAGAGCGGTACTCGCGTTCGGCATCGCTCTGGCAACGGGCGCAACGTTCATCCTGGCGAAGTTCACCAACGTTCTCACGGCAGTCCTTGCGCTCGCCGGATTTTATTTTTACGTGTTCGTGTATACGCGCTGGTTGAAGCGCACCACGCCCCAAAACATCGTCATTGGTGGCGCGGCGGGCGCCTTTCCTCCGCTGGTGGGGTGGGCGGCGATGACTGGCGCGATCGATCTCACGGCAGTCTACCTGTTCCTCATCGTTTTTTACTGGACGCCGCCCCACTTCTGGGCGCTCGCGCTCTTAAAACAACGCGATTACGGGCGTGCAGGAATTCCGATGGCTCCCCTCGTCTGGGGCGAGCGTGAGACGATGCGACAGATGGTGTGGTACAACGTCATCCTCATCGCTCTCACTCTGCTGCCGGTAGCGTTCGGAGCGTTCGGCGTGATCTACTTCTCTTCGGCGGCGGTGCTTGGTGCGATGCTTCTGTTCGGAGTCGTTCGCGTGAGCACGAGCCGGGAGTGGAGCAGCCCCGCCTGGCGCGTCTACAAGTTCTCTCTGCTCTATCTCGCGCTTCTCTTCGTGGCAATGGTAGTCGATCGCAAGGTCCTCGGCTAATGGCGCGCCCACAGTTTGCGATATCGGCGCAACGACCGACCCCGCGCTCACAGCCGGCGGTTGCGTCGCCGCGCCCACTCGGCCGACTCCTCCCGCGAATCAAGCCGTACCTCGGTCGATTGATCGTTGCGTTCGTCTGCCTGCTCGCGAGCGCAAGCATCGCGCTCGCCTTTCCGCAGATCGTGCGACGCCTCCTCGACGCCGCTTTTATATCCGCTGACGGCACTCTGCTCAATCGCATCGCCCTCGGGCTGCTGGTACTGTTCGCGATTCAGGCTGCGCTCAACTTCGTTCAGGTCTATCTCCTGACGTCGACGGCCGAGCGCGTGATCGCTCAGCTGCGTCAGGATTTGTTCGCACATCTGATTTACCTGTCGCCGGGATTTTTCACCGAGCGCAGGACGGGCGAGCTGACGAGCAGACTCTCGGCGGACACTACGGTGTTGCAAACGGTGCTGAGCTACAACCTCTCGGAGTTCGCGCGCCAGACGCTCTTCCTGATCGGCGGAATAATTCTGCTGACGCTCACGCATCCCCGCCTCACGGCGACGACGTTGGCCGTGGTCCCATTGGTGGTCGGAGCCGCTTTCCTGTTTGGTCGCGCCCTCAGACGCGCAAGTACCGGCGTGCAAGACCGAATAGCGGAAGCCACGGGAACCGCCGACGAGGCCTTTTCCCAGATCCGTACCGTTCAGAGCTTCACCAGAGAAGCAGAGGAAGTGCGACGCTACGGTTTCAACCTTCGCGACGTCATCGATGCCGCCATCCGGCGCGCGTGGATACGTGGACTGTTCTTCGGCATTCTCACGTTCTGCGGATTCGGCGGCGTGGTGGCCGTGTTGTGGCAGGGCGGGAGGCTGGTGTTGGATGGCAGCCTCACCGCCGGAGCGCTCGTGTCGTTCCTACTCTACGCGCTCTACGTTGCCGGCGCGGTCGGATCTCTGGCGTCACTGTTTGGGGCGTACCAGGAAGCAGTAGGCGCCGCGAAGCGCGTATTCGATCTGCTCGAGTGGGATTCCTCGGTGCAGGACCCAGTGCGTCCTCTTCACTTCGCGCAACCACTGCGCGGCGAAATCGTAATGGACAACGTCAGCTTCAGCTACAAGCCCGATCTGCCCGAGGTCCTGCACGGTGTCTCACTGAGAATCGCCGCGGGGGAAGTTGTGGCGTTGGTCGGGCCGAGCGGTGCTGGAAAGACGACAATCGCCTCGTTGCTGCCGAGATTCTGGGACGTGACGGGCGGGCGAATCGCCTTTGACGGAATGGATATTCGCGATCTGTCGCTCACCGAGCTCCGCGGTGCAATTGGAATCGTGCCCCAGGAGCCCACACTCTTTAGTGGAACGATCCGCGAAAATATTGCTTACGCAGGAATCGGCGAAGACGGAACCCGTCCCAGCGATGATGCGGTTTACGCGGCGGCAAGGGCCGCGCACGCGGTGGAATTCATCGAGCGGCTGCCCGAGGGATTCGACACCCGCGTCGGAGAGCGCGGTGTAAAACTGTCGGGTGGTCAGCGACAGCGCATCGCGATTGCCCGCGTGTTTCTCAAGGATCCGGCGCTCGTTATCCTCGATGAGGCGACATCGAGTCTCGACAGCGAAAGCGAGAGACTCGTTGAGGAAGCGATGGAAGATCTGTTGCGCGAACGATCCACACTCATCATCGCGCATCGCCTCAGCACAGTGCTGCGCGCGGACAGACTGGTGGTAATCGATCGGGGCTTGATCGTGGAGGAAGGCAAGCACCAGGAGCTGCTCGCCAGCGAAGGCGTTTATTCCCGGCTTTATCGGGGCCAGTTCAGGCCCGGAGAGGCTCTGGTCGGCTAGCTGCGCGGACGCCGTGAAGCGAGCGGCGGGTTTGCCGGCGTGCTCGAAGCAGTGGGGGTGCTCGACGCGGCAGGAGTGCTCGACGCCGCGGGAGGAAGCGCCGGTGCTCGTGACAGGGTATCCGCCGGCGGTCGAACTGGCGCGGCAGCTTTTGCCGCCGGCGCACTTGGGCGGATGCGGAACCCGATATTCGTCTGCTGGCCAGCTGACACCGTGACGCTATCGTCAGCGAAGCCAAGGCTCGGATGCCAGGCGCGGACCCGGTACTTCCCCGGCGGTATTCCATCGATAGAGAACGTGCCCGCGACGGAAGTCTGGGAGTAATAGGGATGATCCAGAACGGCGATCCAGGCGTGCGTCCAGGGATGTTGCTCGCAAAGCACTTCGATCTCCGCCGGCTCCTTGAATCGGTCGACGGGTACGACTTCACCGTCGTCGTTGAAAGGGGCAACTCCAGCAATTTGTCCGGTGGCGACGTTGATGAACTTGTTGGTGTGGAGGGTCCGGTCGTCGTTGCTGACGTTGAGCGTGCTGTTAGTAACGATTGCCTGAACGTATGGGTCGAGCGTGCAGTTGTCATTCGTGAGCTCGAAGCGTCGCTCCAGGGGGAAACCCTTTCCGCTCCTGATATCGGTGAGCCACACCAAAGCGCCAGCGACCCTCGGACCCGAGTGCGTCACCCGCTTGTCGACGAGTGAGTTGCCGCAGACGCCGACGTCCGCGCTCGGCCGAATCACTGTGTCCGCTGGAATCACTCCGTCGAACTCGACGGTCCCGCTGATGCTACCACTCGCGGCGACTGATACCACGCGGTAGGGCTGAGAGACCGCGGCGATCACCGACGGCCGCGGCGCAACCCCATCCGCGTCTTCCCGGACGGCAGACCTTGTGTGGGCGGACGCAGTGTCGTCGCGCGAGCAGGAGAGGGCCGCCAGCGCGATGATGGAACAGCCGAAAAACCGGCAAAGCATCTGTGTTGAAGTCAAAGAGAGTTGCTCCATGAAGGGCAAGCGATGTGCCGTCGAAGGCAGAGGTTGGTAATACTCCTGACTCCTTCGTTACTTCGCTTCGTAAACGCGCTTGCCCCCGATCCACGTCGAAAGCACTCGCGCGCCGAGAATCTCAGTCTCGGGTACCGTCATGATGTCCCGATCGAGGATGACGAAGTCCGCGTATTTGCCGGGCGTGATTGAGCCAAGAACGTGCTCCTGAAATCCGGCGTAGGCCGGCCAGATGGTCATCGACCGCAGAGCTTCCTCTCGGGTCATCTTCTGCTCGGGAAACCATCCCCCTGCCGGCCAATTCGTCGCGTCCTGTCGCGTGACAGCAGCGTGAAAGGTGAGCAGCGGGTTAACCTCCTCCACCGGAAAGTCGGTGCCGTCAGGTATCACGACGCCAGTGTTGAGCAGCGACCGCCAGGCGTAGGCACCCCGAATACGCTGTGGTCCCAGACGATCCTCTGCCCAACGCATGTCGCTCGTCTGGTGAGTCGCCTGCATCGAGGGAATGACGCCAAGTCGGGCGAAGCGCGGGATGTCTTCCGGGCTGAGGACCTGCGCGTGCTCGATACGAAAGCGGTGATCGGCCTTAGCCACTGTTCTGAGGGCGCCCTCGAATGCGTCCAGAACGATACGGTTTCCCCGATCCCCGATCGCGTGGACGTTGACCTGGTAACCGCGGCGGAGCGCGAATTCCGCAACGGCGCGGATGTGCGCGGGGGTAGAGACGAGGAGGCCCGCATTCCCCGGTTCATCGCTGTACGGTGCCAGCAGCGCCGCGCCGCGTGAGCCGAGAGCGCCATCTGCATAAAGTTTTATTGCACGAATCCACAGATGACCATCGTACAACGCGCTTTGTGGCCCGCGGCGCAAGTATGGATTACTTGAAAACTCGGAAGATCCAGGCTCGCCCGGATCGCTGATCATTACATAGTTGCGAAGATTGTAATTTCCGCTACGCGCGAGGGCCTCGAAAACGGCAATCACCTGAGCCGGCTCACCGGCGTCGTGAATGCCGGTGAGTCCCCAACGATTGCACTCGGCGATCGCCTCGAGCACCGCCTTTCGGGTTTCTTCCCGCGACGAGACTGGAACGGCACTCCAGATAAGCTGCTGGGCATTGTCGACGAAGACACCGCTCGGCGCCCCGGATGACAGTCGGATGATGCGTCCGCCCACCGGTTCGGTCGTGGAGGCCGTCACGTGGGCGAGCTCCATCGCTTTTGAATTCGCAAGCAACGCGTGGCCGTCGATGCGCGTGAGCACGACCGGATTGTTGGGGAACGCCCGCGATATCTCGGCGTACGTAGGAAAGTCCTTGGCCGTCCATCGGTTTTGATCCCAGCCACGCCCGATAATCCAGTCGCCCGCTTTTACGTCTTTCGCCCAGGCGGTTACGCGAGTAACGACCTCCGCGTAGGAACCAGAGCCGGCGAGATTAACGCGGCGCAGGTTGTTGCCGAGGCCGAGAAGGTGGGCATGCGCATCGATGAACCCGGGAAAAACCGAACGACCACGGAGATCGATTACAGTCGTCGAGGGACTTCCCAGTGTTTTCGCCTCTGCGTCCGAGCCGATGAAGAGAACCCGTCCGCCGCGAATTGCGATGGCTGAGACGAGCGGCCTGGCGTTATCGACCGTGTAAATGCGGCCGTTGGTGAGAACGAGGTCCGCCCTTCCCTGTGCCGTCATTACGGCTGGTGCGAGCGCAGCCATCGCGAAGTAGGTTGAGAGATGTCTCATGATTGGGGAGTTTGGTCGTCGCGCGGGGTGACACAAGGATAACATGGCGGTGAAGCGCTCAGCGGCGTACGCCGCGCTCCTTCTTGGTGCGGGCTGCGTGCATTTACCGTCACAACCGGTCGGCTCTCTCGAGTACTGGGGTTTTGCGGCTCCCTGGGACAAGCGGAGCGAGATCTCGATCGAGCACAACGCGCCGGCGTTGTCGCGAGTGATCACGGGATGGATCGCTCTCGACACTGTCAGCTTCCGTCCAGTGAGGCTGTACGAAGACAGCGTGGGCAACAGCGGCCGTGTCGCGGGCCGCGCCATGGCGCTCATCACCTCGTACAACGGAAGCAGGTTTCATCCTGAGATCATCCGCGGTCTCGGCGGTAGCGAACAGGCTGCCGCCATCACCGCCGGTGCGATCGCGCAGCTGCTCGACTCGAGCGACTACCGTGGCGTCGTTATCGATTTCGAGGGCATGACGCCTCGCGACCTCGACCAGCTGCTCGCGGTTACTCGGCATGTCTCCGACTCAGTGCGCGCGCACGGCGTCGGGATGGTAGTCATCGCGGTCCCCGCTGGCGACACCGCAGCATATCCTGGCGGATTGCTGCTGCAGTCGGCGGATTTAATCATGGCGATGCTTTACGACCAGCATTGGAGCACGTCTCCGCCCGGACCGATTGCATCGCCCGAGTGGGTCACGCGCAATCTCGGCGCACGCGTCGCGGAAGTAGGCGCGGCCCGAATTGTGGCCGCGTTTCCGCTCTATGGTTACCGCTGGCGGAACTCCGCCGAGACGGAAGTGATAAGCTTCGACGACGCGCGACGACTGACGACGATGACGAACACTGCGCTCAACCGCGACATCGCTTCGGCCAGCCTGCATGCTACATCGCCTGAAGGTTGGGACATCTGGCTGAGCGATCACATTCTGCTGGCGACTCTGGTGCGCGACGCTCGGAGGCTCGGAGTTACCACATTCGCGCTGTGGCGCCTCGGCCTCGAGGATCCGGAGGTGTGGGACGTGATTGGCCGCTAAACGATCAACAGCTCGCGTTGATAGTCCGAGGGCGTGATGAGGAGTCCGTCAGTGCCGACGAAACCGTTGACCTCGGTCCGCATGCCGACGTCACCAGTGAGGTAGATGCCGGGCTCGATCGAGAATCCGACACCTGGAATCAGGGCGCGCTCTTCGCGCGTTTCGAGGTTGTCGATGTGCGGTCCGGAGCCGTGCAGGTCTCGCGCGTCAATGGAGTGCCCCGTGCGGTGGATGAAAAACTCTCCATAACCCCGCTTGGTAATCACACCCCGCGCGGCATCGTCAACCTCCCCACCACGAACAGCCTGGTGCGCTTTTATTCTCTCCCTCAGCAGTGTAATCGCTGCATCGCGCGCATCCCGCACCGCCAGCCAGACGGTGTTGTCCCGATCACTGGGCTGTCCGAGGGAGCCCATCCAGGTCTGATCTGCGAACACGCCATTCTTTTCCTTTGCCCACAGATCCACCAGCAGTATATCGCCGCGCTTGATGGGCGCAGACTTATCCGCGGTAGGCTCGTAGTGCGGGTTGGCTGCGTTGGGGCCCACCGCGACGATCGGTCCGTGATCGGTCTCGAGTCCGCCAGCGTCGAAGCGCTCCTTGATCCAGCTCTGTAGCCCGAACTCGGACAAAGGGTTGGCACTGTCGGCACGGCTACCCGCCAGACGAATTGCTTCCTGACCGATCGTTGCAACGGCCCGAGCGGCTCGCTCGTGAGACGCGCGCTGGTCTTCAGTCCAGACCGCGTAGAAGGCCGAAACGAGATCGGCTGATGACACGATGGTTGCTCCAGCGTCTCGCACCATCTCGATGACCCCCGCCGGAACGCGATCGAGATAGGGAACAGCGTCGCCAGGGGAGTACTCCATTGCGATCCGTTTGCCACGAACGACGTCAGCCAGCAGTGACTCGAGTGTCCGCCAGCTGCTGTATTTTTCCTTGCGCCACTTCTTCGGCCACTCGAGCCACGGTCCCTGCTCGATCGCGTGAGTGATCGCGATTGGCGAGCCCTTCGCGGGTATAAAAACGAAAAACCGTCGGCTGGTCATGCCGGGGAGCTCGAGCATGCCTACGGCGACGGGATTCAAGCCGTGAAAGTCGTAGAGAAGCCATCCATCCACACCCGCGGTCTTCAGTGCATCCTGTAGGGCTGGAAGTGATTCAGGCCGTAGCATGTCCGCTTATTGCGAGGTCCTTACCGCCCGCCATTCCGCGCGCCACTCGCAGGTATCTTCGCCGCGCTCCCGGCAATGGACGTGGTCGATCATCCCCCCGCCCTGAATCAACAGCTTGAGCATTTCACGCAGCGCAGATTCATAGTAAAGACAGCCGATCGCTTTGGGAGCGGTTCCGAACGTGACAGAATCGCGTACGCCGAACACTATGGAAGCGCCGACACGCCGGACTGAAGCGCCAAAGGATTTCTGAGCCGTCTTCCTCAACTGGCGGAACGCGAGCGGACGCGCGAGAAAGCCAGGAAGGATATGTATGATCTGGCGCGTCGTTGCGGAGATCGTTTGGTACATCCGCTGCGCGACGAGATTTCCCGCGCGCACGAAGATGCCCTCCGCGTCGCTGCGCCGCCCAATGAGTCGGGCGATCCCGCTGGCCTCGTGGATCGCAATTGGTTGATTGCGTTTCATCGCGTCTTTGTAGCGGCGAATCTGCGCGATAACGGTGTCGCTCAACCCCAGTCGCTTGTTGCGGTGCTCCTGCACATATTCGACGTCGTCTCCTTCCGGAATGTCGACGGTGCGAACTGCTTCGAGGAGACTGAGCGGGACTATGGCGTTGACCGTGCCGGACATTTAGTTGGTGGGCGGAGAGCGCAAGCTAACCGTCGCCCGAATCCCCTTCAAGCTCAAAGCAAGCGCCGTCGCCGGTGATTTCGTTCAAGAGCGAGGTCCATCTACTGTCTGAAGTGTTGATCAGGACGAGTCTCGGTGCACTCATCGCGGTCGCCGTCGCTCTTGCCGCGCGAAAAGCCGGTTCACTCACGACCAGCGGTACAATCGCGGCTGCGGTAGTGGGAACTTTAACAGTGGTCGCGGGGTGGGCCTGGGCGATTCTCCTGTTGTTGATGTTCGTGCCGGCGACCGGATTATCCAAGATGGGAGAGACCCGCAAGTCGGAGCTCGTCGGGTCCGTTGTGGAAAAGCATGGAAGGCGGGATGCCTGGCAGGTATTGGCCAATGGGGGCGTCTACATGGCCTCGGCGGTAGGCAGTCTCGTCTTTCCCTCTCAAGTCTGGTACGCGGTTGCGAGTGGCGCGCTGGCGGCATCCGCTGCTGACACCTGGGCGACCGAGATCGGCACTCTCGTAGGCGGCGAGCCTGTGTCCATTATCACCGGCAAACCCGTTCCGCGGGGTACGTCGGGCGGCGTCACGATGCTGGGGAGTCTCGCGGCAGTTGGAGGCGCGCTGTTCATCGCCCTCGCGGTGACCCTCACGCGCTGGCCGGTTCATTTCGCGGCTGCGGCGCTGGGAGGAATTGTCGGAGCACTGGCAGATTCCCTACTGGGCGCGACACTCCAATCGAGGCGTTGGTGCGAGCGCTGCGCGCAGTCGACGGAGCGCGAAGTGCACGCCTGCAACACGCGCACAGTACACGCTGCTGGAATCAGCGGCTTTGGCAACGATGCGGTGAACGCCGTCTGCTCGTGTGTGGGCGCGCTTATAGGTTTAATGGTGGCGTAATCGCGCTCGACGGGGTGAGGACATGCAGCCGAGAAATCGAAGGCCGATCGAACCAACCGGAAGCGGGGCAAGAGTGCTCCTCGTGAGCACGAATCGCGAGCGGCAACCCTATCCGGTCGTGCCCAACGGTCTGGCCGCGGTCGCGTCGGCGCTCGAAGGAGCTGGACACAGTGTGCGGTTCCTCGATCTCTGCTTCGAGAAAAATCCAACGGACTCGAGCGAGCTCGCTGCACGGGCTTTTCAGCCCGACATCATTGGCGTTTCTGTCCGCAACATCGACAACAGCGACGCCATCGCGCTACGCCATTACACGCCGGAAGCTCGCGAAGTCCTAGCCGCACTCAGACGCGCTTCTCCCAAGGCTCGGGTGATAGCGGGTGGCGCTGCATTCGGAGTTGCGCCGGAGGCGCTGTTTCGCGACCTGGGTGTTGACTACGCGGTGGCTGGGGATGGCGAGCGAGCCAGTGTCGCGCTCGTCGACGCGCTCTCACGAGGGCTCGATGCCGGCAACCTGCCAGGACTTGTTCGCGATCGCGAGGGGACGGTGCTATTTACGCCCCCTGGCGAGGACGCCGATCTCGATTCCCTGCCTCGTCCATCGCTGCACCATTGGATCGACCTCGCGCGCTACCAGCGTCACGGTGCGACAATCCCAATCCAGACAAAGCGAGGCTGCGTGTACAGGTGCGTCTACTGCACCTACCGCAACGTCGAGGGCTGGGGCTACCGCACCCGCGATCCGGAATCGGTGGCGGACGAAATCGAGGAGCTCAAGACCGAAGCAGGAGTGCGCCACTTCGATTTTGTGGATTCGACTTTCAACTCTCCTCCCGGCCACGCTCTACGAGTCTGTGAAGCAATCACGCGTAGGAACCTCAACGTTCAGCTCGACACCACCAACTTTACGCCAGCTGCCGCGCCCGCGGATCTGCTCCGCGCGATGAAGGTCGCCGGGTTTCGTTCGCTCGGCATCACCGCTGAGAGCGCCAGTGACACTGTGCTCGAGAAGCTGGAAAAGGGATTCAGCGCCGCCAAAGTGCGCGAAGTTGCTGAGCGAGTGGAGGGGCATGGCATCAAGACGCTGTGGATCTTTCTCGTTGGTGGTCCCGGTGAGACGGAAACGACTCTGGAGGAGACCCTGGATTTCGCGGCCTGGCGGCTGCGGCGCGGTGACGCCGTTTATCTAACCGTAGGCCTTCGCATCTATCCGGGAACAACGCTGCACAGGATTGCAATCGGTGAAGGTATTGTCCCCGCGACGAGCTCGCTGCTCGATCCGACGTTCTACTTCTCCCAATCTCTGGGCTTCGATTCCACCGTCGCGCGCCTCAAGCGGTTCGCCTCAGACCATCCGCGTTTCATGTTCTCGGCGGACTCGCGCTCGACAATTCTGCCGTATCTGACCCGAGCGGCATCGGTGCTCCGCTTGCCTCGCCCGCATTGGCAATACATGGGACTCTTTCAGCGGCTTTCGCGCGCTGTCGGCTAAGGTCGGAGTGACGCAAGCGCTCGACGCGGAAGTGATCGTCGTTGGCGGAGGTCCGGCGGGCGCTTCGACAGCCTGCGCGCTGGCGCGCGAAGGGATCGACGTGCTCGTCCTCGATCGGGCCAGATTTCCCCGCGACAAGACCTGCGCCGAGTACCTGAGCCCGCAGGCGTCACGGGTGCTATCGGACATGAAGGTTCTCGAGGACGTCGAGCGCACACAGCCAGCTCACCTGAGCGGAATGAAAGTGCGCTCGCCGAATGGTTTGAGCGCGCTTGGGACGTTTGCCTCGAATCACGGCTTCGTAGGTTTTCGCGATACAGGTCTAGCCATTCGCCGATTCATTCTGGACGAGATCGTTCTGCGGGGAGCGAAGGCCGCGGGAGCACGCGTTGAGGAAGAGAACCGCGTTACCGATCTGGAAACCGACGCGGCTGGTCGCGTGACCGGTGTCGTTGCGCTTGGTCCCGACCGGGCGGCCAGGACACTGCGCAGCAAGTACGTGGTCGGCGCGGACGGACTTCGCTCGGTGGTCGGACGGCGATTGAACCTCATACGCACGAGCAGGATCTGGCCGAAGCGGCTCGCACTCGTTGCCCACTATGAAAATGTCGGCGGCATAACCGACTGCGGCGAGATGCATGTCGACTACGACGGCTATTTTGGCCTCGTCGATGTTGGTCGAGGAATGACCAACGTCGCCGTCGTCGCGCCCATGTCTCGCGCTCGAGAAATCAGCGAGGGGAGAACGGAGTTTTTCGAGCAGTGGATCGAGACCAGACCCCACCTCGCCGAAAGGTTTGCGGGAGCCACAAGGTTGACCCCCGTGCATGCGACGGGACCGTTCGCCTCAATTTCCCGGCGACCATGGGCGCCTGGTGCCGCGCTCGTTGGCGACGCCGCGGATTTTTTTGATCCCTTCACGGGCGAAGGCATCTATGCCGCGCTGCGAGGCGGGGAGCTCCTGGCAGGAGTTTTGTCGGAGGCTCTGAAGCGTCCCCTTCGTGACGAGCCTCGGGTGATGGCTGGCTATCAAGCCGCCCGCCGCCGTGAGTGGAGCGGCAAGTGGAAGCTCGAGCGCATCGTCGGCATGGCGATCGCATATCCGTACTTTCTGAACAACGCCGCCAAAGCGCTGGCAAATCGACGTCAGATGGCTGATCTGCTCGTTGGGGTGGCGGGAGATTTCATTCCACCAGAACTGGTTTTGAATCCGCGTTTTCTCTTCAACTTGTTCGTGGCACCGGCCTTCCGAGCTTGAGCGTCAGCGCCGACGAGTTCCGCAGCGTCCTCGGTAGGTTTGCGTCAGGAGTGACCGTCGTCACCACCCGCGCCAACGACGGATCAGACCAGGGAATGACCGTCAGCGCATTCTGCTCGGTGAGCCTCGAGCCGCCACTCATTCTGGTCTGCATAGAGAAGAGCGCGTCAGTCTATCACGCCCTGACGACCGCATCCGATTTCGTCGTCAATATTCTCTCGGCCGATCAGGAACAGATCGCGCGCCGGTTCTCGATCGTCGACCTCGATCGATTCGACGGCGTTGGGTATACACGCACCGAAAAAGGCATCGCCGCCCTCGAAGATGTCGTCGCCCTCATCGAATGTAGCCGCCGCGAGACTTTCGAAGGCGGCGATCATACCATCATTCTTGGAGAGGTGCAGGCTGCCCGCGTGGAAAAAGGATCACCGCTTCTCTACTATCGCGGTGGCTACACCCAGCTCGAGGGTTGAGTGCGGTCTCTGCTCACGCCACCTCGCCAGAGAGGCAGCGAAATTCTCGACAGTCCCGATGTCGACCCACGCGTTGTCACTCGCTCGCTGGCCGACGTCGCGCGCTCGAACGCGCTCTTTGGCGGTTTGAATGCCGCGATTACAGAGATCAGGGAAGCGCTCAAGCAGGTTCCATCTCGCGCCACTCTGCTAGATGTTGGAACCGGCCTGGCAGATATCCCGCGCCGAGCGCGAGACATCGCGGACGAGAGCGGCGTGGAGCTCACGACGATAGGCCTCGACTCGGCCATCGAGCTGGTGCGTGCAAGTCGTGTCTCCGTGTCATGGACGCTTTGCGGCGATGCCCTTCATCTTCCCTTCGCCGACAAGAGCGTCGACATCGTGATGTGCTCCCAGGTGCTCCACCACTTCGCTGGTGCGGAGGCTATCAGGCTCCTTCAGGAAATGAATCGTGTTGCGCGGGTGCGCGTGATCGTCAGTGACCTTCGCCGCAGCTGGGCGGCGGCGGCGGGGCTGTGGATCGCGTCCTTTCCCCTGCGATTTCATGCAGTTAGCCGTCACGATGGCGTCGTTTCCGTCATGCGGGGGTTCACGCCCGAGGAGCTCGTGGATACAGTGAGACAGGCGGTGTCGCGAAATCCCGAGGTGCACCGAAGACTCGGATTTCGCGTAACCGCCAGCTGGTCGCCCGCGCAGCGATGACGAGCGGAAATGATCCCGTGGTTGAACTCGGACCGATGCCACTGGGGCGACCGATGGAAACGGTCGACAAGCGGTACGTTCGCGCACCCGCTCGCAAAGTTTTCGAGGTCGCCAGGCAAGTCGAGAATTGGCCCGCCTATTTGAAGCATTACCGCTACGTACGGTTTCGCGAACGGAATCCGGACGGTGGCGGCCTCGTCGAAATGTCAGCTAATCGGCCGTTTCGCATCGCAGGTCAGGCAAGCCTTAGCTGGCCCACGTGGTGGCTTTCAGAGATGACGGTCGACGAGTCGAAGCCAGTGATCCGTTTTCGTCATGTCGGGGGTATCACGAAAGGGATGGATGTGGAATGGACGTTCACGCCCGCGCCGAATGGTACGGACGTGCGAATCGTGCACGTTTGGGATGGCCCGCGCTGGCCGATCGTAGGAGTGTGGGCGGCAATGCTGGTAATCGGACCGGTTTTCGTGCACGGCATTGCGTCGCGAACTCTCGCCGGCCTGGCAGCAGTCGTAGAACGCGAAACGATGTCAGTGCCAACCGAGGAATGAGTGGATAAGAGAAGAGTCGTAATCACTGGAATTGGTGCGATCACTCCCATCGGGACCACTCGGGAAGGGCTATGGTCGGGCATCGAGCGCCAGAGATCAGCTGTCAGGTCGCTGACGCGATTCGATCCTTCCCCTTTCAGGAGCCACAACGCCGCGGAGATCAACGATTTCATTCCGACCGACCACCTGGAGACGAAACGAGCAAAGCGACTCGATCGGTTCTCGCAATTCTCGGTTGTCGGCGCGAACATGGCTCTCGCCGACGCGAATCTCGACTTGTCGAAGGAGAACAAGGAGCGAATCGGCGCAAATATGGGGACCGCGCTCGGCGGAATCGGATACGCGGAAGGACAGCTCGGTGTGTTCCTGCAGCGCGGATTGCGTGAAGTGGACGCGACGCTCGCGCTGTCCGTGTTTGGTGGCGCTTCGAGCTGCAACATCGCCATCGAGCTCGGCGTGATGGGACCCAACTCGACCAACGCCATGAGCTGCGCCTCCGGCACCATCGCGATTGGAGACGCGTTCCGGCAAATCCGCGAGGGTTACGCTGATGTAATGATCGCGGGCGGCGCGGAAGCTCCGCTCGCGCCCCTCTGTTTCGGTGCCTTCGCGTTGATTCGCGCGATGTCCACGCGTAATGAAGAACCTGAATCTGCGTCCCGTCCATTCGACAAGGATCGAGATGGCTTCGTGATGGGTGAGGGCGCCGCCGTTCTGGTTCTGGAGGAGTTGGAGCGCGCGCAGGCGCGCGGGGCGAAGATTTACGCGGAGGTGGCCGGTTATGGTACGACGAACGATGCGCACCACATGACAGCACCGCGTCCGGACGGTTCGCAGGCTGCGCGATCGATGCAGCTGGCCCTCGACGATGCGCACGTGTCCGCCGACCAAGTCGAGTACGTGAATACGCACGGTAGCTCGACGCCGCTAAACGACACCACTGAGACGATGGCAATCAAGAAAGTACTTGGCGACCGCGCCTACAAAATTCCGATGAGCGGTACCAAGGGATACTACGGCCACGCACTCGGTGCTTCGGGCGCGATCGAGACCGCGATCTGCGCGCTGGCGGTCGATCGGGAATGGCTGCCGCCAACCGTCAATCTCCAGGTTGCGGACGAAGCCTGCGATCTTAACTTTCTGCCGGGCACGGGACGCCGGGAACGCGTAGAGCACGTTCTCACGAACTCGTTCGGCTTCGGCGGAATAAACGCCGCGCTAGTGCTGCGCCGAGTCATCTAGCTCCAGGCTCGCGCTGGCCCCAACGACCACTCAGGGGGGCGAGTAATGCGGGACGCGTGGCGCCACTTCATCTCTGAATTCATCGGTACGTTCGCCCTGGTGTTCGTCGGCAGCGGCGCAATCATGGTAGCGCGGATGTCCGGGAGTCAGGCCGGGCTCGTCGAAGTCGCGCTCGCTCACGGACTCATTCTCGGAGTGATGGTCAGTGCACTGATGCGCATCTCCGGGCATTTCAATCCCGCGGTAACGCTAGGTTTCCTCGCCACGCGCAGGATCGAGGTGATGATGGCCGCCCTCTACATCATCGCGCAGCTGCTCGGCGCGGTCGCCGCGGGCTACGCGTTGAAGGGAAGTTTTCCAGAGGCGGCATTCGTAGCGACAAGGGGTGGCGGTCAGAGCATCGCGCTCGACATCACCGGCAGCCAGGCCTTCGCTCTCGAAACCATCGCGACCTTCTTTCTGGTTTTCGTTATTTACGGCACCGTCGTCGACCAGCGCGGCCCGAAGATCGGAGGATTGGCGATCGGCTTCGTCATCGCGGCAGACATTCTGGCGATTGGTCCTCTCACGGGCGCGTCGATGAATCCTGCGCGGTCTTTTGGGCCGGCGGTGGCGAGCGGCGTTTTCGAGGCGCAGTTGTTGTACTGGGCCGCGCCGATTGTAGGCGGATTGATTGCCGCGCTCCTCTACGAGTATCTCTTCATGCGGCGCGGCCGAGAGCCGGTCGACCACGGAGAGCTGAAGCCCTAGCGCCTGCCTTCGCTTTTCGGATGCGGCTATGCCGCCGTGGTGGTGGTTGCAGCTGAACTAAGGCGTTGGGCGCTCCGCCCCACCGCCGCAGGCACTCGTGGAGGCTCGATTAGTTATGAGTACGAGGGGCACGCCTTGCCACTGGTTGCAGTTACTAAGCTGTCGCGGCCGAGTTGTGCTAGTACTGGCGCTGGCTCTGAGTGGCTGCGTGCCTTCGCGCGTTCGCACGGTGCCCGTCGATACTTCGGCCTCACCGACGCGGCAGCGCTTTCTCAAGATGTGGGCCCGGGCCTACTATCCCGGCCGAACCGGTCAGCTCTTGGTCGTGCCACGGGAAGGAGACTTCATAACCCGGCCTGACCCGAACTACACGTACATGCACGGCTCGCCGTGGCCGTATGACGTTTCGATTCCGGTGATGTTCGCTGGCCCCGCGGTGAAGGGCGGGGTGTACTCGGGGCTGGCCACACAGCAGGACGTCGCTCCAACGCTCGCCGCTGCACTGGGCGTGCGGATGCCCGCCAAGGCGACCGGTCGCGTGCTGCCGGTGTTCCGAGATGATTTCGTCAGACCGCGTGTGATCATGCTGCTCGTCGTGGATGGGATGCGCCGGGACTACTTCGACCGTTACGCCGCACTGATGCCGACGTTCACCGCACTGCGCCGGCGCGGTGCTTGGTTCAGCAACGCAGAGGTCAACGTCCTACCGACGAACACCGCCGTGGGGCACTCGACCATCGCGACGGGAGCGGATCCGAGTGTGCACGGAATCACGGGCGTCAGCCTGTACGACATGAGGAACGGACGGCGGCGAGACGTCTTCGCCGGTACGGCACCGCAGGATCTGATGGCACTCACTTTGGCTGACGTGTGGCAGCTCGCCACAGCGGGGCGGGCGATCATCCTGGCGCAGGGTAGCATCGACCGAGCGGCGACGCCTCTCGCCGGACACGGGGCGTGCCAGTTGAATGGCACCACCGTCGTGCTCGCCAGCTACGACCAGGGGGATGGCCACTGGAAGTCGAACGCCACGTGCTTTCGGCTACCGGAGTACCTGAAGAACCGCAACGTCAGCGACTTGTGGGCAGCCACCGCCGAGTGGATGGGCCATCGAATCGACTCGCCTATCGCGGTGCGATACTCGGCACTGTTTCCAGCATTCGAAGTCGATGCCATGTCCACGATGATCGCTCGCGAAGCCGTAGGTGTGGACAGCGTCCCGGATTTGATTCTCATGAACTACAAGGGCGCCGATTTTGTGGGCCACAAGTACGGCCCTGATTCTGAAGAGCTGCGCGTCACCCTCGCAGAAATGGATCTTCAACTGGCGCGGCTGCTGAGAGCGTTGGAGGCACGGGTCGGGAACGACTATCTGCTCGCGGTGACCGCCGATCACGGCATGCCGCCGGAGCCACCATCACCGGATCGCCGCCACTTCGTGCCCGACATCGTCGATCTGCTGCATCAGAGATTCGATCCACAGGCCAAGAAGCTCATCACGTTCTTCGACCCGGAGAATTGCCAGATATTCGTTGACGAGGGTCGCCTGGCGGAGCTTGGTCTTACGTTGCGCGATCTCGCAGGGTTCCTCGAATCACAGCCGTTCATCTTCGCGGCATTCACAAACGACGATGCATTCCGCGCAGGGGCCTCACGACCAACGAACCCCGAATAGCGACGGTCCGTATGCACCTCATAGAGAGAGGAGGTGGGTGGAGTGCACGCGATTATGTTCGGCGCTTTGCACCTTGGAATTGCAAGGCTCGATCAATCATTCACCGCCACCAAAAAAAACGTTGCAGCTAAGCACCTTTCCGATGCGACTGGAGCCAAGCGCCTATGTTAGTCGCCGCTTCCACGCATTTGGAGCTTCTCGCGGTCGGTGAGTTTGACCCCGGCGGTAGCCCCACGGCCGTCCGGCAATTCTCGCCTTACTGCTCGCCTGGCCATAGCGAGCGAAACAGAGGCGCAAACCGCGCAAGCGACGGCGAACGTGGGGGCGATCGTTAGCACGTCTGCCGCGCCAAGGGAAGCGGCCCTGGCAAAGACGGCCGATAGCAGCAGACCGGCGGTAGCACCCCACCCTGCAAAGCGCGGAAGCGACATCTGATCAAACCCGCGACGTCCCTCGGTCAGCGTCAGGAGCCCGGCGAATATGACGCCGGCGATGAAGCCGAGTACGCCAAAAATGATAGGAAATGGGGCGTCGGCATTGAAGCCAAACACCCACCTCGGCACAAGGCCCGCGATGGACCACGCTGCTCCCCAGGTGAGACCCATCCCAATAGCGCCGCGAATCCGTCGCCCCCGTCTCCCCATGGTCGCCTCCGACCTTAACCCGCACTCCTACGCAACCTCTCAATCGAGCGCCAAGTTCTTTGTGACGCAAAGTACCACTCCGATGAGCTGTAATCAAGAGCGTTTCGCCAAGGCCCTGCGAGGTGGCCGTGCGTAGCTTCCTGCCGATCGGCTGCGCGTCGTGACTAGGAAAGACGCGACGGCCTAGTCTAGTGTCGATTTCACCACTCGTCGTTCGACGCAGAGTGTAACCATCAACCAGGAGGATCCGATGTTTCGCACCGCCCTAACTGCGGCAATCATGATCGTCACCGGCAGCGTGGCTGATGGTCAGGCGACGGGCCACCGCGTCAAGATCAAGGGCATGCAGATGTATTACGAAGTGTCCGGGTCGGGTGAGCCGCTGATTGTACTCCACGGTGCGTACATGAACATCCCGATGATGGGACCGATCATTCCGCTGCTCGCGAAGACTCATCGGGTCTACGCGCTCGAGCTCCAAGGGCACGGCCGAACCACCGACATCGATCGGCCCATCACGTACCCCAACCTGGCGGACGACGTGGCGGCGTTCATGGATTCGGTCGGATTGAAGAAGGCAGATGTGCTCGGTTATTCGATGGGCGCGATAACGGGGCTGCAGTTCGCCATCCGGCATCCGGCCATGATCAATCGCCTGGTATCGCTGTCGGGCGCCTATGACTTTCGCGGCTGGCAGCCGGAGTTCCAGGCGATGATCCCACAGATGAAGGTCGACATGTTCCCGCCAATCCTCGAGCAGGAATACCGGAAACTCGCCCTCAACCCAAACGGTTTTCGTGAGCTCGCCCGCAAGCTGATCGCGCTCGAGACCCAGCCGATGGCGTGGGAGGCCGATGTGAAAACGATGAAGACCCCAGTGCTCATTATCGCCGGTGATTCCGACGGATCAACGCTCGAGCACAACGTGTCGTTCTTCCGTCTGCTCGGCGGAGGGGTGATGGGCGACACGGGTAAGCCGCTGGCGACGTCGCGCCTTGCCATCTTGCCGGCGACGTCGCACACTGCCGTGATCACCCAGGTGGACCTTCTGCACCCGATCATTGAGCAGTTTCTTAGGGGCGAAACGCCCAAGGGTTTTTTTGCCGGCAATTAAGGGAGGTCGGTGTGACGCGAGTCCGAGTCGAGAGCTTCTCCATCTCGCTTGACGGGTACGGAGCGGGTCCGAATCAAAGCGCTAACAATCCGCTCGGCGTTGGGGGTGAGGCCCTACACGAGTGGGTAGTTTCCTCTCGCTCCTGGCGCCAGATGCATGGACAAGAAGGCGGGGCGACGGGAATCGATGACGACTTCGCGGCACGGGGCACCAAGAATTTTGGTGCCTGGATCCTCGGGAGGAACATGTTCGGACCGATGCGTGGCCCCTGGTCGGACATGAACTGGAAGGGCTGGTGGGGGGAAAACCCACCGTATCACGTTCCGGTTTTCATCCTGACCCATCACGCGCGCCCGCCCATACAGATGAAAGGCAACACGACATTCCATTTCGTCACAGGCGGCATTCACGAGGCGCTCGACCGAGCGCGCAAGGCAGCCGAGGGCCTGGACGTGCGAATCGGTGGTGGGGCCAATACCATACAGCAGTATCTTCGTGAGGGCCTGATCGATGAGTTGCACGTCGCGATCTCGCCGGTTCTCCTCGGCGCCGGGGAACGACTGTTCGAAGCGGTTGACCTGCCAGCCCTTGGATACGAATGCGTGCAATTCGTGGGATCGGAGAAGGCCACCCATGTTGTACTCCGACGCCAGTCTCCTTGACGGCTAAGGGGCCGCTGAGGTGGAGATCACAAGTTTCAAACGCGCGCTGGGATGGAGTCCGGCAACTACATCACTCATTCGCTCAATGGGATGACGCATCTTCAGAGCGCACCGCGCGCAGCGGCCGCTATCCGTGCGCTTTGGGCGCGACGCCGCTGGGCCTACGGGGCCTATATGGTCGGCGCGATCCTGCGCATCCCGGCGCGCGTCGATTTTCGGCTCGTGGTACCGGTTTGTGACACGCGCCTCACTCTCAAGAACACTGGTCTGTCGCTGACGAAGGTTCCACACTTCGTCTTGTTCGCGGGCTTCTTCATGCTGACGGCCTTCCAATTCGACCGTCTCGATCAGCGCGCGATCCGGTGGAGCCTCTTGGCCGTCGGCGTCCTGGGACTCGTCATCGAGTTAGAGGAGGGAGCAACACGAACGGGCAACTGCCGCCTTACCGATGTACTGCCCGATATCTTCGGAGCCCTGCTCGCCAGCGCTATCATTTGGGGGTTCATGAAGGTGCGCCGCCGGTCAAGCCGCAGCAGCAACGGGGCAAAGATCGACCGCCAGCTGCCTCATGAACGCTGAGCCTACAAAAGCATCCATTGAATTGTTTGCGGCTCCGCCCCAAAATCTTATTGAATCCTTGGCACCGTGGCGGGTGCGTCAGGCCCACATTCTCGACGTTACAAGACAGCTGATCACCTACCGCGAAATCTTGCTCATGTCCTCCATCATCCATTCGCAGGCAGCAGACATTCCGGCTAACATGACGACGACCGGCTTCGACGTCCCTGGGTTCCGAATCGTCGATAATCTCGGCGTGGTACGCGGTGTTGTCGTCCGATCCCGATCGGTTTTCGGGACCGTCGGCGCCGCCATGCAGACGATGCTTGGCGGCAATATCTCTCTCTTTACGGAACTCGCTGAGCGAACGCGAAAACAGGCTTTCGACACAATGCTGGTTCAAGCGCATTTGGCGGGTGGCGACGCAGTAATCGGCATCCGCTATGACGCGAACGAGTTAATGAAAGGCGTGACAGAGGTGTTGTGCTACGGGACGGCCGTTCGGGTCGAGCCACTAGAATTGTGAGGAACTTCGCGACGACCCGTCGCGTGCGACGGAACATATCGGCAGATCGCTCGTCGTGACCAACTCGCTGTTCAAAGAGGCGTCGCGCGTGATAACACCGATGCGCCTTCGCCGCAACGGTGATGACCGTTTGCATCTGAACTGAATGCATTGTAGCGAACCTCTACGAGCTATTGTTTTCACATTATACCGGTACCGGAGGATTCGCTGATGCCCCATGGCAAAATCTGTTACCTCGAGATTCCAGCTAATCGCGCCGAAGATTCGGCGCGATTCTACTCGGACATCTTCGGCTGGAAGGTGCATAAACGCGGAGATGGGAACCTGGCATTCGATGACACAGGTGGTGTGAGCGGGACATGGGTGAAGGAAGCCGACCGCACGCCCGAAGAGCGCACTCGGACCTATATCATGGTCGACAGCATTGCGGAGTCGTTGAAACGGATTGAGAGTGCGGGCGGCCGGGTCGTCACACCCCGCACGGATATTGGGCCGAACATGGGGGCATTTGCTGCGTTTTCCGATCCGGTCGGCAACGAGTTCGGCCTCTACGAGGAGCCGCAGCGGTAACGCATGGGACCCCTTCGGTATTCCATCAACGTCACGTTGGACGGGTGCTGCGATCATCGTGAAGGGATCGCCGACGAAGACCTGCATCGTCACGCGATCGAGAACCTCCTCCAGGCCGATGCCCTCCTCTTCGGACGAGTGACCTACGAAATGATGGAGGCAGCGTGGCGCTGGCCGGCCGCGGCCGGAGCGAGGCCTGATTGGATGGAACCCTTCGCCCGCACCATCGACGCGGCAAAGAAGTACGTCGTATCTAGCACTCTGGACCGGGTCGATTGGAACGCCGAGCTCGTGCGCGGGGATCTGGGGAAGGCGGTTGAGCAGCTCAAACGCGAGGCGAGTAAGGGACTGCTCGTCGGAGGCGTGACGCTTCCGCTGGCGTTGGCGGAGCTGGGATTGATCGACGAGTACGAGTTGGTGGTGCACCCCCGGCTAGCGGGCCATGGACCGACGTTGTTCGCGGGGCTATCTAAGCGTATCGACTTGAAGCTCGTAAGTCGGCTGGAGTTCGGCTCGGGCGCGGTGGCGATGCGGTATGTGCCGAGGACGTAGCCTGTCCACATCCCCTGAAGGATGATTTTTGGAATTTGCTGTAAAATCACGCGTTCGGGTGACGCGGAAACGGGGTTGGCTGGCGAGACTGCCGTTGGCTCACAGCTGCTTTCGACTTCCAGAGGACACCTACGATGAAGAAGACCGTTTGGACCTTCGGCCTCATTTCCGGAGCCATCATTTCCACTTTGATGGCCGTGACCATCCCATTCCAGGACGAGATAGGCTTGGACCACAGCCTGGTCCTTGGCTACACGACGATGGTGCTCGCTTTTCTGCTCATTTATTTCGGCGTGCGTTCATATCGAGACAATGTCGGGGGCGGGTCGGTGCGGTTTGGTCGCGCATTCGCCGTTGGCGCGTTGATCGCCGTGATTTCGTCCGTGTGTTACGTGGCAACGTGGGAAGTGATGTACTTCAAGTTCATGCCGGACTTTTTGTCAAAATATCAGGCGCACGAACTGGAGAAGGCGCGCGCAGGCGGTGCGACTGAGGACGCGTTGGCGAAAAAGAAAGCCGAGATGGACAAGTTGGCGGTGATGTACACGAATCCGCTTATTAATTCGGCCCTGACACTCGTGGAACCGTTACCTGTTGGGTTGGTCATTGCGCTCGTATCGGCAGGGATACTGAGCAGGGCGAGAAAACGTGATGCAGACGGAATGGTGGCGGGTGCGCGAGGAGGTACGTCGTGAGCGGCGCGGCGGGTCTATGAAGCGATTGCTTCGAAGCAAAGCAACCAGTTTGCGCCCAGCACTGCGCCTTTCATGGTCAATTACCGGGTGGAGGATCTTCACGCCCTGGTCAAAACTTTACGCGGCGAAGGCTGCACCGTTCTCGAGAAGATCGACGATTCCGAGTACGGGAAGTTTGGCTGGGTCATCGATCCAGAAGGAAACAAGGTAGAACTTTGGCAGCCCCCTGCCGGTCAATGATCGGTCGCGCTAGGCGGAGCTCCTGCCGTTGACGCGCGGACGCAGCCGATCGGTGAAGAGGAGATAGCCGAGCGCGAGGAGCGCCTGGACCAGCATCAACAGGCCCGCGAGCACCGGTGCGATCTCCATGTCGGCGTTGTTGATGTTGTGAAGAATCCCCTCGATCAGGCCGCCCGCGCCGACGAACGCTGACAGTCCCTCGCCGGCAAACAGCGCACCTGTCGCCAGATCGCCCCAGCGGTCGAGATCGCCGCGCAGGTATAGCACAGTGTAGAGGCCCTGGATGAAAAGCGAGCCTCCGATGGCCAGCACGATTGGGGGAACGTGCTGCCACATCAGCGCCCACGTGCCCATCAGCACCAGACCCCCGGCCATGTTCGCCATGGAAGCCAGCATCAGAAAAACCTTGAGCATCCAGACTCCGATTAGAGCTAGGCAATAAGCTACGAAACCGCACTTTGTGTTGTCAAGTACTTTGTACGCCTTACCCGCCTCTTCCCAGATCGCGAACGACGCTGCTGCCCGCGTCCCGCTCCGAGTTTGTCGCCACGCGCTGAGAACCGATGGACAGCTCTCCGTAGGAAAGCGGGACGAACGGTCCATGTGTAGTTAGCGGCACGCGCATCGGCTAATAGCAGGAAGCGGGCAGCAGTGTCGTTGCCAACGCGCTATCAACCACGCTAGCCGCGATCGGGAGTCTCCACCGGAGCCCCGGCCGCCTGCCACCCCCGCCACCCACCACTTAGTGAGGCGATGTTGGTGTATCCCATCTTCTGGAGATTGTCGGCGGCCAGCGCCGACCGAAATCCGCCCCCGCAATAAAGAATTATTTCGGCATTCATGTCGGGGAGCTTCTTCTCGATGTCCCGCTCGATCACGCCCTTCCCGATGTGCTCGGCGCCACGGGCGTGGCCCGCCGCCCATTCGCTGTCTTCTCGTACGTCGATCAAGCGGGCTCTTCCAGTTGCCATTCTGCGCCTAGTCTCATCAACGCTGACTTCACGCACCCGTGTCTTCGCCTCTTCGACGAGCTTGAGGAACCCGGGCGAGTGGTCCACTACACCGAGCGCGGTGGCCGCTTGCCCGTCAGCTGTTGAAGTCCGAGGTGTGCTCCGCGCCTCGCTGCCAGCTGCGCGGCGGCTACCGCGCCAGCGGAAATTGCAGCCCACGCCAGCGCCGCAGGCCAGCTCTGTCCGCGCTTCCACGGCTGCTCGGGAGGGTCGTTATCCCTGATAGCGCGATAACCGGAATCGAGTCCGCGCTCCACCAGCCTACCAGCCACCATCGCAGCGCCGGCTCCGACGAGGAGCCACGTCGCCTTCCGCGAGATAAATTTTTCTCTCACATCCCACCGCCGTCTGATTGGACGATACAGAGAGGCAAGCACGGTGCCGCCTCGCCGCCGCGCGTCAGATGTGGCAGCTAGCCAGTCCACGTTTCTCGAGATAGCGCTGGTGGTAGTCCTCAGCGGGATAGAACGTCGAAGCTGGAGTAATCTCGGTTACGATGGGCCGGCGAAGTTTTCCGCTCGCCTCCAGTCGCGATTTTGATTCTTCAGCCGCGCGCTTCTGGTCAGGCGTATGATAGAAGATCGCCGACCGGTATTGAGTACCGACATCGGGTCCCTGTCGATTCAGAGTAGTGGGATCGTGATTTTCCCAGAACACGTCCAGCAGTCTGTCGTAGGTCACTACCATCGGGTCGTATTCCACCTGGACTACTTCCGCGTGTCCGGTCCTGCCCGTGCAGACGTCACGATAAGTAGGGTTCATCATCGTGCCGCCGAGATATCCTACCAGTGCGTCCTTGACGCCGCGCACATTACGAAAAGCGACCTCCACTCCCCAGAAGCACCCCGCGCCGAAAGTTGCCAGCTCGTTCACCAACCCTCCCTCAGTTTCGTCGACGTGATGTGAGCAACGTGATGGCGACCGTGCCACGCGTAGAGCCCGAGCATCTGCTGAAGTGTAAGCAGTCGACCATACTGCGGGTGGCGTAACCCGCGTTGGAAATCAGCGACATCCATGGCCCGTAGGAGCGCTACCCATCGCTGGTGGAGAGCATCGAGGAGGTCGAGCGACACTTCGATCGGAACACGAGCTGAGTCAGGCAGCTCCGCCCACTTGGCCTCCTCGTAGGGCTTAATGGTTGGTTCGTCCTCGGTCAGCGCGAGCTTGAACCGGGTGTAGGCATTGAGATGGCTGTCCGGTATATGGTGAACAACCTGTTTTATCGTCCAACCGCCCGGGCGGTAGCGAGTCTCGAGTTGATCCCTCGAGAGTCCTGCGACAGCCGACCTCAGCGCTCCGGGAGCTTCGGCGATTGCCGCTATGAGACGAGGATGATCGGCCTCGTTGATCGGCGCGTCCCAATCGAACTTCCCCACCGGATAACGAAGGTCTTGTGTCTGCGCTGTAGTCGTCATTGCAATGAAAGTTGGAGTAGTCGGGCGATACGATCGGCATGCGCACCGGTACGGGCGGAGTCGAGTTGTTACTCTATGGTTCCCTTCCTGTGGTTAAAACTACGCTGCTACCTGCCGCCCGCTGGTAGTTGAGCGCTGGCCGCCAAGGCCGAGGGACAGTCCCCTCTTCGCCGCATAAGACTGTCCGTCGGTCCTCAGCGTGTGGCGGGAAGCTTATAGCGGGAAGCGGGCAGCAGCGTGGTTAGTTCCACAGCACCGTAGTTAGTTCCAAAGCACGAACGACTCTAGCCGCACCCCTCGACCCACTCCACTTCCGGGAGCCGTCCGCCCCGAAACATCGTGACGTGCTGGCCATCTGTCTCGAAGACGATGGCTTTCCCCGCGCTGGCGCTGTCGCCGGGGACGATCATGTAATGGCCCTTCTCAATGTATTTGTGTGGCTGAATCTGGAGGTCGTCGCCGTAGAGACTCTTGATGCGGTCCTCGGTATCACCGATTTTCGCACCCTCCTCCGTCGTCACAGATCCGGTGTCGACGTCGATGCGTGCGACTTTTCCCTTCACCACCATCACGCTGACGCCCTCGGGAATACCGGCGCCGACCGCTGGAAATACGTAGTCGCAGGCTGCTTTCATGTTCGGGTTCTCGCTCAGCAAACCCATGTTGACGGCGTCAGTGAGCGGCATGCCGATTTCGATTTGGCCAAGGCCGTCCTCGGAGAGCGTCAGATCGCTGACGCTGTCACGCCCGGCACCATTCGGCCCTGCTCTGCCTTTAACGGCTTTTTCATCACCACTGTTGCAAGCAACAGCGAGCACCGACAAGAAACACAACAGAGAAAACTGTCTTAGCCGGTGTTTCATCACGTCCCCACCTGGTGGTATCGCTCCTGATAGCGAGCGATCGACTCGTTGATCACGCGCGCGGCAACCTCGCTCTTCTCCCAACCGACGATTTCCACACGGCGCCCCTCCAGGTCCTTGTAGATATGGAAGAAATGCTCCACCTCCTTCAAATAATGCTGTGAAAGGTCGGCGATGTCGAAGTATTCGTGGTAGTAAGGGTCATGACAGGGCACCGCCAGAATCTTGTCGTCGGGCTCGCCCCGGTCGAGCATCCTTAGTACGCCCAGCGGCCGGCAATCGATCTGACATCCCGGAAAGGTAGGCTCGTTTATGTGCACGAGCACATCGAGCGGATCGCCATCCTCGTGGAGCGTGCGAGGGATGAGCCCGTAGTCGCCCGGATAATGAACGGCAGAATAGAGAACGCGATCCAGTCTGATCATCCCCGATTGCTTGTCGAGCTCGTATTTGTTGCGGCTGCCGCGCGGAATCTCTATGACCGCGGTGACCTGCTCCGGGGGATGAATGCCCGCCGGCAAGTCGTGCCATGGGTTGATCACGTCGTCACGCGCTCCATGGTCCCCTTGAAATTCATGGGCTCTTCTGCGACGCCAAAATTCCGCTCGGCCAGTTCGGCAACGCGAGCCATATCGCCAGCCGACAAATCGGGTTTGTCCGAAGCCTCGCAAAATTCCTTGAGCTGTTGCATGTCGTAAATATTGGGCAGAGTCGTCACCACCCGGCGCTCCGCGAGCAGCCATTTGAGCGCAGCCTGGCCAAGTGTCATTCTCGTCGTGAGAAAATCGAGCGTCCGGATCTTTTGCAGCCCGTTGGTCAGCCAGGATCGCGGACGGTGACGGCGATGGTCGTTGGGCGGAAAGACGGTGTCCTCGGTGTACTTCCCTTCCAACATTCCCGAAGCGTGAGTTACGCGAATGTTGAAGCAGCAGTTGGGGGCGAGCTCGCGGGCAGCGTCGATCATCGCCGTCCCCGGATGCTGCTCCAGCACATTCCAGATCATCTGAATGGTGCCGATGTCATTCTCGCGTTCGCAAAGCTCTACCGCTTCGAACAACCAACCGATCGCCGGACCGAACGCTGCGCCCCACACGCGAATGAGACCCTCTTCCTGCATCTCGCGAAGCGCCGACCAGATCGTCGCATTGCGTACGTGCTCCATTTTGATGTTGTGCAGCTCCAGTACGTCGAGGTGATCGGTCTCCAGTCGCTCGAGACACTTGTCGACGGCGAAGCGCATGTAGTCACGATCGAATTTCTGCGGCAGCTCGTTCTGACCGCGCCGCGTTGTCGTTGCCGCCGGATCGTAGATGTCGTACCCGATTTTCGTGGCAAAGACGACCTGATCCCGCTTCCCGCGAAATGCAGATGCGAGCTGGCGCTCACCGCGTCCATTGCCATAAGTGTCGGCAGTGTCGTAGAAATTGACCCCGAAATCCTGGTGCGCGGCGCGCAGCAGTGCGACGGCCTCGTCGTCACTTTTCTCGCCCCACCAGCCAGTGGAAAGCGTCCAGGTGCCGAATCCGATTTCGCTGACGTCGATGCTCGTGCCCGGGAACTTCCTGTAGCGCATTTTGATGGTAAGAGTCGGACGTACAAGTTAACCGGCCGACTGATGCCGCGCCGCCGTTCGGCCGATTGACTTCCGTTACAGACTTCGTGTTACGGTATGACTACTTCAGGCTTTTGATCCAGTCGGCGATGGTGGGAGTCAACTCCCCAACGACAGGAATCGTGGGATTGGTGTACAAGCGAAGCTGCTCCATCCGATCGTTGTTGGCGGCCGATCTGAATACGTGATTCGCCGTCGGCAGGACGACCAACTTCGCGGCCGGCTGCGCCGCTTTGAGCGCCAGAGCGTCGGCTTCGCTCACCTGGAGATCCCGCGAGCCCTGCACGATCAGAATCGGCAGTTTCGCGCGGCCGATCTCGGCAGCGGGATCGTAAGTGACCCACGACTGCATGAATTTTCGGTTGACCGGCGCGAGGAGGGACATGAGAGCGGGATGAACGTCGCCCGGGCTCTCACCGCGCAGGTAACGCGCGAACGCCGAATCCCACTTTACCACGTCCGGCTGGGATAGCTGCCTGGCGATCTGCTCGCGCAGCACTTTGGCAATCGGTCTTCCTGTACCTGCGAGCATTATAATGCCGGACGCGGGAGCGCCACGGTTAGCCGCTTGGAGCACCAGCTCCGCGCCCTCGCTGTGGCCGATCAGCACAACCTTCGTGAACCGCTTGTCGCCCGCCAGTTGTCGGGCACCGGCAAGGACGTCGTCCACAAAATCGTCGATCGATGTTTGAGCGATGTCGATTTTCTTGATGTTCTCGCCCAGCGCCCTCTTATCGTACCGCACCGACGCGATGCCGACGTTCGCGAGCTGCCAAGCGAGTATCGCGTACAAGTTGGAATTGTTCTGCGCCCGAAGCGCGCCCGCCGAGTTTCCGTTTCTGTCGGTCGGACCCGAGCCGGCGACAATCAGCGCCACGGGCGTTGAAGACGCAGTCTTTGCCGGTAGGGTCAGCGTTCCGGGCAATGTCAAACCGCCGCTCTGTATCGCGTACGAAGACTCGATCACTGACGACGGCGGCACTGTGTCGATTGCCGATGGTGATGCGACGCTTTGGCCCGCGGCTGACGAGGCTACGAGCGTCATGATGAGAATCGACGAGATCGAACTCTTGAAGGAGTGCATTTCTGGTAGGGTTCGGGTTATCCGGGATTTGCGGCCGAGACCTGCTCGCGCTTCCACTCGAGGTACGAGAAGATCACCACCGCCAAGGCACATATAGAAATCACGCAGAAGGTCACGACGTGCGCCCAGTGCGTCATCACCAACCCGGAAAGTAGAACTACGATACCACCGGCGACGAACACCTGACCGCCAAAACGGTGCGTCTTCTCCCAAACACGGTCACTGGAGAGCGTCCACGGTGTTCTGATGCCAACGAACCAGTTCGGCCGCGCTCGCGGAAGAAGGTTGCCGATCGCAATGAAGAGAATGCCCAGGCCGATGGGCAGCACTCGCTCCATCGGCACCGGATAGCCCAGCGCGCTTCGTAGAATGATCATGTGCATGCCCAGCATGAATAGCATGACCGATACGATGATTCCCTCGAATGCGCCGCCGAACTTTGCGTAGTTACTCCCACGCGGGTCGATGAGCGGGAGGATTCGGATGACCGCCCAGCTTCCGATGAGGAAGAGTGGCATCAGCCACGCACCCCAGAACCGGCTGCTCCAGCCGTTCGGTCGGCCAAGCAGGTCCCAATGGGTCGGGACGTTCTGCGGCATCGACGGATAGACGAGGACTGAAGCGATGATCGAGGCCGCGATGATTAGTAACGGAATCCATTTACGCATTTGATCTCCCTTTCCCCGGGCGAAGCCATTTAATGAGATGTTCGACCACGTCGTGAAAAACCGTTGTGTTCAGCTCGTAGACGACGTGCTGTCCATTCCGCTCCGCCAGAATGAGGTCGGCGTCCTTGAGCACGCTCAGGTGACGCGAGATCGTCGCCCAGCTGGTGCTGAATTTGTCAGCGATTTCGCCCGAGGTGCGGGGACCGGAGCGCAGCAACTCGAGGATCTCGCGCCGCGTCGGATCGGAAAGCGCGCGGAACACGTCATTCATGAGCAGTTAGTTAATTAGCTAAGTGTCTAATTATAATAGCGCCGGGCTGACGGTCAAGAACGGGCTAGAGCTGGCGCGCGGCCTCGACTGCGAAATAGGTGAGGATGAAATCGGCACCCGCACGCCGGATACCCAACAGTGACTCCATCATCACGCGCTCGCGATCGATCCAGCCGCGATCGGCCGCGGCGCAAATCATTGCGTATTCGCCGCTCACCTGATAAGCGGCGACCGGATATCCCGTCTCCGCCTTCACGCGCGAGATCACGTCTAGGTACGGGCCTGCCGGCTTGACCATGACAGCGTCCGCCCCCTCCGCGATGTCACTACGGACTTCGCGCAATGCTTCGTCCGCGTTGCCCGGATCCATCTGGTATCCGCGACGGTCACCACTCTGGGGAGCGGACTCGGCAGCTTCGCGAAACGGACCGTAGTACGAGGAAGCGTATTTCGCGGCGTAGCTGAGTATCGACACACCCGAAAATCCACCGCCGTCCAGAGCAGACCTGATAGCCTGGACGCGCCCATCCATCATGTCGCTCGGCGCGATCATATCCGCCCCCGCACTCGCGTGCGACACCGATGCCCTCGACAGCAGCTCCAGAGTCGCGTCGTTGTCGACGTCGCCATCCTTGAGCACCCCGCAATGTCCGTGATCGGTATACTCGCACATGCAGACGTCGGTGATGACAACCAGCTCGGGGATTTCTTTCTTCAGTGCGCGCACGCCCGACTGCACTGCACCCTCGTCATCCCACGCGCCGGATCCGGTCGGATCTTTCGACTCGGGGATGCCGAAGAGAATGATTCCGCCGACTCCGGCTTTGGCGGCGGCCTCCGCATCGCGCAGCATCTCGTCTACCGACGTCTGATTCACGCCGGGCATGGAGCCAACCGGTCGGCGCAGCTTTTTCCCATCACGGACGAACACCGGCAGTACGAGCTGTGACGCAGCCAGATGCGTTTCGCGCACCAGATTGCGCAGTGCTGACGTACGGCGAAGCCGGCGGGGACGATAGTGGGGAAAGCTGGACACGTTACTCAGGTTGTGGGGCGGGAATTTTCGACGATTGCCGGAGCTCCACGAGGAGACTGCTTCCACCCCGGGCCCGAATTTCCGCGGCGAGGGCTTCGCCGATAGACTCGGGCGAACCGGTATCGAGCCGGCGCGACCCACGCACCACGTGCTGGCCGCTGAGATCGCTCAGCATACCATATAATGTATGCGCGCCTCCTGCCTTGACGACGAGGGCGCCGATGGGAACCTGACAACCTCCATCGAGCGCGGCCAGGAACGCGCGCTCGGCTCGACACGCTCGCGAGGTGTCGGCGTGATCCAACGGGGCCACCATGGCTCGAATCCGCGTGTCGTCGTTCCGTATCTGGACGGCGATCGCGCCCTGCCCGGCAGCGGGAAGCCAATCCGGCGGCTCGAGAAACATGGTGATGCGCTGCTGGGCCTCGAGACGGATAAGTCCCGCGGCGGCGAGAATGGCCGCGTGCACCTTTCCCGTCTCGACCTTGTTCAGCCGTGTCGGGACATTGCCCCGCAGCTCGACGACCTCTAGATCGGGTCTCCGCGCCAGCAGCTGCGCCCTGCGGCGCAAGCTGGATGTGCCGATCCGTGAGCCCGCCGGCAGATCATCGATGCCCTCGGCTCCGACGATCCGATTCACGATCAGAACGTCGCGGGGATCCTCGCGCTCAAGGTGCGCGGCAATTTCGAGACCCTCTGGCGAATCCGTAGGCAGATCTTTCAGAGAGTGGACAGCGCAGTCGATCTTCCCTTTTTCCAGAGCTACTTCGAGCTCACGCGTGAACAATCCCTTCGCTCCGATGGCAGTCAGCGGCTGGTCGAGCTTCTTGTCGCCGATGGTTTTGAATGTCACGAGCTCGGAAGGCATGCCGCGTGCGAGCAGCGCTTGCTCGACGATGCGCGCCTGACGAAGTGCCAGTTCCGAGGCGCGCGTTCCGATCCTTATTACATCGGCGCTCGTCGTGCGCCTAGCTGCCACGAACGACCGCCGCAACCAAACCGTCGATCGTCGATTCAGAGGCTTCGTGTTTCACTTCGATGCGCGCGTCGCGAAGCGCCTGGCTCGTCTGAGGGCCAATCGACGCGGCAGGCACCCGCAGTGCGACCTCTTCTCCCACGACATCGACAAACCCGCGCACCGATGACGCCGACGTAAACGTCACCAGGTCGACTTTCCCAGCCTCGATCTTTCGCGCGAGCTTCTCGGCGCCCTCGCCGTCCGCGACAGAGCGGTAGACTTGGATGATTGTGACGTGCGCGCCCAGCTGACGCAGGCCTTCCGGCAGCACCTCGCGCGCTCCTTCGGCCGTGACGTAGAGAACGCGGCTTCCAGATACATCATCCCGCGATCGCATCGCGTCGAGCAAACCCTCCGCGACAAAACGCGCGGGGATTACATCGACGGCTATCCCGTGCTCGAGCAGCCCACCCGCCGTTGAGGGCCCGACCGCCGCAACCTTTCGTCCGGCAAGTGACCGCGCATCCCTTCCACCGCCGAGCAGCTGTTCCCAGAATATGGAAACCGCGTTCTGGCTGGTGAAAATCAACCAGTCGAAATCCTCGAGGCTGCCCATCGCGTCGCGGAGGGGAGAGAGATCGAGCCGCGCGATCTGCGTCGAGGGCATCTCGATTACATCCGCGCCCAACTCGCGTAGCTTGTCGCTGAGGGTGTTTGCCTGCTGCGCCGCGCGGGTGACGACGATTCGTCGACCAAACAGTGGCCGACGCTCGAACCAGCTCAACTCGTCGCGGAGAACGACCGACCAGCCGATCACAGTAATGACAGGTGCGGAAAGGTTCTCGGCCTCCGCCTTGTCGGGCAGAGTCTGAAGCGTTCCAACAACGGTTCGTTGAGTGGGGTGGGTCCCCCACTGGATGGCAGCGGCCGGAATGTCCGGAGACATCCCGCCGTCGATGAGCGCGTTGGAGATGCCGCGCAAAGTCTTCACGCCCATATACAGGACAATCGTGCCGCCTGCCTTCGCGAGTGCAGCCCAATTCGTTTGCGTATCCGGCTTACCGGGGTCTTCATGCCCGGTGACAAACGTCACGGATGTCGAGAGACCTCGATGTGTAACGGGGATACCCGCATAGGCAGGCGCGGCAATTCCTGCGGTGATTCCGGGCACGATCTCGAACTGAACACTCGCATCGTTGAGCGCTTGCGCTTCCTCACTGCCTCTCCCAAAGACGAGCGGATCTCCGCCTTTGAGCCGAACCACGCGTTTGCCAGCGCGAGCGAGCTTCACCAACAAAGCATTGATGTCCTCCTGACCGACGGAGTCCGTCGCGCCACCCCGCTTGCCGACATAATAGAGCTCCGGCCGACCGGTCTCGCGCGCGCGCGCGGGGAGCAAATCGTTGTTGGCAAGCGCGTCGTAGACTACGGCATCGGCGGTGTCGATCAGCTGCTTCCCTCTCACCGTGATCAAGCCGGGGTCGCCGGGCCCAGCGCCTACGAGGAAGACTCTCCCTTCGCTCAAGCGGTTGTCTCGGCCTGGAAGGCGTCCGTCAAACCGACCTGTGATGCCCAGGCCCCGTATTCGACGGGTGAGATTTCTGATGGCTTGATCTCGCTGCGGCCGCCCCAGAACACGTTCGTGTAGAGGACAGGTATCCCGGCTTCGTCGAGGTGGCGATCAATCGCGGTCTTGTGGGCGAGGATCACATCCTTCTCGGTTCCGTGAGCGACTGCCATCACGTTAACGTCCGCGAACTCGGGCCCGCCCTCGCGCCAATAGGCATGGGTGAGGATATGATGGCGGCCGATCTCCCTTCCCGCCTGTATCTCCTGTCCGGGCGGCACTCGCCAGTGAAAGAGCGCGTTATACCGTGTTACTCTCTCACCCCCCGCGGATGGTTTGACGTGCTCGAGAAACGTCGAGAACCTTCCGATAACTTCGCGTGCGCTCAGCGAATGCGCGACGACCACAAATTCGTCGAGCGACATCTCCGCTTCGGCCGCGCGCGCGCTCCAGGGGTTGGACGTAATCTCATCAGGGCGAAACTCACGCTTGAGCGCCGTCAACACACGCCACTCGAGCGGCGAGAGCTCAACGATGTTGGTGTCCAGCACTCTCCCCGGTTCGTCGCTCCGGCTACCCGGCTCGATCCCGCGGCGGCGGACGTGTCCGACGCCGAGGGCGAAGAGCCGCCTGGCCGGCATGATACGGTAGGCGTGCGCCCCTACCTGGCGGGCTAGAAATTCACAGTGACGCTCCATGGAAAAACCCTGCGGGACCTTGAGCGTCGTCCAGAGCCGATAGACCGAACCCGGGGTGTCAGCATCGGTGGAGCGAATAACAACGTGGCCGGAGAACGGATCATCCTGCACCATGTAGCTGAATGCCGAGTCCAGCCTGTCAGCCGGGACCCGCCAGGCAACCAGTGCGCCTGGTGCCAGGTTGGTCGCCATCAACGTTTGCCTTATGCGGCGAATGACGCCAGCCTCCAGCATTGCGCGCAAGCGCTCGATCACCAGCTCCTCAGGCAGCTGCGCCGCGAAGGCGATCTGGGCGAACGGCTCCTTGACGAACCCGGCGATCCGGTCCTCCGAAACGGCGAGAATCCTCGCATTGATCGGATCGGAGACCTCCGTTGGTATCGACGGAGGGGCGGAGAGATTTGTGGACACTTATTTGCCGCGCAGACGTTTGCGACGAACGCGCAGGCTCCACGCGTAGATCGCGTAGATCGTCAACGCAATGGTGTAAGCAACGTGGTAGTACGACGTCGTCTCAGGCACTGACTTGTGTCCGGGCAAAGGCCATGTCACGCTCCAGCGCGTACGCGTAGCGGGAGCGGACGAACGCAAAGTACAGAAGCGTAAAAGAAGCAAGCGACAACATCAGCGTGAGCAGCATTTCATTCGGCAGTGACGGAGCGCTGGGCTTGCCCACAATCGGCATGGGATGCATCGTCGAGAACAGATACACGCTGAGATGAATGAACGGTATCAGCAACGCTCCCAAGATGCCGAGCACCGCCGAATACCGGGCGCGCAGCGCCGCGGATTCCACCGCGCCCCTAAGCACGATGTAAGCGACGTATATGAACCACAGAAACAGCGTGGAGACGAGGCGGACGTCCCACCACGCCCAATACGTCCCCCAGATCGGCTTTGCCCAAAGTGGGCCGGTAATGAGTACAACCGTTGTGAATACAACACCGACCTCCGCGGAGCTCTCGGCGAAGCGATCCAGCCGCTCGTCGCGGAGCCAGAGAAAAACAGCGCTCGCGACGGCAACCAGCCCGAACGCCAGGAACGCGACCCAGGCGGCTGGAACGTGAATGTAGAAAATCTTCTGTGCGGCTCCCTGTCTCGCTTCCAGCGGTGTGAAGAACACGGCACGTATGACGGTGCCGATCACCGCCGCTGCGGCAACGGCGGGAAGCCAGGAGATCTTCATGTCGCGTCAGAACTGTGGACAAACAAATGGGCCGAAGTCCCAGTGACTCCGGCCCATCCAATTTAAGCAACCCGCCGGGCGCACGCTCTCCGACCGAAGCGATCAACGGAATCGACGATCACCCCACAGGAAGACGCGAGTCGCGCGGCGCGCTATAGCTCCCCTGCGTTTTGACACCGAGGGTCTCGTTGTCGACGACAGTGTCGCGCATTTGACGCCTGTAGATGGACCCGATAACCAATCCGGCCAACGCGAACATGATTACGAGGTCGATGACATTGACGACGGAGTAGGCGGTCCCAAAGCCGTACCAGTTCCAGTCCGACAACTCCTTGATCATACCCACCGTCAACGCGCCCAGTCCAAGTGTCATCGCCGTCTCACGCGCGCTCCGAACACCGAGTCTCGCCACGAGAAGACAGAGGATCAGCGCCACGACGAGATCGAGCACGATCTGCTTCGCCATCATCGGGCCCATCGCCTTGCTCTTGTCGGCCATGTCGGGGGTGAAAGAGACCGCCGCCAGGATGCCTCGATTGGAGAAGTAAACACCGTTTGTGGGGGCAGCCGCTTTCACGGCCTGAACGATCGCGTTGTCGTTCTGGAACTCGCTCATTGTTGCAGTGTGCCAGGGAATCGCTGCGTTGGAGATCGTCTGCCAGACGAAAAGCGTCAGACCTGCGGCAAGAGCGCCATACAGCAGGTACTTACCTCTCATGAGCTCTCCGGATAGGGGCGACAGACGATACAATTCGCCCTCATTTCGCGCCACCCTCGGTTTCTCCACCTTCCGTCTGTTTGCTACTCGTCGACTGTCCAGCGGTACGCAAGGGCTGAAGCGAAAACGAAGACGATGTCGAACGCCAACAACAGCTTGAGCCATCCCCCCGCTTCGCTGACTGGTCGGCCGGCGAGAAGCTTGGCGGTGGCCTGCGCCGCTGCAGTTACAATCGGGAGAAAGAATGGCAGGGCCAGCATCGGCAGCAGCAGCTCCGCCATTCGCGTGTTGACCGCCATGGCGCTGAACAGAGTACCGATAGCCACCAGGCCAATCGCGGCAAGCAGAGCGATCCCGATCAGCGGAAGGGCAATGTTCCCGAGCGGGACGTTATAGAAAATGACGAGAGCAGGTATCGCGACTGCCTGTACGGCTATAACGAAGATCAGGTTCGCCAGAGCCTTGCCGAGGAAGATCGATTCGCGGCTTATTGGCGAGGCCAGCAAGCCGTCGATTGCCCGATCGGTCATCTCCACGCCGAACGAGCGATGGAGTCCGAGCAGCCCCGAGAAAGTGAAAATCACCCACAGCATACCCGGGGCGAGATCGATGGCCGTCACGGCCGTGGGATCCCACGCGTAGTGGAAGATCACGAGTCCCAAGAGAGCGAAGACGACCGCGGACAAAAAAGCGCTCCGCGTTCGGTACTCGATCGTGAGGTCCTTGCGCGCGATGAACCACGCTGCCGAAAGTGTTTCAGCCACCGCTGGCGACTGCCTCCCTGTACACACGGCCGTAGGTCGAGGGGTCGACCGCCGCACGCTCGTCGAAGCGCGCAAACCGGCCGCGGTTCATGATGGCGGCATGACTTGCCAGCGAGAGTCCTTCCGTGAGACTGTGTGTGACCACCACCAGCGCGGCTCCTCCGGCGCGAAGGTCATTCAGGATCTGCGTGAGCGAGCCAGCTCCAGCCTCGTCCAATCCGGTGAAAGGCTCGTCGGCCAGCACGAGGGGCGGTGAGTGGACCGTGGCTCGCGCGATCGACACTCTTTGCTGCATTCCTCGGCTGAGCGATCGAACGGGAGCAGTAGCCCGTTCGAGCATCGACATCTTGCGCAGCGACGAATCCACTCGTTGATCCGCATCAGCGACACCGTAGAGGCGCGCGGCAAACCCGACGTTTTCCCGCGGTGAGAGGGCCGCGTAGAGCATCGTATTGTGGGAGATGAATCCGATGCGCGCCCGCGCAGCCGGTGATCCGTGAACGCCCATTCCGGAAAGCGTCGCTGTCCCGGCAGTTGGCCGCAACAGGCCGGCCAACAAACGAAGCAACGTAGTCTTCCCCGCTCCGTTCGGGCCGAATAGCGCGAGACAATCTCCGGCTCGCAGCGAAAACGAAACGCCGGCTACCGCCCTGACCGCGCCGAACGAACGCTCGAGGCCTGCGACGTGGAGGATGGGGGCGTCGTTCAAATTATCTGCCGAGGACATTCGCCTAGAACTTGCCACTCTGGCGGGGCGCAAGCAAAACGCTGTATCCTTCGATTCCCTCCGACTGGGCGACGGATTCCCAACGTGCGACCATGACCGACATCGACGTCCTGCTTCAGGAAAACCGGAAGTTCGAGCCACCCCCAGAGTTCACGCTCAGCGCCAACGTTCCGTCTGCGGACATCTATGAAAAGGCAGCTCGCGATCCCGAAAAATTCTGGGCAGATCGCGCCCGCGAGCTCGATTGGATCAAGCCGTGGCGGAAGGTTCTGGAGTGGAATCCACCGCGCGCCAAATGGTTTACCGGCGGGAAGCTCAATGTGGCCGCCAACTGCATCGACCGGCATGTACAGGGTCAGCGGAGAAATAAGGCGGCGCTTATCTGGGAGGGCGAGCCCGGCGATCGTCGAACCCTGACGTATTGGGACCTGTATTGCGAAGTCTCGCGCTTCGCCAACGTGCTCAAGCAGCTGGGCATCGGAAAGGGCGATCGTGTCGCGATCTACCTCCCGCTGGTGCCGGAAGCGGCGATTGCGATGCTCGCCTGCGCCCGCATCGGCGCGATTCACTCGGTTGTGTTCGGCGGGTTCTCGCCGGAGTCGCTCCGCGATCGTATCAACGATGCCAAAGCAAGACTGCTGATCACTGCCGACGTCGGTTTCCGCCGCGGGTCGCTGATTCAGCTCAAGAAAAACGCCGACGCGGCGCTGGAAGGCACCGAATCGATCGAGAATGTCATCGTCGTCAGGCGAGAGCTGTGCGCCGGAGTGCAGGTGAGCATCGCGCCGGATGCGACAAAAAAATCGTCGTCACCTGAAACGATTACGCCCTACGCCAGCATGAAGGCAGGTCGCGATCACTGGTGGCACGACCTGGTGCGAGATGCGCCTATGACTTGCGAGCCCGAAACGATGGACGCAGAGGATGTCCTCTACATCCTCTACACCTCGGGAACGACGGGCAAGCCGAAAGGAATCGTGCACACGACCGGTGGCTATCTCACCGCGGTTGCCGCAACCACGAAGATGGTTTTCGATCTCAAGGAAGATGATGTTTTCTGGTGCACTGCCGACATAGGGTGGGTGACCGGACATTCTTACCTGGTTTACGGCCCACTGGCCAACGGCGCCTCGTGCGTGATGTACGAAGGGGCACCCGACTGGCCGCGGCGTGATCGGTTCTGGGACGTCTGCGAGAGATTCGGCGTCACCATCCTGTACACCGCTCCGACGGCCATCCGCGCGTTCATGAAATGGGGAGACGAGCATCCCGCCGCTCACGATCTGTCGCGTCTACGTCTTCTGGGTTCCGTTGGCGAGCCAATCAATCCCGAAGCGTGGATGTGGTATCGCGAGCACATCGGCGGTAACCGCTGTCCGATCGTCGACACGTGGTGGCAAACCGAGACGGGCGCAATCGTCATCTCACCGCTGCCGGGCATTACGGCGTGCAAGCCCGGAAGTGCGACGATGGCACTGCCTGGATTCTCGGCCGATCTGCTCGACTCCACCGCGCAGCGCATCGACGTGGGTGGCGGCCTCCTTGCGTTGACCAAGCCATGGCCATCGATGCTCCGCACCATCTGGGGCGACGACGAGCGATACGTGCAGACCTACTTCTCCAAGTGGGAAGGACGTCCCGATTTGTATTTCCCGGGTGATGGCGCGAAGCGCGACTCCGATGGCTATTTCTGGATTCTCGGCCGGGTCGACGACGTTCTGAATGTCGCCGGACACCGGATCGGCACGATGGAGGTTGAGTCTGCGTTGGTGGAGCATCCGGCCGTGGCCGAGGCGGCGGTGGTCGGCAAAACCCACGAGCTCAAGGGCCAGGCTATCGCCGCCTTTGTGACCCTCCGAGAAAAGAACAAACAGACTCCGGAGCTGCGTGAAGAGCTTCGTGAATTTGTCGCGAAAAAGATAGGCGCGCTCGCCCGCCCCGACGACATTTTGTTCTCCGCAGATCTACCAAAAACGCGGTCTGGAAAAATCATGAGAAGGCTGCTTCGCGACATCGCGGAGGGACGCGCATTGGGCGACACGTCAACGCTCGCTGACCCCAATGTCGTCGCCAGCCTCAAAAATCAGTATGAGGACAAGGAGGGCTGATTTCTTTTCGCCCTAAACCGGGGTCGGCTCAATCAGGTATCTTGTTTTTCAGCAAGGAATTAAACCCAAATACCGAACAAACGCCGACGCAATTTCGTGATGGCCCAAAATGTCGGAAACATTTCACTTGATTAGTAAACAGATGAGCTTAAATTAGGTGCTCCAGTAGCGAGCTAATGGCTCGTTTCGAGCACAAAAATCTGTTCCGTTTTGGGCAGGAAAAAAAACGGATTTTCTCTTGATAAAAGGGTGGAAAACCCGTTGCAAGAGAAGTCCGTTTTCGTCTTATAAGTGCGGACATCCAAACCCGCGAAAGGACCGGTTTCGACCAGGTTGGTCACCCGCCGGCACCATCGAAAATTCAGGAGAGTACAGTCAATGAAAGCGACCCGTCTAAGTCTGGCCGCGATGGTGCTGGGAACTGCCATCTACACGAGCCAGGCAAATGCGCAGGGATGCTCGGGCAACACTGGTAGCTGCAATACGACCAACACGGCGAGCGTCACGATCGGCGCGCTGGTCAAGCTTACCATGAGCTCAGCGACCACCACGCTCACCTCGCCCACCGCGGACGATGTCGACGCCGGTAACACTCTATATAACGCCGGCCCGACTTTCACCATCAAGTCAAACCGCAGCTGGACGCTCAAGCTCAAGACAACCAACACGCCGAACTGGACCTACGTTGGATCTGACGCCGGCGTCAAGCCGATCAGCGATCTGACCTGGTCGAGCGCTGCCGGTGGATCGTACGCTGCGATCACCACCACCGATGCGACACTCGCTTCGGGCGGAAGCTCGACGAACAACGGCTCGGCGCAAGTTCACTTCAAGACCCTGTGGACGAATGATTTCACAGTTGCGAGCAACGCGCCTGGTACCTACAGCCTGCCGATCGTCTTCACCCTTACCGCTCCATAACTGATGCAGAATTCTCGCTCTCGCTCGTTCGAAAGGACGGGCGGCGAGCGCAGAGGGCGAGTGCGGGCAACTGCACTCGCCCTCTGCGCTGTCGGACTGGTGATATCGCGGAATGCCGGAGCCCAGCTCCTGGTCGATCCGCTCGAAGTCACCATAACCGCCGCCGCCGCTGGCCGGGTGGTTTCCAGCTTCTCGCTCTCGAACACGTCTGACAAGCCTGTCCAGGCCACGATAACGCGACAGGACTGGGACCGCGTCGAAAACGGCGACAACCGCTTTCTTCCCCGCGGCACGTCGGGGTCCTCATGCGGTTCAATTCTTTCGATCTCGCCACTCTCTGTCAGAGTCGAGCCCAGATCGAGCCGAATCGTGAGGTTGGCCGTCCAGAACGCTGCCGGTCTCGCCAAAGAGTGCTGGGATATTTTCTTCGTCGAAGAAGTACCGCAGCGTACATCGGCGAGCGGCAATTCCCTCCAATACATCTTCCGCACTGGCGTGAAGGTCTACGTTGCGCCGCCAGGGCTAAGGTCGGATGGAGCCGTCGAAAATATGTCGCTCGAAGAAGTGCCGATGGGGGCGACTGCATCGTCCACGTCGGCAAAGTTGCCAGGGGCGCTCACAAAACGGCAGATAGCGCTCCGGTTCCACAACACCGGGGCGATGCATCTTCTCGCGAAGGGCCATCTCGAGTTTCGTCGCCTGGACAACACTCTCGCGATGCAGGTTCCGATCGCTGAATTCCCGACGCTGCCGGGGGCCACGCGCAAAATCATGATGGACGTTCCTCCGGGCCTCACCCCCGGTGATTATGTCGTCCTCGCTCTCATTGATTTTGGCGGCCCAGAGCTGGTGGCTGGCCAGATCGAATACAGGGCGAAGTAAACGCTATGCGCTCTTTGCCACGATTGACTTTGGCAGGACGTCTCATCGCGACGCTGACCGTCTCGATGATTCTTGCTGCGCGCGGTCTCTCGGCGCAGAGCCTGAAGACCGATCTCACCCTCGCGTCAGCGACTGTCAGCTTTCCCGCACCGTCGGCAACAGACTACGTCAACGGGTACGTCGACGCACCCACCGGCGTCACCTTCACTGTCGACGCAACCAACGGCATCCAGCCGCATACGACTACCGTGCTCATAAGCGCGACGTCGGCGAATCTGGGCAACGGCAAACTGATCGGCGACCTGCAATGGCGCCGCTCGGATCTCACGGGGTGGAATTCAATCACAGCGGCCAACGTCCAGGTCGAGCAGCGAAATCAGATTCGAGGCCTTGTGAACGATCCCTGGAGCAACACGATCTTCTTCCGCCTGCTTCTCGACTGGACGAAGGATTCGCCAGCCACGTACGCGGCAAACTACCGGATCACGCTGTCCCAGACGGTGCCGTAGCGTGACAGTTTCCCGCGTCGGACTCGTCATGATAACCGGCTTTGCGCTCGGGGCCGCCGCGGCTGCTGCGCAGTCGCCGGCCGAGCCGCCGCGCGCGGACAGAATCAGTCCCGTTGCATTAGCCACCTGGAGCGACCGCAAGTCGCCGGTGGTTGTTTCAGAGATTACTCTGCCCTCGGTGGTTATCACCGGCGCGCCGCGCAGCTTTCAGGTCGTGTCGATACCCCTTCCACAAGGCCTGCCGCGGGGAGAGGATATCGAGATCGACGTCATTCCCCACGGTGATTTCTCCGTGCTGGGTCCTCGCGCCCGCAAGCTCGGGACCCGAACGCGGGGGGACCGTGTTGGCGTCACGCTCGGGATTCCCGCCGGAGCGCGCGCTGGACGCCTCGTCGCGGCAGAAGCGCGCTTCTCCCTCTCGAACGGGACAACACTTGTCGTTCCAATCGAGGTAGATGTCAGTCGTGTGCGCCAGGTACTGCTGAGGACGCCGACCAGCCCGATCAACGGCCAGGCAGCGGGTGAGATCGTACTCCCGTTCCAAGTCACCAACTCCGGCAATGGAAGCGAAACCATCGAAACCCAGCTGGAGCTCCCAAGCGGCTGGTCGTCGAGAGATTTGCTCGTTCCGATGGTGCTCGAGCCAAACGAGTCGGTCAAGAAGAGAGTCAGACTTCGCATTCCAGCACTGTCCAATACCGGGTCTTCGTTCATCCTCGTCAATTTGCGCTCAGGTGGGGACAGTCTCGCTTCGGATCTGGTGCGCGTCGAAGTATTCAACTCGAGCTCAGTTGGCACTTACGCGGGTCCGGCGCTTGTGTCGGCAGTCTCCCACGCGAACGACGAGAACGGGCGGGCAAACACTATGCTGTCTCTTACAGCAAGTGGTGCGCTCTACGACTCGGTGAGAGTCGAGGCAAAATTTTCGAAAGGCTCATTAGCTGGAGGCGCCGCCAGCACCGCGTTCACGCATCTCGGTGCCTTTCAGTCTGCCGCCTCCGTCTCGCTCAGCGCTCCCTCGGCACAGTTGAATCTCGGCAACACAGGAGCCTCCTTCTCGGACCTTACGGGCCTCTATCCCTACGGCGAAGGGGCGTTGTTTCAGATGAAGAATCCCCGATGGGGTTTGACGAGTCTGGCAGCGTTGTCGACAGCCGGAGCCGATGGATCCAAACGCAGGCCGATGTTGGGTGTTCGTGCGGATCGCCGTGTCGGTGAAGCCCAGATTTTCGCGTCGGGATCTCACCTCGCCGACGCAGGACTTTCCGCGCGGCGTCTGGATGCACTCGGTATCGGCGCAGCCGTCCCCACTCTGTTCGGCACCACGTTCAAAGCCGAGATCGCTGAGCGCGCATTCCAGGGTGGTAGCGGTTTCGGCTGGTCTAGCGGGCTCGAGCGAACGGGCATCGCGAGCAGTCAGCAGGTACGCATCACCCATGCACCCGGTGGCAGCGACGCGTTTGCGCGAGCGTTGAACGAAGTCATCGCAAATGTCGGCCAGGAGCTCACCCCGCGAGCAACGCTGAGCGCCAGTGCGTGGCGAACCACCGATGCAAGCAGTGTATTCAGCGGACTCAACTCGAGCGGACTGTCCCTCCGACCGCAATACGCCGTCCTCCACACCACGACGCTCGCGCTTGACATGCGATCGTATGTGTTCGATGCGACCTCACGACCCGTTCCGGGAAACGCGGGCGGCGGATTCGGCACCCGCGAGCAACAGCTTGGAGTCAGCCTGAGCACCAATGTTGGGCAGTATTACCTCAACACGTCCGCTTATCTCGGTAACGTGACTCGCACAGTGTCGCCCGCAGGCCAGGGGGTTATCAGAGAACGCGCGCCGCGAAACTACTGGTGGACCAATGCAGGGTGGTCCGGTCCGGCCGGTGCGCTCGGCGTCGACGCGCGAATCGAACAAACGCGTGATGTCGGTGGGTTCGTCAATCAACAAAACGTGTTCGGGATCCACGGCGACCAGATTGTCATCCCGTGGCTCGGCGGAATAAGGGCTGAAGGTGAGCTGCAGAGAGTCACCGGATTCGGCAACCAGAAGTCAGCAATTATCCGTGCCGGCGCTGCGGTTCCACTCATCAACGGTTTCTCTCTGAAGCTCGACGTCGAGAAGAACTCGATCTTCCACGCTGTTGGCGGAAGCGTACCGTGGATTTTCGGCGCCCGGTTCGAGCACGCGATCACGGTTCCCATGATTCGCACGCCCGGTACGTCTGGCTATGTCTATAAGGATCTGAACGGAAATCAACGTCGCGACAGCAACGAGCCGGGAATAGCGGGCGCAATCGTTCGTCGCGGTGCGGCAACGGCCGTCACCGGCTCAGATGGACAATTTCGAGTGGGAGGGGATGCAAGCCAGAGGATGATGCTCGACGAAGCCTCGCTTCCCGATGGCTGGTCGCCGATCGGGGCCGGTAGCTCGGAGCTTGGCGTCTCACTATCGACGTCGGCGGAGGTTCAGCTCGTAGTCGGGGCGCGTTCGGGGTTCTCCGAAGTGAGCGTCGATCTGAGCAAGGTACGCGTAATCGCCCGTGACAGCAGCGGTCGGGAATGGACAGCATTGATGACTCGCCCTACGACAGCAACTTTCGAATCGCTGCCCGTCGGGGTTTACTTTCTGGACTTTGATCTTTCGGAGCTGCTCGAGCCGCTGATTCCGCGCGGTCCCGTACCACAATTGTTCGTAACCGGAACCGATTCTAAATCAGTCACAGTCACGCTCGACCCCCGCCCGATCAGGATGTGGAGCCCGCCTTCATCGCACCCGAACGGGGTGGCGCCGAAGAATGCGCCAGCAACCACCACGGATCAGAAGCTTCCGCTTGCTCCGGCAACCAAGGATCCGGAACGATGATACAGACTCTCCGCGCGCTTCGTATCGCGAGGTTCACGATCATTTTGGGCCTTCTTGTCGTCGCTGCTGGATGCCTCAGCTCGACCGAGGCAAAGCCTTCGATCTCCAATTTGAGTGGATCGTGGAGTTACACCGGAGCCCAGACGAGTCCCGTGCGCGAAAACCTTTCCGGAACACTTACGATTTCCAGCGAGTCGGGGTCGAGCTTTCAGGGCAGACTTGACGTCGTAGGCCTGAATCCGCAGACGCAGCAGAACCGCGTGTTGGGCGGAACTGTAACTGGCTCGGCTCAAGGTTCAGATCTGATCGATTTCGACGCGAATCTGGAAACGGCACCACGACGACATGTTGGTCAAATCGTCGCAGACACCATCACGGGGACGTGGGTTGGTTCTTCTGCCGACGGCACGACGGCGTCCGGTACTTTCAGAATCGAGAAGACTCGATGAACCGCCTCAAACTCGGACTCGTGGCGTTGGCGGTGATAATTCTCGCCGCACTCTTGCCCGTGAAACTGCTGGCACAGTGCACCGCTTCCGGAGCACCAGCCAGCTGCAACGTGCCCGGCAGCGTCTCGATGACGGCGGGTCGGGTGATACGTCTCCAGTCTACCGCGGGGTCAACCACACTCACGGCTCCAACGACGGCCGATTTCGACGCCGGGCTAAATCTGACCACCGGCCCGACTTTTACCGTGAGCGCGAACGCAGGCTGGAATTTGCAGCTGCGGGCGACCGCCGCGCTCTGGACCGCGACAAACACGTCTCCTGGCGCGCCGGCGAGAACCAATAAACCGGTTTCCGACCTGAAATGGAGCACCAACTCCAGTACCGGATTCGTGGGGCTGACCACAAGCGATGCGGCGCTAGTCAGCGGGGCCGCCACTGCCGCCACGGTGACCACTCTCTATTTCCAGACCCTCTACAATTGGACTCTGGACACTCCCGGAAACTATAGCCTGTCGATAGTGCTGACTCTTACAGCCCCATAAACAATGCAAAACGCGACTAGAATCGCATTTTGTAACTCGTTTCGGGTAGCAAGGTTACACAGATGCTAAACAGTTGCAAACATTTCGGTGCGGCGTCTCTTAGGTAGAAGCGGCCCATCCAAACCCGCTTATCCCCCTGTTGCAGGAGTATCGAATGTCACGCAATAGAAAAGGTTTTACTCTAATTGAGCTTTTGATCGTAGTCGTCATCATCGGCATTCTTGCCGCGATTGCGATTCCGAAGTTCGCCAACACGAAGGAGAAGGCGTACGTTGCGGCGATGAAGTCTGACCTCCGTAACCTCGCCACGTATGAAGAGCAGTATGCCGCCGACAACGGTGGTTCTTACTTCTCTGGCAACGGTTCGACTCAGGGCTTCAAGAGCTCGCAGAACGTGACCATCGCTGCCACGGCAGTTGCTGGCCCGCCCCCGGATTGGAGCGGCACCGCGACTCATTCGCAGACCTCAAAGACCTGCTCGATGACCGCTGGTATCATTACCTGCACCTGACGTCAACCCGACGACGGATACACGTCGTACGGCAGCACAGCAAAGAGCTCGGGATTCCCGGGCTCTTTTGCTTTTCACCAAGCCGGGTGGCGCATTCGAGCGCTGACAGCGCCGCAGTTGGGCTGCAGTTGGCCAACGGCGCAAGCTCTATCGACTGGTACGCTCCGTGCCTAAATATGAAGGAACGCATTCACCGGATGGATCATGTTCCTTCGTAATCTGTTTCCTGAGTCGATATTCGGACGCAAGCTGAATCCGAACGCCGAACGCAGGCTGCGTCTTTCTCAGGCTCGCGCCGAGGAGACAATCATACGAGGCCACGTCGATAACGCGCTGATGTTCGTCGACACTCTCGCCGAAGATCTGTCGTTCGATCGCGCGATCGATACCTACATTCGCGTCATGGGAATTCCGGAGCCGCTCGCCAGCACCGTGGCAACGCGGGCCCTCGTGCATTTGGGCAGGGATCTGGTACCCTTCCGCCGCCGGATGCAACGTGAGGGGGAGGATGTGCCGGCCGAGAAGCCGAGACTAAGGCTGGATGAGGCATCTCGCCAGGGAGATATAAAACGAGCGTAGGCGCGTTTTGACCGACATCCATGCAACCAAAGCGGGCAGCGCTGAGCGCTAAGCTTGGAGCTTCTCAGCTTAACGCGAGTTTTCTTCGGCAATCTCCAGGTTTGCGTCGCGTGAGTCTCTATAGTCCGCAATAGAGAAAAAGAGGATGAGCGTTACTAACGCCGCCGAGGTGACGCACCAAATGCAGATCGCGTGAATGACGGCGAGCTCGAGGTAAGTGAGCCACGCGCTAAAGACGACGCCGAGCGCTGCCTCGCCGGCGAGTATGGCCGATATGAGCGGCGAGTCCTGCAAACGCTGCGTCGTACCAAGCAGCGCAATGGCGAACACATCGAGGTAGAAAAACAAACCCCACGCGGCAACCGGAAGGCCGAGCAGCGTCGACCACTTACTTGTGTTCACCGTTTCGCATGAGCCAATGCTGCAGCTAAGCTCGCCGATTATTCCAACTTTGTAGAGCGTCAGGTAGAGGCTGATGAAGATCCCGGCCAGCGCGAGCGCGGCCACGATCATCCGCTTGGTCACTTACCCGGCTTGGGAGCTGTCGCCGCGGTTGCGCCCGCCCGGCCGGCCGAATCTACCAGGGCTTTGAGGTCGTCGTACGAGCGATTCCCGGAGTAAACCTTGGTGCCGATGATGAACGACGGTGTCGAGTTTATCCCGCGGCGCAAACCATCGGCGAGGTTCGCCGCGATCCGCTTCTGAAACTTGCGAGCATCGAAGCAGCTCTCCCATTTGGAAAGGTCGAGACCGACTTCGCCGGCGTACCGCTTGAAAAAGGGCTTGGGGCTGTCGGTCGCTTCTCCGTTCCATTCGTCCTGCGCGGCAAAGAGCCGGTCGTGCATCGGCCAGAATTTGGCCTGCTCGTCGGCGCACGCGGCTGCGTTCGAGGCGGCGAGCGTGTTGCGGTGCTGCGTGAGCGGAAAATCGAAATAGGTGATGCTCGCGAGCCCGGTGTCGATGATCCTCTTTCGGACGTCGGGCTCGGTGATGGTAGCGAATCCCGCGCAGGACGGACACTCGAAGTCGGCGAACTCGAGGATCTTTACCGGGGCATCGACTTTGCCCATCAAATAACCCTGCGGCGGTCCGGCGTTGTTCGTGTCGGGACCCTGGAGGACGTCGGTGGGACCAGATTTCGGTTTGCTTGCTACGTACCCGAGCGCGGCTGCGCCGACGACCGCAATTATTCCGAGCAGCCAGTAAAACGCTCTTGGCCGACTTGATGCACTGCGAGCCTCCCTGACGACGTTCTTGCGGGATACGTTCCTGTCGTGCGGCTGGTCGTTGCTAGGAGACATTTGCGGTTCTTGAGCTTGGTATTGTTAAGCTGAGGCGATTGTGACGCGAAAGCTAAGAGAGGGGTATCGAGATGCAAGCTGATGTCCTGCGAGTTCCCGTCGGTCCTGGAGCGATGCACGTGGATCGCTATGGCCATGGCGGCACCGCCGTCATTCTTCTTCACGGATTCGGGACCTGCAACTTCCTGTGGCGCGCTATCGCGCCGGCGATAACCGCAGCAGGTCATACCGCTTACTCCATCGATCTGCTCGGACACGGTCAATCTGATCGTCCGATCGACGCCGACTTTGGAATCGCCGCTCAAGCCGAGTATCTCGATGCGGCAATGACGGTGCTGCGCGTCGCGCGTGGAGTCATCGTTGGCGTAGATCTGGGTGGCGACGTCGCGGTGAAGCTCGCCGCCAACCGGCCGGATCGCGTCGAGAAACTGGTGCTCATCAACACACCGGCGTTCGAGGAGCTCCCGGCAAAAGACATCACGCAGATGCAGCGGCGTACAGCCCGGTTTGCGTTCAGTCTCACTCGGGGGGTCATGGGAGCCGCACCTCTGCTGGAAGGCGTCCTAAAGGGCAGCGTCGCCGATCCCGAGCACATGCCAATGCGACTAGTTGCGCGCTACCTGGCGCCCTTCGTCGGTAAGGATGGTGCGAATCATCTTCTGACGCTCGCCAGCGCGATCAACAAGGCTGATCTGGATGAGGACGAGTACGCCGAGATCCACGCGCCAACGCTCATCATCTGGGGCGACGAGGACAAATGGGTCGACGGAAAGCTCGCCGACAGGCTCGTCAACGCGATTCCGGATGCGAGGCTCGTGCGACTTGCCGGTGTGGCGCGACTCATCCCGGAGGAAAACCCCGAGCACCTCTCCGAATTGCTGCTCGATTTCATCCGGCGGCGCGCCGCGGCATGAACCTTTCACCTGTGAAGTGGTGTCTAAGGTGCATAGATTGAGCGACGAAAGTTCATAGACGTTTTACGCCAAACCAAATTGATGAACAAACAGAAAAACAGATTCAGGAAAGAGCCGGTCCGAGCGGCGAGCCCCTATGAGGAAGCCCGGGACGAGCTGTTTCAGCAGATCATGCGCTGCGGCGTAGTTGGGTCCGCGCCGGAAGATCAGAAAGACTGGTTCGACAACACTATGGAGTACCTGACGGAACGGTATCACGAGCTCACTCCGTCCGAAGTTGAAGAGCTTAGGGTTCTGGGTGAGCGATTTGCCCAGCCTTTGAAGGAGCGAAAAGCAGTTTGACGGAAAGGGGCGCTGAGGCGTCCCTTTTTTTGATTATCTGCGGGCAGCTATACCTTTTCTCAGTATCACGCCTAGCCGAGCTCCGCCCCCGAGGCCGATTTCGAACGCTGGAACGAGCCCCGAGCTTTGCCCGAATGGAAGTGGTCCTTCGACGCCAACATAGACCAGCAGGTATGCCCTCGCACCACCGTCGGCTTTGGATCTGAACCGTCCGGACAATCCGCCCCCGCCGTAGGGTGCCCAGCGGCTCTGGCGAAAGGGATCGAGGCTGAAACGCGCGACGAAATCGGCCCGTCCGTCCAATCCGTGTCTGCCGATACCGATGGCGGTGATTAATCCGCTCCTGACGTAAATACCAGCCGGGACGGAGAAGCCATAGCCTGCTTGGATAGCGCCGCTGCGCGCCAGGATCGCGTCGACGCGACCTTCGCTCTGAAACCGCTGTTGCGCCCCCTGGGCGAGGGCAGGAGCGGCCAATAATGTCAACGCGACGGGAAATACCGTGTTCTGACACCAACGCATGGCCGGCCAAGCGAACGTCAACGCTCGCGCGCCCGCCAGAGTGTAACCGTGTAATCGACGATCGCCGCGGCGGATAGCGCACCAACGCTCAGCACTAGCACCTGCGTGAGCTCGGGCAAGATGATCACGGCAACCAGAGTTATCAGTTGCAACACCGTTACGAGCTTCCCCAACACTCTCGCCCGAAAGACTGCCGGCCGCAGCGTTGGAATGACTTTGGCAACGAGGAATCCGACTGCCGTGGCAAGATCGCGGGAAAGGAAGATGAAATACTGGCCGGTGGTGAGCTGGCCCTCGACCAGGTAGGTAGAGATCGCGACGAACACGAAGACACGATCCGCCAGTGGATCGATCAGCGCGCCGGCAGTGCTCTCCGCCTTCTCGTGGCGCGCCAGCCAGCCGTCGATGAAATCTGTGAACCCCGCGACGGCGATCAGTGCGATGCGATCCCAGGGTCCGGACACGAGCACGAACGCGAGCGCCAACACCAGGCGGGACATCGAGACCGTGTTGGGCAGAGTGAACAGGGCGCCGCGATTCATGCGAGCGAAAAGTACGACCGCCTCGGAGTGCTTGCCAGCACGAGTGGGCTCTTCTAGCTTCGCTCGATGAGCTCGCACAGGTACCTCGCGGTCCTCTATGTTCTTGTCTCGGTCGCGATGGTCGCGTGGGACATCCTGATGGCGGGACGCATCGCAAACCTGCGAAGAATTCCCCGCGGATTTCAGGCAGTGACCGGCATCGCGGGCCTCCTGCTCGTACCGGCTCTTGTTGTGGCGTACACCGCCGCGTCCCTGCTTTACGGCAGGGCGATCATTCTCGTTGCCTGGCTGTGGCCGTTCACCACGCTTCTGTTCGTGCTGCAGACGATTTGGGCGCTCGCGCGACGACTCGTGACGCCGCTGCTCGGATTTCCACTGCTCGTCTACAACACGGTGATCGCGATAGTTGCGATTACCAAGTTCATGATCTCGCGTGGCGAATCACCTGCCGAGTTCGCGCTCGCGCTCAACGCCGCGCAGGCGAGCATGCTCGGCACCTTTTTCGGCGCGCCGGCACTCTGGAATCCGATCTACCTCCAGGTCCCAATCTTCGCCCCTTCGCTTCCCGCGCGTTGGGGATTCACTCGGCTCGCACGCGTTGGATTGGCGGGCGCCGCGATCGCGCTGACCGCGCTGCTGATTGTGGAGCTGCCCGGCGCATTCGCCGGCATTAAGAGCTACGCTGTGCATGCCAACGACAAGCTGCAGGAGCATCCCGAGGGGGATTTCAGGCTCGGTCTCAAGATATTTCCGGATCTCCGCAGTGGACCCCCACCTCTCGCCGTGAAGAACGATCTGGCGCTAGTGGACACTCTCGGGATCGACGCCATCAGCGTCGTGATCGATCCCGAAGCGGCTCGTGGTGTGCCGCTCGATTCGCTCGCGCGGTCGATCGAGCAGGCTCGTGTCGACAGCACGATCCTGATTGTCGCTCTTGGCTATCCAAAGAAAGGAGCGAAAGAGATCGCGCAGTCGCGAGAGGCGTACACTGTGGCGCGGCTCAAGGACATCGATCGGATCTCCAGGCGGCTAAAGCCCGATTATCTGATCCCGGCGGTGGATCCGTTTGAGGAAGGCACACGTCTGCTCGGAGATCAGACTCCCGCGTACTGGATCGACTACTTCTCGCGGGCAGCGCGCGTAGCGCACTACATATATCCGCGTATCAAAGTCGCGGTTCCGATGAGCAGCTACGGAACGCGCGACAGTACTCTCTACGCGTGGGCAGCGAGGCCCGGAACGCCCGTGGACGTGGTTGGCTTCTCACTTCTGGCCGGATTCGATGGCGCGCGGTCGCTCGACACGCATCTCCGTGTCGCACAACGGTGGATGCGACTGTTTCCGAAGCCGAAGGAGCACTGGGTGTTCGCCGCCGGCGGATATCCGCTCGTGCACGGCGAACAAAACCAGGAGCGCGCGATTTGGGGCGTTCTGGCGTGGGCGACCGCGGAGACGCCGATCAGAGGCCTGGTCGTCTACGAAGGCGGAGACTACAACACAGTGCGGGGCCTCCGCGCTCCCGGCGGCCGGCTGCGTTCGTCGACGGCGGCGGTGTTGCGCGCGGAAAAGGGATTGGAGGCGAGCCCGCAATAACCGGCTAGACCGAGCGTCCGACTCCGCGCACGATCCCTTCCACACGACGGCCCGGATCGAAATACTTCTCGGCAACGCTCACCATTTCCCCGGCAGTCACCGCGCGCACGCGGCTGTCGTGCTCGAGGATTTCATGCAGACCGGCCCCGAACATCCAGGCGTCCAGCATCTCCCCGAGCAGCGCGGCGCCGCTCTCCTGACTGATGGCGTGGGAGCCGACCACATACTCCTTGGCCTGATTGAGCTCGTCGTCCGTGACCGGGCTGGTGCGAAACTTCTCGAACTCCGAGAGCAATCCGGCGCGGGCCAGGTCCTCTTTTTCAGGCGAGGTCGCGATATAGGAAAGAAACATTCCTGCGCACCGCTTTACCGCGACAGCGGCCTGCACGGTGTAGGCGAGCGACCGGCGATCACGCAGCTCGTCGAAAAAGCGTCCGCCCAAGCCACTCGCAACGGTCGCCAGGAGAGAAGCAGCGAAGCGCGCGTGATCGCTGCGATCGGGGGCAGCGAATGCAAGCGCGATTGCCGTCTGCGCCTTGTCGCGTGACTCCACGACCTCCTCACTGGTCTCCGGCCAGCGGGCAGGCACGACCGCGGGAACGTCGCGCGCTTCGAACGTTGTAAATTCACCGGCTACAAAATCGGCGGCTTCCTGAGGCTCCAGATCGGAGACGATTCCGATCACTGCGTGCGATGTCAGAACGTGGGCGCGGTGCCAGTCTTTCAGGTGATCCACGGTGATTGCGCGCAGAGACGTTTCGGTGCCCATCGTCGGATTGCCGTACGGATGGCGTTTGAACGCCAATTGATTCGCCAGACGCATTGGATAGCGGTACATGTCGTCGCGCAGCATCGCGACGTTCGAGAGCGCGACCGCACGTTCCGTCTCGAACGATTCCGCGGGGAAGCTAGGGTGCTGGATGACATCCGACAGCAGCTCCACGGCTTCCGGCAGCCGCGCCTTGGGAATGGAAAACGACCACCCTAAGCTGTCGCTCCCCGCGCTCGCGGAGATACTCCCCCCGAGCATCTCTGATTCTTCGGCGATCTGGGAAGCGCTACGCGAAGGAGTGCCTTTCAACATCGTGCGAGCAGTGAGCAACGTCAGGCCTGCCAGGTCCGCCGGCTCGTCGATCGGGCCGCCGACGATGTACACCCCAAGGTTTGCGATGGGAGTGCCGGGCTTTCGTCGCACCAGGATCGGCACTCCCCCGCTGGTACGGAAAACGGAAATGCCAGCTTCCTCCGTCTCGAGGATCGCCCTTTTCTTTCGGGCAACCGGCGCGGCTGGATGCGGAAGAATCCGCTCGAACGAGCCCCGCTGGCGACCGTCCAGCAGACGACGCATTTCTGCGGCGTCACGCGCGATCACGGGAGAATTGTGAGGTCGATAGACGAGGGCTCCCGCGCTGTCGGAGTCGAGATGCCTGCGGACAACGTGTTGCACGTCCGCTGGTCCAGCGGACATGAAGTGATCGAAGTACTCCTGACCACGCAGCCAGCCACCCAGAGCTTCCCACTCGGCGAGATGATTGGCGCGTCCCTCAGCTGTCTCGAGCCGCCGCACCCAGCGGGCCTCGAAAATTCGTCGCACTCGTGTCAGCTCGTGATCGTCGACCATCTCCTCGCGCAGTAGCCGCAGCTGATCCCAGATAACGCCGGCTGCGGCGCCGACGTTTTTCGGCTCAGTTTCCGCATGAATGACAAACACACCGAGCTCAGTTGGCGTGTAGTCGTACGCTGAGATCGATGATGCAAGTTTCTTTTCGCGGACCGAGCGATAGAGCCGGGACGCCCGCCCGGTTCCGAGGATCGAAGCTGCGACGTCCAGCACTGGCGTATCCGGATCGAGTGTGCCCGGGGTTCGCCATCCAAGCACCAACTGGCTCTGCACAATGTCACCAGATAACTCGCGATAGCGGAAATCGTGGTGTTCCGGCTCCGTCGGGCCGCTTTTTCGTTTCGGTTTGCCAGAGTCAAGCGCGCCAAACGACTTTGTCACTCGCTCGATGGCGTCGGCGTAGTCGACGTCGCCCGAAATGCTGAGAATGGTATTTCCAGGACGGTAGAAATTGCGATAAAACGCGTTCATCTTCTCGCGGGTGAACGAACGAAGACCGGCCTCTCGTCCGATTCGCCAGCGTCGAATGCGGTGTCGATCGTGGAGGAGCGCGTAGAGTGTCTCGGTGGCGACGGCGGATGGGTTGTCGGATTTCCGCTTCGCCTCCTGGATGATCACTTCCAATTCCTTCGTCAGCTCGCTCGAGTCGATCACCGAGTTCGCGTAAGCGTCGGCCTGGATGTCGAGCCCTCTCGCGAAACCCGTCGACGGCAATACCGTGTAGTAGCTCGTGTTGTCGTAGATCGTGTGCGCGTTGAGGTAGCCGCCGCTGGCTTTTGTTTCCTTGGCAATCTGACCAACGCCTCGCCTTTTCGTTCCCTTGAAGAACATGTGCTCCAGAGCGTGGGCGAGCCCCGTCTGGTCGTCGGTCTCGTCGAAATACCCGGCTTTCACGTAGGTGACGATCGCGACCACCGGCGCTGAATGATCTTCCTGAATGAGAACGGTCAGACCGTTGGACAGGACCGTCCTGTGAATGCTGTTGGGATCCATTAACGCGGTTGTCGACGCGAAAAAAGAGGCGATGCGCGCGTCAAAGCAGTCAGGTTACGAGGGAGCGTCGGCTGACAACCCACAACCCAAGCGCAAAGAAAAGAAGGCCATAACCCGTAAGCCAGAGCAGGTCGCTCGTTTCCGCCATGCGTCCGCTGAGAAGATTGTTGGCGACATCATCGACGCGGTGAACGGGGGGTAACAGTTGTACCAACCGCGCCCGAATACCGCCGCTGTTTGAGTAGACGGCCCTCAACAGCCTGGACCCGATCCAAACGCCGGCCAGTCCGACCCAATCGTGAGGAATCGTGGCGGAGATAAAAAAACCGATCCCGCCCATGGATATGTAGACCACCAGCGTATACAGCAGAATCGCGGCGATCGGAATCGGTCCGGCCCAGAGCCTGAACAGTCCGGTGAGTGCCGCCATCGTCAGGAGCACTCCTACCATGTGCACGGCAAAAACCTGCGCGTAGTACAGCGCGGGCTTTACAGGCTTTGAGAACAGGAATCGATAGTAGCCCATCTTCCTGTCGTTGGAGATCATCCCGTTCAGCGCGATTAGCACAGCGAGGGTCACCACGGGTGCTACGATGGTAGACACAATGCGCGAAAGTGGGAAGGCGGGATTCGTTGCCCAGTTGGCGCCGAGCCCGCGACGAATTGGCTCGACGGACATGTATCCAAGCAGCAGTCCTATCAGCACTACGGCGAACGCTCTCTCGACCGCGAAATCGCGAAATTGCCACAAGGAATACCGGGCGAGACGGCCGCGCGTCACTCTGCTTCCCCTACAGCTTCACGGAACTGCTGCTCGAGAACCGAGTGCTCGGGAACGACGCTGAGCACGAGTGTGCCTCGACTGATCAGATCTGCCAGCGCTCGGTTCAAGGCCAGAATGTTATCGACTGTTACATCGAACTCACCCTTGCCCGCGTCTTCCGCCTCCGGAAACACGTCACGGATTCTCTCGTGACCGCTGGCCACAGTCAGCCGGTACCGGATCGTGGTGGGCGCGTGCTGGGACGGTTCCTCTTCGTAACGCGTACTCACAACCCGTTGGAGCCGGCCGTGGTCAATGATGGCGACGCGATCGGCCAGACGCTGGAGCTCGTCGAGGTTGTGTGACGCGATAAGAATCGTGCGGTCCGGCCGGCGCAGTTCCTCGACTATGCCCCGGAAATTTTGGGTCCACACGGGGTCCAGACCGTGCGTCGGTTCGTCAAATACGATAATCCGCTCTTCGCGCAGCAACGCCTGCGCGAGGCCCAATCGCTGAAGATTCCCCTTGGAGAGCGCCTTGATTCTTTTCTCACGGTGCTCGGCGATTCCCAGTTTGTCGATGACGTAGTTGACACGCGAACCGATTTCCGGCTCGGCGATTCCAGCGAGCGTCGCGTAGCGCACCAGTGCACTTTCTGCCCGCCATTTCGGAGGGATCGCAATCAGCTCGGAGAGGTAGGCAATGCCGTTTTGTTCGACGTAGGCTCGGGCCGGCAAACCATCTATCTCGACGGTGCCCCTCGTCGGGCGGAGATAGCCGAGCATCATTGCGATCAGAGTCGTTTTGCCGGCTCCGTTGGGACCGGCGATTCCGAATATCTCGCCCTCGTGGAGCTGCAACGAAAACTCCTCGACCGCTTTTACCGAGTTGCCGAGGAGTGATGTATAAGTCTTCCCGACGTTCCTGAACTCGATCACAACGGCGGCGGCGCGGTTCCCGTCACTGGGCGGAGGCAAGCGGTCCACGATCCCGACCCGGCGTTGTTGATGAACTTGGTTCCCTCCTGCACGCGATTGAGACGCATCAGTGCGCAGCCGAGATAACCCTGGGCAGATCTGTCCTGAGGGTTGGCCTGCACCGCACGCACCAAAAAACGTCTCGACAAATCGTACTGCCTGCTCGAGAAGAGTATCAGGCCCATCTCGCGGAGTGCTATCGCGTTCTTTGGATCGAGTCGAAGCGCGGTGTCGAGCTGCGCACGCGCCGTAGCCAGATCGCTTTCTTCGCGGGCGAGGCGCGCCAGGAAAACGTGCGGAGTGGCATCATTCGGGTTGTCTTTCACCGCCTTGGCGAATTCTCCGCGCGCTTTCTCCCGCTGGCCCGCCTTCATCGCATCGATTCCCGTCGAAAGACCTCCCCCACCGGAGCGATTGGCGAACGCGAAATATCCGCCGACGACCAACAGCAGGACCACCGCAATCCCGATCAATACCGGCAGCGAAATCCTCGGAAACCGCCGACGGCTCTCAGCAGCTTCCAGTGCGTGCTCGATGTTCGTCCGGCCGATGGGTCCGCTCGAAGAAGGCGGCGGTTGCTCGATGGTCGGCGGACCAGCGTGCCGCTGCGCCGCGTACGCCGGAGGCTGACGGTAACCGCCGGCAGTCGGCGGTGCATAGGGCGACACTGGTTGCCGCGGCGCTGCCGGTTGCGACGGATGCGCGGGCTGGCCGCTGCGCGGCGTGTAGGCAGCCTGGAGGGGACTGCTGGGAGTCGCGCGCCTAACCGGTGCGCTTCCGGTCAGAGCAGACTCGAGCGCTCTGAATCCTTCGACTGCGGCATCGCCGTCGGCCTGCGTCGGCTTGTAGCTGGTGCGGTTGGCACGGTCGCGAGCCGCGAGAAATTCGAGCAGAGAGTGCGCCTGCTCGAGCGTGATCAGCTCGGCCTGCCGCGCCCCGCGAATCAGCTGTTGGCCGCTGAGCGACGATCCTCCGAGAAGAGCCTGGAGTGAGCCTTCCACTCCGGCCCAGAGGTCGATGATGTCGGCGGCGAGATCTTCAGATGTGCGGGGCGTTTCGAAGTGCGTCAGCACCGGACGCACGCCGTTGAGCGATGCGAGTGCCGACTGCGAGTTCGCCGGGCTCATCTCAGGATGCGCAAAAGCCCCGCATCCGCGCTGCGACGAATGAAGCTCTCTGCATCCTGCTCCGTCCTGGAATCCTCATCGAGACAATTCGCCTCACGCATCTTGTCGACGATCTCCTCCCACGTGCCCTCAAAAGACTTGCCGTTATCCAGCTTGATGCGGTGCGACTCGGGAGGCGATTTGACTTCCGCAAAACTGGAAAGCAGCGCGCCGAACAGCTCGAGCTGGCCCTTCGCTTCGGTGTGCGCGGCGTCCATCGCCTTTGCTTCGATCTCGGCGAGCATCTCGTCGATGTCGTCCAGCTCACCCGAAAGGTCGCGCAGTCGCTCTTCCCACGGCCGCAGCTCGGGATCATTGTCGCGCAGGCGATAGATCATCTTCTTGAGCTCGATCAGTCTCCAGATCCCGAGCTCGTCCCAGTGGTCCTCGGGTGTCGAGCGATCGAGATGATAGAGCGCGGCTTCGTAATCGCCCCGATCGTAGAAGATGTTGCCGAGATAGATGCGCGCTTCGGTGTGGTCGGGATCCATCTGCAGCGCACGGCGCAGTGTGGAGATCGCGGACTCGTCGTTGCCAAGTCTGTGCTCGGCGTAGCCGATGCACGACACCGCTTCGGCCGCGTCGGGTGTCTGCTGCGCGGCGATCTCGAAGAACTGTTTGGATTCGTCGATCAAGCCTTCACGGAACAGCGCACGACCAACTTGCAGCATCAGCTCGACGTCGTCCTGATAGCCGAGTTCGAGAGTGTGCCGGAAGCTGCGCAGCGCTTGCTCGTGCTGGCCGAATTTGAGAAGGGTCTCGCCGAGTCCGGCCAGGGCATCCTCGTGGTCGGGATCGAGAACCAGTGCTTCCTCGAAGCTCCGGCGGGCCCAGGCGTAGTCCTCGCGGGCGTGGTGGGCGTAGCCAACCCCAATATGGAGCTCCACCGAATTCGGGTAGAGGCCGAGTCCCTCTTTGAGCACGTCGAGAGCTTCATCGTACTGACCTTCGTTGTACAGCTGATGCGCCCTTTCGTCGTACTCTTCAGAACTCAAAAAAGGTGTTGGCATGACGTCGCACCCTCCGAGGAGTCGAGTATAAATCTATTGTACTCTTTAGACACTACGATGTTCAAGGGAGTAACATCGGGCGAGTGACGGCTCAGGTGACCACCGCCATTTTTTCTGCGAAGCGCTGCCAGGCGTCACTCTCCAGACAGCTTTCAATCTCCGCAATAACCGCTTCAATCTCCTGCTCGGTGGTGAAGAAGTGGGGAGCGATCCTGATTCCCGCCCCGACACGATAGTCCACGAGAATGTCGCGGGACAGCAGGTGCTGGGTGACCTCGTACGCGTGGGGAACATCGAGCGCCACTGTGCCACCGCGGCGTGCGGGATCGCGCGGCGCTTTCACGATGTACCCGCGCTCGTCCGCGAGCTCGATCAGACGCGTGGTGAGTCGAAGGCTCTTCGTCCTGATCGCATCGATCCCGGCGCGTCGAAGAATTCTCGGCCCTTCAGTCGCGGCATAGAGCGCGGGTATCACCGGTGTTCCGTTCAGCCAGCGGAAAGCGCCCGACGTGTATTCCATCGTTTCCTCGAAGGCGAATGGACGCGCGTGTGCCTGCCAGCCGGTGAGTGCTGGTTTGAGCTGATCGCGAACCGAACGGCTCACGTAGAGGAAGCAGGCTCCGGGACCTCCGCACAGCCACTTGAGGACACCGCCAGTGAGGAAGTCGACTTTGCTCCGTTTCACGTCGACCGGGACGATCCCGACGGCGTGAAAGGAATCGAGGGAGACGAGGGCGCCGACCTCGTGCGCGCGGCGACAGATGGCGTCAGCGTCCATGAGGAACGCGCTGCGAAAAAGCACGTGAGAGACAGCGACAAGACGCGTGCGCTCGTCGATGGCCGCGAGAAGTCTTTCCCGATCGATCGTAAGGCCATCATCCGAGCGGACGACTATTACGCGAGCGCCGAGTCGCTCCGCCATCTGAGCATAGGCGTAACGGACTGAGGGGAAATCGAGCTCGGTCATCACCACGGTGTCGCGCCCGCGTGGGAAATCGATCGACGAGAGCACGGCTGTCTGCGCGATGGTGACGTTGGGCATCATCACCACCTCGCCTTCGCTCGCGTTAATCAGCGGTGCGATCTCATTCCCGACTTCGACAGGACGCTCCCACCAGCCGCGATTCCAGGCCTTTACTCCGAGCTCTCCCCAATCGCGACCGTACTCCGCCAGTCTCGCGGGTACGGTACGCGGCATTGGTCCGAGAGAGTTAGAGACGAGGTAGTTCACCTTCGCGAGGATGGGGAACTCCTCGCGGAACGCGACTAGCGAATCGCCGGCGGTGTCGTAGTGCGTTTTTTTGCTGCGTGTCCGCTGCGGGATCTTACTGCCCCCGGCGAGACGCGTCGCGCATCGCCTTGAACTCGGCGTCAGCGTTCCACGTGGGAACCGTGCGAGCGTTGCCCAGCGAGAGACCGAAATTGTAGACAATGTCGGCCAGCTGAGCGACACCAGTCAGGTCAAAGTCGGCACGATACTCGTCCGAGGGCTGGTGGTACCGATTCGCGGTGTAATCATCGCGTTGTGTTTTCCCCCAGGCGAGCGGATGACCGACGTAGTCGTAACCGCCTTTCACGTCGACGGCTGGAATTCCGACTTTCGCGAACGAGAAGTGATCGGAGCGGTAGAAGTGCCCTTGTTCCGGGTGTTCGTCGGGAACCAGTCTGATTCCCTGCGCCTTCACCTCCGCGGCTAGCTGGGGGCCCAGTGAGCTCTTGGTATCGCCGAGCACTTCGAGATCGCGGAAGCGACCGATCAGCGCCGGGTTGTCGATGTTGAGGTCGGCGATGATCTTCGAGGCGGGAACCGTCGGATGCTGACCGAAGTATGCTGATCCGAGGAGCCCTGCTTCCTCTGCGGTGACAAAAACAAAGAGCTGCGAGCGGCGTGGCTTGACGCCTTCTGCCGCAGCGTGGGCGATGGCGAGGACGGCAGCGACGCCGGACGCGTTGTCGGCAGCACCATTATAGATGGAGTCGCCGTTCACCACGGGGCCGATTCCAAAGTGATCCCAGTGAGCGCTGTAGGCCACGTATTCATCGCGCACTTTGGGATCGATGCCCCGCACGACACCGACGACGTTGTTGGCGGACAAATGCTCGAGACTGTTCGTCATCGAGGCTTCGATGGTGATTCCAGTGGGAACAGGGCGAAAATCCCTGGATTCAGCCTGCCGCCGAAGCTGCGCCAAGTTGAGCCCAGCCTGCGCGAGCAGCGCGGTGGCGGCGCTGTCGGTGATCCAACCGCGTACACCAATTGCCGGAGGAGCGGATGCGTCACGCGGCAGTAACCGCTGCGCGGTCGAATTGGACGCGACCACCACCTGCCACGGATAGCCTGCACGCTCGGTGGTGTGCACGATCAGCATTCCCGCCGCTCCACGACGCTCCGCCTCCTCGAATTTGTAGGTCCATCGACCATAGTAGGTCATCGCCCTGCCGCCGAAGAGATTCGGTTCGGAGGAGGTCGCGGGCGGATCATTGACGAGCACGAGCAGAATCTTGCCGCGTACGTCGGTTCCCTTGAAATCGTCCCACTTGTACTCGGGTGCGTTCGCGCCGTAGCCCACGAACACGAGTTCACCGCGCGCGCTGCTCGCACTCGTGGCCGAACCGGGCCACACCACGACATCGTCGGTGAAACGCAGATTCGCGGTTGCCTTGCCTGAGGCGGTGACGCGGATACTTCGCGGATCAGGCCTTACGACATCAATCGGAACCCGCTGGAAGAAGGAGCTGTCTCCCACGCCCGGCTTGACCCCGAAAGCCTCGAGCTCGGTCGCAATGTATTCCTCCGCGAGCCGCCCGCCGCGAGTGGCCGGGGCACGGCCTTCGAGAAGGTCAGATGCCAGGAAGCGGAGGTGTGCGTCGATTTCCTGCGCGGTTATTCGGCTCGGCGCGCGGTCGGTCTGGGCGATCGCCTGCACCGAAGAAAAAAATAGAGCGCAACCGAAGTAAAGCAGAGCGGTGGGACGGGTCATCGGATTTACTCAGCGTGTATGGTGTACGTCTTACATTATAGCTTCCCGCACCCAACCATAGCATGGCCCGCCGCACCCCTCAGACCCTCAAACGGCTTTCGCCCATCAAACCCCGACGCAAAGCCCAGAAAGTGGCGCTGGTGCTCGGCGGTGGTGGGCTGAAGGGGTTTGCGCATATCGGGGTGTTCCGTGCGCTCAAGGAGCTCGGAATCGAGCCGACAGTCGTTGCCGGGACGAGCATCGGAGCGCTCATCGGCGCGGCGTACGTGCGCGGGATGGACGTGTCCGAGATGGCGGATCGCGCACGCGCGCTCAAGCGGCGTGATCTCTTTCGGCTCAATCGGATGGGGATGCTGCTCGAGCGCCAACATTCACCGGCGATTTATCTCGACGAGCCACTGAGGAATGTCGTGAAATCGGTAGTAGGCAGCGACAAGCGATTCGATCAGCTGAAGAAAACGCTTCTCGTGAACACGGTCGACATCGAGCGCGGCTCCCAGGTCGTGTGGGGATTGCCCGGCCTTCGCGACGTAAGCATCGCCGACGCGGTCTACGCTTCGTGCGCTCTACCCGGCTTTTACCCTCCGGGGCCGATCGCCGGGCGGTTTTGCGTCGACGGCGGTGTCATGGACAACCTGCCGGTGACCATCGCGGGCCGCGGGATGGATGCCGTAATCGCAGTAGATACGGGATCCACCGATCTCGAGCCCGAAAACGATATCGCCACAGCCGGTTTCGCTTCGATCTACATGCGAGCGGCGACGACCATGATGCACGCGCTACAGCTGGCGCCATTCGCGGCGTGGACCAGACCGCCGATGATTCTTATCAGACCGAAGGTGAACCACATCGGCTGGTTCAGCTTCTCGCACACCGATGAATTGCTGGAGGCTGGTTACGCCGCGGCGATGGAAGCCTGTACTCACTACGAGGAATGCATTGCCTGGGGAGTCGGCGTATTTCCGCGCCGACCGATGCAGATCACCGTGGACCGCGACAAGTGCATCGGGTGCACGCTATGCACCGCACTCGCCCCGGATGTGATGGCGATGGATGCGCACCAGAAAGCGTACCCACTAACGCCGGTGGTTGAGTGGTCACCCGCGGATGGAGATTTCGTGCACCACTGTCCGACGTACGCTATCGAAGCTACCAGGCTCGAAGCCGGGACGGGGATCGAGGTGAAGACTACGGTAGATCCGACGAGTGAGCCGACGACCAAGACGGGATAGCTCCGCTAGGTCATTGATTTTCGCAACGGCGAACTCATGACTACCCGTTGAGTGTTATGGTTGCCAGCAGCTCTGTTCCGCGTCTCTGCGCACCTTGGCCAGTTGCACGCAGAGACACGGAACCAGGCTACCGGCAACTATAACTCGTAACAGGTAGTCATGAGTCCGCCGTTAGTTATCAGCTCTTTGTATTAGATTTCCTTCAGCCTGTCGTGCGCTACAACCACGACAGTGGCTCCGCTCTCTCCGGCCAGCGCGTGCCGCGGCCAAGTTCGGAAAACACAAATGACACACCCGAATTCATTCGGTAGCCGATCAACGCTGGACGTTGCGGGTCGGCAGTACACGATCTTTCGGCTCGATTCCCTTGCCACTCTCGCGAACGGGAACGCCGAAAGACTCCCTTTCAGCCTCAAAATCCTCCTCGAAAACCTGCTCCGCAACGAAGACGGTAAGTTCGTCAAGGCAGACGACATCCGAGCGCTCGCGACCTGGGATGTAAAGGGAACCGTCGAAAAGGAGATTGCGTTCCGGACTGCGCGAGTCTTGCTCCAGGATTTTACCGGGGTGCCGGCAGTCGTCGATCTCGCTGCCATGCGCGATGCGCTCGCGCGGCTCGGCGGGGACGCACGCCTGATCAATCCGCTGCAGCCGGTGGACCTCGTCATTGATCACTCCGTTCAGGTCGACGAGTACGGCACCGAAGCCGCGCTGCTCATAAACGCGGATTTCGAGTTTCGTCGTAATCAGGAGCGCTACGCCTTTCTGCGCTGGGGACAGAAAGCGCTGCACAACTTCAGAGTTGTTCCGCCCGACACCGGGATCGTGCACCAGATCAATCTCGAGTATCTGGCGAAGGGCGTTTTTACCGAGGTCCAGGGCAAACAGACATTCGCCTACCCCGATTCTCTGGTCGGCACCGACTCTCACACCACGATGATCAACGGTCTCGGTGTGTTGGGCTGGGGCGTTGGTGGAATTGAAGCGGAAGCGGCCATGCTCGGTCAGCCGGTGTCGATGCTGATACCCGCCGTTGTCGGCTTCAAGCTGCACGGAAAGCTGCCACCAGGTGCGACGGCGACGGATCTCGTGCTCACCGTCACCGAGATGCTGCGCAAGAAAAAAGTGGTCGGTAAGTTCGTAGAGTTTTACGGCGCGGGCTTGTCGAGTCTTTCGCTCGCCGATCGGGCGACGATAGGGAACATGTCACCCGAGTACGGCGCGACGATGGGTTTCTTTCCGATCGATGCGGAGACGATCAATTACCTGCGCTTCACGGGTCGAGACGAAGCGCAGGTGCAATTGGTGGAGGCGTACTGCAAGACGCAGGGGATCTTCCGCACCGATGCGACCTCGGATCCGATTTTCTCGGATACGCTGGAGCTCGATCTGCGGACGGTCGAGCCAAGCCTGGCCGGCCCAAAGCGTCCACAGGATAGAGTGCCGCTCAAGCTGTCGAAGAAAATGTTTACCGATGCGCTGGCGGCGGATCTCGATCGGACCGGGACTGTTGCCGCCGTCGCTGCCGCGAAACAAGCGATGAGCGTTGCGGCTTCGCCCCAGCTATCACCCTCTGTTGTGGCGACTCATCCTGACGAGCAGCTCGGCCAGGACTCGAGTGTTCCTGTGGAGATGAACGGCGAGAAATTCTCCATCCGCCACGGCTCCGTGGTGATCGCCGCTATCACCAGTTGCACCAACACGTCGAATCCGAGCGTGATGCTCGCCGCGGGTTTGCTGGCACGGAACGCAGTCGCCCGAGGGCTCTCCACCAAGCCCTGGGTCAAGACGAGTCTGGCGCCCGGGTCAAAAGTGGTGACTGATTATTTCAAGAAAGCCGGCGTAATGGACTCGCTGCAGCGGCTGCGCTTCAACGTCGTTGGTTTTGGTTGTACCACCTGCATTGGTAACTCAGGACCGCTCCCCCAGCCGATCGGCGAAGCAGTCGAGGCCAACAAGCTCGTCGTCGCGGCAGTGTTGTCAGGAAACCGCAACTTCGAGGGGAGAATCAATCCGCTGACTCGCTTCAATTATCTCGCTTCTCCTCCGCTCGTCGTTGCGTACGCGCTTGCCGGTCGGATGGACATCGACTTCAACAGCGAGCCCCTTGGTGTCGGGAAAAACGGACCGGTGTTCCTGCGTGACATCTGGCCCCAGCCCAAGGAAGTGGAAGAAGAGATTCTTCGCTCGGTGAAGGCCGAGATGTTCAAGGCACAATACTCGAACGTTTTCCACGGCGACGACAACTGGCGCAGCTTGCCGGTACCCGAAGGGGACTTGTACTCGTGGGATCCGAATTCCACCTACGTCAAGAATCCGCCGTTCTTCGAGGGGATGACATTAACGCCGCCCGGTATCAAACCGATAATGGGCGCCCGCGCACTCGGGATGTTTGGCGATTCCATCACCACGGATCACATCTCGCCCGCCGGATCGATTCCCGCTTCGAGTCCAGCCGGTAAGTGGCTGATCGAGCAGGGAGTGAAAACCGTGGACTTCAACTCGTACGGCGCGCGCAGGGGCAACCACGAAGTGATGATGCGCGGAACCTTCGCCAATATCCGCCTCCGCAATGAGCTGGCCCCCGGCACCGAGGGTGGGTGGACCGCGCGGACACCCGGCGAAAAAGGCGTGACGATCTACGACGCCGCGGTGGAGTACCAGCGCAACAAAACGCCACTCATCATCATCGCCGGCAAGGAGTACGGCACCGGCTCCTCACGCGACTGGGCGGCCAAGGGTACGCTGCTACTCGGTGTTCGGGCCGTGATCGCAGAATCGTTCGAGCGAATCCATCGGTCGAATCTCGTGGGAATGGGGGTGCTCCCGCTCGAATTCGTCAGCGGCGAGACGCGCCTCACGCTGGGGCTGACCGGATTCGAGACGTTCGGAATAGAGGGCATGACCGACCAAATGAAACCGCGCGCGCAGGTTACGGTAGTGGCGCGATCAGGCGAGGGTAGCGAGAAGAGATTCAAGGCAATCTCGCGCATCGATACGCCGGAGGAGATGAGTTACTACCGGCATGGGGGCATACTTCCGTATGTGCTTAGGCAGCTCGTCGACCGGTAGATTCGAGTTTTGGACCGCCGCTCACTCTGACGTTATCACAACTAAAGCTGGCGGCTTTGAGCGTTAAGCCGGGAGCTTTTCAGCTTAGCTGATCGGCTGTCGGCTTAGCGCTCAGTGCTGCCCGCTTTAGTTGGGTGGATGCCGTAGAGGTCAGGCAGTCTTTAAGCCGAAGTTTTAGCGACGGATTTTCTTTTCTTCAGATGGAAGTGCGGCATAGCAGCGTTGATCTGCTCAGTGAGGTCGCTCTCAATGCGCTGCGGATCAAGCGGCTCCAGCATCGCCTTTAGCTCCGGATCCTCAGCGAGCACCAGTCCCAACCGCGAATAGAGACCGGCCACCAGGTGCAGCGTTTTGGTGATCTCTTCCTCCATGCGGAGATTCACCTGCAGCGTTAGCTCCTCGCGCAGCTCGCCGATTCTCGACTCGCGGCTCTGCGTCATCAGAACGAAAATGGACAGGAAGATCGCCTCTAGTGAGACGATGGTCGTGAGCATACCGTAGGGGTAGGGATCGAACTGCGCGCTGCCCAGGCCCGGGATGTTCCACAGTATCCACAGCACGAACAGCAGTCCGTGAATGACGAGAAAGGGTGTCGAGCTCGCGACACCGATCATCCGGTCGGCAAGAATCTCCATCCGGGAGCGGTTGGAAGAGTGCTGCGCCTTGATTGCGCGGAAGGCCGTGTTGATCCCGGCACTGCGGCGCAAACGCCTCTCCTCGGAGGGGGTAGCGCGGGGGACGGTCGGTGCGCGATTAGGAGGTTCGGTCTGCATGTCTCACCTGGGCCGATTCCCTAAGTTAACGCAAGCAGCCGGCCACTTCCTGTGTCGTCTCAACACATTAACCTTCCTTTCATGGCAACAACTTCAGCGTTCACGGTTGGAATTGTTCAGGAAGCCGTAACGAGCGACGCGCGTAAGAACGTCGATCGCGCGATCACCCGCATTCGTGAAGCGGCCGATCGCGGAGCGCAGATAGTCTGCCTGCAGGAACTGTTCAACTCGCCCTACTTCTGTAAATCGCAGAAGTGCGAGCGCTTTGATCTCGCCGAACCCATCCCCGGACCGACAATCAAGTCGATGCAGCGGATCGCGGAAGAGCTCGAGGTCGTGCTCGTAGTTCCGATTTTCGAGCGTCAGGCGGCCGGCGTGTACCGAAATTCCGCCGCGGTCATTGACGCCGACGGTTCGCTGCTCGGCGCGTACCGGAAGATGCACATCCCCGACGACCCCCTCTTCAACGAAAAATACTACTTCACCCCAGGCGATTCGCACGTTGCCGACGACGGCGACCACAAGGGCGCAAGTGGATTTCGCGTCTGGAAAACCCGGTACGCGAACGTGGGCGTCCTTATCTGCTGGGACCAGTGGTACCCCGAGGCCGCACGCATCACCAGTCTGCTCGGCGCCGACATCATTTTTTATCCGACCGCGATCGGGTGGCATCCCGCTGAGAAGGCAGAATCCGGAGAGGCTCAGGTGGACGCATGGCAAACCGCACAGCGCGCACACGCGATCGCGAACGGCGTCTACGTGGCGTCACCGAATCGCGTTGGTCATGAGGATGAGCCAGGGACAGAGGGAATCGAGTTCTTCGGACACTCCTTCATCTCCGACCCTTTCGGGCGGATCCTGGTCGAAGCGGGAACCGAACCGGCCGTGCTCGTGGCAGAGTGCGATACGTCGGTCATCGAAAGTACGCGCCGCAATTGGCCGTTTCTCCGAGATCGTCGCATCGACGCTTACGCACCAATTCTGAATCGCTACATCGGATGACGCGCGCGAGACAGCGCAGCACCAGCGCCGCTCCGAAGGGTAGCGGCGCTTTGACTATGGAGCTGTCGCTCGCTCGCCGCATGCCCGCCGAGTGGGAGCGCCACGACGCGACCTGGATCGCCTGGCCGCACCACGAGCCGGACTGGCCAGGAAAGCTCGCGCCAATTCCCTGGGTTTACGCCGAGATCGTTCGCGCCCTCAGCGAGTTCGAGCGCGTCGAGATACTCTGCCACAACGACCTGGTCGCCGACAACGCACGGCAGCTACTGGCAGCGCATGGCGTCACGAACGCCCACGACGAGTATCGGCTGCACCTCGCGCCCAACGACCGCGTCTGGCTTCGCGATTCCGCGCCCACCGCGGTGCGGCGCGCGGACGGAAGCATCGAGCTGATCGACTGGGGATTCAACGCCTGGTCGAAATACGACAACTACGCGAAGGATGCTGATATCGGCCGTGTCATCGAGCGCATCACGGGGTTGCCTCGCATCGAACCTACGCGGCCGGGCACCGATCAGCGGCTTGTTCTCGAGGGCGGCGGAATCGAAGTCAACGGCAGTGGGCTAATGCTGGTGACCGAGGAGTGGCTGCTCACCGACGTCCAGGTCCGCAATCCCGGCATGACCGCCGGGGATTACGAGCAGGCGTTTGCCGAATATCTGGGTGTCTCGGACACGATATGGTTGGGGGAAGGCGCCGTGGGTGACGACACCCATGGCCATATCGACGACATCGCGCGCTTCAGCCGAGCGGATAACGTGGTTCTCGCCTATGAGCAGGATCCCGCGGACGAGAACCACGCGAGGTCAGTGGACAACCTGCGACGTCTGCAGTCGGCGGCAAAAAAGCATGCATTCCGAATCACCACGATCCCCTTTCCGCGACCGGTGATAATGGATGGCGAAAGATTGCCTGCCAGCTACGCGAATTTTTACGTAGCCAATGGCGCTGTTCTTGTACCGACATTCAACGATCCGAACGACCGTGTCGCGCTGAATGGGATCGCCGAGGCATTTCCGCGCTACACCGTAATTGGCATTCACGCGGTCGACCTGGTGTGGGGGCTCGGCACCCTGCACTGTCTGACCCAACAGCAGCCCGCGGCGGCGAAGTCTGTTCCCGGGGGGCGGAAGCCGAGGACGTCGAAGCCGAAATGAAGATAACTCTGACAAGTGATGAATCGGTGCGACTCGAGGCCACGCCTGGTCAGCTGACCATCGAAGCTCCCTCCGCGGACAGAGGATTCTCGCCGTTTCACATGCTGGGCAGCTCTCTTGGCGCGTGCACTTACTCTGTGTTACAGAGCTATGCCGCGAACAAGAACTTGCCGGTGGACGACTTGATCATCGACGTCGACTGGACCTTCGTCGACAATCCGCATCGCGTGGGTGCCATGAAAGTAAAGGTGAATTGGCCTTCGCTGCCGGCGGAAATTTGGCCGAGGGCGTTGCGCGTCGCCAACCTCTGTGGCGTTCACAACACTCTCACCCATTCGCCCGAGATCTCAACGGGTGGCGGACCTGGCACATGACGGTTCCAGTCGTTCGCTTCACTATCGCGGGCCAGGAGTCCGCCGAACCTGTAGCCCCAAGCATCGGAGAGCCGGGTCGCCGCTACACCGTGGTCTACGACGGCCATTGCAAGGTCTGTGGACGATTGGTGAGGCTTCTGACGAAGTGGGATAAGAATCAGGACCTCGAAATTATCCCGTCGCAAACCGCTGGTCTGCACGCTCGTTTTCCATGGATACCTCCGCGAGCCTACCTTGAATCCGTGCAGGTAATCCGTACCAGCGACGGGCGTACGTGGCAGGCCGCGGGTGCGCTGGAGGAGCTGCTGAAAGTGCTCCCCAAGGGGCGGCTGTTCTCCTGGCTGTTCAAGATTCCGTTCGTCCGCCCCCTCGCCGACAGGTTCTACAGGTGGTTCGCGCGTAACCGGTACCGGCTCGGATGCGGCGAGCACTGCCAGGTTCGACCCCTCGATCTCGACTACGGCGACGGCTAAAGCGGGAGCCGCCGGTTTACCGCTTGCAGTTAAGAGGCGCTTTCGAGCGAAGCGCTGAACTCCTACCCTACCATCCATGGCTGACGTAAATCCAAATCGCATACTCCCCCGGGACACGTTTCGTTCGCTGCTTGCGGCCGCGATTGCGCTGCTCACTCTTGGCGGCTGGGTATTCTCGCTGTCACGACCCGAGCTTCGCGCGGCACTTGGGAGCCAAACGAAGCTGTGGTGGGTCGAACAACTGGTGAGCCTGGCGTTGATGGTGGCGTGCATCGGAGTGCTGCTTGGAAAGCGGTCTTTCATCTGGCCGGCTTTCTGGCTCTCACTCTATTCGTTGATCTTCGATTTGATGCGCTGGTTCTTCGAGTTCGAAGAGGTAAAAATCCCCGTGCCGCTCACCGTGATTCTCTACGCACTGTTCATGTGGCGCCTCTGGCGTGCGAGGAGGATTCTGACGGCGGAGCCATCGGTGGCGGGAGCATCTCCGCCACCCTCCTGATCTCCGTTGAGCGGAGGTGTGCGGCTGCGGGTGGGTGAGGCCGGCGTCTGACTAATGCCGGCCACACCGTTCCACCTCGGTCCCGGTGTTCTGATCAAGGCGGTCGCGCCGCAACAGTTCTCCATGGCCGCCTACTCCCTGGCGCAGGTGGCAATCGACATAGAGCCGGGCTACTACCTGCTTCGACACGAGTCCCCCGTCCACCGTGACGCGCACACGTTCCTCCTCGGCGGCATGATCGGAGTTCTTTCCGGACTCATCGTCTCGAGAGTCGGGCCTCGCGTCGTACGCGCGCGTGACGTAGTGGGCGAGGCGATCGCCGCTGAGTACCGGCTATCGGTCGCAGTCCTGAGCGGTTTTTTTGGCGGGATATTTCACTCCGTTCTGGACGCCCTCATGCATGCCGACGTGCATCCGTTTCGGCCGTTCTCCGGCGCCAACCCTCTACTGGGACTCGTGAGCGACCGCATGATCTATCTCTTCTGCATCGTCACCGGCCTCGTCGGCGCCGTAGTCCTTCTTGCCCTCGAGCGGCGGCCGCGAAGATTTCACTAGAGGGTTGCGCAAAAACGTTGTTATTTGCTAAGTAAGCGCAGCGCAAACAAAGGAATTCTTGATGGCAACGGGCCGGCTTACTCGCTCGAACGACGCATGGATCGCCGGAATATGCGGCGGCATCGCAGAATATTTTGGCTGGCCCGCTGGACGGGTGCGCCTGGCCTACGTGCTGCTATCGGCACTCTCGGCCGCATTTCCAGGGATAGCCGTGTACGTCGTGCTGTGGATTCTCATGCCGCCCCCGAGCAGCGAGACACAGGTCGACCAAGCGTCGAGGGGACGGTATTAGATCCTGGGCGAGAGCCGACCGCGTCTGCCTCGCGGACTCAGGGTGGCCTGCGAGTGAAAGAAAGTAGCAGGAAGTCCGCAACCCTTCTTCAGGATTTCCTAGCGCGCCAGAACGAGAACGTTTTCATGAGGGCGTTTTCCTTTCCGTCTATCCAGCTACCGGTTCGCGGGAAAGAACAGGACCTGGCTGACCGGATAGCCCTGGTATCGGACATTGGGTTCGTTTTCCTCCTCAGGGAGCGGGAACAGAAGATACCGGCGAAGGCAGGGGAGATCGAAAAGTGGATCTCCAACCAGGTTGTCCGCCGAGGCGCGAAACAAATACAGAACACCTGCGATCTGCTGCACAGCTACGTCGGCTTGTCGGTCGTGAACGGCTTTGGGCATCGCGTCGCGATTTCGCCGCGTCTGGCTGAGGATTTCATCAGAATCATCGTCTATCGTGTGCCGGCCAGGTCGCGTTCGTTTCGCGCGGCCAGGTTCAAGAGGACTGGGGATGGCGGATTTGTCCACGTGCTGCGGGACGACGATTATTTCGAGGTGTGCAGCCATTTCGTGACTCCGACCGAGCTACACGATTACTTCGAGTTCCGCCGTGAGATTCTCGTGAACTGGGATCCACCCGCGACCGGGGTGTCGGAGGAAGCGCTGATTGGCCAGTATCTGCTCGACGATCTCGGCTCTCCACCGGACTCGAAATTCGAGCGGGCTGCTCTCTCGCGCGGCGGACCTACGGCGTGCGAGTTCTCCTTTGTGATGGATAGTCTGGCGGCGGACATTTCGTCTCAGGAATCCGACTTTGCGGACACGGACGGCTATCACTCGCTCGTCGAGGTTGGACGACTGGCACGGCCGGAGCTTCGCGCACTGAAGCAACAGCTCAGACTCACGCTCGAAGCGGTGCGCGGTGATCGGTTCGAGCTTCCGTACCGTGTCGTATCACAGGAACGCTCGTGCGCGTTTTTGCTCGTCCCCGTGACTTCTGAGTTTCGCGAGCGCGCCTTCGATGCTCTCGCCAGCCTGTCTCTCGCATCCAAGCACGAGCTTCAACTCGAGAAACAAGTCGGGATCGGAATGTGGCGCAGTGGTGAGTTCGTGGATATCGAGTGGATCTTCATCGAAGCCGCGAACCTGCCCAACCCCGCCCTGGACGAGCGCCTTCGGCGCCACTATCCATTTCGTCGAACTAGCGAGAAGCGCCTGCCACCAATATTTCTCTGAAGCCAGGCCTTAGGGGGAGCCATGTTGGGTAAGTCAAATCTCGTTGCCTTCATTCCGAGTAAAGCCCCGACTAAGTCCCGCTCTTTCTTCGAAAATGTGCTGGGTCTCGAGTTCGTCAGTGAGGATCCATTCGCGATGGTGCTCGACGCGAATGGCACCATGATTCGCGTAGCGAACGTCTCGAACGTCAAGGATTTCAAGCCCGCTCCCTTCACCATTCTCGGCTGGGACGTCGAAAATATCGACCGCACCGTCCGCCAGATGGAGAAAAAGGGCGTGCAGTTCGAGCGCTACACGGGACTGGACCAGGATTCGCTGGGGATCTGGAGCGCGCCGGGCGGAGCGAAGGTCGCCTGGTTCAAGGATCCCGACGGCAACCTGTTATCCGTCTCGCAACATTGAGCCGTCTTTCGGGCGAGGACAACCGCCCGAGACTTATGTATGCTGACTGTGTGCACGGAACAATAGAGTCTGCATATTGGTCTAATAAGCATCCCTCCACATCGAGAAAACGCCCGAATGAATCGCTCCCCTTCCGAATTGATTGTCGCACTGATCGTTGTTCCGATAGCGCTCGTTCTCCTTGCGACCAGAATCACCCTCGGTGCCTCGCGCGCGACGTCCGGGCAGATCGCCGCACCGATCATCGATAGCGGGGTGACGGCGGGCGATGACACAGCGGTGTTTGCGGGCGGGTGTTTCTGGGGCGTTGAGGCGGTCTTCGAGCACGTGAAGGGCGTGAAGTCGGCGGTCTCGGGCTACGCCGGGGGCGTCCCGGCGAATCCTTCGTACGAAGATGTGAGTAGCGGTGAGACCGGCCACGCGGAGTCGGTGCAGGTCGTCTACGATCCTTCACAGGTATCGTACGGAAAGCTGCTGCAGATCTTTTTTTCCGTCGCGCACGATCCGACCCAGCTCAACCGTCAGGGGCCGGATCACGGCACGCAGTATCGGTCCGCGATTTTTTACAAGGACGCGCAGCAACAAAAGACTGCCGAGAGCTACATCCAGCAGCTGACGAATGCCAAGACGTTCTCGAAGCCGATCGTGACGCAGGTAGCCAGGATCAAGGCTTTCTATCCGGCCGAAGCTTACCACCAGGATTACCTGGCTCACCATCCGAACCAGCTCTATATCGTCATCAACGATCAGCCGAAGGTGGCCGCACTCAAAAGAGAGTTTCCGGGGAATTACCGGAACTGATAACCGCGGTCGTTTGCGCCTCCCTCGCCGGGATTGCACTATCCGGCATGAACATCCAGTTACTGGCCGTCCCCTACGACTCGGGTAACCGCGGCGTACGGATGGGCGCCGGGCCCGAGCGGCTGCTCCAAGCAGGGATTCAGGGCGCGCTGTCGGAGGCGGGCCACAGTGTGAAAGCTCGGATCGCCGAACTGCCCGAAGGTGCATGGCACGCCGAGATCCAATCGAGCTTCGAGCTGATGCGAATGCTCGCGGATGCGGTGCGATCCGCGCAATCCGAGGGAAGCCTTCCGGTAGTGCTCGCCGGAAACTGCAATACCGCGGTGGGTACGCTCACCGGCCTCGGTGAAGGCGTCGGCGTAGCCTGGTTCGACGCGCATGGCGACTTCAATACTCCGGAAACGACCACTACCGGCTTTCTCGACGGCACAGCGGTGGCAATCATCACTGGCCGGTGCTGGAGACAGTTGGCAGGAACGGTGGGATTCGCACCCCTCCCCGACGAGCGCGTGTGCCTGGTAGGAACCCGCGAGCTGGACCCTCTCGAAGAAGCACTGTTGGAGAGCTCGAACGTCGAAATAGTGAAGCCTCCGCAGCTGCGGAGCGGTTTGCCTAGAGCACTGCGAGCCGTCGGCGAGCACGTCGAGCGCATCTACGTGCACCTCGATCTTGACGTCCTGGACGCTTCCGTCGCGGCAGCGAATACCTACTCGGTGGGCGGTGGCCTCAGTGTCGAAGATGTGGAGTACGCTCTCGCACTCATTGGCAAGGAGTTTCGAATCGCCGCGATAACTCTCTCCGCGTACGATCCCGCGGTCGATTCGGACGGGCGCGCTGCACGAGCCGCGATCCGTCTTGTATGCAGCGCTGCAGCCGCCGCCAATCGGGCATAGATTCGTCCCGGCTTCTAAACCCCGATGGAGGCATCCCGTGCACTATCCGCCGGTGAACTATCTCGCGGTACTCGTTTCTGGAATCGTAATCTTTCTCCTCGGCGGGCTCTGGTACTCGCCAGTGCTCTTTGCGAAGCGCTGGATTGCGCTGCAAGGCCGAACTGAAGAGCAGATGAAAGCGGACGCGGCTCGCGCCAACATGCCGGTGATGTACCTGAGCGCGTTCATAACCGGACTCGTCATTTCCGCCGCGCTCGCGATCATTTTCGTCCACATCGCACCCTCGGTCGACCTTACCGCGGCGCATGGTGCGATGTTTGGGTTCATCTGCTGGCTCGGATTCGCCGCAACGACGAGCTACGCGACCGCGCTGTTTTCCATGAGATCGCGCGAAGTGTGGGTTATCGATACGACGTACAACCTCGTATCATTCGTGCTCGCTGGGATAATTCTGGCGGTATGGAGATAGCATCAAGCATTCGACAACCTGAGGAGGCAATCCGTGAAAATCCATCGCGCCTTTACTTACCTCACCGCTTTCGGGGCGTTGCTCGCCGTCACGAGCGCCGCCAGCGCTCAGAAAGCAAAAGGAACGGGTCATTTCAAAGTGACGAGCCCCGACCTCGAATCGAAGGGCCGCATCGCCGTGACGCACGTCTTCAATGGTATGGGGTGTACCGGCCAGAACATTTCGCCGACGCTACAGTGGAGCAATGCTCCAGCGGGTACGCGGAGCTTCGCCGTCACCGCCTACGATCCCGACGCACCAACTGGCAGTGGTTGGTGGCACTGGGTCGTCTACAACATACCGGCATCCACTACGACCTTGGCTGCGGGTGCGGGAAATCCCAACGGCCGTTCACTGCCGAGCGGCGCGGCGCAGGGCAACACCGACTTTGGGAGTCGGGGGTACGGTGGCCCGTGCCCGCCGCCGGGCAAACCGCACCACTACCACTTTACGGTGTTCGCTCTCAAGGTCGACAAGCTCGACGTACCCAACAACGCGACGGCAGCCTACATCGGCTTCAATCTCAACGCCAACAAGCTCGCGACGGCAAGAGTTACGGGTCTATACGGTCGCTAGTTGAATCGGTTGCGGGCTTGAGGAGATCTATTCCGAACACGTAGAAATTCTCGTCGACCCGAAAGTTTTCCGGGCTCGCGATCGAAATCCTGGTTGTCTTCCAGCTCTCGGTCGGTCTGATCCAATCGAACCGGCCGGGAGCCGTAGTAACCCTCACCGGCATCGCGAATCCCGGAACGACGTTGGCCCACCGGTAGGTCAGCTGTCTCCGCTGCAATCGATACTCGAGCCGCGGGATTTTCACGGTGCGGAGATATTGGTCGAACACCTTGGCGAGCTGCAGCCCGGACTGGTGAGCGAGGTAGTCCTCGATTTGTTTGCCGGTGACCGTCTGGTGCCAAAAAGTTCGACCTAATCCACGAAGTATTCCTCTCCACCGCGCGTCATCGTCGACGAGCTGCCTGATGGTGAGCAGCATATTCGCGCCCTTGTAATACATATCGCTCGAGCCTTCGTGGTTGACTCCGTAGACTCCAATAATCGGCTCGTCGTTCCTTACCCGCTCCCTCTGGCCAACCGTGTATTCCTCACCGGCCTTTTTTCCCTGCTGACACTCGGTATAAATGCCTTCAGCGTACGTCGCAAAACTCTCGTGGATCCACATGTCGGCTGCATCCTTCATGGTGATGCTGTTGCCGAACCATTCGTGCGCGCTCTCGTGCACGATGATGTAGTCCCACTGCATCCCGTGACCCGTGCGTGAACGGTCGACGCCGAGGTAGCCGTTGAGATAGCGGTTTCCGTAGGCGATCGCGCTCTGGTGCTCCATCCCCAGGTATGGCGTCTCAACGAGCTTGTAGCCGTCCTCGTACCACGGGAATGGTCCGAACCATGTCTCGAAACATTGAAGCATTGGCTTCGCCTGCCGGAACTGTTTTCTCGCCGTATCGGCGTGATAGGCGAGCGGCCAGAAATCGAGCGACAGCCTCCCCCGCTCACCATCGTACGAATCGCTGAAGTGCTCGTAGCGACCCGCGTTTACGGTCACGTTGTAATTGTTGATCGGATTGGCGACGAACCATTCGTAGGTCCTTGTTGAATCAGCGTTCGTCGTGGTCTTACGTAATCGTCCGTTCGACACGTCGGTGAGCGAATCGGGCACAGTGATGGCAATGCGCTGGCTGTCGGGCTCGTCCGACAACAGATCCTTGTTCGGCCACCATACACTCGCGCCAAGGCCTTCATTCGCGGTGGCAATCCAGCGGTTGCCGACGCTATCGACCGCCCAGACGAAGCCGCCGTCCCACGGCGGTCTCACCGCGACGGTCGGTTTGCCGTGATAGTAAACAGCGATCGATCTAGTGGTAGCGACTGTCTGCGGCGAGACGAGGTTGATGAAGAACGCGTTGCCGTCCCGCCGGGCGGCCAGCGGTCGAGCGTCCTGGATCACGCTGTCGATGACGAGAGGCACCTGCAGGTCGATCTGCATCTGGTTGTCCGGGGGCGGGCGCAAAACGCGATAGGAAATGACGTTGGAGCCCGAGATGCTGCTGTCGGTCGGACTGATTTTGACGTGGAGATCGTAAAAGGAAACGTCCCACCAGCTCCTTTGTGGAGTGTCCGAGCCCCTCAGCGTGTCGGCGCGCGTGAAAACGGTGGAGTCAGCGTTAGCTTGCGGGAACCCGGCCGCCGCGCAAATCGTGAGCGCGCCGAAAATGACGGCAGCCCATCGAGAGATTCTCATCGCGTGGTCGACGCCGCGCCTGCCCTCGGCCACACGTTGTCGGCGGGATCGCGATCCGGAAATCTCCCGCCCGGATCGAGCGTTATGCGTGTGATGGCTCGGGCGCCGAAATCGAGGTTCGCCGAGTAAGTGCGACTGCCGGAGAACCAGACATCTACGGGATACGTCACCAAAGCAGTGCTCACGTCGGTCATCCTGGCGTTCGGCATTGGTTTGATCGTCGCACCGCTGGGAGCGAATTCAACCCTCAGCACGATCGGAGCCGGCATCTGGCCGTCCTGTCTTACTGTTACTGTCGTGCGTGTGCCTTTTGTCGTGACATCCTGAATTGATTCGTCCACGGACTCGGTGGTGAAAAGCCAGTAGTTCCAGAACCAGCCGAGATCCTGGTGCAGTGAGTTGTTCATCGAGAACGCGAAGTCCCAGGGCGACGGGTGCTTGAATCTCCACGCCTTCGCGTATTCGCTCATCGCGCGTAGAACTGCGCTGTCACCGACGACCCCACCGAGCGCCGAAAGCATGAGCGGCGCTTTGCGGTACGCCTGGAAGGAGTAGCCAGGGCCGCCATGATTGGCGTTCCACATCAAGGGTGCCTCGATCTCGCTGCCGCTTTCGCGCCCGTAACGCATACCCAGCCCATCCAACTGCGGCTGCCGCCCCGCGCGATCGGCGTCGGAGAGGATGTTCATGTACTGATTGAACCCCTCATCCATGAAGCCGTACCAGGTCTCATTGACGCCAACCATCATCGGCCACCACTGATGGCCGACCTCGTGGTCGGCGGCATCGACGTCAGACATGATGAACATCGGATACTCCATCCCTGTCTCGGGCCCGTCTACGATCGTGAGCTGCGGAAACGCGTACGGCATCCATAGCTTCGAATAGAATTCCAGCGCATGGCGCACAACGGGACCCGCGTCGGAATAGTCCCGCGCGTGACTGGGCTCGTAAAAGATGTTGATCGGAGTTAAGCCCTTTCCGGGGATCGTCGCCCGCGATGCATCCCAGACGAACTTGCTCGATGTGGCCCAAGCGAAGTCACCGACGCTGTCAGCGACGAAACGCCACGTCAGACGCCCGCCAGCAACCGTGGATTTCCCCGGTCCGATTTCGGACGCCGAGACAATCGTACGCGTTGAGTCGGATTCGAGAACGTGTGAAAGACGCTCGCGCGCCTGTGGCGTCAGAACCTGCGTGGGGTTCTGCAGAACCCCCGTGGCTCCCACTAACCATCCGGCCGGAACGTCGATGGTGACATCGAAGCGCCCAAAGTTGTTGTAGAACTCCGATGGGCCGAGGTAGGGCTCGGTGTCCCAACCACCGTCGCGGAGATCGTCAAAAACGGCAACGCGCGGGTACCACTGTGCGATCTGGTAGAGCGAGTCCGCCCAACGACCCATCCTCGATCCGCGACCGTTCTCTGAATCAGGGACTCGGAAAGTCCAGTCAGCCTCGAGGGTCGCGGTGGAATGCGGCGGGATCGGGTTCGTCAGCGGAATACGCGCCGAAGTTTGACGCAACACCCTGACAAGCGGTGGGGTTCTGCGCGAGCTGCCGGGCACCGGCGTCCCGACTGTATCCCTGACGTTGAAGGATTGGCCGTTGATTACGAGGCGCGAGATTGTCATGCCCTCGGTCAACTCAGTGGGTGCCTCGAGTCGCGACGCTTCCGGACGGAAGAAATTCTGATCCAATCGCAGCACCACGGATCTGAGGGCCGAATCACTGTCGTTGCGAATGCTGACGCTTTCCCGCCCGGTGATCATCTGCGTTGTAGGCTCGAGACTAGCCTTGATCTGGTAGGTTACCCAGAGCTGCCAGTACTTTGGACCGGGGCGACCGCTCGAATCTCTGGTTCCGGCCGCGAACGCCCGGCGAATCATGTTCGTCATCGGAATGGTCCGACGAACGGGTCGGTCGGGGTAGCGCTGACTCGCAGCCTGGCCGGTGACCAACGTTTGAGCGGCCGCGGGAGTGGCGGTGATACAGAGAGAAAGCAGGAGCGGCAGCGCTATAAAAAGACGTCCGATCATCAAGGCTCCGTTTGGTTGTGCGAATCCGTAGAAAAGTAGTTGATGCGCGTTCTTACGCGTATCATTCCCCTCGTAGCACATGGAGACAACATGGATTTCGATCTCGCAGAAGCGATACCGATTCTCGAGCGCACGCCAAAAGTGATTTCGGACTTGCTCGACGAGCTCCCTGAGAACTGGACACGCGTCGACGAAGGTCCGGACACCTGGAGCCCGCGGGAAGTGGTGTCCCATCTCATACATGGCGAGAGGACCGACTGGATTCCCCGCGCCCGTATCATCATCAAGCAGGAGCGTTATCGCCGCTTCGATCCTTTCGACCGCTTTGCGGAGCTCAAGTCAGAGCGCCCCCTCGGCGATTTGCTTGCGGAGTTCGACGAGCTGCGGGCCGCGAGTGTCGCGACCCTCAAAGGCTGGGACTTGCGCGAGAAAGATCTTGAGCTGACAGGTGAGCATCCGGAGTTTGGAACGGTGACGATGCGTCAGCTGCTCGCGACCTGGGTGGTGCACGACCTGTCGCACATTGCGCAGATCACGCGCACGATGGCGCGGAGCTACACGAGGGCCGTCGGGCCGTGGACGGCGTACTTCCGCGTCTTGCAGCGGGAGGCGCGCCAATGACTCGGCG
>JBHEME010000007.1:0-29847 GCA_046262755.1 Gemmatimonadaceae bacterium | reverse complement strand
GTTAGCTACACGCTATCCGCTGCTGACCACGGACAGGTCGGGCGGACTTAATCGGAAAAACAATTTCGTTCTTAAGCCGGTTTTCCCTATGCGGCGCAACGAGCGGTCCCTCGGCCTCAGCGGGCCGCAGACAGCTAATCAGCGGGTAGCCGGCAGCAGCGTAGTTCAGTTTGCCAGCTACTGCCAGAGCCCGTTCAGACTTGCTTCCCGAGGGTTTATGGAAACTCACAAAGGACCCGACGACTTCCCTTACGCGACGCATCTCGACATCAGGTATCCCGCTCTGGAGGTCGTGGATGTCCCTCGTCTGATTGATGCGGTAAAAGCCCGCTGGTACAACCAGACCCTTTGTCGAGTCAACGATTCGGTGGTGCGGCTTGGAGTGATGCAAGGCGAGTATCACTGGCACAAGCACGACGACCTGGACGAATTTTTTTACGTCGTCGAGGGAAAATTCGTGATCGACCTCGAGGACCGGACCATCGAATTGGCTGAGCGGCAGGGATTCGTGGTGCCGAAAGGAATGGTGCACCGGACGAGGGCGCCCGAACGCGCGGTCATCCTAATGGTCGAGGGGGCGGGGATCATCCCGACTGGAGACTAGCGGCTTAGCGTGCCCCGAGCTTAAAGTCGTGCTCCAGGACCATATTGGGCGGGAGAACGATTTTTTCCTGACTGCTCCCCATTCCCGCCATGCTGACCTTGGCGGTTATCTGCGCCCCCCGCGTGAAGCCGCAGAGCATGTAGGACCCATCCGGTCCGGTGTCGGTCTCCGCCGTGCGCTGCTGATTGGTCGCGATCAACCGCCCGTTCTGGTCGATCCAGAGGATCTGCCAGGTCGTCCAGACGTGGGCGTTGAAAATCGGATTCCCCGACGCATCGCGCACGTAACCGACTGCTATCCCCTGCGCTTCGCTGCCGGTTTCGTTCTGGCCGCAAAGCCGGCGCCGCAGCGTACCATACGAGGGGATGATGACGACAGCCTGGGCCTTTCCGCCGGTAGGAACCGACAGAGTCTGAACACGGTCGGGTACCCTGAGCAGCCGCAACCGCGGATGCTCGAAGATCACCTTGTCAGAGAGAGGGCCGTTGACCACCAGCTCGTAGCGGCCACCGTCACTAGTCTGCGTCTTGAATCGGCCGCCACCGGTGGAAACCTGAACGTCTCTGAGCGGGCGCCCGCTGGTGCTGTCGTACACGACGCCGTTGATTACGGACTGGACACCAGCCGCCGGAGCGGTCTGAGCCGTCGCAGCCTGGGTGGCTGACTGCGCTCGGGTACCGGCAAGGCGAGCCGTGCCGCCCACCTCCTGATATCCCACCAGCACGTCAGACGTCGTCGCAGGTGCCCCAACGGTTGTAGAAATCTCGCGTGACACGCGTGGCATCCTTACGTACCAGCGTGGAACGATCCATTGACCCGACGGCAGCTGCTGGAAGTCGAGGCGACCGGTCGTCCGCGCAATCCTTAGCGGGATCGGGAGATTGACGTAATCGAACGCGAGTGACTTGAGAGTGTTGTGCGCAGGATCGAGCCACAAAACTCCCGTCAGCTCTGGCCCCGACGTTACCCGCGCGGGCTTGAACTCCAAACCCGCCAGCCCGGACTCAGCGCCGTACCCGCGTATCGCCGCGAAACAGTGATTTTTCACGAATTGGTCGGACAACAGACTCGAAGGATCAGGAGCGCGGTAAACATTCTCGGCCGATACTTCGCCCCGGCGCCCGGTATCCAGCTGATCGGCCGAAATTCCCAGAACAGGTCTGCGTGTCACTCGCATCCTCTCCTCTGTTTTTTCAGATGTGACCGTTCCGTTGCGATCGAGAACGCGCTCGTAGATATCGATATCGAGCGGTACGAGTCCTTGAGTTTCAGTCAGCGAACTGGCGGCGAGGGCTTTCTTGATTTCGATCCACAGGTCGCCTGCCGCCGTGCCCGGACCGGTCATCTGCTGACATACAGTCTGACCCACGCCAATCACCGACGAAGGATTTCGCAGCGGCGACATTCCCACTCGAACATGAATAGGGTTCGCCGTCAGCTGCAAAATCACCGACGTCCAGCTTTCGTATCCGACTTTGTCGGCGCGCACGCGATAAGGTCCGCGGACAGGGGCGCGCAGCACGATATGTCCGGTCTGATCGCTGAACTCGCCGCCCGCGCTAAGACCGAGAGTATCGACGAGGGTGACGTTAGCCCCGACGACTGGCTTCCCGTTCGCGAGCTCTACGACTTCGATGCGCACTTCCTGGGCACCGATGCGACTCGCGACGATCGATGTGGCGACTACGAGAAATAACGGGCGCAAATGCATCTGCGAGCGTCCTGAGGTGTCGATGTGATTAACCGGAAAAAACCGGTACTACACCTTAAGGACGCTCGACGGAGCCGAGCGTTTTAGCGCGCGATCGTGGGGGCCGGAAGGGTCAAAGAATACCGGCTTAGCACGTTGCATCCGTCGAGCTGTCCAGGCACGAAGCGGCTCTTTCCGACAAATGCGGCGACGTCTCGCTCGAAGTCGGAATCAGACGGACCGGTGATCAGAATCGTCGAGGGATCGACCGAGCCATCTCCGCGCACCACGAACTCGACGGAAACTGGGTTCGTGGAGGTTGCTCGCGCGGGAGCGCGAAGCGATGGCGCATCGCCAAACAAACGCGCGAGCGGCAGCGCGTCACCCGAGACGTATTTGGAAAGTGTATCGGACAACGCGGCACAGCGGGGATCGATGGTAAGCACCGCCGGCGCAGGTCGAGACGCGCAGGCGAGAGACACGAATCCAAGTGTTAAACCGAATAAGGCAGAGATCTTCATCACATTTGCTCTTCGTGCCCCAACTACGCCGAAGCCTCGCTTCCGAAAGCCTCACTGCCAACGTTGCTTGCCCGTCCATTGCCAAAACGTGCGTGATGCGCGCGCTTTCTTTCGACCACCAGCTCCTTCACCCACTCTTCAACTCGTTCGGCCTGATCGGACTCGAGGTCTACTTCCTCGTGCTGTACGGGACTTGCGGCGGCGCCACCACTTTCCACAACCATTGCCGCCACCAGACCTTCCCAGGTCTGAGCCTGAAGGCCATCGCCTACGGTTCGCATCGTTAACCAATCAGCGAGATTCGCGGGCCGATCGTACACCTGCACTTCGAACCGGAGAAGATCTCCACGCTGTTCGGCGAGAAATCTGATAGCCCCACAGAGCGGGTGCCCGGAGAGGGTGACGAGAGTAGCCTGGGTAGGCGTGAGCTGTTCTACTCGGACCTGTACGTTGCCGCGCACGGGAAGCGCCATGGTCAGAGTCGTCCCCTTGTTCAGCACCGTTGCAGTTCCCGGTTCAGCACGCACGTTCATCGTTAACGGAGCCAGCTCCGCGAATCGCATCCGAAACCGGGCGAAGAGCTGTTCCGCAGTAAGAGTCGATGCGGCGATATCGACCCAGAACCGCTTTCGCTTCAGCGCACCGACGCCCTGATCCGGTGTCTGTTCCGGCTGCGCGTCGGCGAGCTTCCGCAGACCGCTGTCGAGTGACGTCGGCGTGATGTGGAGGATGCCCACCAGGGCGTTTCCACCCGGTGTCTTTATCACGTTGCCTTCGCCGAGCATCGTGAGCTGACTTTCGTTGATCGGCAGCTTGGCGCCCAGCATTCCGGCAATGGTCGCTCCAGCGCTCGCGAGAAACGGCGGGATTGGAACACGGGCGGGGCTGCGGCCGGTAATCTCGGCGAGCTTCGTGAGCAGCTCGTTGAGAGTAGTCTGCTCGGCACCAGCGATATCGAGCACTCTCCCGTGGAGGTCAGTCCGATCGACGCACTCCATTATGGCTGCAGCGACATCCTCGACCCAGATAGGCTGGAACTTGTCTTCGCCACTTCCGATAACCGGGACGACCGGAAGTGTCCGCACCATCGTGAGGAGCAGTGACACGACTTCATCGCCGGGCCCGTACACGTTGCCGGGTCGGAGAATGATCCAACCGCCGGCGAAGTTGCGCACAATTTCCTCGGCGCGGCGCTTTGAGCGATGGTAGGGGGAATCACCCGTCTCAGCGCCGAGCGAAGACACGAAGATGAAGCGACCGACGCGGCACTTTTCCGCTTCCCGCAGAATAGCGCGAGTACCCTCGACATTCGTGTTTTCGAAGGTCGTCTCCGGAGGAGATTCGTCCACAATGCCAGCGACGTGAAGAACGAGATCGCAGCTGTCCGCGCACCCGCGCAAGGTCGCGTGATCCGAGATGCTGGCGGGCCACGACTCGACGCTGTGGGGCCATTGTCTCGAGTCTCGCTGGGCGTTTCTGCTCAAAAGACGGACCTGGTGTCCGCGCTTTACCAACTCCGTTACGGCTGCCTCGCCGACAACGCCGGTGCCGCCTGTGACCAACACTTTCATCTGGATTGTCCCTCGGTTGATCTCCCATACGGGCAGAATGGGTGCCAGCCCTCATCTCAGTGCACTAAATGAGTGACCGGCCGAGCTCCGGCCTCGTCCATTCGATGGATGCAAGGGTTCCGGAACTACGGGGGAGGGGGAGTTGTCGTCTAAAGTCTTTTCGTCGGTCGCACTTCTCGCCTTGGCAGCGTGCGCGCGCAACAGCGACCCTTACTTCGTCGGTGCCGCGGGCCCCTGGAAGCAAGGATACGGGCTTCAAAACCTGCAGGGCATCGAGCTGGCGATCGAGGAGATCAACAAGGGCGGCGGTATCAATGGCCACCCTTTGCGTCTGATTGCCCGCGACGACGATGGCGACGGCGCGCAGGCGGCGAAGGTCGCCGCCGACTTCGTTCACAACCACAACATTTCCGCTGTCATTGGACACGTCAACTCGTCGGGAATGCTCTCCGCGGCAAGAGTCTACGACGGTGAGCTTCCGGCGGTGGCTACGAGCGCAACGTCCCCCGACTTGACGGGGATTTCGAGCTGGGTTTTCAGGATGATCTCGAGTGATTCGCTGAACGGGATCGCCCTCGCGAATTTCGCTTCGAAATTCGGGCAGCGCGGACCGGCAGCTGTGGCCGTTCTGTACGAGAACAACACCTACGGACGCGGCCTGGCCGACTCTTTTCGCCGCTCATTTCACGGCGAAATTCTCAGTCTGGATCCGATCAACGCCGACATTCCGTCGGCCGAGCCGTACATCGCCTATTTGAAGACGAGAAAGCCAAAAATTGTAGTCGTCGCGGGCAGGGTTGCGTCTGGCGTTAAGATCCTGCAGGAAGCGAAGAGGCAGGGATTCAACCCGATCTTCATCGGCGGCGACGGTTGGCAGGGAATAATGTCGGACACCGCCACGTCCGAAGGGACGTACATAGGCATGTCTTTCACCCCTGAAGATCGCTCGCCGGCTGCGCGCGCCTTTGTCGCCGCTTTCAGAAAGAAGTTCAGCACATCCCCCGACGCACATGCGGCGTTGGCGTACGATGCAACGCGTCTCGTCGCGCAGGCGCTCAAGCAGGAAGGGGCAAGCCGCCGGGGAATTCGGGATTATTTGCACTCCCTCAACCGCGAGACGGCTTACCGGGGATTGACGGGGCCGGCCTACTTCGAGGATACCGGTGATCCGGTCGGCATGAGGTTCGGAGTGTTTCGCGTGCACAACGGCCTGTTGACCGTCGCGGAGGCCCGATGAGCAATAGCTTCCGTTTTCAGACTATCCGTCAGGTTCTCACGGTTGGTTTCACCTTCCTGATCGTCCTGCTGCTTTCTGCCGGCGTCGTCGGCTGGGTGTCGATGACGCGCATGGCCGACGAGGTTAGTCAGGCGCTCGCGGAGGCACAGCTCGATGCGAAACAGGCGTCGGATTTCTCCAACGTCGTGACACAGGAGATCCAGGCTGCCAACACATATCTGAGCGATCAGGACGCCAAGTCAGACGCCGAATTCCGCCGTCTCGGCTGGGAGGCGCACCGCCTGCATCGGAACTTCAGCTCCAGAACCGATTCCTTGCACGACCAGATCACACGGACGGTAGCAATCGACACCACGCTGGCGCGCGTGGAGTCGTCCTTCGCGCTGTCACATCGACTCACGGATCTGGGAAGACTCGATGAAGCGCACGTAGAGGCCCAGAACGCCCGCAAGCTAGTGCCATGGCTGCTGGAGCAGTTGAGTGAACTGGAACACGCGCGCGCGCAGCAACTCTCCGGCGTGGCCACCAATCTGCGCAGGCAGTCCGTGGCGCGGTCGCGACTACTGGTATCGGTCATAGTCGTCGCAACGCTGATCGCAATCATGATAGTCATCCGCACGGGTCGCGCGGTTGGACGACCGTTGCGTCTGCTGGTCAAGCACGCCGTGCAATTGAGTCATGGAGACCTGCAGCAACGGACCGAAGGCGAAATGCCCGGTGAGTTCCGCACTCTGGCGGACGCGATGAATCACGCCACCGAAGCACTGTCACGCATCGCCTCGGGTGCGGCGAAGACGGCTGACGAAGTGGCTCAATCGGCTAGCGATCTCGCGTCGGCCTCCAAACAAATCTCTGCTTCTGCCGGTGAAGTTGCCGACGCCGTAGAGGAAGTCTCGCACGGCGCCGAATCGCAGGTAGCGCAGCTACGGCAGGTGAACGAGGCGCTGGACGGAATCCGGACGCGCGGCGATGATCTCGTCGGGGGAGCGCAGGAAGTTCACGGCCTTGCGAGTGCGATCGAGGCGGAGGCGGAGGCCAAGCGCATCGACATCGACAGGGCGCTGCGAATTCTGTTCGACGTGAGATCGATCGTCCAGCAGGCTGCCGCGGAAGTGCGCGAGCTGAATACGACGGCGGGCGACATCAACAAATTCGTCGTCTCGGTGAGCAGGATCGCAGAGCAGACCAATCTTCTTTCGCTCAACGCTGCTATCGAGGCGGCGCGAGCAGGCGAAGCGGGCCGCGGGTTCGCGGTCGTCGCCGGAGAAGTACGAAAACTCGCGGACCAGACGCAGGCCGCGGCTGACGACGTCGTCAAGATGACCGAGACCGTGACGACCAAGGTTGCGACAACCTCAAAAGCGATGGAGCTGGGCGTTACGCATGTTGGGGAGATCGAGCGCGTGAGTCGCGAGCTGGATGGCGCGCTCTCGACGATTCTTGCCGCGGCGGCGAGAACTCGTGAAGCCGCCGCGACGGTGACGACCACCGCCGGAGAGAATGCGCGGGCGATCGATATGGCGGCCGCAAACCTCGGTCTGGTATCTCGGACGGCGGAGAGCCATGCGACGGCGGCAATGGAGGTAAGCGCTTCGACAGAGGAGCAGAGCGCCGCGTGCGAGCAGATGGGTATGGCCTCCACGCAGTTGTTCCATGGCAGCCACGCGTTACGAGATCTGGTAGGCGAGCTCAAAACTACTACGCCCGTCACTCCGCTCGAGTCCGCGCTGCTCGGTGAAGACGCGCCGATCCCACGGCTCACGCCGCCCCAACCGCGTCCGCCGATAGCAAAACGGGTCGCGTAAAGCGGCCCTTTTTGTTGTTCGGGATTTCGGGTGAGATCTCTGCGCGGGTCGGGCGGTGGGTGTGTCCTCTACGCCGCCGCTCTCGCTTACACGCATCGAGCCCGTCAGCCCACTCGCGGCTGACACCGCGAGCGGGCGCCCAGCCGGTCTCTTGCTACGCGAGGACGTCGGCTAGGAGAACACACCCACCGCCCGCCCAAGCTGGCGTCTACTCAACCCGCGCGCGCAAAAAGGGCCGCGTCGCGTCCGGTTTGGCGATCCGCATCGCGGGTGAGGTGGCGTGCCCCCAGGGCCACGCGCCTGCGGGGCATGCGGGCAGACACGACGACCATGGCGGTCTAACGGCCGCCGGTTGGTGGGACGTTCGGGGGGAAGGCTGGAGGGTGTCGACGCAGGCGGTGTCCTCGCGTAGCAAGAGACTTTGGCTGGGTGCCCACTCGGCAGCGCAAGCGCCGAGTGGGCTGACAAAGGCTCGCAGCGTGTAAGCGAGAGCGCCGCCGAAGAGGACACCCTCCAGCCTGACCCGCGCAACCATCTCAAACCACCGCGGCCGAAACCTCAAAGCTCACGGCTACTGCACGCATGCCCCGCGCGGATCGGGCTTGGGCTTATCCACGACCACGCGATGATCGAGATTGCCAACCGTGAGCGCGACGTCGTGCACCAACTGCGCGACTTTGCGCATGTGCTCGTAGTCGATGTACTGCGGCTCGTCGGTGAGCTGATGGTAGTCCATGTGCAGCCCGGTCGTGAAAAACGTGATCGGAATTCCGTAGCGAGCGTAATTGTAATGGTCGCTACGGCAGTAGATCCGCTCGGGATGACCATTCGCGTCGAACGCGTAGTCGAACTGAAGCGGGGTTGGCTCGGTCCGGTTCACCGACTCGACCAGATCACCGAGCTCCGTCGACAACCTGCGCGACCCAACCAGCTGCAAGTACGCTGGACCCCCACCCACGAAATCGAACGCATCGCCACGACCGATCATGTCGATGTTGAGCTGAGCGACGATCGAGTCCCGCGGAACGGTGGGATTGTCGGTGAAATATCTGGAACCCAGGAGACCTGATTCTTCCCCGGTGTGCCAGACAAGCAAAACCGATCGACGGGGTCGAGTTCCTTTGGCGAAGGCCTCTGCGATCTCCAGCGTTCCCACCGAGCCCGAGCCATCGTCGTCGGCGCCATTGTAGACGGAGTCTCTACGCGCGGGCCGCAGGCGATGGAGACTGTCGACATTCACATGAATCGATGCCCTCTCTGCCGGGGTAAGGCCGCCGCCCGGTGTGCCTGGTGTGGCGTGCGTCCGCGCTTCGACAATCCTGTTGGCAATCGTGTTGTAGGCGCGTAGCGAATCGTGATCCAGTGGACCGGCGTAGCGAATTCCCAAATGGTCGTTGTGCGCGCCGATCGCCACGTACTCGCCGCGCAACACCGGATCGGTGCCGGGGATGATACCGATCACGTTGCGAGCGGGCGCGGCGGAACGTGTGAAGGCGATCGATGAGAATCGCACGACTCGACCGGGTGCTCCCGTCCTCAGTGTGGCCGGATCGGCGCCCAGAATCCTTGCTGCCGTTCCCGGGGAAACGATCAGGTTGAGCCGGGCCGCCGTCGTGTCAGTACTGATGGTAAGACCGTACGGCCGCACGGTGGCTGGATCGTTGACGGTGATGACTACCCGCGCGTCGCGATAGCGAGCAATGATTGGTGCCGGATTCCTCCGCAGGGGTGTTCCGATCGAGAAAAGGAGTCCCTTGCCAGCTGCCTGATCAGCGGGAAGAAGAGTCGTCGTATCGGAGAGATCACCGGCGTAAATGACCTGTACGCTATCAACAGGGATTGCCCTCGCGGTCGCCGGGAAGTTCGTGATGTAATCCTGGCCGAAGACCAGAGGCGTTCCCTCGACGTAGACCCGGCCGGTAGGAGCAAACGATACGCGGTAGGCGGGCACATCCTGGAAATAACTTCCTGCCACGCCTCCCGGCTGGATGCCCATTCTCGCCAGCTCATTGGCAATGTATTGAGTGCCTTTGAGGTTCCCCTCGGTGCCGAACTGGCGGCCCATCATCGAGTCGTCGGCAAAGATGTAAAGGCGGGTTCGTAGATCCTGAGCGGTGATCGCGGCGCCCGTCGGCCCGCCCTGCCCGGTCTGCATTGCCGCACTGCAAGCAACTCCCAGCCCGGCGATGACAGGATTTAACATTCGCGAAATTCTCAAGTGTCTCTCCCTTGGTTCGTGTCCGCGACCGGAATCACGGTTTTGGATATCAGGCACGGCCGCCACCGAAGATTCGCCGCTTTGTCTGCCCGGCGAAAGTGGACCTCGAAAACCCGCGGGCAAGTGACCGTGTAACTTTCTACTGAGGACATCATGATATTTCCCACTCCCCGCTCCCCCCAGCACTCCACTGCTGCAGCAGTGGTCCTGCTGAGCGGAGGACTCGACTCGACGACAGTATTGGCGATTGCGAAGCAGAAAGCGTTTGCGGTGCATGCGCTCAGCTTCAGTTATGGTCAGCGCCATTCGCTCGAGGTGGATGCTGCGAAAAGGATCGCGAGCGCCGCCGGAGTCGTTCGACATTACGTCGTGGACATCGATCTTCGGGTGTTCGGGGGGTCGGCGCTCACGTCGGATATTCCTGTTCCGAAGGGCCGCACTTTGTCGATGTCGGGCGCAGACGCGACCAGCATTCCCGTGACATACGTGCCGGCCCGTAACACGATTTTTCTTTCCTATGCCCTTGCGCTGGCGGAGGTGATCGGAGCAGGTGACATCTTCATCGGAGTAAACGCGCTGGACTATAGCGGTTACCCCGACTGTCGTCCGGAATACATCGCTGCGTTCGAGAAAATGGCGAATCTGGCCACTCGTGTCGCAGTCGAAGGACGCGCACGCGTTTCCATTCATGCGCCTCTCATCTCGCTCAGCAAAGCGGAGATCATCCGACTCGGCGAAAGTCTTGGCGTCGATTACTCCGTAACCAGCAGCTGTTACGATCCCGGGCCAGGCGGACTGGCCTGCGGCCAATGCGACGCGTGTCAGCTCAGACTGAAAGGGTTCGCCGAGGCGGGCCGTCAGGACCCGATCAGATACGCAGAGTTGGGGAGCGCTGCTCGGTGACTCAGCGCCAACCCTCACGCTCCGGCCCGCGAAGATTTCTGTGTCCGTACGGACGTCTTGGTTGCTGCTTAGCGACTCCGTTCAAATGACGTATACGGTTAAGGAAATCTTCTACACGCTTCAGGGGGAAGGAGCGCAAGCCGGCCGCGCCGCCGTGTTTTGCCGGTTTTCGGGGTGCAATCTTTGGTCAGGGCGAGAGGAGGACCGCTCGCGCGCGGTCTGCAAGTTTTGCGACACTGATTTTGTCGGAACTGGACCGGAGGGCGGGAAGTTCACGAGCGCGACCGACCTTGCTGATGCCGTGGATCGCTGCTGGCTTGGCGGAGCTTCCCCGACAGCGAAGTACGTCGTCTGCACTGGTGGCGAGCCGTTGCTGCAGTTGGACGAGCCGCTCGTCACCGAGCTGCAAGAACGGGGATTTGAAGTCGCGGTCGAAACCAATGGCACCAAGCGCGCGCCGCCTTCGCTCGACTGGATTTGCGTCAGCCCCAAAGCTGGTGCGCCGCTCATACAGACTTCTGGCAACGAGCTCAAGCTCGTTTACCCGCAGGAACAGGCGATGCCGGAGAAGTTTGAAGCTCTCGAGTTCCGTCACTTTTTCCTTCAGCCGATGGACGGGCCCGACCTAGCGAGAAATACGGAACGCGCGATTGACTATTGCCTGAAACACCCTCGGTGGAGATTGAGCATCCAGACGCACAAACTCGTGGGCGTCCGTTAGGTCACTGTCCCCGGTGCGGCGTACGCACTACGACGGCGCAGAATGCGGTTGATTCCGGTGCTCAGCCCCCGTCGTTGAGTTTTGCGCGAATAACTCGAGGTACTTGATTCCAGAGCCAGTGTTGAACAGGACGACCTTCTCGTCTGATCTCACATCTCCTCGCGCCAGCAATTTCCTCAACGCCGGCACGCACGCACCGCCCTCCGGGGCGGCAAAGATCCCTTCCGCTCGCGCCATCTCTCGTGCTCCTTCTATGAGCTCCGTGTCATCGACGGAGATCGCCAGGCCGCCGGATTCTTTCAGCGCGTCGAGAATCAGAAAATCACCGATCGCCTTCGGCACTCGCAGCCCCGACGCGACTGTCTGAGCGTTGTCGAATTCCTGAGCGAAACGCTCGCCCCTCTCGAAAGCGTTAACTATAGGGGCGCAACCCGTAGCCTGGACGGTGATCATGCGCGGCCTTCTGGAATCGATCCAGCCCAGCTGCTCCATCTCGCCAAATGCTTTCCACATGCCGACGAGTCCCGTGCCTCCACCAGTCGGATAAACGATTACATCGGGCAGAGTCCAGCCAAACTGCTCGGCGAGCTCATAGCCCAGAGTCTTCTTTCCCTCTACTCGATAGGGTTCTTTGAGTGTCGAGACATCGAACCAGCCCTCCGCATCCTTTCTGCGCGCTACTTCGGCACCGCAATCCGTGATCAGTCCGTCCACCAGTGTGACATGAGCGCCGCAGATTTCACACTCGATCACATTTGCCCTGGGTGTGTCTCGCGGCATGAAGAGAAACGCCTCGAGTCCCGCGCGCGCACAATAGGCAGCCAGCGCGCCTGCCGCGTTACCCGCGGAGGGAGCCGCGAGCTTCTTTATTCCCAGCTCCTTCGCCATGGAGACAGCCACCGCCATACCGCGCGCCTTGAAGCTTTGAGTGGGATTCAGCGATTCGTCTTTCACATACAAAGCGGGAACACCCAGGCTAGCCCCCAGGGCTTTTACCTCGAGAAGCGGAGTGAATCCCTCGCCGAGTGAGACGATGTGCTCTTCGCGACGGACCGGGAGTAGCTCTCGATATCTCCATAGATCGGGACGGCGTGAGAAGAGCGCTTGGGGCTTTAGGAACTTTCCTATCCGCTTCAGATCGTATCGAACGAAGAGGGGCTTGCCGCATTCGAGGCACACGTTGTGAACTTTTCCAGCCGCGTACTCGCGATGGCAGAAAGAGCACTCGAGATGTTTGACGTGCATTCGGTACCCGGCGCGGTTGGAGAGGCGCGATCAGCGTGACCCTGCCGTAACTTTACGAAGTTACATGACCGATCCTTTCCCTGCCTTGAGTTCAGGCCTTGCTCAGCACTTCTACTACACGGCCCGTCTCGTCGGAGCGTTGCTGTTGGCGACGCTCCTGCCACTAATGATCGATCGTCGCGCGCGGCGATCGAATCGCATTCCTCGATAACGATGTATATGGGTCACGTCGGCGCTGCGCTCGCAGCAAAGCGCGCGCGGCAAAGCGTCGGTCTGTTGGTCCTTCTCCTGGCTACCTATGGACCCGATTGGGCGGACACGGCGCTTTGTCTGACGCGCGCCAATGGCTCCAATGGAATGCTATCTCACTCTCTACCCGCCGTGGGCGTACTCGCCGTACTGGGCTTTTCGATTTACACCGCGAGCACCCGCGACTGGAAAGGCGGGCTCGTGGTGGGGAGCGTTGTCGTGTCACACATGCTTCTGGATTGGATCACGGGCGAAAAGCCGACCTGGCCAGGAGGGCCGAGGGTTGGTCTGCAGCTGTACGCGCACCCGATCGCAGATTTTTCGGTCGAAGGAATTTTGATTATCTGCGGTGTGGCTCTCTACGCGAGGACCCTTCCCGATCAGCGAAGCTGGGCCGACGCGCGGTTGATGCTCGCCGCTTTGCTGGCGTTGCAGGTCGGAGTCGACGTGGGACACCTCCTAATAGGCTCGCTGCAGAAATGCTGAGGACGCGGGCTCAGTGTGGCGCACCAGGCGCGGCTCCATGCAGACTTAAGCACCCCCACCTGAGTTTGGAGCCGCATTCAAATGACTGACAGGACACAGCTCCCATCTCGCGAGGATGCGCTCTCGCTCATGCGGGAGTACACCGCCAGCGACTCACTGCGGAAGCACATGCTCTCCGTCGAGGCAGCGATGCGGGCGTACGCGCGGAAATTCGGCGAAGACAAGGAGCGTTGGGGTTTGGCGGGATTGCTCCACGATTTCGACTACGAGCGCTTCCCCAACGAAGCCCACTCGCCAGGGGAGCAACATCCGTCGGAAGGGGTGCGCGTTCTCCGAGAAAGGGGCTACCCTGAAGACATTCTGCAGGCGATCCTCGGACACGCGCACTACACCAGCGTCCCGCGGGAAACCCGCATGGCCAAAACGCTTTTCGCGGTAGACGAACTGACCGGTTTGATCACTGCCACCGCTCTGGTCAGGCCGACCAAGAACATCCACGAGGTGGAAGCTCGGTCGGTGCGGAAGAAGATGAAGGACAAGGCGTTCGCCCGGGGAGTGAGCCGGGAGGACGTCATCAACGGTGCCGCGGAGCTCGGGGTCGATCTCGACGAACACATCTCGTTCGTGATAGGCGCCATGCAGGCGCGCTCGGCCGAACTCGGCTTGTCGGGATCGTAGCGTCCGTCGCAAGCTTTGTTTTTTCGCAGGTACACATCTCTGTGGGGGTCGAGGCTGGGTATCCTCTTCGGCGACGACGCTCGCTCGGGCGGAGCCCCTGACTGCGCTCCCTCGCTCCGCTCAGTCGCGGGTCTCCTGGTCGCTCGCTGAACGTCGCCTGCGAGGACACCCAGCCTCGACCCGCACCGATCTGTGAACACGCGGACGTAACGTGCGCGCGGCGCACCTCCAACGCGCCGTGTCGACTCTCACCGCGCCGACTCCACGAGCGCGGAGAGGCCGCGCGCGAGGCGAGGCAGCGACGCGATCTTTAACGGCGCTCGCGAAGGAGTGAGCGACGGCCGAGTAAAGGGGTGGCGTGACAGGGAGGGAGGAGGTGGGTCGGAACGCAGGAGGCGTCCTCGCGTAGCAAGAGACTTCGGCTGGGCGCCCGCTCGCGACGCAAGTGCGAGCGGGCTGACGAAGGCTCGCAGCGTGTAAGCGAGCGCGCCGACGAGTACCGACCCACCTCCGACCGACCGGGCGCGACCAACCAAAGCCGCGCACTCGCTCAGTCCATCGCGAACTCCCGATTGAAGATCACGTCGAAGGCGAAGCTCTTGGGCTTGGTCTTGAGCTCCATCACCTCGGCGATGCGCTCGAGTCGGGCGGGAATCCCCATGATCTTCTCCTGCGCCTTCCGCCCTAGATCGTTCAGGCCCTCGATTGTGTCGATCGACCAGTACTTGATCAACTCCTCGACGATCTTCAGATAATCCCGCGGTCCGTAGATACCCGCTCTCCTCACTACGTCGGCCAGCTCGCGGAAATGCGGCATGTTCACACCGGGCATGTCGATCGCCGGCATTATCTTCGCCGCCGCGATCAGTGCCTGATTCGGATCCCGCTCGATTACAGCCTTGAACACCGACCGATAAAACGTGTAATGCCGCGCTTCTTCCTTCGCGACGTTCTGCAAGACAGTGCCGATCGTCGGCTCGTACTGTGACGCGAACTTCCCGGTGTTGGCGTGGGAGACCTGTGTCGCGCGCTCCTGCAACGAAGTATAGACGAAAACGCGATACGGATCCTTGTCCCACTCCGGCTCGAATCCCGCTTTGATGTAATCGAACTGCATCTTCTCGATCACGACCGGATCGAATATTCCGGCGTCCCTCGTGTAGTCGTGGAGGATCGCCCCGTGTCGATCCTCCTCCGCCGTCCAGAGATTGTTCCACCTCGCCCAGATGCTGTCCGTGCCAAGATAGACCGCCAGCAGCCGATGAAAATGCGGCAATCCTTCCTCTGTCAGAAGATTGAGCGCGAGAGCTACCCTGGCTGGGTCGCTTATTCCGCGGGCACGCTCGCGCAACGACCTGAGATGGCGATCAGGATCCTCGCCGGGGGGAGGCTCGAGCAGTTCTGCGGGGAACCACAAGACGCGCTTGGCTTCGTGCGCTGTCATCAACTCACTGACAACAGACTCGAGGTCGGCGAGTACCTCGATTTTCGAGAGAGTTTCTTCTTCGACTGGATTCACTTATTCCTCGGACAGTGTTGACACCCGATGCACGTGCGGTGCCTCAGCCCCGCGAGCCGGCGGGCAACATGGCCGCCTATAAGATACGATGTCACAGACGTGTGAGAAGAGAGGAAATCCACACTCGCTCGGACACTCGTCCCGGCCCGATTTTCGCGGCTTGACGATTGCGCACAAAGTATCTTCATTCAGACGGTGCTGCTGCGACGCCTTGCAACTGTATGGTGCGTCGATACTGAGCGCCGTCATCAACTCGAAATCATCGCGGCAGGAGATTTAGAAAATGGCGGACGAGTCCAACAACCGAGAGGAGAGAATGGACCAGAGAAACGGAGCGAGTGGCGGCGGACGCGCCGGCATCAGCGAAGGAATGGGACGTTCTGGCAACGACGGCCGGAATAGCGGCACGACGGACGGTATCGGACGTGAGGCCGGTAGTAGCGCCTCGGTAAGCAGGAAGACACCGCGCGGATTCGCCGCGATGGACCCACAGGCGCAGCGCGCGATCGCCGCCAAGGGCGGGCGAGCGGCCCACCAAAAAGGGACCGCGCACGAATTCACCAGCGAAGAGGCGCGGATCGCTGGGAGAAAAGGCGGTGAGGCATCGCGCGGAGGACGAAGGTCGAGCGGAGCGGGAGGCAACAACAGCTGACCCAAGCCGGGACGGAAGCGAAAGAAGCACGGTGAAAGCCGTGCTTCGTCGTTTCAATGGGCCTTGTAGTTGCATCTCTGGTCGAATGACACATTCGCAGCTCTCTCGCCACCTCACATGCCGCAACCCCGGCACCACGAATCGGGCACGCCTGATATTCGCGAATTCCCCGCGAACGCCGGCTCCGCGCCCGCTCGTTTCGTCGCCAAGAGGCGCGCGCGCCAGGATGCCGCAGGCGAGCCGAGAGAAGAGCGCTCGATCGCCGTCGTCCACGATAACGACAGCGCAGCTTCCGAGCTGCTCACAGTGTTGAGTCATCAGCTCCGCACTCCGCTACAGGCAATCTTCGGGTATACTGAGCTGCTCGAGAGAGAAATCCACGGCCCGCTCACGGATGCGCAGCGCCGGGACGTGCGGGGAATCCAGCAAAGCCAGCGGCAGCTTCTCCGGCTGATCGACACTCTTAAAACGTCGCGACAGAAGTAATCCGCATCAAGGCCTACAACTGAACCGATGCCAGTGTTCAGCGGCACAGACTATAGCTACCAGTTCACGACGTCCGGACTTAATTCATCGCCCTTCGTGGCACAGGCAGTTGCAGAAACGCTACGGCGGAAAGTCCAGGCGTCGTGAACTGGCAAGCTCGGATCTACGCTACTGACAACTCGCATCGGTGCGGTTGCAGTTCAAGGGGCTAGTCGCGCGAGAAGCTACACCGTTCGCCACCGTACTCGACCGAATCGGCAACCGCAGCCCTCCGGGCCTGCTTCTTTCGTACCTACCGCGCATGCGAAAACGACCCGGATTCGGCAGCCTTCTCATCATCGGCGGGCACGAAGACAAGGACGACGACAAGACGATCCTGCGAATGCTGGTGAAGAAAGTCGGTAAGGCAGGTAAAATCGTCGTCGCCACCATCGCGTCCGGAGAACCGGAAGGGTCCTTCCACGAATACGAGCGCTGCTTTCGCGGCCTTGGCGCCCGTCACGTGCACCATCTCAGCATCGATAGCCGCGAAGAGGCGCAGCTCGATTCGCGTGTGAGCATTCTGAGCGGCGCCGACGCGGTGTTCTTCACCGGGGGCGACCAGATCAAAATCACCAGCCAGATCGGCGATACTCCGGTCTACACGCGCGTCCGCGAAATTTTCGAGGGCGGCGGAGTGATCGCCGGCACTTCGGCGGGAGCGTCCGTCATGACCGAGACGATGATGGTCGCGGGCGCGGGCGACGAATCGCATCGCATTGGATCAACGCTCCGGCTTGCTCCGGGATTCGGACTGCTGCCCGGCGTCATCGTCGATCAGCATTTCGCCCAGCGGGGCAGGATCGGCCGATTACTAGGGGCAATCGCGCAGAACCCGCGCATGCTCGGCCTCGGCCTCGACGAGGACAGCGCCATTCTCGTCCGGCGCGGACGATTTCAGGTACTCGGCTCAGGCGCGGTGTACGTCGTCGATGGAAGCAAGGTGACATTCAGCAACATCAATGAAGCGGAGCCGGACTTACCCCTCTGCATTTACGGTATCCGCCTCCACGTCTTGAATCAGTCTGACAAGTTCGACATCAAGACGCGGCGTCCGCGTTATCATCCGGAAAATGAGATAAAGGAATTTCTGGGGATCGAGACCACTGAACACAAGAAGGAAGCCGCGGAGAAGTGAATGCTGATATTGATTGAGAACGGCGAGGTCTACTCCCCGGAACACCGTGGCCGGCGCGACATCCTACTCGCCAACGGTCAAATCGAAAAAATCGGTTCGATCGACCGGCGCAAGCTCGATGCCCTCGGCGTTGAGCACGACGTCATCGACGCGTCGGGCTGCGTAGTGACGCCGGGACTGATCGACCCCCACGAGCACCTGCTCGGCGGCAGTGGAGAAGGCAGTCTCGCCAAACAGAGTCCAATGCTTTTCGTCGACGAGATCTATCGCGCCGGTGTCACCACAGTCGTCGGCGCCCTGGGTGTCGACACCACGATGAAGACACTCGCCGGGCTCCTGGCGCGAGTGAAAGCGCTCAAGGAGGAAGGTCTGACGGCGTTCCTCTGGACCGGCGGGTACAACGTGCCTCCGACAACGATGCTGGGTCACGTTCGAGAGGACATGATGTTCATCGAAGAGTGCATCGGCGTCGGTGAAGTCGCGATCTCGGACCAGCGCGCTCTTGCTCCGACAGCGGATGAGCTCGCGCGGGTGGTTCTGGATGCGCACGTCGGTGGACTGCTGACCGGCAAGGCCGGACTAACACACTTCCACGTCGGCGACTCGGACCGGCGGCTTCAGCCACTGATGAAACTTCTCAACGACTTCGACATCAGGATCGAGTGGCTCTTCCCCACTCATGTGCAGCGAACGACGGAATTGATGGACGAGGCGATCGCATTCGCGATTGACGGAATGCCGATCAACATCGATGTCGTCGAAGAAGATGCCGCCAAATGGACCAAGTACTACCTCGAACACGGTGGCCCTCCGGAGAGGTTCACCATCTCCTCCGACGCGGATTCGACGACTCCCGACGTCTTCTACGGGCAGATCTGCGGGTTGGTGGTACAGCACAATCTGCCGCTGGAAACCGTCCTGCCCTTCGTCACGTCGAATACTGCCGAGATTCTCAAGCTGAAAACAAAGGGGCGACTCGAGGAAGGTTGTGACGCCGATGTTCTCGTTCTGACCGAGGGCTCACTCGATATTCGCGAGGTCATCGCTCGGGGAAAGCGATTGGTAGTCGACGGCGAATGCAGAACTCGCGCGACGTTCCTGGAAGAGAGCAGCCGGAATGTGTCGTTGGTTGGCGACGAGTGCGAGGAGCCAATCCATACTCAAGGGTCCCGGCGTGACTAATGGAAAAAGCAACTGAACGGGCGGGAGTGCTCAGAAGCGTAGAAGCCAGCTGACAGCTCACTACGTCGAGACTCCACCATGGCCATTCTGAGCACAGACAACTGCCTGTGCCCTCGCACCTTTAATAATGTCCCGACGTCGTGAGCTGGGACCTGTGGTCTTTCTTCACTGACAACTCTCGCCCGTTCAGTTGGAGTTACCTGGCCTTGACCGCCACCGGCGGCCTTCGACAACACTCCTCCAGCATCTCCGTAATCTCCCGAATCGTCGTCGCTCCGCGATCCCGTGCGTAGAAAGTCCGGATCTCCCGGTACCGGTCCTGCTTCGGCAACGTCATTCCCTCCTCGCGCACCCACTTCTGCAACGCGAACGGCCGCGGGCCCCACCATCCACACTCATGAAATTTTTCGTTCAGCAGGATTACGATCGGGATGGACCGCGAGCTTCCCGTGAGGTGCGCGTCCATGATGTCGAGATTCTCATCCCTCGCCAGAATGCGCAAATCCATGTTGCTCACTGATGCGGCGAGCCTCGCTACTATCGGAACGATATTCACTGCGTCGCCGCACCAATCCTCGCTCAACACCAGCAGGTGCCAATGTCCGCCGAGCGCTTCGATCCGCGCTGAAACATCAAGCGGAATCAGCACTCTATTGGTAACCGCCAGCCAGAGGCCGTGGTTTGTTATCGGCCGCGACATGAAATCCGCGAACGTCTCGCCCTTGTAGTACCTATCCCTGGTAATCTCGATCACAGCGTCAACGCAGCATGTCGATGTGAATTATCCCGTCCTCCTCGTACGGCTCTGAGATCGTTCGGAAACCGTAGCCCGCGTAGAATTTTTCCAGACGGCGCTGGGCGGCCAGCTTGATCGTCTGTCCCGGAGCGAGAGAGTCCAGGCGGTCCAAAGCCTCAGCCATCAATGCCCGCCCGAACCCGCCGCCCCGAAAGTGTGGATCCGTCACGATTCTGCCGATCGACCCTTGCTCGTACCTTAAACCCGGCTCGAAAACGCGTGCGTAGGCAGCCAACGTTCTGCTTTGGGAGCGTTTGAGCCAGCCAAGAAGGTGCCAGGCTACTGGGTCGCGACCATCAGCGTCCGGATAAGGACATTTCTGCTCGACGATGAAAACAGCTTCGCGAAGCCTCACCACTGCGTACAGGTCTTCCGGTGTGAGCTCGCTGAACCTGGACCACTGCCAGGAGATGTCGCGCGGGGTCATTGCACCCGAAGAGTCGTTTTTGCCCATTACATCAACCTGTCTCGCGCGACAATAATATTCCACGTCAAATTCCGCACACCATCTCGCACGCAGAAATAAAACTCGTGCGTCTCACTCGCGGCACCTGCTAATATGAGCCACATGTCACGACACTTTCGCACCAGCCTGGCTGGTCCCCTTGCGCTCGTCCTCGGTTGCGCGCCTGCTTCGTCGGTCGTTCAGCCGGCCATCGTTCCCGGCGTCGACGCTTCCGCGCGGCGACTACTCGGCCCCGCAAAACCGGGCGCTGAGACTCCGCTCTCTCGCGACGATCAGCGCTGGGTGGATCGAACCCTCGCGTCGCTCACGCTGCGTCAGAAAGTCGGACAGCTGATCATGCCCTGGGTGGCGGGCGACTATGCCGCCGTCGGATCGCCCGAATTCGAGGAAGTGCGAAGCTGGGTGCAGGACGAAGGCGTCGGCGGTCTGGTCCTGTCGATAGGACTGCCACTCAGCTACGCCGCCAAGCTCAACGAGCTCCAGAGCCGCGCCAGAGTTCCCCTGCTCATCGCATCTGACATGGAGAACGGACCGGGCATGCGGCTCGGGAACATCTACGCGCTGCCGTCGCTCCTTCCTCAGGGCGGTGGAACTGTTTTTCCACCGGTGATGGCCTTGGGAGCAACCGGTTCGGAGTATCTCGCTTTCAAGCTCGGTCAGGTGCTCGGCACTGAGGCTCGCGCAATCGGAGTCCACATGGTCTTCGGTCCCGTGCTCGACGTCAACTCCAATCCGTTGAACCCGATCATCAACACACGATCGTTTGGGGAAAACCCCCAGCTTGTTGGCAAGCTGGCGTCAGCGTACATACGCGGCGCGAGGTCGACGGGCCTTCTGGCGACGGGAAAACATTTTCCGGGTCACGGGGATACCGACGTCGATTCGCACCTCGACCTCCCGACGATCCGCGCTGACAGAGCGTACCTCGACTCGGTCGATCTTCCGCCATTCCGCGCCGCGATTCGCGAGGGCATCGACGCTATCATGACCGCGCACATCGCCGTCGTCGGAGTGGAAGGAGCAAACGCAGGCCCCGCTACGCTCTCGCATGGATTCATGACGGGGATCCTGCGCGATGAGATGCACTTCAGCGGCCTTCTATTCACCGACGCCATGACCATGGGTGGCGTGGCCAAACGTTATGGTGCGACGGAACCGCTCATCATGGCACTGGAGGCAGGAGCCGATGTGCTATTGATGCCGCGCGACGTTCACACAGCCATTGAAACCGTTCTGGGTGCAATTCAGTCAGGCCGGCTCACAGAAAAAAGGATCGACGCCTCTGTTCGCCGCCTCCTCACCGCCAAAGCGCGCGCGGGACTGCGCACAGGACGTCTGGTGGATTTGAATGCAGTAGACCGGATAGTGAGTATCCCGTCGCACACAGCGATCGCCGAGGAGGTCGCCGAAAAGTCGATCACGCTGGCCCAGGACAAACTGAATCTGGTGCCTGTCCTGCCCGATTCGACCAGAAGGGTCCTCTCGATCACGTACGCCGACGCCGCCGATCTCGTAGCCGGCCGGACGTTCAATCCTGTTATTTCACAACGACTTCAGGGTACGCAGAACGTGCGCGTCGATGGTCGGACAACTGAGGCTGAATACGCCGCGCTCAGCGCGCAAGCCGATTCCGTACAGCTAATCATCGTCTCGGCATACGTGTCTCCCCGCGAATTCGCGGGCTCAGTGGGCACCGAAGGAGGTTTTTCCAGTTTCGTCGAGAAACTCGCGTTGTCCGGGAAGCCGATAATCGTCCTCTCTTTCGGGAGCCCGTATCTCCTCAGCGCGTTTCCGTCGGTGTCATCCTACCTGCTTGCCTGGGGTGGGGCGCCCATAAGTCAACGTGCTGCCGCTCTGGCACTCCTGGGGGAGCGTGAGATCAACGGGCGACTTCCGATTTCGTTGCCGCCGAGCCTTCCGTTCGGCTCGGGTATCCACCGAGTACAAACCAGCATCGCCACCAAATGAAGCTTGCAGCCCCGTACGCTCTACTCTTGATCGTGTTTGCGGCGGCGTGTGCGCCACCGCCGCCCCTCGCCAAGGTCGCGGCGGTTCCCACGCCCATCAAATACATAGACCCGGAAGTGGGTCTCAATAATTCGGGGCTGGATACATCGCTGGCGACGAAGCTCGACAAAATCGTGAAGACCGCAATCGAAGAAGCGGTCGCGCCCGGAGTCGCGATCGCGGTTGGACGCAACGGTCATATCGCCTACATGAAGGGTTACGGGTACATCGACTGGAACCAGCCTGGCTCTTCGCCCGTCGACACCAACACGCTTTATGATCTCGCGTCGCTTACCAAAGTGATCGCTACGACTACGGTCGCGATGATCCTCGAGGAGCAGGGCCAGCTGGATATCAATCGCACCATCAGCTCATACCTTCCCGAGTTCAACTCGCCGGAGAAGGCGCAGATCACGGTAAAGCAGATCCTGACGCACAGCGGCGGCCTCGAGGCTGGCGCCAATATCTACAGCACTGCACGTGGCCGCGAGCAGTATCTCCAGCAGATCTCCGCGCGTCCGCTCGAGTATACGCCCGGCACGAACATGATCTACAGCGACTGGGACATGATCCTCCTGCAGCTGGTGATGGAGCGCATCACTGGCAAGACGCTGGACGTGCTTGCGACTGAGAAAGTCTTCAAGCCACTGGGCATGAACGACACACAGTTCCAGCCGCCGACATCACTCCGTTCGCGCATCGCACCGACCCAGGTCGACGACGCGCGCGGCGGACTTCTGTGGGGAACGGTGCATGACGAGAACGCGTGGGCGATGGGGGGAGTGGCGGGTCACGCCGGGCTGTTCTCGACCGCAAAGGATCTTGCGCTTTTTTCGATGATGATTCTGAACGGCGGTGAGGGGCAAAACGGGGTTAGGTTGGTCAAGCCAGCAACGATTGCCCGCTGGACGGCTCGGCAAGGCAAGGAGTCGACACGCACGCTGGGTTGGGATTCACCTGACGGCGGTTCGAGCGCGGGGCAATTTTTCTCGCCCTGGAGCTTCGGGCATACGGGATTCACAGGCACTTCGATCTGGATCGATCCGGAAAAGGATCTCTTCGTCGTAGTGCTCACCAACCGCGTGAACCCGACCCGCAGCAACACGCGTCACGTCCAGCTGCGCCGCGATGTGGCCGACGCCGTGCAGCAGGCGGTGCTGGGCGCCCGCATCGTGAACTGGGAGAGTCGCTAGCAGCGGGTCGCACGCATAGGACGGCGGAACGATAGGTCTCACGGTCACCCCAAAAAAAAACCCCGGCATCGCCGGGGTTTTTTATTACGTCGCTTTACCTGTTCGCGGTATTGTCGAGGAACGGTCGGTTCGTGGCGGTGGTTGAAGTGACTGTGATGTCGCCTCTCGCGCCGATTGTATAGATCTTTCCCGCCCCAAATGATACGCCGGTTCTAGCAATCGCGTTGGTTGTAGTTCCAGCGTACCGAGTGCTCAGATCATAGATGCCCGGCGGCAAAGCGGTGAACGCGCCGGCTCCCTTGTACGCTATCTCCGCACCGACTGGAACCTCTGCTAGCGTAACCGTGTTCTTTGCATAAAGGGTCATCGGATTCGCGTTGGAAATCGCGTTCACGAATCTGACGTAGGCCGTGCTGAAATCGGCCTGGGGGAGAACGTCTTCTACGATGAAGTTGTCTACCGTTTTCGCCGTAGTGTTGTAGAACCCGCTTAGGTAATAGGAATAGTATTTTCCGTCTGCGATCGGCGCTGAAAGATTCGAGATGGCGAGGTCTTTATCAGTCGCGGCGGCAATCCTTCCGCTGAGCGTGTACTGGCCTGGGCTGATTCCGTCATAGAATCCACCCGACCCAACGCCGCCGTAGACTACGCCTGTCGTGGATTCGGTGCCGGTGCCGGAAGTGATCGCCGTCATCTTGGTATCGTTGGCGTAGAAATTCACGCCCGGTGCGTTGACACCAAAATTGAAAAACTTGATAGCGGACGGCGGGGCGGGCGCGGTGATCGTCTGCACCGCGTCCTTGCCGCACGCTGACGATAAGATGGCTGCACACACCAGCCCGACGAAAGATTTATGCATTTTCATATCTCCCTAAGGCTGGATGATCCAGGTTGGCTTGGTCTGATAATCTGTAGCTGTGGCGCCGATGGCCGTCAGTGCCGGTATGTTCCACACATACTCGGAGTTGAACCTCGGTCTCATGCGGTACACAAGCTTCCCTCCGTTGTCGGGATAGAGATTGGTCGGCGGCGCAAAGCCGCGGAAAACTTCCAGTCCGCTCACCGGATCGAGATCGGTATAGTGATAGCGGCGCATGTCCATCCACGTTTCGTCGTGGCCCCAGCCCCATTGGGCGATGTACTTCTGTGACATGATGTGCGACAAAGTCAGACCAGCGGCGCCGGGATTGATTGAAGGGTTCGTCAGAAAGGCGTCCTTTTCAGCCTGGGTGATCTGAGTGGGCGTCTGACCTGCGTCCAGATTCCTGGCGTTGACGAAATCAATGCTCGCGCTGATTCCATTTAGATAGGCTGTCAGTGCGGTCGCGTTGTCTCCCTTCCGGTAAGCTGCTTCCGCCTTGACGAACTGTAGCTGCGCGTATGTCACGGCCGGAATCTTGGCCTTGTTGTCGAAGATATATCGGCCTGGAAGTCCCGCTCCAGTCGTCCCGGGGTAGCCATAGAAGTTGTTGGGAGCCGTACCGGCGGCGAAAGCACCACCGCCCACGACGTTGATATCCATCCCGCGGAATTTTCCATCGGGTGACGGCGCCAGCATGCGACTCATGCGAGGATCGACTGCGCCCGGGAACTGCGTGCCATCCATGAGTCCTACGACAAACTGCGTCTGCCTGTAGTTCGTGATGTTATTTCTAGTAGGTCCCCAGAAATTGGTGTCATCGTTGTTGGTGTTTGGATAAGTGAGCAGCGCGTCGTCAGCATTGCTCACGAACGATTTGTCGACGGCCGCGATGACAGCTGCCGGATCGTAGGTGCTCTTGTTGCTATAGTGGTTCAGATTTATCGCCAGCAGGCCATAAGCGTACTTCGTCCACTTGGACCGATCGCCGTTGTAGATCTTGTCGCCTTTGGCGAGATAAGTCTGGTTAACGAGGCCGTCGGTTCTCGCCAGGTTGGTAATGGCGGCATTCAGAAGCCTCTGCACTTCCTGATACGCAACGTCCTGGGGATCGTAGTCGAAGCTGAATCTGGTCGGGTCGATGGCTTCCTTGATGATGACCTCGCCATGCATATCCGTAACGGCTTGCCAACCCCAGGCCTTGAGTATCTGCCCCACGCCGAGGAGATCCCACCTCTGTTGGGCCTCGGCTTTCGTCATCATGTCCACGAGGTTCTGGCCGAGCGACCAGTAGACGTCTCTCCACTGCTGTCCCCCGTTGTCGCTCGAGGGATCGTATCCCATCCTGTCCCATGTGCTGAGACTGGTGCCGGGTAGCGTCCAGTTTTGGGTGTACCGGCCCACGAAGCGACCGTCGAACTGTGGCGAGGTCACCATCCAGTGCAGCATCGGAGGCAGATAGAGATTCGCTTCTACTGTCTCTGGCGCGTTTGGATTGGTGTTTACGTCGAGAAAGTTCTGGCAGCCGGTCGGCGCCAGAAAAAGGGCGGCCAGCACCGCTGAATAGATTTTTTTCATGTTATGTCCCGTCATTAGCGTGCCAACCTGAGCCCGAAGCTGATGCCCCGCGGCTGGGGGAAATTGCCGTAGTCGATGCCGGCGGCGCCCGATCCTCCGACTGCCGCGGTATTGCCGTTAACGATCGGATCGAGACCCGTATAATTGGTCCAGAGGAACAGATCCGTGGCGGTGATAAACACGCTGCCGTTCTTCATCAAGCGCTCCGGAAGACCAAAGCTGAGCGTGATGTCTCTAAGTCTCAGCCAGTTGATGTTCTTCTCGATGAAGAGCTCTTCGCTGATGTTTGTGTAGTACGACGTCTGCACGGCGGGAACGACGACGATGTTGTTGACGGTGGGATTGGCGGAATTCTCCTTACCGTCTCTGAGAACACCCTGTATTACCCGCGGGGTGTTTCTATCCAGCGTGCTGGTGGCCAGACCGCGCGCAGTGAGGTACTGCTCGGTGGCGTTGAAGACGTCTCCACCCTTGCGGATATCGAGCAGGAAGTTCAGCGAGACGTTCTTCCGCTTGAAGGTGTTCGTTAATCCGATCGTGAACTTTGGTTGACGATCGTAGCCGTAATCGATGAAGCTCGCCGATCTGATCGGAAGGCCGGATGTCGGGTCGATCAAGAGCTGGCCTGCGTTGTTCCTCAGATAGAACAACCCGGTCAGCGACATCGTGGATAAGCCCGGCCCCGTACCGTTGCGCACGTTCCCGAACAACCACGTGTCGGATACGTACGATTCCGGAAGCGCGTTCGGCAGCGCCAGTGTTACGCCCCTCGCATGTTCAAAGTTGGCCAGAACATCCCAGGAGAAGTTCGGGCGGAGTATGGGAGTTCCCCTCACCGTCAGCTCCAAACCGGTATTCCTGGTAGACGCTCCGTTGAGATTGAACAGGATGAAACCGGTGCCGTAGCTCCCCCGGATGTCGTTTACGATCTGGTCCAGGGTCTTTTTACGATACACCGTTGCATCGACTCCAAGACGGTCGTGCAGGAAGCTCAACTCAGTGCCGAACTCATAGGACCTCGCGAACTCCGGCTTCAAGTCCGGATTGGGACCGGTAAAGCCGTAACCGTATCCTCCGTTCGAAGTCGTCTTGAACTCGAGCGAAGTCTTATACGCATAGGGCTTGGCATCCTTTCCTACTTCGGCGTACGCAGCTCTCAGCTTGCCAGTCATGTGACGCCCGAGGGCCGGTATTGCGTCAGAGAAAATGAAGCTCGATGAAATGGAAGGGTAGAAAAACGAATTGCGATTCGTTGGAATCGTCGACGTCCAGTCATTCCTTCCCGTCACGGTCAGGTACAGATATTCCTTGAAGGCCAGCGTGGCGCTGCCAAAGCCGCTGACCAGGCGGCGCTGAGCGATGGTCGTGCGATTCTGCCGCAGCTGTGTGTTGTTGACAGAGACGAAGTTTGGATCGAGGAAGTCCTGGCCTTTCAGCGCATCCGTCGTCGACTTGAAGTCGGAAAGCGAGTTACCCAGGAGACCGCTTATCGAAAGGCTTCTGCCAATCGCGTGCGCGTTGAAATTGAGCAGCGTCTGGGTGCTGAGATCGCGTGTGATGTCGTCGGCAACGTCGAGAATTCCGTTGTTGGAACCGCTCAGCGCGCTCTCCGGATGCCGCAGAAGAAGGTTCGTATTCGTGTAGTTGTCGGTGCCAATGTTCGTCTTCAGGTTTCCCCAGCTGAACGGCGAGTACGTGAAGCCGAGGTTGGCAATGATGCGGTTGTTCTTTGATGTGATCAGATTCCTGTTGACGCTGAAATACGGGTTATCGACCTCTGACGCTGTGGACAGGTTGGTCACGCGACGCCTGGTACCCGCTGCGCTGAGCCAGTCCGACGCGTTGTCATTGGACGGCCACACCAGCAAGCCGATTAGTGGTCCACCGTCACCCTTCCATGCCTGACGATTGTTCGAGTACGTGTATCCCATCGAGAGGTCGACGTTCAGGGAGGGAGTTACCTGACCATTCGAAGCTCCTGTGACATTGACCCTGTCGTAAAAGGTGTTCGGAACTACACCCTTCTGATTTGTGAGTGAAGTAGCAAGCCTGTAGTTCACTTTGTTGTCGGGGGCGGCACCACTGAAGGACAGGTTGTGCTTTTGGGTCAGGGCCGTCCGGAAAAAGCCAGAGACATTGTCGTAGAATTGGGTGCCGGCCGGATACGGCGCTCCGAAGTATTGAAAGGTGGTGCTCCCCACTCCACTGGGGGAGTAAACCTGTTGAACCTTCGGCGCCAACCTGGGAGTCTCGATGCGGAAATTGTTGCTGTACTCCATCCCGCTCCGACCCGGTTTGCCGCGCTTCGTCGTGATCACGATCGCGCCGTTGGCCGCATCGATTCCGTAGAGAGCGGATGCTTCCGGGCCCTTCAGTACGGTAAGGCTCTCGATGTCTTCCGGATTGAGGTCCGCAGCTCTGTTAGTAAAGTCGACGCCGCGGTTGGAGAACGCCGTAGCCGAACCAGGCGCGTCGGAGGCCAGAACACCGGTATTCAGCGTCTTGTTATCGATCGGCAGGCCATCGACGATCATCAGAGGTTGATTGCTGCCGCTGATCGAGCTGATACCTCTGATAGTGATCGAAGTGGAGGCTCCCGGGACACCGGATGTGCTCACTACCTGTACGCCGGCGACACGTCCTTGCAGGGCATTGATGAAGTTCTCTCGCTGCGTCTCGGCGATCGCCGCTCCCGTAACGCTCTGCTGGGCGGTGCCCAATGACCTCTGCAAAGTGTTCTGACCGAGCGCGGTGACCACCACTTCATTAAGGGTGGTGACGACCCTGCCAAGCGCGAAGTCCTGCGTGGCTCCCGCGTCGGTCATCGTGACCGCGGCGCGCTCAGGCGCGTACCCAAGCCGTCGTGTACTGAGGACGATAGCTCCGGATGGTGCTCCCGTAATTGTGTAGGTACCATCCGCGCCGGTCATTGCGCCGAATCGAGTTCCATCGACGCGAACCTGTACGCCGGCAAGCGGCGCTCCTGTTGACGCGTCGCTAACGCGTCCGCGGATGATGCCGGTGCCCTGCCCAAATGCGAGGACAGGATACACAAGGAAGGCGAGGGCGAGAAAACCAAGAACCCGACGCAACGGCATGGTGCCTCCGAAAATCAATTGTAGACGGGATGCGTGCACGCAGCGAACACCGTGGACCGAGTGCTTCGCGAGAACAGAAGGGAACCGGCTCTCTGAGGACGGGTTTTGGGATTCACTACGCCAGGCGAGCTATCATATTCTTGTGTTTTCGAGATGTCAAATCGGGCTTGCCCGGCGAGGCGCTGAAAAGAACACAGGGGGGTCTCCGTATCCCGGCCCGGGGTCGGCGATCCGGCCTCTCCGGTGACGGGATCCCGCGCGGGATCGTGAATCGGGAGCGCCGGTAATACATTTTTTCGGATGTCGTTGCCGAAACGGTTCGCGGTCTTTCTCCTGCTCCTCGCGCTCGGATTTCCCCTTTCTCAAGTGCGCGCGCAGGCTCTCGAGCGACTCTTCTACTATGTCGATCGCGAGGACTCGTACCGCAGCCTCGTCCAGAACATCGATCAGATTACGGTCCTCGGCCCCCAGGTCTACACAGTAGATAGCCTCGGAATCGTTTTCGGCGAGCTCGATTCCCGCGTCATCGCTCTCGCGAAAGCCCATCGCGTCAAGCTGATGCCGCTCGTGGTCAACGAGAACTTCAATCAGCCCGCGCTCAGAAAACTTCTCGCCGACACTGCCGCGCGTGGTCGGGCAACGCGAAGCCTGCTCGAGCTCTGTCAGCGCAATGGCTACTGGGGAATCCAGTTCGACATCGAAGCCGTGAACATCCAGGACCGCGATCTCCTCTCGGCCTGGTACCGCGAGACGGCGAGTGCGCTGCACCGCGGCGGTTTCAAGCTGAGCATCGCGGTAGTGCATCGCACCGAAGAGACGGCAGGTGAGACTGCGTACCACCGATTTCTGCAAGACAGCTGGCGTGCCGGTTACGACCTGGCCGCGCTTGCCAGCGCGGGTGACTTC
>JBHEME010000006.1:33235-150949 GCA_046262755.1 Gemmatimonadaceae bacterium | reverse complement strand
CATTACTGCTGCCCTGATCTCGGGAGCCATCGTCGAACGGATGCGATTCGGCCCCTATCTCACATTCATCGCTGTCTGGTCGATCGTGGTCTACGCCCCGGTCGCGCATTGGGTGTGGGGCGGCGGCTGGCTCGGCAAACTCGGCGCGCTCGACTTCGCGGGCGGAACGGTGGTCCACATCAACGCCGCAGCCGCGGCGCTCGTCGTGGCGCTGGTACTCGGCGCGCGCAAAGACTACGCGCGCCAGGCGATAATTCCTCAGAACGTTCCGTTCACTCTGCTCGGAACCGGCCTCGCCTGGTTCGGCTGGTTCGGATTCAACGCCGGCAGCGCGCTGGGCGCCAATACTTCGGCTGCGCTGGCGTTCACGAATACCATGTTCGCTCCGATGGCCACGCTCGTCGTATGGAGCCTTCTTGACCTGCTTCGAACCCGCAAGACAACCGCGATCGGCGCGGCCACCGGCATCGTCGTCGGACTCGTCGCCATTACACCGGCGGCTGGCTTCGTCAGTCCCTTGTCCGGAATTGCGATCGGCGGAATTGCCGCGATACCCAGCTATTACGCGCTGCTCTGGAGGGCACGGACAAGAATCGATGACTCGCTGGACGTGGTTTCGGCACATGGGGTTGGCGGCGTTGTTGGTGCGCTGCTCACCGGCGTGCTGGCTGAAAAAAGCTGGAACGGGATTGCGGACGGGGCACTGTTCGGAAATGTGTCACAGCTGGGAGTACAGCTCGCCGCAGTCGCTGCGACCATTGCCTACAGCGCCGCTGGGACGTTTGTCATTCTGAAAGTCATCGGGTTGGGGTTCAAGCTGCGAGCGAGCGTCAGGGAAGAGGGAATCGGACTCGACGTCACGCAGCACGGCGAAGAGGCATACAGCAGGGGCGAGGGAGCAATCCTCGTCCGAGCGGAGAGAGGCTGACAAATGAAACTTGTCGTAGCGATCATAAGGCCCGAGAAACTCACCGAAGTGCTCGAAGCTCTATACCGGGCGGAAGTGCGAGGCCTTACCATCAGTCGCGTCCGGGGACACGGTGGCGAGATCGAGGAGGTCGAGACCTATCGCGGCATGACCGTCAAGGTAGAGCTCCACGACAAGGTCCGTCTGGAGATAGGAGTTTCGGATCCGTTCGTCGAGCCAACGGTGCGCGCGATTCTGTCGGCCGGAGCCACCGGCGAGGTCGGCGACGGGAAAATTTTCGTCCTGCCGGTTGAAAAGGTCTATCGGATTCGTACCGGCGAAGAAGATCGGTCCGCGGTTACACCCGTAAGCGGCGAGCTGAGCGGAAATTAGGCTGGCGACCCTCGGCGGTTCGGTATTACTCTCAAGGCAGTTGGGGAGCGCACCGAGCTAATTTTCCGGTACGGTTTCGTCACGACAAGGAGGCCTGCTGCACCTAAGCGACTGGTTAGTCCCTGCTCTGCTAGCACTTGGAGTCGCGTGCTCCCAATCGAAGCCCGCGCCGCCTCCGGCCGTCAAGGTTGTTCACGATACGGTGACGGTACGGGATCCCGAGCTCGACAAACGCGTTGCGAGACTGGAGCTGCAGCTGTTCGCCCGCGATGCCCAGATCGAGGATCTGCAAACAAGACTGGAAGACACACGCGCGGAGGTCGTGCGAGCGATGGCGAAGCTGCGCACGGTGGCGAGTCGCGCTCAGGCGGCGTCGGCCATGGCCGAAGCGGAAGTCGCTCTGCAATCGCTCAAGTCGAACACAACCACCCAGCCCCCCGAGGTACTTCAGGTCACCCGCCTCGTACGCCAGGCGGCAACCGAATTCGACAAGCAGAACTACGGTGGCGCGCTTTACCTCGCGAACCAGGCCAAGACCGCGGCGTCGTCATATCGGGTACGACTTGGTGGCGGCGTCGAAGACGCGCGGCCGGGCGAGACAGCGTTCGCGGTTCCCATCAAACTAAAGATGACCACCCGGGGAAATATCAGAGGCGGCCCCGGTACGAATTTCCCGATCGCGTTCGCGGCAGAAGCGGGCACTTCGCTTACCGGATACTCCTATGCCGACGAATGGATTCGTATTACCGACGAAACCGGCCGCGGTGGCTGGGTATTCCGCAGCCTCGTTTCGCGGCCCTGACTAACTGCCGGTCTTAGCCAGTCTCCGCGCGCGGACCGTGCGGTCTCTTCCTTCTCTCTTGGCCTGATACAGCGCTTCGTCGGCAATCGCCACGAGTGCTTCGTGGTTATCCGCGTCTTCAGGAAAGGCCGCAACCCCAATGCTCAGCGTGATCTTCCGTCCGCTGAACTTCTTTGCCGCCACGCGCGCTCTGATGTGCTCGGCCGCGTCGAGCGCTTCGAACGGAGATGTGTCGGGCATCAGGATGACGAACTCCTCACCCCCGTACCTCGCGACGCAGTCGATCTTACGCGCTGATTCCTGCATGATTTCCGCGATCGTGCGCAGAACTTCGTCGCCGGCCGGGTGACCGAATGCGTCGTTGTACTGCTTGAAGTGATCGACGTCCGCGACGAGTACCGAGAACGCTCGTTTCTCGCGCTTTGATCGCGCTTCCTCTTCGTCGAGGGATTGAATGAGCGACCTGTGGTTGGCGAGGCCCGTCAGGCTGTCCGTCGTCGAGAGCTGCTCGAGCTCTTCATTCTGTTTTCTCAGGCGCTCATGGATAGCGTCGAGCTCGCGGCGTCCATCTCGGAGCCGGGACACCATGTGGTTGAACACGCTGGTGAGGTGACCAACTTCTCCGCCCGCGGCTGCGGCGGGCAAATCGACCGCGAGATCGCCTGCGGCGACTTCCGACGCTGCGTCGGCAAGACGGTCGAGCGGTCGCGCGATGAGTAGACCAAAGCGATAGGCACTCACGGATACCGCGAGCAATAGCAAGACGACCGCGAGCAGTCCGAAATCCCTGAATGCCCTCACCTGCCGGAATGCGCCCTCGGCCGAAATCTCCGCAATGATCGTCCAATCCACCTGCGGTACGTACTCGAGCGTGCCAATCACGTCGTGTCCCGCATTGACGAATGGAACGGCGGAGCGCGCACGCGCGCGCAGCAACTTCATCGTTGCAGGCGCCATCGGCGCACGCATTTCCACCGCGGTGGCGGGACGGGAGCTGGCAATCAGAGCTCCCTTCGTGTTCATCAGGTGAATCGCGCCGTCACTATCCGGTGCGAACGACCGCAGCAGGAGCTGCACGGGCGCCAGATTGAGCTCCGCTGCAAACGCCCCGATCAGTCGGCCGTCGGCACGCTGAGCGGGAACGGCGACGATCAGCTTTGCACGCTTGCTCGCCGGGTCCCAGTAAGCATCACCAACCAGCTGGTTATCACTTCTGAGGGTTTCTTCCCAATTGGCTGGAAGATGCGGCGTGGTGATTTCGCTCGCACTCGTGGCAACAACGTTCCCACTCAGGTCGAGAACCATCAGCTGGTCGAAATCGCTGAATCTTTCGTGGAGCGAAACGAGGTAGTCGCGTAGACGTCCTTCAGTTGGTGTGCTTCGCGCGGCACGCGCAGCTTCGTCGAAGCCTTTCGGTAGCTCGTCGGATCCCGAGAAAACGCGTAGATCGTAGAGCCGCTCCTTGAGCCAAACTCCGGTGGCGCGGGCGCTCTGTGCGCTCTCCGAGAGAAGATCCTCGGTAATTTTCTTTTCGAGGGCGCGGCGATTCTGCGTATAGAAAATTCCGAGCATCAGGCCCGAGGGAACGAGCGCGGCCAGCACGGCGAAGACGAGGATTCGGCTGCGAATGCTCTCGAAACGCGGGAAGGGCAGGTACTTCGAGCGTATTGGAGTTGTTATTGGAGCCATTTTCGAAGTGCCTTGCGTGCTCACCCGGTTGATGATGCGATCGGCATCCCCTAAAGACGATTGGTATCGGCTCAACGGTACCTTTTTCAAGTGGCTTCAAACGGGATCAAATGTGTATTCGGCCGATCAATCAGTGGCGTCTCAATGGCGCTCGACTGGCGCGACCGTGCGTATCGACCTAACTAGCTACTTCGCAACGATTTAGCCGGCCGGGGGTCCCGGCTAATAACCGGCGCATGGCATTACCACGGCACCTGCGGCGACCTGTAGTAATTAATTCCCAGGTAGTGCCATCTTGGTGCCTGAGCGGCGAGACGCATCCGAAAGCTCTCCCAGTCGCGTCCCGACTGGGGCGTCCAGCCCACCTCGGCGAGCGCCGGAAGTCTCGGCATCGCCATGTATTCAACCGCGGAAATATTCTGCAGCGTCTCGCTCCACACTGGTGCTTCGACGCCGACGATGTTGTCTTCGCTGACACCTTTTAGATAGGTCGCGGGGTCCCATTCGTACGCGTCGCGAACCTCGATCAGCCCCGCCCACTTTAGTCCTAACTCGGTTCGGTCGTTGTACTTCATGTCGAAGTACGCTTTCGGCCCGGGAGAGAGAACGAGTTTGGCGCCGTACTGAATTGCAGTAGCCGCCGAGTCGGTTCTCCACTGCTGAGCGATTGTTGTGGGGATGAGACGCGCCTTCGTTATCTCCTCCCAGCCTATCATTTTCTTGCCATAACGCGTTACGATCGCCTGAACGCGCTCGACGAATTTTGCGTACTGGTCGCGCGTTAGCGCATGCACCTCGTCGCCACCAACGTGCAGATAAGCCCCGGGGGTAATCGCGGCGACCTCGCGGATAACGTCATCTGCCAGGGCGTAGGTGTCTTCGTTATCCACACAGAAGGTGCTCCAGCCCACATCGATCCCCGTAAAAGGTGCGGTCGGTCGAGTGCTGCAGCTCAATTCCGGATAAGCAACCAGGGCCGCGTTGGTATGTCCCGGCATGTCGATCTCGGGAACGACCGTGATGTATCTCGTCTGCGCGTAGCGCACGATGTCCTGGTAATCCTGCTGGGTGTAGAAACCGCCCGGGCCTCCGCCCACCTGGGTACTGGCCCCCATGCTCGCCAGCTTCGGCCGCGAGTTGATTGCTATCCTCCATCCCTGATCGTTGGTGAGCGACAAGTGGAGGACGTTGAGCTTGTACAAGGCGAGGATGTCGATGTACTGCTGCACTTCGCGAACGGTGAAGAAATGCCGAGCCACATCGAGCATGGCGCCACGCCAGGCGAAACGCGGTACATCCACAATTTTCAGAGCGGGAATCGCCCAGACACTCCGCGCGACGCCGATCTCAGATTCAATCTCCGCCGGCAACAGCTGTCTGATCGTCTGCATCCCGTGAAAGAGACCGGCGGGCCGGTTCGCTGTTACGACCATTGAGTCGGCAGTGACGCTGAGCTCGTAACCTTCCTCGCCCAGAGCAGTGCGATCCCCCGCGAGCCGCAAAACGATCGAATTGGGGGGCGCCATCGCCCCAAGGGATGTGACGACGAATGGAAATCCCGTCGGTGTTCTCATCATCGTCGCCAACGCTTCGCCGATTTGCGTCGCCTCCGGGCTGCCCTCGACAGCGATACCTGTGTTTCTGTTAATGTCGAATGGCGTCCCCGCATTCATCACGAGGGAAGCAGGCATTGGAACCAGCCCCAGACCGAGGGACTCCGGCCGTGGGGCGCTGGTGGGACGAGGGGTGGGCGCGCAGGCGGCGAGAGCGGCGACAAAGACCGCCAATCGGAGCCGGGTTCTGCTACTTCGCTGGATTTTTATCCCTGCCAAAGGGATCCCCGGCAACTGCCTCGGTGTGAAGCGCGCAGAGCCAGTTTCCGTCCCGCCGTACCCATGTAGATGCGTCGGCCGCCTGCAGGATAAGGCCCCTCTCTTCCACGGTAAGCGTCTCGCTGACCTTGTAGGCGAGAATCGCAACGTCATCGCTAACGAGGCGGACTTGCACTTCCGAAAGCTTGAAGTCGTGGAGCGTCCAGCGTGCTGCGCCCAACATTTTGCCGAACGAGTCACGGTCTATCTTCGCTACGCCCTGAGCGCCAGCCACGAGACAATAGTCGTCGGTAAGACGCATCGCCGCGGCGACATCCTTTTCCTTGATTGCCTGCCAATACTTGTTTTCCATCTCTTCGAGCTGCTTCTCGATTGGCATGTCCGGCATGCAGCCTCCGTCAGCGATCGTGGCGTAGAGAAAACCTGCGAAGCCGGACGGGGCCCCGCAATACGACTTTTACGCTCGAGCGATCTGCGCTTCGAGCAACGACACGCAGCGGGCTGCCAACGCCGGCGTGTCGAATTCGGTACCATCGGCCGCGCGCCAGAGGGAGTCATCCAGCGGCGCCTCGATCGGTCGGAGTACGAGCTCCTTCACCACCTTGGCGCCCTCGGGGCTCGCCGCCCTGCCGCGTCGGGATACCGTGCCCTTCCATACGATTATCCGAAGCTCGCCCAGCGGAGAACCCGCCGAGGGATCAGCGAACCAGGAAACGCTTACTGCGGCGGTCGCTGCCTGCAGGACGCATCCGCTGGGCGTGCGGTGTTGCTCGACTGCGGCGCGTAGCTTGTCATCGCGTTTCAGTACGCGCTCGGGGGCGAGGTGGTCGAGTAGCGCGGTAACCGCGCGCTGTACGGTATTCTTCTCTTTCGCGGTCCGCGAAGGAGTCCAGGGGGCAATCGGATTGGTTTCGGGCATCGTTGTCGGTGGGGAAAACAGTAGCCGCGGGCGTGCCGCGTGAAGAAAATGTCGAATAGAACGTACCCAAAAACGCAGTCGCTGCGATAGGCGTCGCAGCACTTTCGCACGTTAGCTCGCTGCTGGAAGTCACCACGTCGCGCATTCAAGGGCCGTCAAACACGCGCGGCGGGTCCATCGAAGAAATCGACCACACCGGTCTCCAGCGAGTACTCGGCGCCGACAACCATCAAGCCCTCTTTCCTTATCAGTTCCTCGAGGACCTGGGAGCCGTTACGCAAATGATTGACGGACGCACGAATGTTCGCGCGAACCGCCTGTTTCACCAGTGCATCGGGATCGGCATTCGCGGTCGCGAAGATTCCTTCGACGGACGGTCGGACACGATCGACGATCGCCTTGAGATTCTGCGACTGATTGGACGTGGGAGAGCGCAGCTCGTCCAGCGTCGCCAGAATCGCCCCGCACTGCGAATGGCCAAGCACGACGACCAGCCGCGTCGAGTAGCGTGCGGCCGCGAACTCGACGCTGCCTACCTGCGAAGGCGCTACGATATTGCCCGCGACGCGGATGACGAACAGGTCGCCGAGACCTTGATCGAACACGATCTCCGCTGGCACGCGCGAGTCGGAGCAACCGAGTATGATCGCGAACGGCTGTTGCCCACTCGCGAGCTCGGCACGCCTGGTGTGACTGACAAAAGCATCAGACCCCCGCACGTTGGCAACGAACCTGAGATTTCCCTCCTGCAGCCTCTTCAGGGCATCGCGCGCCGGAACCATCGCGTGCGCTACTTGATGACTATGTACTTCTCAAGACGCGCGACTTCCGCCTTGTCGACATACTTGCCGATCTCGCGACGGAATTGCTCGATTGAGGTGTAGGGCCGGTACTCCTTGAACTCGCGAAGCATGCGAGGACCCATTCCAGGAATCGCGAGGATTTCCGCGTCGGTGGCCGTATTGATGTTGATCGGGACTATCGCGGCGCCTGTCACACTCGTGCTGCTGGCTGATGGCGTCGTCGAAGCCGCGGTCTCCACAACGGGGACCGTAGTATCCGCGATTGCTGTTGTATCGGCCGGTTTGTTTTTATCAGAGCTGCAGGCAGCGAAGGCGACCACGAAAGGCAGGAGCAGCTGCGTAGGTAGTGCGGTGATACGTCTCATCTAACGTCTCCGGTTTGTCTCGCCACCGAACGGCGCGAGGTACGAGGAATTCCAACGCCCAATCACTCTAAACTGCGTTCTCCCGGTCCTGCACGTCACCTTCGGTCAGACCCGGATGCCGGAACGTAAACACGAGGCCGAGCAAACCGAGCTGCGAGAGCGCACCGGGAGCCAGCGCAGGAGTCGCGCCGCGCAGAGCCTTCCATACGAGCGGGAGACCTGTCAGCGAGGGATTTCGTTCTAGCGCGAACTCCACATTCCCCTTGAAGTGAAAATAGAGGCCGAGTACTCCGATCACGATGAACCAAGCCATCACAATTCGGAACGCCTTCAGCGTTTTCCGTCGAGGGCGGAAATACACGGCAAGAGTTACTAGCAGGCCTACGAAGAGAGTGACGTGCGGAATCCATTGGCTGACAGATTCGGCGTGTCTGAGGAGTGCGAGCTCCACAGCAAGGCCAACTATCCCGACAAGCACTAGCGCCAGTAAGAGCTGGCGGAGCGACATTTCCTTTAATGCCGACATCACGGGACGCCGGCGTAGCGCTGGTGCTGGATCGAAATCGAGCTAGCTCGGATTTACGGACGGGGTGGCGAAGCGCACTCCTCGTGCCGTTTCAGAAATAGGAACCAACCGCGAGCTCCGGCTGAAATTCGGCATTGTCGTGTCTCCTTTCTCGAATCGGGTTTCGAGCCGCGTCAGCCGGCCTTCCCCGCTTCCTGGCTCTACCCTTACGTCGAACAACGACCGCCGAAACGACACGACAATTCAACCGCACAGCGACCGGTCCAGGGCAGTCGTCGCGTCACAATTCTTGACGCGAAAGACGACCTTTTCCACAGCACTAGCTCGACTGCTGTCAAGTCGTTGCGATATAATGAGTTAGTAGTTGTCTTGAGTGTTGATTTCCGCTCTGTGAAGCGCTACATTTAGGGCTACTTCGATTGGAGGCTGTTTCTGTCTTCCCACGGCGCCTCCGGACCCCGCAACACCACCGCGATTTAATGACGGCTCCAAACAACAGAGAGCGCATCCTGCCGCGCCTCATTCACGAAGAAATCAAAGAATCGTTCATCAACTACTCGATGAGCGTCATCGTCTCTCGCGCTCTGCCGGACGTGCGCGACGGACTCAAGCCTGTCCATCGGCGCGTGCTGTTCGCTATGAACGAGCTTGGTCTCACCCCCGGACGAGCCTACAAGAAGTCGGCGACGGTTGTCGGTGACGTGCTGGGCAAGTACCACCCGCACGGCGACTCGTCGGTTTACGACGCGCTCGTGCGCATGGTGCAGGATTTTTCGCTGCGCTATCCGCTCGTCGATGGTCAGGGCAACTTCGGCAGCGTCGACGGTGATCCGGCGGCGGCCTACCGCTATACCGAGGCTCGTCTCACACGCGTTTCGATGGAGATGTTGGCGGACATCGACAAGAACACAGTCGATTTCGCGCCCAACTTCGACGACACCAGACTCGAGCCCAGAGTCCTGCCCTCGGCGTTGCCGAATCTCGTCGTCAACGGATCTTCGGGCATCGCTGTCGGCATGGCGACCAACATTCCTCCCCACAATCTCCGCGAAGTCACCGCTGCAATCACAGCCCTGATCGACAATCCGGAGATGACGCCGGCCGAGATCAGAAAGCTGATCAAGGGTCCTGATTTCCCGACCGGCGGCTACATCTACGGCCGGGCAGGGATCAAGGATTATCAGGAGACTGGCCGTGGACGAATCGTCATGCGCGCCCGCGCCGTCATCGAAGAGAAGGAGTCTTCGAGCAAATCCCAGATCGTCGTCACGGAGCTGCCTTACCAGGTAAATAAGGCGAAGCTGATCGTCGACATGGTGGAGCTCGTGAAGGCGGGGAAGCTCGAGGGAATAAGCGCGCTTCGTGATGAGTCCGACAAGGATGGGATGCGTGTCGTGATCGAGCTGAAACGGGATGCAATTCCCCGCGTAGTTCTCAACCAGCTGTACAAGCATACGGTGATGCAGTCGACTTTTGGTGTCATCATGCTGGCGCTGGTGCCGGATACACACACCGGCCAGCTGGTGCCGAAGATCATGCCGCTCAAGGAAGTTCTGCAGCACTACATCGACCACCGGCACACGGTCGTAGTAAGGCGCACGCAGTTCGATCTCGACAAGGCGCTGGAGCGCGAGCACATCCTCGAGGGGCTCAAGATCGCCGTCGACAATATCGATGCGGTGATCAAGCTGATTCGCGCAGCGACGGATACGCCGACCGCCAGCGCGCAGCTGCAGAAGCGGTTCAAGCTCAGTGAGAGGCAGGCCGAGGCAATTCTCAACATGCGTCTGGCCAAGCTCACCGGACTCGAGATCGAAAAGCTCGAGACCGAGCTCAAGGAAGTTCAGGCGTTCATCACCGATATGCGTGATATCCTCGCCTCGCGTCCGCGCCGGATGAAGATCGTCCGCGACGAGCTGCAGACAGTCGCTGATAAATACGGCGATGAACGTCGATCGGAAATCACCAGCGACGAAGGCGAGTTCACTATCGAGGACCTGATTGCCGAAGAGGACATGGTCATTACCATCTCCCACTCGGGTTACATCAAGCGCACTTCGGTTTCGACCTATCGCAAGCAGCGCCGCGGTGGACGCGGCCTCAGCGGCGCGGGGTTAAAGGACGAGGATTTCATCGAGCGACTGTTCATCGGCTCGACGCACGACTACATCCTGTGCTTTACCGACGACGGCCGCTGCTTCTGGCTCAAGGTGCACGAGGTGCCACAAGCGGGGCGCGCGGCGAAGGGAAAGCCGATCGTCAACTTGATCAATGTTTCGCCAGAAACGCAGATCAAGGCGATGGTGCCCGTGCGCGAATTCACCGACACGCAGTTCCTGCTTTTCTGCACCCGCAACGGCACGGTCAAAAAGAGCGCGCTCTCCCAGTACTCGAACGTGCGCCAGACCGGGATCAAGGCAATCAAGATCGACAAGGACGACGAGCTCATCGACGTGCAGGTTACGAGCGGATCAAATGACATCGTGCTTGCTACCCGCCACGGCCTGTCCGTCCGTTTCCACGAGATGGATGTTCGCGAGATGGGACGCGATACCACTGGCGTCAAAGGAATCGAGCTTCGTGAAGGCGATTCAGTTATCGGAATGGTCGTCGTCAAGCGCGACGCGACCCTCCTCGTCGTTACCGAGCGCGGACTTGGCAAGTGCTCCAACATCGCCGACTATCGCGTCCAGAAGAGGGGAGGCAAGGGCATCATTACCGTCAACAGAACCGAGAAGACGGGGGATGTCGTTGCGCTGATGGAAGTTCTCCCTGCCGACGAGATAATGATCATCACAAAACATGGCGTCATCATCCGTAGCTCCGTCTCCCAGGTGAGGGTCACCGGACGTATCGCGCAGGGGGTGAAACTCGTCAATCTCGATGAAGGAGATCTCGTTACCGCCGTCGCCCGCGTCGTCCCTGAGGACGAAGGCGAAGGCGCGGAAGAAAGTGGCCCGGCGCCCGATGTCGAGCCGGTCGAGGCCCTTACCGACGAATGATGACCGAGGACTCGGAAATAGCCGCACAGTCTGAAGAAGTCGAGAAGCTGCGTGCGGCTCTGCGCAAGGCGGAGTCCGAGGTGCAGCGCCTGATCGAGGAGGCTGCCGCCCGTGGCGCGCTCGTGGACATCCTCCACGACGTCATGGGATCGCTCTCCATGGGCGAGCTCTTTCATATGCTCGCTCGCCGTCTGGCTCGTGCTCTCAACCTGAGTCACTCCTCTGTCATCTTTGCGAAGAGCGGCGATACTTTCGGCACCGTCGCTTCTGCCCACGAGGATCCGCAGCTCGAAAATCTTCAGGTGGAGCTGGACAAGTATCCGGAAATCGAAACCGCGCTGGTAAGCGAGCGTCCCGTACTCATCCAGGACATCTGGCACTCCGACGCTTACAAGAACCTGCGCGAAGAGTGGCAGAGCGAAGGTGCCGTGATCTCGGTTCGCTCGATTATCGCGCTGCCTTTCCGACTGGATGTGGATCGGACCGGCGTATTTCTCCTCCGTCGCACCGCCGAGAAGCCATCGTTGAACGAAGGCGACGTCGAGTTCGCCGAGACCGTCGTCAAGAGCGCGATGAGCGCCATGCGTCGTGCGCATATGGTGGAGGTCACGCAGGCTGACAACGTACGGCTCGAGGCGCTCGCGCGGACGGATCCGCTGACTCAGCTCCTGAATCGTCGTGCGTTACTGGCCCAGCTCACGGTCGAAGTCGAGCGTGTGCGACGCTACAACGCGCCCCTCAGCATTCTCATGGTCGATGTGGATTCTTTCAAGGAAGTGAACGATACGTATGGCCATCTAGCAGGTGACCAGGTGTTGGTGGAAGTCGCGTTACTGCTCGCACGCACCGCACGCAGCGTTGACGCCGTAGCGCGCTACGGCGGCGACGAGTTTGTCATCGCCGTTCCGGAGACCAGCGAAGCCGGCGCCATCGCCTTCGCTGAGCGACTCCGCGACAAGATTCATGCGCACCCATTCGACATTGGCAAGGGCGAGCCTCTGCAATTGTCGGTCAGTATTGGAGTCTCGGACTTTCCAAAGCCCAAGGTCGAGAGCGCTGAGGACCTTCTGGACTGCGCCGACCGCGCACTCTACCGCGCCAAGGCCGGGGGACGTAATCTGGTGTGTGTCTGAGCGCCGTAGACTGGCTCGAGTGAGCCGGTCGGCGAAACACTCACACACATTGATGCTCCATAACCACCTCGGTCCCGTAAATCTCGGTTTCTTTTGCACCGGCGCCATCTGGCTGACCGGGTGCGTCGTCGACAATGCCAGCAAACAGACCACCGCCGATACAACGCATGTAGCTCCCGTGGTGACGGTTACCGCGGTAAATCACGGCGCGGGCGGAATGCGCGAGCAGGTCCGCTGGATCCTCTCGCCGGACAAACGGGCGCTGCTCGTCGTCGACGATCCTGTCGCCATTGAAAACGATCCCATTCCCAACGCGTTTTTCTTCGGCGACGAAGGTCACGAGTTTCAGATCCAGATGGACAGCGTCTGGGATGTGGTGCCATCGCCTGACTGGAAATCTCTCGCCTTTGCCCGCGCTTTCACGATTCAAACGGGACCGGCGGGAGAAATAAATCTCTTGCCCGAGGTGTCGCGCCGCACTGGAATTGATACCGCGACTCTGCGAAGCGGATCTTTTCCCACCAGTGGAATGGTCGGCATGAGCGGGGTGGCTCAACCGGGTGTCATCCGGATTCCCGAGAACCCCCGCCAGGCTGGTGCCGCCGACAGCGCTGCGCCGAAGATGTTTCCCGTCGCGCGCGGATGGCACGTTCGCTGGACAACAGACGGGACCGCTCTGGCCCTCGGCAGCAATCCCGCCCACGGTGGGGACAACGAGCCAAGCCAGACATGGTCTGCGCTCGATCCATCGACGGGCGCGTTGCACGGGAGTCTGCCCGCCAATACATCGCTGTACGAGCCTTCGTTCACCAACGGGCCCACGTTCGAACTCTCTGCACCAGTTCCACTCGATAAGAGTCCACCCATCAGCGTGAACCGCGGTGGAAAGACGTACTCGATCGAGAGCGAGCGCGGCGTCATTACCATCTCGGAGACGACGGCGGGAGCGCCAAAATCTCAACGAGTGGTTGGGGCGGGGATGGCGTTGACCGCGACAGCGGGTGGCCGCTACATAGTCGCGATAGCTCCGCGAGCGAAGCCGGAGCCGCACGGGATGGCGGTCGAGCCGGTCGTCTACACTGTGACTTGGTAAGCCGAATCGTCCCAACTGCACCTGAACGGGCGAGCGTTGTCAGCACGCGAGATTTGAGGTACCAGTTCACAACGTCGGGAAATTATTGATGGCGCGAGAGTACACGCTTGTGCCGTCGACGCGACTAATAATGTCCCGACGTAGTATACTGACGAACTCCAATCTTTTTTCGCTGACCGCTCCAGCCGGTTCAGTTGGGGTTGCAGTTACTTCCCGATCCTCCTCAGCTCCACCATAAGGCAATGATCCTGCACCACATCGATCTCCGCCCTTGCGAGCTTCTCTGCCGCTTCGTCGTTCCTGATCCCGAGTTGAAACCACACTGACTTCGGTCTCTTGGCAATAATATCGTCGACGTGTGGAGGGATATCGTTCGGTCGCCGAAAAACGTTCACCATATCGATGTCACCGGGGATGTCGACGAGCTTGCGATAGACCTTCTGTCCGTGCATCTCCGTCAGGTCTTTGTGGTATACCGGAACCGGCACGATCTCGTACCCGGCTTGCTGCGCGTACTCGGGAACGTAGTGAGCTGGCTGTTGCGGATTCTGTTTAATGCCGAGCACGGCGATCCGATGTGTACTCTCGAGCAGGGTTTTTATCTGCGCGGGCGACTCCAGCAGATGCTCGCGCCAATCGGCACCGTCGGTTTGCGGCTTCATCGTTGATTCGAGTTGTTGAGTCATCGTGCGTTAAACAGTTAGCGGGTAACGGCAGCGTTACCGCGCGCGTAAATTGCAAGAGCGAGTCCAGCAAAAAATTTCGGGAGATCCACCTTAATGCGGATGTTGGTTCTTGGCGCCGGTCTGCAAGGCTCGGCGTGCGCGTACGATCTGCTTCAGAATCCTGAAGTCAAAGAAGTGCGCCTGGCGGATCTGCACACAGAGCACCTGGCGCAATTCCTGGCGCCGCACTCCGGCGACCGCCTCATCTTCACGCCTCTCGATGTGCGTGACAAGGAAGCGGTGCTCGCTCTCATGCGCCAATGCGACGCGGTGATGAGCGCCATTCCCTACTACTTCAACTATGAGCTAGCCGAGCAGGCGGTGGAAGCCGGGGTCCATTTTTCAGATCTCGGCGGAAACACCGAGATCGTCTTCAAACAGAAGACCCTCGACCAGCGCGCGAAAGACAAAAAGATTACCGTCATTCCTGATTGTGGTCTCGCACCCGGAATGGTGAATGTCCTCGCCGAGTACGCAATCAAGTCGCTCGATACGGTGGATACCGTACGCATCTACGTGGGTGGATTACCGCAGAAGCCGGAGCCACCGCTCAATTATCAGATCGTGTACTCTCTCGAGGGAGTGCTCGATTACTACACGACTCTGTCCTGGGTGCTTCGCGACGGCAAGCGAACCCAGGTGAAAGCGCTCTCCGAGATCGAGCGAGTCCAGTTCAAGGGGGCAGTGGGCGAGCTCGAAGGCTTTCACACCGCAGGTGGACTTTCGACAATGGCCTTCCGGTACGAGGGCAAGATTCCGACGATGGAGTACAAGACGCTCCGTTATCCGGGACACGCGCGCATCATGGAAGCGATACGAGAGCTCGGTTTGCTGGAATTGAATCCCGTCGACGTAAAGGGAGTGAAGGTGGTTCCGCGAGACATGGTGGTGGCTGCTATGGGTCCGCGGCTTACCAAGCCCAACGGCCACGACCTCGTCGCGCTTCGCGTGTTCGCCGAAGGGACCAAGGGTGGCAAAAAAAAGAAAATCGGTTGGGAGATGGTGGATTACTACGACGAGAAGAACGGAATCAGTGCGATGGAAAGATCGACAGGATACTCGTTGTCGATCACCGGCCAGATGCAGACCCGTGGCGAGATCGGTAAGTACGGAGTGTTCACGCCCGACGAGGCAATCCCGCCCCAAAAATACATGGATGAGCTGGCGAAACGGGGCGTAGTCATCCGTCCGATGAAAGGGGTATAATTCCCTTCGCGTTGGGCCCCAAATCCGCCGTGCCAGCCGACTTACTGTTGAGCTTCTAAGATCTTTTCACACAAGAGCTTAACCCAGCAGCTTATTTCCCTTCCCCAGTTCCATTTGGGCATCCGACCGGTTAAATTGAGTGAAGGAAACATTTGTCGGTCCAAGCTGTTGGAACGCCTTCAAACTGAGCTCATGGAGCACGTTGAGAAGCGCGATTCCGCCCAAGCGCCGATTCCAGAAAAGGAGGAATTGTGAACCGTTTGAAAACGATTCTCAAATCCAGACTGGTCGGGAATGTCGCTATCGCAGTTTCTGCTTTGCTCGCGGTGTTTTACGCAGTTCCGCGTGAAGCTGACATCGATCCCGTTCAGCTGGCGTTGATGAAAGACGTGACTCCCGCCGGCAGCAATCAATCCGGCTGGGACCTGGCCAATCTCGACAATGCGCGCGTCGACTCGTGGATCAGAACTTTTTCGACCGATCCCAAGGTGAAATCGCGCTTCGAGCTGTGGCTCGACCGCAAACCGAATTACGAAGGGATGATCTCGGCGAAGCTCTCCGAGCGCGACATGCCGCAGGACCTCATTTACCTCGCGATGATCGAGTCGGGGTTCAACCCGAAAGCGCAGTCACCGGCGAAGGCCGGCGGACTGTGGCAATTCATCAGCGAGACCGGAAAGCGCTATGGCCTGACCGTCAATAAGAAGGTCGATGAGCGCAACCATCCGGACAAGGCAACCGACGCAGCATTGTCGTACCTGTCGGACCTGCACGATCGATTCGGGTCGTGGTACCTCGCGGCAGCAGCGTACAACACCGGTGAGAACCGGGTCGGACGCATCATGCGCCAGGTGACCGGCAGCGAAAAAGGAACCGATGCGGACTACTATCGCATCTCGAAGCTCCTGCCGAAGGAGACTCAGGATTACGTGCCGATGATGATAGCGGCGGCGCGCATTTCCAAGGATCCGGGAAAGTATGGGTTCGCGACTGACGCCATCGGGGCGTCTGAGTAATTCTTGACTGCGCGCAGAACTAGGAAATGATGTACGAGATAATCTGACGTGGCGGGTACGACACCGCCGTCTCCTAGTGACAAGGGTCGTCCGTCAGGACGACCCTTTTTGCTTTCTCAGGTCAGCAAGTAGATCGCCGCGACTACAAGCAGGAAATAAGGGACAAGCGCCGCGGCACCGGGGTAGTCCTTCGACATTCTCTGGCCAAAGAAGAGAGCGACGGTGTTGATTCCGGCCACCACTGCACCCAGGAACGCAATCGTCGAGTCGCGCCGAAACAGAATCAACAGGCATCCAATCGCGCTGAGCAGGCCAGCGGATACTTCGAGAATCGTAATAACGGCGAACATGGGTCCGACGGTCCGTGCCAAAGGGCTCTGGGCGAAATGCGCGTCGAGGTATTCCCGATTGCCGCGCCGGTCGACGACCTTGTCAATTCCAGACTGCAGGAACAGAATAGCGAGGAAGGCGGAGACCAGAAGCTGCATTATGAAGGCAGCGCCTTCAGGCGAATGGAGATTCCGCATGGAGCTATTCTAGCATGACCGTCGCACGACTGTCCAACTGCGAGCAATGAGCGCGACCGCGAGAATATTTTCGGCTCTCGTTCTATTCACAGTCGTTAGCGCGTGTCGACCGATGCCTGTCATGACTGCTGGTCTCGTCAGGGATTCGCGGCAGCTCGTCGTCGTAACGACGCCGGCGTGGTCCTCGATTCCAGGAACGATGCAACGGTTCGAGCGGAACGCCGACTCCAGTTGGAGACGGGTTGGTGAATCGGTGCCTGTTGTCGTCGGTCGAACCGGGGTCGCTTGGGGCGTAGGCTTTGGCGACGGATCTACCGACGGTCCGCACAAACAGGAGGGCGACGGCAAAGCGCCAGCGGGAATATTCCCGTTGGCCACGGTATTCGGTTTCGCTCCCCCCGACTCCACTCACGTGAATCTTCCCTACACCCAGCTTCTGCCCACCACGGATTGTGTGGACGATACGGCATCAGCTCGCTACAACACTATTGTCGACAAGCGCACAGTACCGCGCATCGACTGGACGAGTGCGGAGCACATGCGCGAGGTGCCGCAGTACAAGATCGGTGTGACCGTCGGATACAACTCTTCACCTCCGGTAAAAGGCCGCGGGTCGTGCATCTTCCTCCACATTTGGTCGGGACCGCAATCGCATACGGCGGGCTGCACCGCACTCGACGAGGGCGCGCTTCGCGAAACGATTGCGTGGCTGGATGAAGACAAGCGACCGTTGCTCGTCCAGCTTACCCGTACGGAATATTCGCGGCTGCGAGAAAGCTGGGCGCTGCCATCGATCTGACAGCACGACAAAACCCGACTGAGGGTCTATGAAAAACGATGATGTGGGAGTGGGAGAAGTCCTCTCACGCAGAGAAGCAATTTTTTCAATGGGCGCCCTAGGAATCGCGTTTTTGAGCGGTTGTCGTCAAGCCGGACGCGCAGCTGTGAGAGACACCGTCTCACTTGCCTCGGCGGTACCGGCGGGCGCTTGCATCGCGAGACCACGACAGACAGAAGGGCCCTATTTCGTAGACGAGAAACTCAATCGGTCCGATATCCGGACCGATCCCTCTGACGGCAGCACGAAGCCGGGTGTTCCCCTGGATCTAAGATTCAATGTCTCGCGACTGACGTCCAAGGCGTGTGAGCCAATCTCCGGCGCGATAGTGGATGTATGGCACTGCGATCACCTCGGCGTTTACTCCGACGTGAATGATCCGGGCTTCAACAGCAAAGGGCATCGGTTTCTGCGTGGATTCCAGGTGACAGACGCCGACGGGGTCGCAAAATTTGCAACCGTCTACCCCGGCTGGTATTCAGGCCGGACGATTCACATTCACTTCAAGATCAGGACTAACCCTGCCGGGCGATCCGGCTCCGATTTCACGTCACAGCTTTATTTCGATGATGCGCTGAGCGACAAGATCCTGTCTGAGGCGCCGTACTCCGCACGCGGCTCGCGGACATCCCGGAACTCCGACGACGAAATTTTCCGGCAGAACGGCGATCAGTTGATGCTTGCGCTCGCTCCCGCTGGGCAGGGTTACTCGGGAGTCTTCAATATTGCACTCGAGGGCGTTTGAAGGGCGCCCCGCTAAGCGGCGCCGGCGCTTCCTTCGACCTTGGCGATCGATTTGGCCTTCTCGCAGAATTCGCGAAGGTCTGCCTGGCTCGATTCCTCCCAGTGGCTGGGGATGGGAACGAGACGCTTTTTCTCGAGTAGGGACTCGAATGTGAGCCAGCCGCGGCTATAACCTTGCCCGAGAGTGATTCGACGCTGATTGGTCACGCGGCGGTCGACGCCGCTCCTGCGCTCAGGGTCTGTCCACGGAAAACGTCTGACGCTCCGGCGATCGCTCTCACTAATCCGGCGCTCGACCTTGGTCGGTTGCGAGTCCCATACCTGCCAATACGCGCCGTCTCTATCTACGAACGTTCGATAAGCCATGATTTATCACCTCACGCGGAAGCCTCACGCGATCAGGCTCTAAGGTGCACGATCGGTGCCAAAATCGACTCGATTGAAACGCTAAAGATATGTTTCTCAATAAGTTAGCGCGCGAAGCTCGCCAACGTCTCGCTCATGACGTCGATCATCGATTTGGCAGTCCAGCGGTCCCGCCCATTGTAAAGAAACGAGAAAGCGAGGATCTCACCATTTACCGCCGTGACGTACCCGGCGAGCGCAATAACATCGTTGGTCGTGCCGGTTTTGGCGTGCAGATTCCCCTCAGCCGGCGTGTTTCGCATGCGTCGCTTGAGTAACTCTGAGTCGCCCGCCACGGGCAACGAAGAATGCAGCCAGGGGCCCCAGCTCGCGTCGTGGGCGTAGCCAAGCAGCTGGACCTGGGCGCGGGGCGTAACGCGATCAGTGGTGGATAAACCGCTCCCGTCGGCAAAAATTAGCCGCGAGGTATCCGTGCCGATCTTACTCGCGAAAAAGGTCTTCAGAAGCGTGCTGCCGTTTTCGACCGATCCAAGCTGATCGCGCTTCGGTCCGCGCGCCGCGTTTCTGAACAGCAGTTCAGCGTAGTGATTGATGCTCTCGCGATTCATGGCCGCCACCATACTCGCGAGCGGTGGCGAAAGAAGTCCTGCCACGCGCGTCGCGTTCGCTGGAGTCTTGCCGAGACTCGTGCCTCCGTCCACGGCGATACCGTGTGCGACGAGTGCGTTCCTGAACGCGCCGGTAGTGAAGCTGGCAGGGTCCTCGACGATGTAAACGTATTTTCTTGTTCCAGCGCGGGTGCCGATCGATCCGTTTGCTTCGATCGTTCCGTCACCGTGCTTTCTGAAGCCGAGCCGCGCGCCACCGCCCGCAACGGTGCGAACATTCGCGACCAGTGGGATCGCGCTGGTCGAGGGCTCGAGGGAGACGCTGGCCGGCTTTCCCGGCGCGGTCGGAGTCACGGCGACCGCCACCAGATTCTCGTTCAGCGATAGCGCGGAAACGCGCGCCGCGTAGGACGCCTGCAAGTAGCGAGTGAGCCAGCCCTCGGGAACCTTCTGGTCGTCGAAGCCTGAAGCATCACCAATTACGCTTCCGGTAATTCGCTTGATCCCTTTCGAAGCAACGAGGTCGGCGAGGCGATTCATCGGAGCCGAGGGACCACCAGGGAGAAATTTTCCCGAGAGTGCAGGGTCACCATCGCCGCGAATGTAAAGGTTTCCCGTCAGCGTCCCGTCGGGACCGACCGTCCCGTCACGAAGCGCGTCGGTACTGAACTGATAGTTTGGTCCAAATCGGTCGAACGCGATCGCGCTTGTCAGCAGCTTCATCGTCGAAGCTGGCAGCATCTCCTCACCCGCATCCTGGGCGAAGAGTGTGTCGCCGCGCGTAAGCGACACGACCATCGCACCAAAAGTTCCGCTCTTCACCCGGCCGATCAGGTCGGCCAGTGATGTGGCGAGATCACCCGAGCTTCTCGGCGTGGTGTACTTCACCGCGGGAACAGCCGGCGCTCTGGCGGGTCGGCGCGCCACGCGTCTGCGAGTCGTCGTTCTCTTTTTTGTCTGGGATTCGGTGATCGTTGGTGCCGCGGCGCTGAGGACGAGCGCCAGAAGGATGCCGTTACGAATTTTTCGAGAAAACATCTTCACCTATTGAGTTGCGAAAAAATCAGAATGTACCGAGGGTATCCGTTCACTGGCGAGAACGATGCCAATCGCGACGTTCACGCGCCCGCCGTGCTCCTCACGTTCGCTTGGAATATACCCGAGGGTTGCGTATTTTCCCCGAAGCAGAGCTGGCTCATTCTCCCGAGGGTTCGTCATGGCCGAGCGGCCGCACAATTTCTTGCGGGAAGGAATCATTGCCGGTTTCATCGGGGCGACGGCCATCGCGGTGTGGTTTCTCATTGTCGATCTCATCGCCGGCCGACCCTTCTACACACCGATCTTCCTCGGCAAGGGCGTGGTGAGCGTCCTTGGTAAGAACATGATGGGCGACACCGCGTTCACCCACGTGGTCGGATACACCATTTTCCACTACGCTGCATTTTTCCTCGTCGGAATCGTGCTCACAGTCATCGTGCACCAGGCCGAGCGTACGCCGGCGATTCTCGCCGGGCTGCTGGTTGCTTTCGTAATGATGACGCTTGGCTTCTACATGATCGCGGCCGCGTTCGCACAGTCAGCTCTCGGACAGCTGGCGTGGCCGCAGATTTTCATCGCCAACCTGCTCGCCGCGGGGTTAATGGGTGGGTATTTGTGGCGCAAGCACCCCATGCTTAATCGACAGCTGAAGCAGGCACTCGAGGGAACCGACGACTAGGCGGTAGACGGTTTCCAATCCACCTGTGCGCCCGCGGTTGAATCCTCACCGCGGGCGTTCCATTTGAAGAACACCACCGTCATGATGACGTAGAAGATCAACCCGCCCGGAATCCACATGATGAGAGCGCCCAGCAACTGATCCTCGAGTGGTGAAATCGCCAGAACGCGCGGCGCGGCCGCGTACGCCGGATAGAGGATGTGGTCGGACATTGCGATGTAAATCGCGACGATCGACATCGGAATGCTCATGAGAAAACTGTAGAGCATTTGCCCCGGGTAGGCGAGGCGCGGGAATTCGGGAAGCTGGCTGAGCAGCGGCCACCACATGAGAACGGCGGCCGCCATGAACATCAGGTGTTCTACGATATGTAGTCCGTGGTTTGCCATTGCGGCGTTGTAGAAAACCGGCAGATGCCACGCGGCTATCACAATGTTGAATGTTACGAACGCAATCGGTGCGCGAGTGGAAAATCGCGCTGCGGGCGCAACGATGCCTATCGAGAGGGGTCGCCGCAGCATCCAGCCAGGCACGCCCGCCAGGAGAAGTGGAGGCACCGCCAGCGTCAGCAGCAGGTGCTGGACCATGTGCGCGCTGAAAAGGTAATCGTCGCTCAGATCGTGGATGGGACCGTTGAGCGATCCGAACATCACCAGCAGGCCGAAAAAGAAAAAGCTTCGCTCGGCAAAGCGTGCTTGTTGGTGCAATGCTTTCTCTGCCCAGAGATAGAGCGCAGCCAGCGCAGCGATCCCGACGACCGTGCTCGGGTGGATCGACCATCGCCACCAGTTCAGCGCGACGACGGGGTGAAGCAGAGCCAGCAACAGCATGCTACATGATCTTGATAAAGAGGTGTCCGAAAAGAAACATCAGCGCCAATAGCGTCAGCGCGGCGATGAGCAACGGGCCGGTGAACAGGACGCGAAACAGCCTGTGATCGTACTTGAGATGCATGTAGAACATCACCACGATGGCAAACTTTAGAGCCGAGAGAACGAGCAGTGTTGGAACGAAGCCTCTGCCGGCAACAAAGGACGGGATGTAGTAGGCCCACACCTCGCCGACGGTGATAAGAGTGAGAATGAGCGCGACCTTCCAGTAAGTCGACCACGTCGGGTGAGGATGTTCGACCTCTCCGTGCGGAGCGTGTGCCTGCGCCTCGGCGGAGTCCGGCAGGTTGGTCATGCTCGCGTGAGTATCCATCGTTCCGCCGTTACTTGATTAGGTAAACAAGAGTGAAGATCGCGATCCAAACTACGTCGACGAAGTGCCAGTACAGGGCTGCGATATCCACGAGAAGAGAGTCGCGCGGGCCGAGGCCACGGCGGTAGTCGATCGCCAGCAGCGTCACCAGCCAGAGAACACCAGCGGTGACGTGGGCGCCGTGAAAGCCGGTGAGAGTGAAGAACGACGATCCGAACAGATTGGTGCGGATCGACAAGCCTTCGTGCACGAATGAGGTGAACTCGAATGCCTGAAACCCAAGGAATGTCGTTCCCGCAATGGCTGTCATCCACAGCCACAGCTTTGACGAGCCGAGGATGCGCTCGCCTCTCGTCCGCTTCGGTGCGTTTTTGTTCTGCACCGCGGCGAGTGCGAGCACCATGAACAAGGAGGACATCAGGAGAACGAAGGTCGAAGCGGATGTGACGGGGATATTGAGAATCGCCTTGAGGCGGTGGCCGCTGGTCGGATCTGTCCACACCTCGTGGGGAAATGGACCAACGACGCTCCGTCCCTTGTAGATCAGGTACGTCGAGATGAGCGAGACAAACAGCATGCACTCCGACCCAATGAAGGCCCAGATTGCCACCTTGCGGCTGTCGAGGCCGAGGGTGGTATAGTGGTGGGCGGCCGGAGCGTGCGGAGCCGGTTGCCTGAGGGCCGGGGCTGTCATCTAGTGGTGCTCCGGCTCGAGCGGGCTCAGCAGCCAGCTGTAAAGTGAGATCACCATCGTCAGCGCTCCGACGCCAATCAGGGCGCGAGTGGAAATCAGACCGCAGAACATCACGACCAAACCCAGAGCGACGAAGAGCGGCTTGATCGTGCTGTAAGGAACGATGATGCCCAGCGCGGCGGGAGTTTTCCCCTCCTGCGCGTTGATGCGTGCGCTCTCATGATCGGCTTCCTTACCTTCCCAGATGGGATAGCGGGAAGTCACTGTCGGGATTTTTGCGAAGTTGTATTCGGGTGGCGGACTGGGAATTGTCCACTCGAGAGTGCCGGCGCCCCACGGGTTCGCACCGGCGATCTCACCGCTCCGTCTGCTCTTGAAGAAATTGTAGATGAAGATCACCATGGCGATGGGGAAAATCATCGCTCCGGCGGTGGACATCGCGTTGTAGAGATTCCAGCCTTGGCCGGTGTCGTAGGTATAGATTCGGCGTGGCATTCCCAGCATTCCAGAGAAGTGCATTGGGAAGAAGGTGAGGTTCATCGCGATGAACGTGAGCCAGAAATGGATCTTGCCCAGTCGCTCGTCGAGAAGGCGTCCGGTGATCTTCGGGAAGTAGTGATAGATGCCGGCGAAAATTCCCATGATGGAGCCGCCGAACAACACGTAATGGAAATGCGCGACGATGAAGTAAGTGTCGGTTTGCTGGAGATCAGCGGGGGGCGACGAGTGCATGATCCCTGATATCCCGCCGATCGTGAACAGTCCGACGAGCGATATGCCGAATAGCATCGCCGTGGTGTAGCGGATCGCCCCCTGGGCCATCGTCGCGATCCAGTTGAAAATCTTCACGCCGGTGGGTATGGCGATGAGCATGGTACTGAGGCCAAAGAAGGTGTCGGCGATCGGTCCCATGCCGACGGCGAACATGTGGTGCGCCCACACTCCAAAGCCCAATACGGCGATGAGTATCCCCGAGTACACCATTACCGGGTAGCCAAAGAGTGGCTTCTTCGAGTGCGCCGGCAAGACCTCAGAGACGAGGCCGAAGGCGGGCAGAATCAGGATGTAGACCTCCGGATGCCCGAAGATCCAGAACAGGTGCTGCCAGAGAAGTGGATCAGCGCCGGCGCTCACCGTGTTGTAAAAGTTTGTGCCGAAAAACCGATCGAAGAGGAGGAATACGAGCGCGATCGTAATAACGGGGAAGGCCAGGACGAGCAACACCTGGACGATGAACGCCATCCAGGTGAACATCGGCATGCGCATCAACGTCATGCCGGGCGCGCGCAGATTGATGATCGTGGTCAGAAAGTTGAAGGCCGCGGCCAGCGAGGAGATGCCGAGGATCTGGAGCCCGATCACCCAGAAATCGATGTTGATTCCCTGCGAGTAAGCGCGGGTGGTGAGAGGGGCGTATCCGAACCAGCCGCCATTGGGCGCCGCCGCGAAGAAAATCGGAACGGTGATGAAGATTCCGCCGAACAGATAAACCCAGTAGCTGAACGCATTGAGGCGCGGGAATGCGACGTCACGGGCACCGATCTGCAGAGGGATAAGGAAATTGAAGAACGCCGCCGACAACGGCATGATCGCGAGGAAGATCATGGTCGTGCCGTGCATGGTGAAGAGCTGGTTGTAAAACTCCGCGGAGACGAGGTGCTGGTTGGGCGCTCCGAGCTGCGCGCGGATGATCACCGCTTCAACTCCGCCGAACATGAAAAAGAACAGAGCGGTGTAGAGGTAAAGGATTCCGATCCGCTTGTGATCTACGGTTGTCAGCCACGCCCAGAGGCCCGAGTGTTCTCCGGGGTACTCCGCTGCGTAAGGTGGTGTCGATAGTGCCGTGGTTGCCAAGTGAATCTCCTACTTCAACACGGTTAGGTAAGCGACGATATCTGCGATCTGCTGATCGGTCAGACCGCCGGTTGCCGAAGTGACTTTCTTCCTGAGAACCGGATCGTACTGGTCCACGCCGAGTGTCGGCATCAATACTTCAGGCTTCATCGCTCGAGCGTTCTTGATCCAGAGCGCGAGGTATGCGGGAGTATTCGGGAAACGGCCCGCCGCAATGGTGCTCCGCGATCCGACGTGAGTGAGGTTGGGCCCCATGACGCCCATCGCGGCGGGATTGCCCGCGATCGAGTGACAGCCAATGCAGGCACTGGACGTGAAGACCTGCTGACCGCGATGCGAATTGCCCGTGAGTCCGGGAGTGAATCTGAGGCCTGACGGTATCGGGGAGTGCGGAATCGCGAAGTCGGGAATTTTCTCGCGCGGAAAGATGTAGCCAGAGGCAACTCCCGACGCCAAACCATCAGCTTCGATAGGCGCCGATCTACCCCGGGCTCCGGGGTTCGACTCGGGATTTTGTCCTCGAGCTACGGCCGGTGTTGCTCCTCCCACTGCGCCGGTGCCGGAGCTTTGCTGCGCAACGCGAGATGCGGCCGCCTGTGCACCCTGGGTGGGTGCGTTCGGACCTCCCGGCGTCGTCATCCCCGGTGCCTCGAGAGGCGGAGGTATTGGTCCGTTGGTAGGGGCAGGTGGACCGACCGCTCCGAACTTCGCTGGCATTTTTTGCCCGGCAATCCAAGACTGAAACTGCGCTGGTGTAACTGTGAAAACCCTGAACCGCATATTCGCGTGCGACGCGCCACAGTACTCGACACAGAACCCGTTCCAGACACTGCTGGCGGTGGAAGAGTCTGGCGTATACCAGAGATAGTTCGTGCGATTGGTGACGACGTCCCGCTTGCCGCCCAGCTGCGGAGTCCAGAACGAGTGAATGACGTCGGCGGACCGCAAGCGGAAATTCACCGTGCGACCGGCCGGGATGTAAATCTCATTCGCCGTCGTCACCCCGTACTCAGGATAGCGGAATTCCCACCACCACTGGTGCCCGGTGACGTCGATGTTGAGCGAGCCCGGAGCGGCCTGAGCCTGTGTGATAAAAATCGTCCGCACCGTCGGCACGGCGATGAAGACGAGAATCACCGCCGGGATGAGCGTCCACGTGATCTCGAGCTTGGTACTTCCGTGAGTCTGTGGCGGGCGCCCCTGGTTCTCGCGGTGTCTGTACTTGAACACCACGTACGCGAGCACGGCCTCGACCAGCACGAACACTATGGTGCCGAGCAACAGCAGACGATCCCACAGGAAATCGATCTCTCTTCCGAGATCGGAGTGCGGTGTCAGCGTCGAATTGGGATGAGCTTCATTGCATGAGACGGCCGCAACGGCGAGTCCGGCAATTAGAGCATACGATGCGAGCCGCCGCAGGCGGTCAGAACTTTTCATGCGGGTAGAAATTAATCCTCACTACTCCGTTGTGGGAGACCGTGGCGCCGTCATCAACGCGGGATCGAGCAGGCTGTCGAGTTGTTCGCGCGTCATCAGTCCCGCATCGCAGACGAGATCGTAAACCGCCCGACCGGTTCGCAGCGCCTCCTTTGCGATCTCTGTCGTGGTCTCGTATCCGAGGACCGGTACGAGTGCAGTGATGACGCCGACGGACTGCTCGACGAAGCTCTCCATCCGCTCGCGATTTGCGGTGATTCCCTCAATACAGCGGTCTTGCAGGATCTTGCAGGCGCGCGCAAGGGTGGTCATTCCACTGAGCAGTCTGAATGCGATGATCGGCTCGAACACATTGAGCTGAAGCTGCCCGGCTTCGGCCGCGAGCGTCACTGTCACATCGCCGCCGATGATGTCGAAGCACACCTGGTTCACCATTTCAGGTATGACGGGATTGACTTTCCCCGGCATGATGGAAGATCCGGGCTGCATCGCGGGAAGATTTATCTCGCCGAATCCCGCGCGCGGCCCCGAGCTGAGTAGACGGAGGTCGTTGCAAATCTTGGAGAGCTTGACCGCGCACCGCTTGAGGACACCCGACAACTGCACGAAAGCACCCGTGTCAGCCGTTGCTTCCACCAGATCCGGTGCGGTAATCAGCGGAAGACCGGTGATGTGCTCGAGATGGCGGCGCACACTCTCAGCGTAGCCGGGCGGCGCGTTGATGCCGGTGCCTATCGCCGTCGCCCCCATGTTGATTTCCCTGATTAACGCCTGCGCTTCGCCGAGCCGGTCGACGTCCTCGAGTATGGTATGTGCGAAGGCGTTGAATTCCTGGCCAAGCGTCATCGGTACGGCGTCCTGCAGCTGCGTTCTTCCCATCTTGATGTACGGAGCGAATTCTTCGCCTTTGTGAAGGAACGCAGCTGAAAGCGAGATCATCGCCAGCTGCAGATCGCTGATGCTCGTGTGCAGGGCCAGCTTGACCGCCGTCGGATAGACGTCGTTGGTCGACTGACTGAGGTTGACGTGGTTGTTCGGGTGGATGACGTCGTAATCGCCGCGCTCCCTCCCCAGTACCTCGAGGGCGCGATTGGCGATGACTTCGTTGGCGTTCATGTTGGAGGAGGTCCCGGCCCCACCCTGAATCATGTCGACGCGAAAGTGGTCGTGGTGCAGGCCTTCGCGGATCTCGGTGGCAGCTTGAGAAATTGCATCGACGATCTCCCGGTCGAGCAAACCCATCTCGTTGTTGGCGAGTGCGGCTGCCTCTTTCACCGTCGCCAGAGCGGCCACGAGCGTCGGGAATTCTCTCAGCTCGATGCCCGAGATCGCAAAGTTTTCAATCGCGCGCAGCGTCTGGATTCCGTAGAGCGCCGACGCCGGTACCTCGCGCTCGCCAAGGAGGTCGTGCTCCTTACGCTTCGGTCCGGCCATGTCGATGCGCGGTCCCTCGGCCGCTTCGAGGCGCAGCTTTCTGGGTCGGGACGGGCGGGACGGCTTCATGTGTAGCGGGAAGCTATAACCGCCACATACCTTATTGAAGTCACTCCTCCGCACCGAGTGCGGGCGAGAAAAACTCCTTCTGCTCCCGGAAACATGCCGCGTCCATCCCCCCGTCTGGCAGCATGCGTCGGCCTCCTCGCCTCGTTTCTGCTCGCCGTCACCGCGCATTCACAATCCGCAGTATCTACGCCCAACGTGATAATGGTGATGCACGGAGGGGCGGGAACCATTCTCCGGCAGAACATGACGCCCGCAATGGAGCAAGCCTATCGCGATACGCTTTCGATTGCGCTCCGTACCGGATACCAGATTCTCAATCGCGGCGGCAGCAGCCTCGATGCGGTCGAAGCGGCAATCAGGATTCTCGAGGACTGCCCGCTCTTCAACGCCGGCAAGGGTGCTGTTTTTACGTCCGAAGGAACGAACGAGCTCGACGCGTCGATCATGGACGGCAAGACCCTGAACGCGGGCGCAGTCGCAGCTGTGCAGCACATCAAGAATCCGATCTCTCTTGCTCGCCTCGTGATGGACAAATCTCCGCACGTCATGATGGTTGGGGCGGGAGCGGAGGAGTTCGCGAAGAGCCAGGGCGTGAAGCTGGTGCCGCCGCATTATTTCTGGACCGAGAGGAGATGGCGGGGCTACGAAACAGAAAAGGCGCGGTTGGATAGCGGGAAAGCCACCGCTCTTCCCGGGCAGGAAAAAGGCTTCGGCACGGTGGGGGCGGTGGCTCTCGACAAGGCGGGCAACCTCGCGGCTGGTACATCCACGGGCGGGACGAACATGAAGCGGTTTGGACGCGTCGGAGACTCCCCGATCATCGGTGCCGGCACCTACGCCAACAATCTCAGCTGCGCCGTGTCGGGTACGGGGGATGGGGAGTTTTTCATTCGCAACAACGTAGCGGCCGACATCTGCGCGCGCGTTCGCTATGGCGGTGCCTCACTCGAGCAGGCGGCTGACGATGTCGTCATGAAAGAGCTGGTTGCGCAGCACGGGGAAGGCGGAGTCATCGCCATGGACCGCAAAGGGAACATCGCCATGCCATTCAATTCCGCGGGAATGTACCGTGGCTGGGTGACGAAAGACGGCACGGTCGTGGTGAAGATCTACAAGGACTAGCTCTCTCACATTTAATGGCGGAGCCCATGTTTTTTTCGAGGAGAAAGTTCATCGGCAGCGGAGCCGCGGCTGCGGCCGCCTTTGCCGTCAATCGCACTGCGCTGACCGATGCGAGGGAGGGTATTCAACGCGGCGGCGCCAGCAGCCCGACTGCTGCCCGGCCGGTTGTTGTTGCATCGGCAAACGGGATTCGTGGTGTTGCCCGCGCGTACGAGATGATCACTCAGCAAAACGCTGACACGCTCGATGCCATCATTGCGGGCGTCAACATTCAGGAGCTGGATCCCGATGACCAGTCAGTGGGCCTGGGCGGACTTCCGAATGAGGACGGCGTCGTACAGCTCGATGCGTCATGCATGCATGGTCCGACCAAGCGCGCGGGCGCTGTTGCTGCCCTCGAGGATATTTCCACGGCCTCGCTCGTCGCCAAAGCGGTAATGGATCGTACCGACCACATCATGCTCGTCGGGGCCGGAGCAAAAAAATTCGCGCTGGAAATGGGCTTCAAGGAGCAAAATCTCCTCACCGAGAAGAGCAGGCGCGATTGGCTGCGCTGGAAAGCGTGCCTGAATCCGTCCGACAACTGGCTCGACTCGCGCAGTGACAGCCTCGCCGCCCCGCCTCCGGGAATGGCGGCGATTCCCTTCGATGATCCACTCCACGTCAAGTTCACGACCGGCACCATCAACATGAACGCGGTGAATGAGGCCGGCGACATTTCGTCGGTGACGACAACCAGTGGGTTGTCGTGGAAAGTGCCGGGCCGGGTCGGTGATTCGGCGATTGTTGGTGCGGGTCAGTACTGCGACAATTCCGTGGGTGCTGCCGGTTCGATCGGACGTGGCGAGGCGAACATCAAGACTTGCGGGGCCTTTCTGATAGTAGAGTTCATGCGCCAGGGTATGTCACCCGACCAGGCCTGCATGAAAACAATCGAGCGAGCGATCTCCATGACGGAGCGCCGCCTGCTCGACGCACATGGACGGCCACTTTTCGATCTGCAATTCTACGCTCTGGCCAAGGACGGACGCTTTGGTTCTGCTTCCGCCTACGAGGGCTTCCGGTTTGCGGTTGCTGATGCGCAGGGTGGTGCGAGACTTCTCCCCGCGCCCTTCAAGTTCAGTAAATCCGAACGACCGGCGATGCCCTCGGTTAGCTGCCGCCGAGCTTGAAGGTCCGCGCCAGCTGCGAGATCCGGTGAGATGTCTCGGTTAGCGCAGTAGCTGCCGCGGCGATTTCGCCGATGTTCCTGCTTTGCTCCTCGCTCGACACCGCGCCGTGGTTCACGGCCCGCGAGAATTCGCTGGCACCCTCGGACAACTCCATCAATCTCTTATGGATTCCTTCAATCAGGCCGCCTGATTCGTTGGCCGCGCGCTCGATCTGAGAGCTCAGGTCTTCGCCTTCAACGGTGCCTTCCTGGATTTTGCCCAACGAGCGACGTCCCGCGCGTGTCAGCTCCAGAACTCTCTGCACGGTGCTCACGGTTCGCGATGTCGATTCCTTCGACTCGTTGACGGTCTCGAGCATCTCCTGCACCAGCGCTGTCGTTTTCTCAGCCGCCTCGGCGGAACTGCTGGCAAGCCGACGGACTTCCGTTGCGACGACGGCGAACCCGTGCCCATGCTCGCCCGCGCGTGCGGCTTCCATCGCCGCGTTGAGAGCGAGGAGCTTGGATTGGCGCGAAATCTTCTGGACCAAGGTGAGGAAAGCTCGAATCTGTTCGGCCGCGGCCGTGAGCGCCTGGATCGCCTCGGCGCTTGCTAGCGCATTGGTCGTAAGGGAGTCGAGCGCGGCCGACGTGTGATCGAGGCGCGTCAAATTTTCCTGCGCCATGACTCGCAGCGCCTTGTCACGCTTCAAAGCGTTTCCAGCTGCGTCCCGTAACGCAGTCGATATATCCAGCAGGCGTGTTGCCTCCGATGTGAGCTCCTTGATTGCGCGTTCGCGAGCGAGCGCTTCCTGACTTAGAGCGGTGGAGGTAACCATGCCTTCACGCGACGATACGGCCATCGTTTGCGAGGCCAGCGCGATTTGCCCGGCCAGCTTGTCATTGTCCTCCGCGGAGATCTGCATCTTGCCGGTCAATCCACGCAGCTCGGAAAGCATGATCATGGTAGATCGGGTCAGGCGATCCACGGCGGCATTGTCCGCTACGGGCCGATAGAAACTCGACAAATCACCCTTCGCTACTGCCTCGTGCATTCTCGCCAACTCGGCGGCCGGGCCGCTGACGTGCTGCCGCACGAAAATAAGAGCCGCCGATGCGGTGGCTACGAGCGCAACGCCAATCCAGAAAAACGCGACCAGAAATGCGTTGCTGAGACCGTCCACGGCCAGCAGCTCCGCGCGGGTTGCGGCAGGAATCAGGTGATAGATCTGCCAGCAAATGGTGACTAGGCCAGCGATGAATACCGAGCCGAACAGCAAGCTCGCTCGCAGTGCTCGACGCTGCAGCGCGCTGAATACCGGCTTGAGAAAGCCGGCGGCTGAACGAGGTATGGCTGGAAGCGGTGTTGCAGTCATCTGGAATTGCCAATGCGAGACGCGAATCTTTGAAGGGCCGACGAAGATGAAACTCCGCCGCTGAGCCGCTAGCTTGTACCAATGGACCATTCAGCAACACGAAGCGACCCAAATCCTCCGGCCACCATCGCTTATGACCCACAAGCGATCGAGCAGAAGTGGCAGCAGCGCTGGCAGGAACGCGGGGTCAATTCCACGGACATTGCCGGCGCCGAGCGGCCGTTCTATGCGCTGATGATGTTCCCCTATCCGTCCGCCGAAGGACTCCACGTCGGGAATCTTTTTGCGTTCACCGGGAACGACATTTATGGACGATTCCAGAGGCTCAACGGACACAACGTCTTCGAGCCCCTCGGGTACGACGCATTCGGGATTCATTCGGAGAACTATGCGCTGAAGGTCGGGCAGCATCCGATGGATTTGATTCCGCGCAACATCTCCAACTTCAGGCGCCAGCTCGAGCGCACCGGCCTGATGATCGATTGGGGCCACACCTTGGCGACGACGGAGCCCGCGTACTACAAGTGGACGCAGTGGCTCTTTCTGCAGTTGTTCAAGAAGGGTCTCGCTTACAAAAAACAGGCTGCTGTCAACTGGTGCCCTGACTGCAAGACCGTGCTGGCGAACGAGCAGGTAATCGCGGGACTCTGCGAACGCAGCAAGACGCCCGTCGAGCAACGCTTGCTCGAACAGTGGTTTTTCCGCATCAGCGACTACGCGCCCCGGCTGCTCGAGAATCTAGAGCGCATTGATTGGTCTGAAACGACCAAAACCGCGCAACGGAACTGGATCGGCCGGTCGGAGGGCGCTGATCTCACGTTCCCGACTGCAGACGTACATGGCGGTGAGTGCGATATAAGAGTCTTCACGACGCGTCCCGACACGATTTTCGGCGCGACGTACATGGTGCTCGCTCCCGAGCATCCCCTCGTCGATGCGCTGACAAAGTCCAAGGAGCGCAAGAAAGTCGACGCCTATCGGGAGAAGACGAAGAAGCAGGACATCGTCACGAGGAAGACAAGCACCGAAAAAACCGGCGTCTTCACCGGCTCGTTTGCAATCAATCCGGCCACGCGAAAGCAGATCCCGATCTGGGTGTCGGATTATGTACTGATGGAGTACGGCACCGGCGCGATCATGGGCGTGCCCGGGCACGATGCGCGCGACTTCGAGTTCGCGACGAAATTCGCTCTGCCGATCGTACGCGTCGTGTGCGGCGAGGGAGAGGACTCGCGGACACCGCTCACCGCGGCGTACACGGAGTGCGACACCGGAACGATGGTCAATTCAGGTGCGCTTGACGGACTGAAGGTAGATGCGGCAAAAAGCAAAATCGTGGAAATGCTGGCGCAGCAGGGGGCGGCGAAGACGGTCGTGCATTACCGTCTGCACGACTGGTGCATCTCGCGTCAACGCTATTGGGGTCCGCCGATTCCGATCATTTACTGTGAGAAGTGCGGAACTGTGCCGGTCCCTGAACAGGATCTGCCGGTGGTGCTCCCATTCGTGGAGGATTTCAAGCCGGACGATTCCGGTGTGTCGCCCCTCGCCCGTCATGAGGAGTGGTATCGCGTTGCGTGCCCGAAGTGCGGTGAGACCGGGCGTCGGGAGACCGACGTGTCCGACACCTTTCTGGACAGCGCATGGTATTTCCTGCGCTACCCGAGTGTAGGGCACGACGACGTTCCGTTCGATAAGGCAGTTACAAAAAAATGGCTTCCGGTTGATTCGTATATAGGCGGCAACGAGCACGCGGTGCTGCACCTGCTGTACTCGCGCTTCACAACGATGGTGCTGCACGACATGGGGTATCTCGAGTTCGAGGAGCCGTACACTCGGTTCCGCGCTCACGGGCACATCATCCGCGAAGGCGCGAAGATGTCCAAGACCCAGGGCAACATCGTCAATCCCGACGAATACATCGAAGAGTGGGGAGCTGATGCGTTCCGATCTTACCTCATGTTTCTGGGCCCGTATGAGCAGGGCGGGGACTTCCGCGATCAGAGCATCTCCGGCACGCGCCGTTTTCTCGATCGTCTTTTTGCCTCGGTACAGACGATGTCCGGCGAAGGATCACCCGACCAAGCGGTAATGCGCAAACTGCATCAGACGATACGAAAGGTTGGAGACGACATACCTCGCCTCAGTTACAACACCGCGCTGGCAGCTATGATGGAGTACATGAACGTGCTGCGGCGAGGAGAGCGAACGCCTCATCGCGAGGAGGTGCTTCCGCTCATAATCCTCGTGGCGCCCTTCGCTCCGCACATGGCAGAAGAGTTGTGGGAGCAGACAGGTGGTCAGGGAAGCGTGTTCGATTCGAAATGGCCGACCTTCAATGCGGTCCTGGCAACCGAGGACCTGATCGAGCTCGTCGCGCAGGTCAATGGCAAATTGCGCGGAAAGATTCTGGTCGCGCGCGATATCTCCCAGGATGACGCGGTGCAGGCGGCGCTGACAGATCCGACCGTGAGAAAATTCGTCACCGGAACGCCGAGGAAAGTCGTGTTCGTTCCGGGGCGGTTGCTCAACATCGTGGTCTGAATCACTCGAGCATTGAGCGGAAACGCTGTGAGGGCACAGCGTTCGCCGCGGACTGCCCTACGGCAGATGTAGTTTTCCTGCTATCTGCGCGAGAGTAATAGCTGACAGCGTGTAGCCGTCGCGAATATCACCGCGAACGATGCGCCCTTTCAGGGTGGTGGGGTCCAGCTCAATGATCTTGCCAAAGGCTTCGCTGCCTTCCGGATGGTCGTGCGGAGCACCCGGCTCGAGGTCCGCCCAGAATATCGGCAACGTGCTGGCCAGAATCGCCGTGTCGCCACTCACTTCTCCAATCTTTTCGATATTCGCGACTCTGAATCCGAGCTCCTCGTTGATCTCTTTGCGCGCCGCTTCTTCGGCAGTATAACCCGTCTCCCGCTGACCGCGCGGGGTTTCCAGCTCCCACCGTCTCGTGGCGTGCCGAAACATCTCACGCAGAAAGATTTTTCCATCGCGCGCTGCCAACGCGACGACGCCCGACGGGCCGTCGAACATCGTGCAGCCAATGATGCGCATCTGGGTTCGCGTGTCACCGCTCGGAAACTTCACGACGTCGCGCACGAAGAAATGGAGCTTGTCCTCGAGGAGAATACCCGTCTTCTCCCTGATCTTTGGCGCCTGAGTCTTGTTGATGATCTCTATCTCACCGGCGCGTGCGTCCCCCTTGAAGCTTGCCGACTCCGGCAGGTTCTTGAGATAACGAGGATCCGGCATTTGCTACTCGTACATGTCGTTGAGGTCTGCCCGGGCGAGGTCGATCAGGAAGCCGCCAATCCGGTTCACTACCGCGTCCAGAAACTTCTCGCCCTTGCTGGGCGTTGATGCACTGGGATTTCCCGTCCCGGTGTCACTGGTCACCTTCGACCACTGCCGTGGTGCCCACGCCCAGCCTGCGCGTAAGCCGGCGAGGCGGAACTTCTTCGCTTCCCCGCTACCGGCCTCGGACAGTGGTAACAATAGGTCGGGCTGGACAGCCATCATCACGCTCGTCTCCATTTCTCCGGCGTGATCGCCTGGCTCGTCAAAATATTCCGTCGCACCGACACACGTCCACCAATTAATCGTGCAGATAAAAGAATCGACCCCGGGCTGCAGCTCGCGGATCATCTGCCGGAAATCATTCCCACCGTGACCGTTCAGAATGAGGAGCTTGCGCACTCCCTGCCCGGCAAGAGCCACCGAAAGATCGGTGAGCAAGGCAAGCTGGGTGCTCGGGTTCATATTGAGCGCGAGTTTGAGATCGAGCTGACCGGTGTTCACACCAAACGGAACGGTGGGAAGTACGACGACCTTCGCGCCGGCCTTCCACGCGAGCTCCGCCGCACGCTCTGCGATTGCTCCAGTCTCGTAGTTGTCCGTGCCGTAGGGCAAGTGATAGTTGTGGGGCTCGGTTGCGCCCCACGGCAGGACCGCGACGTCGAAGCGAGTGTCCTCGACAGCCCTCCAGTTCGTTTCGGCAAGTACGTATGGGCGAGGCGGCATCAATGATGGTAGCGAAAAAAGAGCGCCCGGCACCAGTGGCGGTGCCGGGCGCATCTGTCAAGAATCCATTCGGAACGCTATGAGCAGCTATGCTTGTTGCAAGTGACGGTCTGCGACGCGCTGGTGCTGCCGCGAGAATCGGTTGCCTGGAGCGTAATAGTGTACGACCTGCGCCCCGAGGACGGATACGTATGAGAGGCGTCCGCCGTGTTTGCGGTACCACCGTCACCAAAGGTCCACGAGTAGGCCGTCACATCCCCTGCCACAGCCGACGTGTTGGTCGACGTGTTGGTGAAATTGCACGTCAATCCTGAGCAGCTGTGTGTGAAACTCGCCTGCGGCGGTGTGGGGGGCGGCGGCGGAGGCGGAGGTAGCGGAACGGCTGCGCCAACGAAGGCGGTAAAAAGAAGGCGGTTCGTCGTATTCGCTGGAACTACCGGAATTGTACTCGCGTTGTCGTTGAGCGCCGATGTTACTTGAGCCGGGGTAGCTGTGGGATCTGTCGCGAGGTAAAGAACAGCGGCGCCGGTCACGTGCGGCGTGGCCATGGAAGTGCCGCTGATCGTGTTCGTCGCCGTCGAAGAGGAATACCAATCCGACGTGATGTTTACGCCCGGAGCGTTGATGTCCACACACGTTCCGAAGTTGGAAAACGATGCGAAGCCATCATTGATGTCTGTCGCGCCAACAGTGATCGCCGATGCTTCGCTCGAAGGAGAACTGTTGCAAGCGTCGGCGGTGCTGTTGCCCGCGGCGACTGCGAAAGTCACTCCGGACGCAACGGCACGCGCGACCGCGGCGTTGAGCGTGGTGGAAAAGCCACCGCCGAGGCTCATGTTGGCCGCGGCTGGAAGAATGCGATTGGCTGTGACCCAGTCGATCCCGGCAATCACGCCTGACGTCGTGCCCGAGCCCTGACAATTGAGAACTCGAACCGCGACGAGGTTGGCGTTCTTCGCTACACCATATCTCGCGCCGGCGACCGTACCGGACACGTGCGTTCCATGGCCGTTGCAGTCTGCTGCCGTTCCACCACTGGTGACCTCATCGATACCTTTGCGGGCCCGACCGCCGAAGTCAGTGTGGTCGAACCTGATGCCCGTATCGATGATGTACGCGGTGACGCCACTACCGTCGTTCCCGTAGTTGTAGGTCTGATCCAGTGGAAGGCTGTGCTGGTCGACCCGGTCGATCCCCCACGTTGCCCCGGTTTCAGTTCCAATCGCTGTCATAACCTGGTCCTCTTCGACCAGTTTCACGAGTGGATTCTGAGCCAATGCCGCGGCTTCCACAGGTGTGAGGTCGCTCAGCGCGAAGCCTTTGAGAGCGGCTTTGTAGACGTGTTTCAGTGCGCCCTTGTGCTTCACTGCCAGACTCTTGGCCGCGCCCTCGACGTCGACGACATCGTCGCGCAGCGTCACGATATAGCTACCAGGTATGCCCGCCTGTTTTGCGGCAGCGACCATACCAGAGGGGACGGACTTAACCGATGCTTCTGGCGCAGAAGCGTCTTGGCAGGCGGTGATTGCCACGCCCGCGATCGCAAGAATAGCCCAACGTTTCATCAACGAGTCCTCTGAGAGAGCTGATAGAATTGCCGGAAATCCGGCGGATCCCTCGTCCGGGTGGTGGCGAAGGAAAGCTCGATTACTTCTATAAGAAGAAACCGCCAGCAGGGCGGATTGTCGTCAGATGGACTGCCGGCGCGCTCGGGTTCAGCGGCGCAAGCTCGCCAAACATATGTAGCTATCGATTTTGGTCAAGCTCGAATTTTGGGGAGCTTTAGAGACGTCGTCCCACCCACCCACCGACGAAGTACCCGACCACCGCCACGCCCACGCCGACAACAAACATGTCGAAGCCCGAGCGGAACACCCCACGCCCGGTGAATACCGACCTCGCTGCTCCAACCAGGAAGTGCGAAAGCATCGCGACGCTAAACGAGATCACGATCGCTGTTGTCCCATGCCAGACCAGAAAAGGGAAGACTGGAATCACAGCCCCGAACGCGGTCGCCAAGCCTGTAATCCAACCTTCTCTGAGCGGAGACATATTGAACTCGCCAATCTTGAGTTCCTCCTGAACCTGCTCCTTCAGCATGAGCTGGGGATCCCCCATGACCTGCGTTGCGAGTGCGTGTGCTGACCCCTGATCCATGCCTTTTGCTTCGTAAATCAGCGCAAGCTCGTCGCGTTCGATCTCTGGCATCAGCTCGATCTCGGTTTTCTCCATCGAGATCTCATACTCGTATACCTCGCGCTCACTTTTCGCCGCGAGGTAACCGCTGGACCCCATCGAGAGGGCGTCAGCGATGAGACCCGCCATCCCTGCGACCACGACCGCCTGGTGCTGATTGACCGTCCCGGCTCCTATCACACCCGCGACGAGGCCGAAATTCGCTGTCAGTCCGTCGTTGAACCCGTAGACAACGTTTCGAAGAAAGCCTCCGGACTCTGTTTTGTGCCAAGGCTCGGCTCCTTTGCCGGCAATCTCACCCAGCGTGCTGGCGTGCTCCGCTGACTCACGTGCGAGAACCAATGCTTCGGCGCCGCCCGGCGCTCCGCGGGGCGTCTCCCTGTGCATGTCCAGGTACGCCTTCACTTCGCGCCCCTCCTCCTCGAGCAACATGGGCAAGAGGAAGCCCGGCCCAAACCAGCGGCCGAGCGCTGCCAGCAGCCGCGCGCGTCCGCTGGGGCGGAATGGCGGGGGCGGATGCCCATGCTTGTCGAGGAGATCGGCCCAAACTACAACGTGCCTGTCCTCCACTTCAGCAAGGCGACTATAGACGTTTTTCTTTTTGGGATCCCCCTCCGCATCGGCGAGAAGTCGATACAGATACGCAGCGTCCGCCTCGTCCTGCCAATGGTGCTCGAAAGCGTGGAGGTCGATTCCGTTGCCCTTCGGGTCCGCCGCGGGCGGCTCGAGAGTCGTCGACATGTCTCAATATCGCCCCGGCAGGTGACATTTGCACCGGCAACCCTTGGACATAGCGTGATGTCCTATCAGGCAAGAACAATTAAGGAGACCACATGAGAGTAATCCTGCTATTTATGGCATTTTCCGCGGGCATCGCGGCGACTGCCGATGCCCAGGTTCCACCGGTGAAAGCCGATTCGACGTGCACCAGTTATCCCGACGGTCGAATCGAATGCCGTGTCTTCCGCGCTCGCGGTGACTCGGCTTTCCGATACCGGATTTTCTCAAGAATGGATTCGGTCATGTCGAAGCGCGCAGCGCTGGGTATTTCGTTGCGGGCTACGGGAACTCGTCGTGACACGCTGGGAGTATTTGTAGACGCGGTGACGCCGAAAGGCCCCGCCGAGCTCGCAGGAATAGTAGAGGGAGATCGGATCGCCGCGATCAATGGAGTCGACGTCCGGTCATCCGCCGCTGATATCGACGATGATTACGCGAACGGCCTCGCCTCGCATCGTCTCACCCGCGAAGTGCAGAAGCTCGCGCCCGGTGCGCGTGTTACGGTGCGCGTTTACTCAGGCGGACGGTTCCGCGACGTTCAGGTCACCGCTGGTCGCGCCAGCGACGTGATGCGAATGGGCAACCGGTTCAATCTCGGCTTTGGTGAACCGGACGGCATGATGGAGATGGGAGGACCGGATGGGGGCGCAATGATTTTTCGCTCTCCACCTGATGTAGGTCCGATGATTCTTCGCAGGCCGATGGAGCCGATACGGGTCAGGAGCCCGCGCAGAACCATGTAGGCGGATGCTTGGCGTCCACTTGCGCGTAGCCGGCCCGGGGGAGCACTTCGGCGGCAATGAGTATCAGCGCCGCGAGGACCACCAGCAGCGAGAGTGTATGAGTTCTCGCCAGGCGGGATTTCCAGGTCGATACGGCGACCCATAGTCCGCCGATAAGCATGACGACTTCGACGCCGAGGTAGCCAAACAGTCCGGAGCCGCAGGAATTCTCGTACGGCCACATACTAAGTGCGACGCCGAGTCCCAGCACGAGCAGCAAACGTGCGCTGGCGCCGATCAGCGCGGAGCGCTGCTGAGTCTTTTCCTGCGCGCGCCGGTCCGATTCGCTCTGCATCTTCTTGAATGCAGGCGACGGCTCGGGCGGGAGTCCGTCGAACTCCCGCTCGATTTTCTTGAGTTGGTTTTTCCAATCGTTTTCGGCCACGTGAGCTCCGCGCGGGACGAGAGTGCCCTTATCTTGATGGACTGCGAACCAGCATTGGAGCAACCAGAATATGGCTGCGGATGAAGAGTCAAAGGTACGGTTGGACAAATGGCTTTGGGCGGCCCGATTTTTCAAGACTCGCACCTTGGCTGCCGAGGCGATCGAGACGGGCAAGGTCGAAGTAAACGGCGAGCGCGCCAAACGCGCGAAGCAACTTCAGGCGGGCGATTCGGTGCGAGTACGCCTGGGCCCCTACGCTCACGTCATCCGCGTCCTGACTATTTCAGAGCGTCGCGGCCCGGCCAGGCAAGCGGCGACTCTTTACGAGGAAGAGGCAACTAGCAAAGCGGCCAGGGAAGCGCTGCAGGCGCAAATGAAAGCGTCGCAGCCTTTCTTCGGGTACGACACCGGCAGACCGACCAAGAAGGATCGGCGCGAGATCGAGAAACTGCGGCGGAGGGGGAGCTGAATGGCGCCTGCGAAGCTGATCGCGCGCGCTTTCAGATGGAGCTAGAACTCGATTTGCGCCCCCAACTCCACAACCCGGTTCGGCGGTATTCCGTAGAACGCCGTCGCTGAGCGCGCGTTGCGCGACATGAAAACGAAGAGCTTTTTGCGCCAGCTCCAGAGCGGTGTCGTCCCCGTCGGAATGAGCTGTTCGCGCCCGAGGTAGTAGGTGGTGTCGAGCGGCTTGCTCTCGATTCCTTCGGCTGCCGCTCGCGACAGGATCGCCGGCACGTCGGTCGACTCCATGAATCCGTATCGCGCTGTGATTCGGTAAAACCCCTGCGACATCTTCGCGATCCGGATGCGGTCGGCGTCGGGAATCTCCGGAATTTCCTCGGAGAGGACTGACAGCAGCACGACCCTTTCGTGCAGAACCTTGTTGTGCTTGAGGTGGTGGAGCAGTACCACGGGCGCGCCTTCGGGCTCGCGCGTCATGAAGACCGCGGTTCCCGGAACGCGGGCGGTCTTCCGGTTTTCCAGATCGGCGAGAAGCATGTCCATCGGCAGCATTCCACGTCGCAACAGATCCTGCACTATCTCGCGACCGCGGTTCCACGTCGTCATGAGAATGAAAATGCAGAACGCGACGGTGAGCGGGACCCAGCCGCCATCCCGAATTTTCAGCAGATTGGCGCCGAAGAAAGCGCCATCGATGATGACGAAGGGGATGACGAGCAGGAGAGTGCGTGGTATGCCCCAGCCCCACCACGACCGCGCGACAAGAAACAGCAGTATCGTGGTCATGAGGAATGTCCCCGTCACGGCGATCCCGTACGCGGCTCCCAACGCCGTCGACGACCTGAATCCAAGGACAACGAGGAGGCACCCGATCATCAGGGCATGGTTCACCTCGGGGATGTAGATCTGCCCGGCTTCCTGTTTCGAGGTGTGAATGATGTTGACGCGCGGACTGTACCCGAGTTGCACGCACTGCTGGGTGAGGGAGAATGCTCCGGATATCATTGCCTGCGATGCAATGATCGCCGCCATCGTCGCCAGAACTATCAACGGCACCAGGATCGCTCGTGGCGCCAGAAGATAAAATGGATTTATTGCTGCCTCTGGAGCGTGAAGGATCAGACCTCCCTGCCCGAAGTAGTTCAGGATCAGGCTCGGCAACACGACTGCAAACCAAGCCAGTCTGATCGAACGCTTCCCGAAGTGTCCCATGTCGGCGTACAGCGCTTCGGCTCCTGTGACGGCAAGCACCACCGCGCCGAGAACGACGAACGAGTGGAGACCGTGGTGAACAAAAAAGCCAAGCCCGTAAAGCGGGTTGGCAGCCAGCAAAATTCGCGGCTCACGAACTATTTCTATCGAGCCAAGAATTCCTATGGTGACGAACCAGATCAGCGTAATTGGTCCAAATATCCTCCCCACTTTTGCCGATCCTTTCTTTTGAAACAGAAAAAGGGAGAAGATGATCAAGAGCGTCAGCGGGATCGACAATTTGCCGAATACGGGCTCGACGACTCCCAGACCCTCGGTTGCGCCCAATACGGAAATCGCGGGCGTAATGACACCGTCTCCGTAAAGGAGGGCCGCGCCGATCAGTCCTGCTGCAATAATGAAATTCTTCCGCATCCGGTCCGCCTCCCGATGCGTGCGCTGGAGGATGAGAGCGACAAGGGCGAGGATTCCTCCCTCGCCCCTGTTGTCGGCCCGCATCACGAACACGATGTATTTGATGCTGACTATGCTGATCAGCGACCAGAGGATCAGCGATAGCACTCCGTACACGTTCGTCTCAGTCGCGGCGAGACCGTATTCCGGCTTGAAGCATTCCCGCAGCGCGTAAAGCGGGCTCGTTCCGATGTCGCCGTAGACGACGCCGAGCGCGAGAAGAGTGAGTTTTGCGAGACGGCGGCCGCTCGGACGAGCTTCTACGTGAGTACTGATTTGCGCGACCTATGGAGGTTGTACAGGCCTACCGTTCAGCTGGTGGCTTTGACCTCGGAATTTCCGCAAGCTGGCACGCCTTTGCAAGGCCGATACCTGAAGCATGAGAAACGGACGTAATCGGGGGCATGTGCATTGCTCTATGTACGGTGCGACACGAAGACGGATCTCAATTAGGAGGACTTTATGAAGGATCTAAACGAGAGGGGCCTGGAGAACCAGGTAAAGGGCACCGCCAAGGAAATGAAAGGACAGGTACGTGGCGACCTCGGTGACGCGACTGACAACACCAGCGAACACATCAAAGGCCGCGCTGAAGAGTTCAAAGGAAAGGTTCAGAAAAACTTTGGAAAGGGCGAGCGCGACGCCGATCCTGATAATATCTAGCGCTCATGCGCACTGACAAAAAAAGGCCGGCGCAGATTCTGCGCCGGCCTTTTTGCATCGTGCCTTTGGACTAGTACGGACCGAGTCCGGGAGGTGGCCCCGAACCCCGGCTCGCACTGTCGCGATCACGACGCTCTGAAAGATCTCTGCGTGCGGCCGCCCGCATTTTGTCTAGCTTCGCCTGCTGCTCCGGGTTGAGCAAGCGCTTGATCTGCGCGTGAGTGCTGTCGCTTACGACACGAGCAACTAACGCGATTGAATCCAGCTGTGGCTTGACCGGCTTGTAGAGCGCAACGATCTGCCGATGCTTCTGCTCGATCAGCGAATCGACTGACGCCTGTTGTTGCGGTGTCAGCTTCAGCTCCTCCGACATTCTCTGACGATATGCCCGTGAGCCCCGCGAACCGCCGCCGTGCCCGTGGCCGATCATGCGGTCCGCAGTGAACCCCAGCGCGCCTCCAGTCAGAAAGGCGCCGAGGAGAAACATGAGCGCGTAACCCTTGGAACGATCCATCTCCATCCTCAGTGTGAAAGCACGTAGCGGAACGTCGCTTCGCGCTGCGACGACCCATCGTGCGGGGCGGTGACTACCTGAATCGCGCCCGGAAGAACGTCGGGGGTAACGGGCTCGGTAACCGCTTCGTAAGTCGCGCGAAGATCTTCATCATTGTCCCGCGACCAGAGCATTCCGACCGCCACGAAGATCAGTGCGGCCGCTGCCATTCCCGGCGCGGCCCAGGCAGCGAGATCGGTCCACCAGTTTACGGGGATCAATACCGATTCCTGGTGTGAGGCGACGTACGTGATGACGCGGCGCTCGAGAGAACTCCAATATGCGCCTTCGGCGGGCGGTGCATAAAGTACGCGGAGCATCTCCGCGAGCTCTGCATCGACTTCGTCATCAAGTCGCAAATCGGTGTCTTTGTCCATCGCCATTACTCCTTCAGGTTTCCCAGCAATCCACGCAAACGCTGCCTGGCGTGGTGAAGATCAGAGCGCGCGGTACCGCCCGGTATTCCCAACATCTCGCCAATCTCCGCGTGAGTAAAGCCCTCGACATCGTGCAACACTATCACGGCCCGCGCCCTTTCCGACAATTGCGCCAGAGCCGCCTGCAACCTCTCCTTCAACTCACCGCTCTCGGCGGGATCCCTAAAAGTGGCGGGAATCGCATCCGAGAGCTCTTCGGCATTTCTTACCTTTTTCCGGCGCGCGAGGTCCAGCGCCGCGTTTGCCACAATTCGGTTGAGCCAGGCCCCGAATGTCTGGGTCGGATCGAACCGGTCAATTGCCTGGTGCGCGCGAAGAAACCCCTCCTGTACTGCGTCCTCCGCATCCTCATGCGTCATGACGATCGAGCGGGCCACGATATACGCTCGCCGCTGGTGCAGGCGCACGAGACCCGCGAACCCCCGCTCGTCTCCCTTTCGGGCAAGACTTACGAGCTCTCGTTCCTCTTCAGAAATACGCGGCGGAGCGGTCAATTGTTGAGCGGTCAAAGGCGCGCTTACAGCACCATTCCGGCCCCAAGATAAGGCAGGAAGACCCTGGCCCTTAGTGAACGGGACCCATCGATCCGCGGGCACGCCCAGTCCGAAACAGCAGCAGCAGGGGAAGTGCACACACGAGAACGAGCCCACTATACAAGTAGATCCTCGAAAATGCGAGCATGCTGGACTGCACCGTCACCTGGCGGTCGAGGATCGCCAAAGCCTGCTGCTGCGCCGTCATGGGATTCACGCCACGGGAGATAAGGCCCCGGGTTATCAGCGCCAGACGACTCAACGTCTCGGGATTGCTCGCCCCAACGTGCTCGACGAGGACGGCTTTCTCGGTCGCCATAAATCGGGCGAGCAAAGTGGCCATGACTGCGATTCCCAAAGAGCCACCTAGCTGGCGCATCAGGTTGAACATGCCGGTTCCCTGCGCCAAATCCTTGACCTTGAGGTCCGCCATCGTTGCGTTGGTCAGCGGAACGAAAATGAGACCGAGCCCCACCCCGCGTAGAATGAGCGGCCAGAACAGGTCCTGCGATCCGCTGGCGGACGTGAGGTGGGACAGCTTCAACATGGACCAGAAGAAGAGAAATGCGCCAGCGATTACGGTGTATCTCGCATCGAGACGCATCGCATTTCGACCGACTACCGCCATCGTCACCGCTGACGCAATGGCTCCGGGCAGGATAATTCTGCCCGTTTGCCACGCTGTCATCTGCAAAAGCTGCTGCAGGAAGACCGGCAGTATGAACACCGACCCATAGAGCGCAAATCCGAGAAGCAAACCCAGGCTGATGCCCGCGGTCAACTGCCTGCTCTTGAGGATGCGAAAGTTTATTACGGGCTCGTCGGTGGTCAGCTCGTGCCAGATGAGCGCGATTCCCGAGAACAAAGCAGTAATGGCGAGCATCGTCACGAAGCGCGACTCCCACCAGTCATAGCGTTCGCCGCGCTCCAGCATCCACTGCAGGGAGCCGACGCACAGCGTCAAGAGCCCGATCCCCAGATAGTCGATGGTGTCCGCGCGCTCCTGGTGCTCTGCGTCGTGGACGTAGGTGACCGTCAATATCGCGGCGATGATGCCGAGGGGAACGTTGATGTAAAAAATCCACGGCCAGTTGTAATTGTCCGTAATCCAGCCACCAAGCGTTGGTCCCAATGTAGGACCAACCATGACGCCCACCCCGAAGATGGCCATCCCGGTGCCGGCTTCCTGGGGCGGAAATGATTCGTAAAGCGTCGCCTGGGCCGTCGACAACAACGCCCCGCCACCGATTCCCTGGATCACCCGCCAGAAGATCAGGCCGAGCAACGAGTGCGAGGCGCCACAGAAGAAAGATGCGACCACGAACAGCATGATCGATCCCGTGAAGTATCGCTTGCGGCCAAAGTACGCGGAGAGCCACCCCGACATCGGGATGACGATGACATTGGCGATGATGTAGGCCGTCGACACCCAGGCTATCTCGTCGAGTGTGGCGCCCAGGTTTCCCATCATGTGCGGGATCGCGACGTTGACGATCGAAGTGTCGATCAGCTCCAGCATCGCCGCCATCGTGACGGTCGCCGCGATGATGTACTTGTGCGCGTACCGGTCTTCGGAGGCGGAAGAGATGCCCCCCGTGCGAAGAACGGCGGTGCTCACCTGGTATCTACGTGGACTACGGTTGAGAGCCCCGGTCGCAGCGGATGATTGCCGGTGCATGGCTTCGTCACCGCAATGCGAACCGGAACGCGTTGAACGACCTTGGTGAAATTGCCGGTGGCATTATCCGGAGGCAGCAATGCGAACTTGGCTCCCGTCGCTCCGCTCACGCTGGCGACCTTTCCGTAACCAGTGCAACCGTATGCGTCGACCTCGAACTCGACGGGTTGACCGGGGCGGATTTTGGCGAGTTGCGTCTCCTTGAAGTTTGCGGTCACCCAGACTCCCGTGTCAGCCACAATGCTCAAAAGAGGTTGTCCGGCGGCAACCAGCTGACCAATCTCGACCTGCTTGCGCGAGACTTCACCCGAAGCCGGCGCAGTGATGCGAGTGTAATCGAGCTGAAGTTGAGCATTCGCAGCCGCTGCCCGGGCAGCGCTGCTTCGCGCAGTTGCGACACGTACTCCGGCCTCGGCAGTGTTCACAGTCCCGCCTGCGGCGGATGCCTGACGCTCGGCCGCGAGGAGATTGGCGTGTGCGACTGCGGCCGTCGCCTGCGCGGCGTCGAGCTGCTGCCTCGAGATGATCTGCTTGGAAGCCAGCTCACGGGCGCGCGCGAGATCCTGGTCGGCTTTGTTGGCGTTGGCGCGCGCGGCGCCGATCTGCGCATCGAGCGCGGCGCGCTGTCCGGCAGCACTCTGCACCTGCGCCTGCGCCTGACCCGCGAAACCGCTCCCTCCGGCGGTCGCTTCGGCTGCAGCGAGATCTGCCTCCGCCTGCTGCAAACGCACGCGGTAATCGGCGTCATCGAGCTGTACGAGCAGCTGGCCCGCATTGACGTGATCGTTCTCGTTGACGCCGACCGTTTTCACGTATCCACCCACCTTGGCGATCACGGGCACGATGTGTCCATCGACCTGCGCGTTGTCCGTCGTCTGGTGCGAGCGGCCGTAATTCCAGCGCTGAAAGCCCCAGAAAACTCCGATGAGCACGACGAGGCCGACAATTGGCAGGACGAATTTCTTTTTGCCGGACGGCTTTTCGGTCTTCACGACTGTAGTCTTGCCGGGCCGGGAAGGAGCGGGAGGAGATGTCGACGGATCTGATTCGAGTACGGTAGCCATGTTGTTCCTGGTTCCAATTGTCTGGATGAAATTAGTATTGTTCGAACTATCTGAGGGTTGTCACACTTCCGGTCGCGCGAGCGAGCGCGACGCGGGCTAGCTGGTACGCCGTCATTGCGTCGTTCACGAGAGTACGGGACGCGGTGAGAGCGAGCGAAGCGTTTACGACATCAGCATTCCCCGCTACTCCGGCGTTGAAGCGCTCCCGCGCCTGCACCACTTCCTGCTCCGCCAATCGCAATCTTTCGCGGGCGGCATCCAGCTGCTCACGAGCGCCGGCCAGGTCCAACAAAGCGCCGCGTACGTCAGCGGCGGCCTGCAGCTCCAGATCTCGGCGACGCACCTCCGCTTCTTTAACTACGGATCGCTGTTCCTGCACCCTCGCCTCTCGTCGAAAGCCATCGAATATCGGCAAACTGACCTGGAGTCCCCAGGTGTAGGTGTTCAGAAGCCTGGCGCCGTTCTTCCCGATCAGGCCGTCGTCTGCGACAAGACCCAACATCGGAAGTCGCTCCGCTTTGATCGCGGAAAGTCCCTGCTCGGCAGCTCTCACCCGCTCTTCTTCCGCGATGATATCCGGACGCGAGCGAAGCGCAGTCGCGACAAGAGTAGCTTCGTCCGGAACTTGATCGTCCGACGCGGACACTGACAAAGAATCGGCGAGAACAACGTTCGTCCCCACGGCGAGCGAGAGCGAGCGGAGCAAATCGAGATGCGCATGATCCCGTGCGGTGCGCGATGCGATGAGACTCGCGCGCGTCGCCGCGAGCTGCGCACGGGCGCGGGTCACGTCGAGACCCACACCCGTGCCGGCCTTGAGCTGCGATTCGGCGATCCGTAGCAGCTCGGTGGCGAGCAATGTGTCCGCCTGTCGGGCAAGGAGATCTGCGTCGGCACGCATCGCCCGCACGTACGCGCTGGTAGCGATCGTTGCGGCCTGTTCGGCGACGGCGTCCGCATCGGCACTCGACGAGCGCGCTGCGGCTTTCGCCGAGCGAACGCGGCCAAGTGCACCGAAGTCGATGAGGTTCTGCTGCACTCGTCCCCGCACGTCTAACGTATTTACCGGCCCCTCGACCTGACCCCGCGGGTCAAAAACTGGTTGCTGACCCGGCGGAGTGGGGAAATCGATGCCCAGTGTAGACGTGTTGAAGGTGCGACCGGCTTCCTGCACATAACTGCTGACGTTCGGCAGGAGGTCAGCGCGGCGCTCGCGAACCCGAGCTTCGGCCTCGTCAGCCCGAAGTCGCGCGCCCTGAGCGATCGCGCTCTGTCGTGCTGCCAGCCGGGCGGCGTCGCCGAGTGTAAGCGGGATCGACTGTTCGGGCGGCGTGGCTTGGGGGCCGCGGGGGTCCTGTCGCGCCTGAGCGAAGGCTGGAGCCGAAGTGATGGTCAACGCGAGAGCTGCAATGACGCACGAGCGGGCGCCAACGGAAATTTCAGTCATTGAAGGAAGGTGTGAGCGAATCGGGTGGAGCGCCGTCTGCCTGTGGATAGGCGCCGGCTGATGGGGCGATCGAGTGAAGGTAGAACTGCGCGAGTTCGCGGAAGACTTCTTCATCACTCTTGTGAGCGAGAAGCGGTACGCCGGTATGCTCGTCACGCCAGATCCCATTCATTACGGTGAGTGCCACAAGCATGCGAGCCGCGATCATCGGATCGACGTCGCGAAACTCTCCGGTATCGACGCCGCGCCGAATTATTCCGCCCAACAGCTTTTGGCCACGGGCGACGACGTCGTGCGCGTAGAACTTGGCGAGGTCGGGAAACTGGTGGAGCTCACCCAGTACAAGCCGATAAATGGTACTGAAGGCGGGGGACCTCACGAACTGCCAGTAGCCTCTCATGAACGCCAACAGCTGCTCGCCCGGGGTCCCGTGAGCTAGCGATTCCTCGGCGCGGACGATGGCAGCGACCGCGGTTTGGCGGATCATCTCGCGGAAGAGCTCTTCCTTGTTGGGGAAGTAGAGGTAGATGGTGCCCTTGGAGACCCCGGCGCGGTGGGCGATGTCCTGGAGACGGGCGTTGGCAAGTCCGCACTCACCGAACACTTCGAGGGCGGCCCGGATGATCTGCTGAGGCCTGTGCTCGGGCCGGCGTCTCCATTTTGGTCCTGCTGACTTTTTGGTTGTGGGCATCTCTATTCTGACTAACTGACCGGTCAGTAAGATACGCCACCATAGCTAGATGTCAAGGTAATTTCGGACTTAGTGCTGAGTTGGGGCGGCCGCTGGCGCCACGGGTGCGGGCGCGGTTTCCGGCGCTTCCTTAGCGTTCCGGTATCGGGCGTTGGTGATCATAACGATCGAGGTCAGAAGCAGGAAAATGGTGACCGCCCCCAGGATTAATCCTGTGAGGGCGGCTCCCAGGTCGGTTTTCTTCTTTGTCGCCATTATCTGCCCTCCGAACCAGCGGAAACCCGTACTTTCGACAGCGTATCATTCTGGCTGATCTTGGGGACGATATCGAGACCCTCCACGACTTTTCCGAAAACGGTGTGCACGCCGTTGAGGTGCTTGGTGTTCTGCTCGTTCAGCACGATGAAGAACTGACTGCCGCCGGTGTTCTTCCCCGCGTGGGCCATGGACAATGAACCGACATGGTGGGTGTGGGGGTTTCCCTTGGTCTCGCAGTCGATTTTCCAACCCGGGCCGCCGGTCCCCACGGGTCCCTTGGCGTACTCACCGCCCTTGGAGTAAGGATCACCGCCCTGGACGACGAAATCCTTGATGACGCGGTGGAATTTCGTGCCGTCGTAAAAGCCGGAGTTGGCGAGCTTTTCGAAGTTCGCAACGGTGTTCGGCGCTTCCTTGTCGTAGAGCTCGGCGCGCATGGTTCCTTTGTTGGTTTCTATAGTTGCGAATCTCGTCATCTGATCATCGATGTCTGAGTGCGGAGTGCGTGAAAGTGTAGAACTGCAACTGAACGGGCGAGAGCGGTCAGTAGACTAGGTGGCAGATCCGAGTTCAGTACGTCGGGACAGTACTGGCGCCCTTCTGCGCACAAGCAACTGCCTGTGCCATCGCGCCAATTAGTAATGTCCCGATGTCGTGAACTGGCATCTACGATCTATGCTTCTGAAAACTCTCGCCCGTTCAGTTGCACTTACCAAAATTAACACTCCACCGTACTCGACGGACAAATCTCATTCAACGTACAAATCTCGCACTTGGGCGATCGCGCATCGCATACCCGCCGGCCGTGAAAGATTAGAACGTGGGCGAGCATGGTCCAATCTTCGCGCGCGAACAAGGGCATTAGCTCGCGCTCGACCTTCACCGGATCCGTCTCGCGCGAAAGTCCGAGCCGGATGGCGAGACGACCCACGTGGGTATCGACGACCACGCCTTCGCTGCGGTTGAACGCATTGCCGAGTACGACGTTGGCGGTTTTGCGACCGACGCCGGGTAGCTGCACAAGCGTCTCCATTGTATCGGGCACTGCACCATGGTGTCGCTCGACCAACGCCTTTCCCAGAGCGATGAGGCTCTTTGCCTTGTTGCGAAAAAAACCCGTGCTGCGAATCATGTCCTCGAGTTCAGCTTGATCCGCCTCGGCGAGGGTTTCCGCCGTTGGATATCGCTGGAACAGGGCCGGAGTCACCACGTTGACGCGTTTGTCGGTGCACTGCGCGCTGAGGATCGTAGCCATCAGCAGCTGAAGCGGCGTTTCGTGATCGAGCTCGCAGTGAGCTTCAGGGTGCGCCTTGCTGAGTCGCGCAAAAACTTCGCGGGCGTGAGCGGGCAGCTGATTCCGCGCGATCCGGCGCACACGAGGTTTGCGGCGCGCGGGTCTTACGATGCGAACCTTCGCCTTCCCCTCGAGTACCACTGGCTTCCCTTTCTTCAACCGGACGATCTTCATTGGTCTCGTCTCTTCCGCGCAAAGGCAAGAACGCCGTCAGCATCGCGCGTGTTCAGAATTTCGCCCGCCTCCAGCCAGGCTTTGCGCGCCATTCCGATTCCGAAGTGCACGTTGTCGAGACCGCCAGTCGAATGCGCGTCGGGTCCGATCTCGATCGTAACCCCAAGCTCCTTCGCCTGCCGGCAGTAGCGCCAGTCGAGGTCGAGGCGATGCGGGTCGGCGTTGAGCTCCACAGCGACTCCAACCTGCACCGCTTTCTCGAGCACTGCTTCGACATCAATCGCGTACGGTTCCCGCGACAGCAAAAGTCTTCCGGTGGGGTGTGCCAGGATCGTAAGGTACGGATCGTCGAGCGCGGTCAACACTCGCTTGGTCATAGCCTCACCATCCATGCTGAATCGCGAGTGGATCGATCCGATCACGTAATCGAATCGGGCGAGAGTTTCCGCATCGTAGTCGACACGCCCGTCGGCAAGAATGTCGGCCTCGATTCCTTTGAGGATGCGAAAGCCTTTCATCTTGGCGTTCAACTGGTCGATCTCGTCGTGCTGACGCAAGATTTTGTCGCGCTTCAACCCGCCCGCGTAGAAAGCGGATTCGGAATGGTCGGAAATTCCGATGTAGCTCCAGCCGCGCTCCTTTGCCGCGCGCGCCATCTGCTCGATTGTAGACGAGCCGTCGGAGTAGTCGGAATGGCAGTGCAGCACTCCGCGGAGGTCGTCAAATGTCACCAGGTTCGGAAGCTCTCCGCGCGCCGCCGCCTCGATTTCGCCCATTCCCTCTCGCATCTCGGGAGGAATCGTTTGCAGTCCCAGCGCGGCGAAGAACTCGCTTTCGTCAGCGAGAATGATCTTCTTCCCACCCTTTCCCACGAGGCTGTTCCGATCGATCTGGAATCCCTTTTTCTGCGCCAGAACCGTCAGCTCCTCGACGTGCGCGCTGTTGCCAGTCGCACGCCACAAAGCGACCGGATACTCGCCGCTCGCCACACAGTGCATGTCGAGGTGAGTACCGTCGACAAATCGGATGTCGACCGAGCCCGGCTCTTCCCCCGGCTTTGCCTGTCTGACTCCAGGCGCACGGGCAAAGGAATCGGCCACTTTACTTGGGTCCGTCCGGCATTCGGCGACGATGTCGATGTCGGCTACGACCTCGTTGTGCCGGCGAATCGATCCGGCCACATCGGAGCGAGTTATGTCGGGGTGTTTTTCCACGCTTGCCAGCATCACGTGCGCTTCGAGAACGGCCGCTGGATATCGCTCGAGGTGTGCACTGCGGCGAACGATCGCGATTCCCTTGAGAACTCTGTCGGCCGTTTTCTGACCGAACTTGGGTAACGCAGCCAGCTGTCCGTTCTCGGCGACGCGCTCGAGATCCTCCATGGTCTGAACGCCGAGGGCGTCGTGGATCACCTGGATTTTCGCCGCGCCGAGTCCGGGGATGCGCAGCAGGTCGAGGATTCCTTCGGGCATTCCTTCGCGCAGCTGATTCAGGTAGGAAGATTCTCCCGTTTCAACCAGCTCGCGCACGACCGACAACGTGGCAGGTCCGATCCCCGGGGTGTCGGCCAGCTCGCCGGATTGGATCAGCGAACCGAGGTCGTCCGTATCGAGTGAGACGAGGGCGCGAGCGGCCCCGACGTACGCTCGGGCCTTGAATTTGTGCTCGCCTTTTACTTCGAGGAGTGCGCCGATCTGGGACAGAACGTGCGCCGCAGTGCGGGAATCCATGCCCTCAATATATGAGGGCCGAGTCTAGCTTCCCTCTTCGATCCCGGCGTGGAAGGGCAGGGTTTTGACGATCTCTTCGATCTGCTTCTGAATAAGCTCGAGCTCCTGGCTGGCGCCTTCGGAGTCCAGCATGCCATGGCGCATCGTCACCGCAACGCGGTTCATGTATTTGATCTTGGTGATGATCTCTTCGGTGGCGCGACGGAGGCGGATGTATCGTCTCTTGTCAGCGAGAGCTCGGTGGCAGCGGCGTTCCAGATCCTGCGGTGTGAGTTTTCTGGCGACTTCGACCGCTTCCGCAATCGTGCGACCGGGTACAGCGCCGTGGTCAGGGATTCCCATCTGATCACTGGATGGATCGCTGAACCACAATCTGCCGATGTACTCTACTCCGTCATAGGCGAGACGGAGCGCGACCCTGTATTCCTTGCCGTCGACCGTGATGGAGCTGATCGCGTGCTGTGTGACTCCGGAGTCTGCTGTCATTGCTGAGTTTCAGCTTCCTACAGGCGGATTGGTTTCATCAAGAAAAGGGTCGAGTGCCGCAAAAAGTCTCTCTGGCTGTTCAACGTACGGCACGTGCCCGCACTCGTCCAGAAGCACGAGCTTCGTTTCGAGGGCCTGGGCGGCTTCTACGGAAGACGCAGTTGGAATGGGATCGTCACGCCCGTGAATCACGATCGATGGAATTTTGATCTCCTTCAAGTCGGGAATCAGGTCGAAATCGCCGAGGCTTTCCCACACCGATTGCTGCACTCTGCCGACGACTCGAAACGGTGTCAGGTCGCGCGCGTTGCGTGGATCTGAAAAATAACCGGCGACACCGATCTCGAACGCACGCTGGCGATAACCTTCCGGGTCCTTCTCCCTTAGCCCGGACGCCGTGAGCTCGTCTCGCAGCTTTTGTATGTCCGAGCTCTGTTGGCGCCGAGCAAATTCCGCTTCGAACTGACGCCGGTAGTCGCGCGTTAACGGCGCAGGGCTGATCAAAGCGATCCTGTGGGCGTGGGGAAGATGCGGGTTCCTCCTCTGTTCGATCAGGTACAGGATGCCGAGCATTCCTCCCCATGAGTAGCCAACGATGGAGAGCGGTTCGAGTGCGAATTCTCCGGCGATTTTGCCAAGGTCCTCGACGTGCGTCCGCCAGGTGATGGGAACCCGCGCGTCCGACTTTGAATTCCCCCCGCCGCGCTGATCGTAACAAAGAAGATCGTAGCGCTCTGCCAGGTGGAGCATTTGAGGCAGCAGATAGCAATGATCCGCGCCCGGCCCTCCGTGCAGAACCACGAGCTTCGGTCCGTCCGCCTGGCCGTACTTCGCCCAATAGAGCGGGGATGCGGCGGTGCTGGTGAAGCCCTCTTCTCTAGGCGGGGGTATCCGCTTCGGCACTAGTTGTAATTAAGTGGCTCACGATCTGGTTAAGCTTGAGTCGCAGCTAAAACGCAGAAAGCATCGCTACGTGCTGCGCGCGTTTCGCTCCGCGCCGTCCGCTGCGTGCGACGGGACAGATTCGCAGGGTGTTGACCGCGCAGAAATCGGTCCTGTGGTCCGCAGCGCATAGCGTGAAGCGTAGAGCCGGCAGCGCGTAGCATCGCTCAGTCCGTGATAGCTTCACCTCGCGGTAAAATCCGTCTCCGCCGTAACAACCCGACAGGCCGCCGCGATAAGCTCGGCTGCGTGGTCGATGTCCCTGAGACTCACCAGCTCGTTCGGCGAGTGCATGTACCTATTGGGAACCGAGACCAGACCGGTCGCTACACCCTCACGGGCGATGTGAATCGCGTCGGCGTCAGTGCTCGTTTCGCGGCCCGCGGCATGGAGAGAGAAAGGAATCTTCCTGTCTTCGGCAGTCTTGCGCAGGAGATTGAATACAACCGGAGAAATGATCGAGCCCCGAGTGAGGACGGGGCCCGCGTCGATCGCGGCATCGCCGTGTTCCTTTTTCTCGACGCTGGGATGATCGATGGCGAAAGTCACATCGACTGCAATCGCCATCTGCGGACCGATGCAGCTCGCGCAAACGCCGGCTCCGCCGCCGCGGTATCCGATCTCTTCCTGCGTTGTCGCAACCGCCACGACTCTGGCCTTTCCTGGCTTGTCTGAGTACCGGCGTAGCGCTTCCAGTACGACGAAGGCCCCGATGCGATCGTCGATCGAGCGCGAGACGATGCGGGCATTCGGAAATTCCATCGCGCGAGAATCGATGACGCCCGCATCGCCGACCGAGACGAACTCCTCGGCCTCCTTTTTCGTCTTGGCCCCGAAATCCACCCATAGGTCCGTGAACTTCGCGGCTTTATCGCGCTCCTCCTGCTTGATCAGGTGAATCGGCTTCTTCCCTATCACCCCGAAAACGTCTCCATGTCTTCCGACGAAACGTAGACGCTGCCCGATTAGTACCTGCGGATCCCAACCACCAATGGGCTGGATGTAGGCAAAGCCCAGGTCGTCGATATAACTGACTATGACACCGATCTCATCGATGTGGCCGGCGAGCATGATCGTGGGACGTCCCTTCTCATTCACTTCCGCGAGGCTGTTGCCGGCAACGTCGCCAGACACTTTGGCGAACTTTTCCGCGTGGGCGCGCCATACTTTTGCCGGCGGAGATTCAAATCCGGATGGACCGGGAGTGTCGAGCAGTCTCTTCAGGAATTCGATGGACTCGGCTGAGAGCATTTAGACGGTCGTAAATTGGTTTCGCCTTGGGAGGCTCGAATATAGCATGGACATCGAGATGGCCGCACCGCACATATGCGAACGACTCTTGCAATCAGCACACGCGCGCTACGCGCTCATTCCGCAATTGACAACATGACAACAAGAGTCGTTCCCCTCCTCCTGCTTGGCGTACTGGTGACGGGTGTTCCGCCGGCGCCAGCTCGAGCGCAGGTCGTCGTGCCGTCGGCGCCGGTCAGCAACATCCGGTACGAAGTAACCTTTACGCGCGCGGACGGCGAACGCCGTGTCGTCAGGTCCGCCATGACATTCACCGTCGGAGGTAATGCCGCGATCGTTTTGTCGCTTCCCGCCTGGACGCCTGGAGCATACGAGATCGACAATTTCGCCCGCAACGTCTCCAATTTTTCCGCTGAGCAGTCCGGTGTTTTGCTGGCATGGGACAAGCTCGATCAGGATACCTGGCGCATCCAACCCAATGGAGTCGGTCAGGTCACGGTTCGATTCGACTACCAGGCCGATAGCCTCGACAACGCCAACAGCTGGGCGCGATCCGATTTCCTTCTTTTCAACGGGACCAATCTATTCCTGTATCCCGAGGGAAGGCCGCTCGATTTCCTTGCCTCCGTAAGCGTTAACACCGAGGCGAGCTGGAAGGTGGTAACGGGCATGCGTGCGACGGGAGGACGGACCTACGGCGCCATGAATTACCACGACCTCGTCGACATGCCTTTTTTCGTCGGCCAATTCGACGTCGACAGCTCGTGGATCTCCGGCACCTGGGTACGGCTCGCGACTTATCCCGCGGGAAGTGTGAGCGGAGGAGCGCGGGTCGCGGTGCAGGAAGCGCTGAAGCGGATTATCCCTGCCGAAGTAAAGGTCTTTGGCGAAGTGCCGTGGGACACCTACAGCATCCTGCAGATCGCAGATCCGAGCTACGGCGGAGGCGCCGGGCTCGAGCACCAGAACTCCCACGTCGATGTCGTCGGACCGGGCATGCTCGGCTCGGCCGTACTGCCGTCGCTCTACGCCCATGAAATCTTCCACGCCTGGAACGTGAAGCGGCTGCGACCCAGCGACCTGTGGCCGTACCGTTACGACCAGCCCCAGCCGACGACGCTTCTCTGGATCAGCGAAGGAATCACCGACTACTACGCCGACCTCGCCGAGGTGCGCGGCGGTATCGTCAACGCGAAAGAGTTCTATCTGCTCACCGGAGAAAAGATCGCGCAGGTCGCCGCACTCCCACCGACCGCGTTGGAGGATGCATCGCTCTCGACGTGGGTGCATCCACGTGACGGCACGGAATACATCTATTACCCGAAGGGCTCGCTAGCGGGATTTCTGCTGGACATCATGATTCGCGACGCTACGGACAACCGCGGCTCGCTCGACGACGTCATGCGCGCATTGTACACGTCGGCGTACAAGAACGGGCGCGGATTTACGTCGGAGGAGTGGTGGGCCACGGTGAGCCGCACCGCCAACGGAAAGTCATTTCAGGATTTTTATTCACGTTACGTCGATGGCCGCGAGGAATATCCGTGGGATCGCGTTCTTCCATTGGCTGGTTTGCGGCTTGCGACCGACAGCGTGCGTGAGCCACGCGTTGGGATCGGAACCGTTCAGGACAGCACGGGTGTGCATGTCACTGAAGTCGCGGGCGGTAGCTCCGCCGAGGCAGCGGGTGTTCTGCCCGGTGACGTATTGCTCGCGGTCGGGGGCATCACCGCGGACGATCCCAACTGGTCCGAGAAGTATCGAGCGCGATATGCTCGCGCGCCGGAAGGCTTCATCATTCCGATCCGCGTTCGCCGCAACGGCGCGGAGCTGGCGCTCGCGGCACGACTTCACTACGTCATCGCGAGGGTGGATGCGCGTTTGGTTGAAGACCCGCGCGCGTCCGCAAAAGCAAAGCGGGTGCGCGAAGGAATTCTGCGAGGCTTGACTCGACCCTAGGCCGCGGGTTGCCTACTTCAGTAGCGCCTTGGCGATGGTCTGAAGCTGCATGTTCGACGTTCCTTCGTAGATCGCGCCGATCTTGGCGTCGCGATAAAATTTTTCGACCGGATAATCTTTCGTGTAGCCGTACCCGCCGAACAGCTCCACGCACAGAGACGTGACACGCTCGCACACCTGCGAAGAAAAGAGCTTTGCCATGGCGCCTTCGCGGGCGATGTCCTTACCTGCGTCCTTGAGTCTTGCGGCGTTGTAAACCATCAGGCGCGCGGCCTCGAGATCAGTCGCCGCCTGCGCAATCTGAAATTGGATCGCCTGAAATTCCGACAACGGCTTCCCGAATTGCTTCCGTTCACCGATGTATTTGATCGTTTCGTTCAGCGCCCCCTGGGCGACACCGATCATCTGCGCGCCAATGCCGATACGGCCTTCGTTGAGAGTGTTGATGGCGATCTTGTAGCCTTGCCCGACGGGACCAAGAACATTCTCTTCGGGCACTTCGCAGTCCTCCAACAGCAGCTCGACAGTGCTCGACGCGCGAATACCCAGCTTGTCTTCTTTCTTGCCGACTGAAAACCCTTTGAACCCGCGCTCGATGATGAAAGCTGTTATCCCGCGGTAACCGGCCGATGCGTCCGCATTCGCGAACACCACGAATATTCCCGCCTCGGCGCCGTTGGTTATCCAGAGCTTTTGGCCTGTGAGAATCCATCGATCGCCACGTTTCTCAGCGCGGGTAGCAAGGCCAAAAGCATCGGAACCGGAGCCGGACTCCGATAACGCGTAGGCGCCGACTATCTCCGACGTCAGAAGCGGAAGGTACTTCGCCTTCTGCGTGTCGCTTCCATAGCGGGTGATCGGATAGTTGACGAGCGTGTTCTGCACGTCGCACACGATCGCGGCAGCCGCGTCGACCTTGCTGATCTCCTCGACCGCGAGCGTCACCATGAAAAGATTCCCGTCTGCGCCGCCGTATTGTTCCGGAACTTCGATACCCATTAGACCGAGCTCGAAGTACTTGGGGAATAACGCGGGATCTATCTTTCCCGCCTTTTCCATTTCCATTACCCGCGGCCGCACTTCTTCCTCGGCGAATCCCGCGACCGCGTCGCGGAACATGACCTCCTCCTCGGAGAGAAGGGTCAGGGCAGCCGCATTTGCGGTGTCAGCGTGCATGGATCGGAAAGTGCTCTGACGAGGGGGAGGGAGGCGCTGTCAAGCCGCTCAAAAATGACTCACGTCTGGTATTTCGTGTAGCGCGGCCGCGGAGCATCAGCACTATTCCCACCACCTCCAGAAAGAGAAATGCGTAGGCGACAGGGTCTTCGCTACTCGTACCGCGGACGGCCCACAGCGCGAGCCCGTTGAGGCCAACGATGACGCCGAGGGACGCGCTAAACAGAAACTGACGCACGCTTTCCATCGTGTCGTACTGTTCCAGCGGATTGAGCGCCAGCTCTTCGCGCTTGGTGAAGGCGTGATAGTAGAGTGCGGCGAACACCAAGAAAATCGCACCCAGACCGAAACCGTAAATAGCAAACAGCAGAGGGAAGTGGACGGGTTGAATCGCGAGCTCCACTCTCCCGCCGGGAAGCCGTACGGTTTTGCCAAATCCCATCGCTCGATTTACCACTGCGCCAGCAAGGAACTTGAACGGGAAAACGAAGAAGAGAACGAACAATAACAACGCACCATTGAGGATCACCGCCCGTGTGTCCTCCAGTCCGTACCGTCGGAAGAAGATGAACTGCCGGTACCAGAGCGAGAACAAAACCGCGAATGTCAGTGCGAAGGCGACAAAACCCCGCATCGTCTCCAGCAGCTCGCCCGAAGTGCGCGGGACCTCGAGCGAAACGATGAGAAGCGTAACGGCAAAGCCGAAAACGGTGTCGCTCAGTCCCTCGACGCGAGAGACGTCGCGGCTGCGCCACTTGAATTCCTCCGCCTTGAGACCACCACGCTTCGATCTGTTGATCAACAACGTCCGCAGCACGGTCGCAATACCTGATGTTCAGCCTACCAAATGCGCGGACGCAATGCCTCAGGACGCACCATCGGATCGCCGTCCTTGCAGCCCCACGCGGCCTTGAACTCCGGCATGTTGCTGAGCGGTCCATTGACGCGCCACTTCGCCGGCGGGTGTGGATTGGAAGCAACTAGGAAACGCAGGAATTCGGGACGATCCAGCTCGCGCCATACCTGCGCCCAGCCAAGGAAAAATCGCTGATCGGGCGTAAACCCGTCGATCACCGGCTGCGGGTGCGCTGCCAGCGCTCTCTTCATCGCCGCGTACGCAACGGTCAGCCCGCCGAAGTCGCCGATGTTCTCGCCCAGTGTGAGCTTGCCCTGCACGTGTGTCACGGTGTCGATGACTGTGTAGGAGTCGAACTGCGTCACGATCTTCTGCGCCTCGGTGTCGTAGCGGGAGGCGTCTTCCTTTGTCCACCAGTCCGTCATGTTGCCGGACTTGTCGTACTGACGGCCCTGGTCGTCGAAGGCGTGGGACATCTCGTGTCCGATCACGGCGCCCATCGCTCCGTAGTTGAGTGCGTCATCGGCATTCGGATCGTAGAACGGCGGCTGAAGAATGCCCGCCGGGAAGACGATCTCATTGAGAAGCGGATTCTCATAAGCGTTTACGGTTGGCGGAGTCATCCCCCAGTCACTGCGGTCAGTCGGCTTGCCGATCTTCGCCCAGTCGCGCTGCGAAGCCCACTGCTGCCCGGCCAGTACGTTCGCATAGTATCCGCTGGGACTGATGGTAAGCTTCGAGTAGTCGCGCCACTTGTCGGGGTATCCGATCTTGCGACTGAACGCGTCAAGCTTGACGAGCGCCTGGGCCTTCGTCTCAGGCCCCATCCACTGTAGCTGCTCGATGCGCGAGCGCAGCTCACGGACCAGGTTATCGACGATGGTGACGGCCCGCGCCTTGGCCGCCGGCGTGAATTTGCGGGCGACGAATTCCTGGCCGAGCAGCTCGCCCAGGTAGTTGTCAGTGGCGTTGACGCAGCGCTTCCAGCGCGGACTGATCTCAGTGGCTCCCGTGAAAAGCTTGTTGAACTCGAAATTCTCCTTGACGAAAGGCGTACTCAATGAAGACGCGGCCCCCCTGACCAGCCGCCAGCGAAGGAGGGTTTTCCAGTCATCGAGCGGCACGCCGGTGAGCATGCGATCAAAGTTCTGGAAGAATTCCGGTTGACCGACATCGATCTTGCCAGGAATTGGCGCTCCCAGCTCGGTGTAGAACTCCTCCCACGAAAAATGCGGTGTCAGCGAATCGACTTGCCGCAGGGTCATCCCGTGGTAGTTGTTCACCACATCGCGGAGCTGAATCGGCGTGCGTGAGGCTTTCGCGAACTGGGTCTCAACAGCCAGGACGGTATTGGCCTCGGCGGCGGCCTTTGCCGGCGAGTCGCCGAGCAGCTGAAACATGCGCGCGACGCTGGCCGTGAATTTCGCGCGCAGATTGGCCGACGCCGTATCTGTCTTCGTGTAGTACTCCGCGTTTGGAAGAGAGAGACCGCCTTGATACAGACCGGCGATGGTATTCGCGGCATCCTTGCTGTCCTGCGCGGAACCTTCCGATATAGGGGCGAGGCCGTAACTCTTCTCTAGCTCACCGAGAGCCCGCTTCAGATCGGTCACGCTGTTGATAGCGGCGATGCGGTCGAGGGCAGGCTTGAGCGGCGTCGGACCGAGTCGTTCGATGGCGGCGGTGTCCATGCAGGTCGCGTAGAACGCCCCGACCTTCCATTCACCCGTGCCTGGCTTGTATTGCCCGGATTTCACCCGCACCACGCTCGTGTCGAGAATGGTGCGAAGCAGCTCCTGGTTTTGATCGAACAGCTGATCGAACGCGCCGTAGCTCGAGTAGTCGCCGGGAATCTTCGCGCGCGTCAGCCAGCTCCCATTGGCAAATTGGTAAAAGTCCTGGCAAGCGGCGACACTAGTATCGAGGTTCGCTCGATCGAGTGGCGTGATTTGCACGGGAGCCTGTGCGTGTATTGAAGCTGCAAGGGTCCCAGTCATCAACAAAACGGAAACACCACGGAACGAGCACATCAGGACGAACCTCCTGGCAAAGCGGTTTGGCTGGCTGTCCTCGCGCGGCAAGCGTCGCCGCATAAAGCCTCCGAACAGTCGGGATCCCAGCATCGATCCGCTTCGGAACCCGTCGGGTCGAAAATCGGCGCCACACCCGCGCGGTCGAGTACGACCTCGGCCAGCTTCTCATGGACACCAAACGCCGGTGTAACGTTGAAGGAGACGTGCGGAAAATCCCGCGAGGCATCACGAACCATCCGCGGGATGTCGGCGGTGGAATGTCTTCCCGGAGAAAGCATGTAGGGAAAGACGGTAACGTCGGTAGCACCGCCGCGGACGCAATTGGCAAATCCTGCCGCGACGTTCGGCTCGGCGAGCTCCATATGCGCGTAGCGAACGACGACGTCGGGCCCGGCCATGGCTTGTATCAGATTTGACATGCAGCGCAGCATGTCGTTGGCTTCCGCTTTTTGGGAGCCATGATCGACTATCAGTATTCCCTTCATTTGATCCAAGATGGAGGTGTGCGCCCGCTCCGACTAGTGCGCTGCTTCGTCCAGCCCCGTTCCCCTGTGCCAAAGCGGCTTCGCCAGCCCACCTGCATCTTCGTAGAACCTGATAGATCCGGGCGCGTGCATCTTGGTCATCATCACGATCTGTCCGGCGTGCATGGCGAAGTGCTCGACGACATGATAGATGGCGCCGAGGACCGTGGTTTCGCGCTCCTGTATGACAATGGTCCGCTCCAGATCCGCTTCGCCGAGAGTGGCGAGAATCGTATCAGCCTCTCGGAGCACCGATTCGAGGTTGTCGAGCAGCGTTCTTCCATCCGCGCCGGACCGCTGCTCAAACTCGCTGGCTCGATAGCGACTGATCGGTCGCCCGCCCACCCCGCCTAGAATCCATTCGGTGACATTGCCCGCGAGGTGGACGAGCAGATTGCCTATGCTGTTGGAGTCATCGTTGGGACGGGCCCAAATCGCTTCTCGCGGCAACGCGGCAACGCAGTGCCGCAGCTTGATCGGGTACTCCTTCGTCAGCCAGTACCGCGAACGCGAGATGAAAAGCTCGCCGACCACTAGCTCGCGCGAGCCTCGGCCGCTGCCAGCGTATCGCGAAACACGTCGAGAGCGAGCTCCACCTTGCCAAACGGGGCGGAGACCTGCACGCCTTGTACGTGCGGTCGGACTCGCTCCAGCATCTCGCGCGCGATCGCGATCCCCTCGGCCACGCCGTGCTCCTTTGACTTGGTGCTGGCCGCGCGCATGCGTTCGATGATGCGCGCTGGCACGACAACTCCGGGAACTTCGTTAGCGAGAAATTCGGCGTTGCGCAATGACACGAGGGGCCAGATACCGGCCACTATCGGGATCCTTGTATGCTCGATCGTCCCGAGGAATTTCTCGAGCTGCTGGACGTCAAAGACGGGCTGCGTAATGGCGTACTCTGCCCCTGCTTCCACCTTCCACTCGAAGCGCTTCAGCTCCTGCGCTGGATCCAGCGCGGCAGGATTCACTCCGACTCCGATGGTGAACCTGGTCGGAGCTCCGATAGCATTGCCACCGGGGTCGAGGCCGTGATTCAGCTGATTGACGAGATTGGTCAGACCGATGGCGTCGATGTCGAACACCGCGGTGGCGTTCGGATACGGTCCCATCTTCGGGGGATCTCCGGTGATCAGGAGGAGATTGCGCAGCCCAACCGCAGCGGCACCGAGCAGATCGCTTAGCATCCCGAGGAGATTGCGGTCGCGGCAGCAATAGTGGATAACAGTCTCGATACCGACCTGCTGCTCGATCAGCACGCTGGTGAGGAGGGCGCCCATGCGGCTCTGCGCGCGGGGTCCGTCGGGGACGTTAACGGCATCAACACCTGCTTCGCGTAGAGCACTGGTATCCCGGAGCATCTTGGTCGCATCGACTCCACGCGGAGGAACGATCTCGACCGAGGTGACGAACTCTCCACGCGCAATCTTGGCGCCCCACTTCGAGCGATCAGCGAGCGGGACAGGTTGCACGCCCGGATCCTCGGGAGGCAGCTCCGGATGCGAATGACGCCGTTCCTTCATCGGAACGCGAGCCTGACGGGGTGAAAGCGGACGCACTCCTTCGACCATCGCCGCGATGTGCTCGGGGGATGTTCCGCAGCAACCACCGACGATCTTCGCACCGGCCTGCACCAGGTGGTGGGCATAAGTCCCCATGTACTCGGCGCTCGCCATGTACATGCTGCGTCCACTGACGTCGCGCGGCATGCCCGCGTTGGGCTGCGCGCTCAGCTTGCGCCTCGTCACCGGCACCATCTTCTCGATCGCGTCGAGAATGATTTGCGGACCGACCGAACAATTGAGTCCGATGATGTCCGCCCCGAAGGCATCCAGTGATTGTGTCAGGTCTTCGACGGAGTCGCCGTAGGGAGTGTGACAATCGGAGCCGATCGTCATCTGCGCGATCACCGGAATGTTCTTGTCGACTTCGCGGGCCGCCAGAATCGCCTGCTCGATTTCGTGGAGATCGGCGAAAGTCTCCAGGATGAAGATGTCACAGCCGCCTTCCTTGAGGGCCTCGAGCTGTTCCCTGAACGCTGCGCGCGCTTCGTCGAGACTGGTTGGACCCAGCGGCTCCAAACGAACTCCCAGAGGTCCAACTGCCCCAGCGACGAGGAGATCGTCCTCGGCAACATCGCGCGCAATCTTCGCGGCGGCACGATTGATCTCTGCCACCTGCGACTCGAGTCCGTACTGGGCGAGCTTGATTCTGCTGGCGCCGAAGGTGTTGGTCTCCAGCACTTCCGCGCCCGCTTTCCGATAAGCCTTGTGTACGTCACGGACGAGATCGGGCGCGCGGAGGTTCAGCTCGTCGTAGCACTGGTTGATGAACACACCCTTGTTGTAGAGCATGGTGCCCATCGCACCGTCGAAGACGATGACCTGGAGCGGGTCGAGCAGACGCGTGATGAGCGGATTTTCAGGCAACTGCCGCCTCCGCTTCCGCCGGGGCCCCTGCGCTGCCGCGCACAGCGTAGTATTTCGCTTCGGGGTGGTGGATGATCACCGCAGCCGTCGATTGCTCGGGAAGAAGCTGGAACGCTTCAGTTAGCTCCATGCCGAGCGATTCCCTGGCGGGGAGCAGCCTGAAGACGGTGGCATGGTCGTCGAGGTCGGGGCAGGCGCCGTATCCCCAGGAGTAACGCTTGCCGGTTGTTACTCCTAGCTCCTGCTGGATACGCCGGTGCGCCCACTCAGCAACTGCTTCCGCAGTTTCCACAGAGAGACCATGGGAGTAAAACGCCTCCGTGTATTCGTTCTTCGCCTGGAGCTCCTCGAAGCGTTTCGTCGCTTCGTCGCCGACGGTCACTACCTGCAGTGGTACGACGTCAACGTCGCCTGAATCCACACTTCTGATGTAATCGGCGAGACATAATCGCTCCCGGCCAACCATGCGCGGGAAATGGAAGCGAGCGATCTCGCGGAGCGACGCACCGTCGCTCGAGTAGGCGGCGGGATCGTAGATGATCACGTCGTTGCCCTGCGATTGCGCGGGGAAATATCCGTAGACGACTTGCGGCTTGATCCAAACGTTCTTCTTCGCGTCCTTCTTCAAACGCTCCAGTGCTGGCTCGAATTCTTTTTTGACCGTCGTCTTGTACTGCTCGCCCGATCCACGCGCTCCCCACTGGAGTCGATAGAGCTCGTCGAGATCGAGAAGGGCGAACACTTCATCGAGCGGCACGTCCCGGATCACTCGGGTTCCCCAGAATGGTGGCGAGGGAAGTGGATTGTCAGCGGCGACCTCGCTGCGCTCACCCCCCGCATCACCGACAGCGATGTCCTTGCCCACGCTCGTGCGCAGGAATACGTCGTTCCGCGCGTCGTCGAGATTCTTGACCACAAACGGTTTCCGTTTGGCGGGATCCTGTAAAACATCCATCGTCTCCAGACCCTCGAACGCGTCTTTGCAGTAGAAGACACCCGAATCGTATGGACGCTCGCCTTCGACGAAGAGCGCCCGACGTCCGAATCGCCGATTGATCGCGGCACCACCGATTAACACGGGGATCTGGATTCCGCGTTTGTCGAGCTCCTGCACGCACAAGGGCATCTGCTTGGATGTCGACACCAGAAGCGCGCTCAAGCCGATGGCATCAGCGCCGACTTCGGTCGCCTTGTCGAGAATTGTGTTGACGGGAACCTGCTTTCCAAGATCGAATACCGTGTAGCCGTTGTTGGAAAGGATCGTATTGACCAGCGATTTGCCGATGTCGTGCACATCTCCATAAACGGTGGCCAGGACGACTTTGCCTTTCGTAAAGCCTTCCGCCTTCTCGAGGAACCGCTCGAGATGCTTAACTGCTTTCTTCATGACTTCGGCGGATTGGAGCACGAACGGGAGTATGAGCTCGCCCGCGCCGAACTTGTCGCCGACTTCCTTCATCGCGGGAAGCAGCACTTCGTTCAGGACGCGGACTGGATTCTCGCGCACGCCCGCGGCATCGAGCTGTTCCTCGATGCCGTCCTTCTTTCGGTGCAGAATCATCCAGTGGATCTTCTGCTCCGCCGTCAAGCCGGCAGTCGGGTCCTCCTTCTCGACCTGCGCCGACGCACCATGACCGTCGACGTTCGCGAAGTACTCGATGAAACGTTGCAGCGCGGTCGGGGTTTTGTTGAAGACCAGGTCATCGGCCATCTCGCGCTCTTCCGCGGAAATCTCTGCGTACGGCCGAATGTGAGCAGGATTGACGATTGCTGCGTCCAACCCAGCCTGGACGCAATGGTGGAGAAAAACCGAGTTGAGAACGCCGCGCGCCTCGGGCGTCAACCCGAAGCTGACGTTAGACACGCCGAGTATGGTCGAGACGCCGGGGAGCTCGCGCTTGATGAGACGGATTCCCTCGACGGTCTCCTTTCCCGACTCGATCCACTCGGCGTCGCCAGTGGCAAGCGTGAACGTGAGCGCATCGTAGATGAGATCCTCGGGGGCGAGGCCGTATTCACCGACGACGATGTCGTAGATCTTTTTCGCGACCTCGAGCTTCCGCTCGCGGGTCTTCGCCATTCCGATCTCGTCGATGGTCAGGGCGATCACAGCGGCGCCGTGCTTCTTGACGAGCGGAACCACCGCGTCGATGCGCTTGCGCCCATTCTCCATGTTGATGGAGTTGACGATGCCACGGCCGGGTATGTGCTCGAGCGCAGACTCGATGACGTTGGCCTCGGTGGAATCGATGACAAGCGGCGTCTCCACGCTCATCGACAACAGCTTCACAACCTTCGACATCTGCTCGGCTTCGTCCGCGCGCTCGGTGAGAGCAACACAGACGTCGAGTACGTGCGCGCCCGAATCGACCTGCTCACGCGCAACCTCGAGGATCCCCTCGTAATCGTCGGCGAGCAGGAGGCGTTTCACTTTGCGCGATCCCTGCGAGTTGACGCGCTCGCCGACCAGGAGTGGCGGCGGATCCTGGTGTAGAGTGATCGCGCGCATCGCTGAGCTGACGCGTGGAACTCGGTGCGCGTGGGTGGCAGGTTTCGCGGAGAGCTCGGCCTCACGTACGGCGTCAACGATGGCCGAGAGGTGCTCGGGGGTGGTTCCGCAGCAACCGCCAACGATGCGAACGCCGAAATCCTTGACGAATTCGGAAAGCGCGGCAGCCATCGGCCGTGGCTCGAGTGGATACACCGCTTCGCCGACGCCCGTGTTGAGCGGAAGTCCTGCATTCGGAATCACCGAGAGCGGCAGCGTCGCGTGCTCGGACAGATATCTTACCGGCTCGCGCATGTGCTCCGGGCCCGTCGAACAATTGAGCCCGATCACGTCGACTTTCAGCGCTTCGAGCGTCGTCATCGCGCTGGCGATGTCGGTGCCCAGCAGCATGCGACCGCTCACGTCCAGTGTGACCTGCGCCTGGATGGGAATCCGACGACCGATCTCAGTGAACAGCCGCTCGATTCCCGCGACCGCGGCTTTCACCTCCAGAATGTCCTGCGACGTCTCAATCAGAAGCAGATCGACACCGCCTTCGACGAGATACTTCGCCTGCTCGTAGTAGTTGTCGCTCAGCTCGTCGTAGGAAATCTTCGAGAGCACCGGATCGGAGCTGGAGGGCAGCATGCCCGTCGGCCCCATGGAGGCGGCGACGAACCGCGACCGATCCGGCGTCTCGAATTTCCTGCATGCCGCGCGCGCCAGCTTTGCGGCAGCGATGTTGATGTCGCGAACCTTGTCACCCAGTCCCCACTCGTGCAGACGGCGCGGTGTCGATTGGAACGTGCACGTCTCGACGACGTCGCATCCAACCGCGAGAAAGGACTCGTGGATGGCCTGAATCACATCCGGACGTGTGAGAACTAGATGATCGTTGCACCCTTCCAGCGCCTTCCCGCCAAAGTCTTCGGCCGAAAGGTTGTAGCGCTGGATGTTCGTCCCCATCGCGCCGTCGTAGATGAGCACGCGGCGGGACAGGGCTTCCAGGTAGGGTGATTCGATTCGTTTCTCGGTCATTCGATTGCGGATAACAAAAAGCCCGCGCGTAGGCGCCGGGCGAGCGCTTTAGCGGTTTGTTTAACGTGGCCGCAAGTTGCTTTAAATCGCCACGGGTTCGGTTGTGCCCTTCCACTATAGTAGCGGAAGCCACTCTACCGGGCAAGGCGTTTGGGGGGCCTGGGCATCCTCGCGCGGTCGGTCGGTGGGTATGTCCTCTACGCCGCCGCTCTCGCTTACACGCTGCGAGCCTCGTCAGCCCGCTCGCGGCTGACACCGCGAGCGGGCACCCAGCCGAGTCTCTTGCTACGCGAGGACGTCGGCTAGGAGGACACACCCACCGACCTCCCAACTCGCAACGGCACGCTGGGCTCCATCAACGCCTTGCCTCGGCCCGCCACCCGCTGGCGAGCGCGGCGCCGCCGCGATACGTGATGCTCGCGGGCATGGCGGCCTCCGGCCGCCTGAGTTGTTGCTCTGTGTGCATGTCGACAGGGAAGGCTGGAGGGTGTCGGTGCAGGCGGCGTCCTCGCGTAGCAAGAGACCGGCTGGGTGCCCGATCGGAGCGCAAGCGACGATTGGGCTGACGGGCTCGATGCGTGTAAGCGAGAGCGCCGCCGAAGCCGACACCCTCCAGCCTGACCGGCGCAGAGATCCAAAACGAGCGCCGAACTCAGGCGATCAGGGCCGCCAAGCGCCTGGGAGTGACGTCGCCGTGCGGCGCGAGCGGACGCCAGAACTTGTACGCGAGCTTGTTCCAGCCGTGGAGTCCCTTGTCGGCGCGTTGGGCAACGGGGACGAGGCGGCGCGCGGGAATCGCGAGCAGGCGACGTCTCGTGCGGAAGCGAAACGATCTGCCGTCACGTGGACGGTACTGCGCCCACCCTATCGACCCGCTGAAACCAGCCGCGCCGAAATCGTCGGAGTCGAGAACCTCTTCGACGAAGACGCGCAGCGCTCCTTCGAAGGTGCCGAGTACGTCGTGCATCGCTACGATGGCACCGTCTACGAGGTAGGGCTTGAAGAGATCGATGTCGGCTTTCGCGCCCTCGTAAGTATGATCGCCGTCGATCCAGAGAAAACGGATCGGCGCTTTCCATTCAGTGGCGAGCTCGTAGGAATATTGACGCTTGATCTCCACGCGCTCGAGCAGACCGGCGGCTCTCAGGTTGGCGACAAAATCATCGTACGACGTACTCTTGCCACGCAGGTCAGGATCGGTAGTCGCCGGCGAAGTGTGCGGATCGACTGCTACGACGGTGCCGAGTGCGAGCTCCCGCGCAACGTAGGCAATCCCTACCGTCGAGCGTCCTTTGAAGCTTCCGATTTCCAGATTCTTACCTGATGATGGCGCAAGAGCGACCGCCGCCATGAGGAACCGCGCTTCCCGCTCGGACAGATAACCAGTCGTCGCGGCAACCCTCTTCCATCCCTCGTCGATCGCCGCGCTGATCCGGTCGAGGTCCGCCGTCAGAGACGAAGCTCCGTGTCTTCGTCCAGCTCCTCGCGGGTCGCGAGTTCCGACCGACGCGATCGGTTGTCGTAGGAATGAACCAACGCCAGGAGACGATGCCGCTCGAGGGGAAGCACCAGATGCGCCAGCGTTGCGCGCTGTAGCTTAGCCGATAAGAACGGCCGATCGTCGTGCGACGTGCCATACACGATCAGCGCACAGCTCTGTGGAAGAGATATGCTGGCGCCCGGTCCGAGATCAGCCAGGACATCAGCCGCAACCACCGCAAGGCCCGGGCTCTCCTCTTCCACAGGAATCTCGGCGACGGTCGGCGCGAACGACACTTCATGTCCCGAACCGACGAGCGTCTGCGCGAGTCCTTCGAGCAATGCCGCGTCGGCGCCGACCAATATCACTCTTGCCACTTCGACTCCCTGATCATTCTCGGACGGCCAGACCCTCAACGCTCTCGAGATTCACTCCCGTTACCTCGACAAGTCTCGTTTTTGAAGTGTGCCCGCAGACGATGCACACACTGCGCCGCGACTGCCAGCTGATGCGTGACCATTCACATCATTCTGAACAGCAGGGACTCCACCAGATTGAGAAGGAAGTACGCAAGAATCGGCGTGATGTCGATCATGCCCAGTGTCGGTACGATGCGGCGCAGCGGCGCGAGATATGGCTCGCTCAGCATGTAGCTCCACTTCACCCACGGCGAATAAGGCGAAACGGGAAGCCACGAGCTTACCACTCTCACCAGCAGAGCAAGCTTGAGAATTGTAAACGTCCAGCTGATGAGCAGCTGAAGAATTCCGCCCGCTCCTTCGTTCGACGCGACTACCGCCCTTACGATTTCGAGCCGAACGAAATCGAGGAAAGTCAGGAGAAGAATTCCACCAATGACGACGAACGCCAGCGCCCACAGAGGTGCCGATGCAGGCGTCCCGCCGGCGCGAACGACCTTTCTCTCGATCGGCGCGATGAATGGATCGATCGTCGACCGACAAAACCGAGCGACCGCATTGAAGGGGCTGATCTTGCGCGTGCGCACCGCCCAGTCGAGCACGCAAATGGCCCCGAAGACGAGTGCCACCGAGAGGAGCGCGGTGCGCAGTACATCGAGTACTGCGCCTGTGCCCGACATCACTGCATCCATTTACTGGACAGCGAGCGTTGGTCTCATGTGAAGTGTCCTGACGAGAAATGCGAATCGATCCGCGGCTTCATCAATCTGCTTGTTCGTGGGCTTGCCCGCACCGTGACCGGCCTTGGTCTCTATCCGCACCAGAATTGGATTCGCGCAGCCCTGCGCTGCCTGCATCGTCGCGATGAACTTGAAGGTGTGGCCCGGCACCACCCGGTCGTCGTGGTCCGCGGTCGCAGCCATGGTCGGCGGATAGCATGTGCCCGGCTTGATGTTGTGGAGCGGAGAATACGCGCGGAGGAACTTGAACTGCTCCGGATCGTCCGAGGAACCGTAGTCCGACGTCCACGCCCAGCCGATTGTGAATTTCTGAAAGCGAAGCATGTCCATCACTCCCACCTCCGGCAGCGTCGCACCGAACAGCTCCGGTCGCTGCGTTTCCACTGCACCAACGAGTAGCCCGCCGTTCGAGCCGCCGCGAATCGCGAGCTTCGGCGTCGATGTGTACTTCTGTGTGATCAAGTACTGGGCGGCCGCAATGAAGTCGTCAAAGACGTTCTGCTTCTTGGCGAGCATCCCGCCTTCGTGCCATTCCTTTCCGTATTCGCCGCCACCGCGCAGGTTCGCCAGCGCATAAATGCCGCCCATCTCCAGCCACGCGGCGTTAGCGGCCGAGAAGCCGGGCGTCTGCGAGATGTTGAATCCGCCGTAGGCGTAAAGCAGGGTTGGATTGTTGCCGTCGAGCACCACGCCTTTTTTCGCGGTGATGAACATTGGCACCCGCGTGCCGTCCTTGCTGGTATAGAAAACCTGGCGAGTCTCGTACTGGGTCGGGTCGAACGCAACCTTCGGCGCTCTGAATAGCTCGTTGCGGCGCGACTTCAGGTCGTAGCGGAAAATGGTCGTCGGGTAGAGGAACGACGTAAACGAGTAGAACATCTCGTCGTCGCCTTGCCTGCCGTTGATCTCGTTGACGGTCCCGATTCCCGGCAGACTCAGCTCACCGCGGTAAGTGAATCCGCCGCCTCCCTGCTGCGCTCGCTCGCGCGCGACTACCGGCGCGGTGCTCGTATCGTCATAGATGTTGTCCGGCCTCTTCTGCGGAGGATTGCTGCCGCGGCGGCGGTCATCGAACTGCTCGCGCGAGGCGCTATAAAAACGGATGCTCGAATGGGCGTCCTGCAGATACGCGGCGGCAATGTCGTCTCCAACGGCAACCGCGCTGGTCAGTGCGTCCTTGCTTTCAGGTACGATCGTCGACCAGCGCTCTTCTCTGGGGTTATCGATATCGATGGAAACGATGCGCCCACGCGGCGCGGTGCGATCGGTGCGCACCAAAAAGTGAGTCGTACGATTGCCGATAAAGTCGTATTCTGCGTCGAGCTTGTCGATCAGGCGCACCACTGGATTGTTGATCTGCGGGTGGCCGGGGTTGTCGAGATCGATGAAATACAGCCTGTTGCGTACATCGCTGCCATGTGAAACGGTGATTACGAAGTATTGGCCGTCGTCCGTCACCCGGCCGAACAGCAACCAGTCCGGTTGATCGGGCCGGTCGTAAATCAGCTCGTCTCGGGACTGATCGCGACCGATGCGATGATAGTAGATCTTATGATTGCGGTTGACGTTGGTCATCTTGTTGCCCGACGTCGGTTCCGGATACCGCGAGTAGAAAAAGCCCTTGTTGTCGTGTGTCCAAGCGATACCCGAGAACTTCACCCACTTCACCGTGTCCGCGAGATCGCGCCCATTGCTTACATCGCGGACGTGCAGCTCGCGCCAATCGGATCCGCTGGTAGAAAGGCTGTAAGCCAGGTAGTGCCCATCGTCGGAGACGGCCTGCCCCGACAGAGCGATGGTTCCATCCGGCGAGAGTGTATTCGGATCCAGCAGGACACGCGGGGCGGCGTTCCTCCCATCCTGCACGTACAACACGCTCTGATTCTGCAATCCGGTGTTCTGGAAATAGAAATACCGCCCCCCTTCCTTGAACGGCGCGGAATAACGGGCGTAATTCCATAATTGAGTGAGGCGATTCTTTATCGCCGCTCTCTCCGGAATCGACGCCAGATAGCTATCTGATAACCTGTTCTCGGCTTCGACCCATGCCTTGGTCTGGGGAGAGTCGGTATCTTCGAGCCAGCGGTATGGATCGGCGATGCTGACGCCGTGATAGTCATCTACCTGCGTGCCTCTGGCGGCTACCGGGTAGGAGAGCGTTGGGCTCGCCGTCTGCGCACCGAGAGTACCGGCGACAAAAGCGAGTATGATGAGTGAGAATTTCTGGCGGTACATGTTAGCGGTCCTGCTTGACTGGTGGGTGGTTGACTGTTCCAATCTACGATGTGGCTTGGCAGCTGTTCCAGCGCGATGGCCGGAGGTGGCGATCTGAATGCCGAGGGTTGAACGCGGTGCGCACAAGGACCGAAAATACTGGCTCCTCAAGTCCGATCCGGAATCCTTCGGCTTCGACAATCTGTGGAACGCTACCGGCCGCACCACTCATTGGGACGGCGTCCGAAATTTTCAGGCGCGAAATAATCTCCGGGAGATGAAGAAGGGCGACCTCGCCTTTTTCTACCACTCGGGCGGTACCGACCCAGCGATCATCGGGATCGCCGAGATCGTCCGGGAAGCATACCCCGATCCCACGGCGGTGGACCCAAAGGATCCCCACTTCGACCCCAAGAGCAAAGGCGGTGAGTCGCAGTGGTCGATGGTGGATATCCGCGCTGTCGAGCGCTTCCCGCGCGCGGTCACCCTGAGTGAGCTCAGAAAGATTCCGGAGCTGGAAGGACTGCCCCTCCTCCAGAAGGGAAGCCGGCTGTCGGTGCAGAAGGTGGGGGCAGCAGAATGGAATGCGGTCGTGCGCCTGAGCAAGCAGGTCGGCGCCTAGGCCGAGGGCCGGGAAGGCCGTGGTTTCCCCCGAGGGGGCTGCATCGTCCACAGATGTATCCAGCCCCCCGACAAAATGCATCCAGTCAGCAGCCGCGCCCTCATTCTCGGTCTCGGAACGTGTCTCGTACTAAGCGCTGCCCTGGCGCGCGCCCAGGTTCCTGGCGCTGCGCTGGACGCGCGCACGCTCCCACTCGACGATCTCCGGCATTTCGCCACTCGGTACCAGTATGAGGACGTCACGACCATCGATCCCTGGCAAGACGTCTCGGTCGAGTACGCTCAGCGGTTCGGCTTTGGTACCATGGTCGCGGGCGTCAACGCCGCGCAACGTTACAGGCAGAACGGAGTACAGTTCGAGCTGCAGGCTTACCCGCGGCTGTCCAGAAGGAGCTACCTGTTCATCGACGGCGCGTGGTCAAATTCGAAAGAGGTCTATCTTCCGCTTCGTCTCGCGGCCGAGCCGTACTACAATTTCAGCAACGGCTGGGAGACATCCGCGGGCGCCCGCTATCTACAGACGCCCGGCACGGACGTAGTTACTTACACGGGAACCCTCGCCAAGTACTTCGGGAATTATTGGCTCTCCGGTCGGCCGTCTTATTCGCCGGCAACGACCGGTAATTCTTATGGCTGGGAAGTTACGGGACGCCGATACTTCAGCGACCGCTACGATTACCTGACTTTGCTTGTCGGCAGGAGTATCGGAATCGATGCAGAAGCAAAGGATCCCCTTCGCTTCACACGACAAGCCAAACTCGGCGATCTTCTCGCCCGTCTCGAGCGGCGCCAGCCTATCGGCAGAACACGCTCGCGCATCACGTATGGAATCGGATACGAACGCGAAGAGATTGCTCCCGGCAGGAATCGCCTGCACCGGTCAGCGACACTCGGCCTCGAGTGGTTCACTCCCTAGCCTGAGAGCAGGGCAGTGTCGTGCCTGAACTGGTCAAGATCCTGGTGGCGGGCCTTCCCGCCTCGCTCGTCCGAGAGATCGCATTGCGACTCGCGGGAGTCACAGTCAGCGAGTTCGAGGGAAGCCAGCAGATGGGCCGCGCCGCATCCCAGGGTGAAGCGCGGCTCGTAATCCTCAGCGACACACTACCCGCCGAAGAATCGATCTACGTAGTGCGTCGGGCTCGCGATGCCAGCGACGAAGTTCGCGTCGCGTTCTGCATCTCGATGGCGGAGGCCGAGGCGGCGATAAGGTCCCTCAAGGAAATAACCGTCGACCGCTTTTTCCTCGCGCCGGTCGACGTCGACGAAATGTTGCGCGAGGTCGGCAGAATCTGCGGCGTCGAGGTTCTCCCTCCCCAAGCCGCCCATAACGAGCATATCGCCGCGGCGATGCGTGAGGCGTGGGACCGCACTCGCGGTCCGACGCTGCAGAAAATCGACAAGCTCGACGATGCGGCGATCGCGCTTCTCGACGACAGCCTCACCCCCGAGATAAGGGCGGCGGCTCAGCTCGAGGCCCAGACGATATCCGATCTGGTCGCACGGTTTGGTTTTCAGAGCGGCTCGAGCGTCGCTCAGGAACTCGCCGACAGGTTCTCGAACCCGTCGCTCAGTGCGGTGGACGGAGTGTCGATCTCGGAACAGCTGCTGGCACTGCGGCAACACCTGTCGGGCCTCCCCCAAAAACCCGCTGCACCCGATCGCTCACGCGAGGAATCGGGGCTTGTGCCCGCGCAGGTCATTCAGCCTCTGCCCGACGAATTGGCGCACGAAGGCACCCGCGTTCTCGCGGTCGACGACGAGGCCTTGATCACTCGGGGCCTGACGTCTATGCTCGGGCGCCGCAAGATCGTGGTCACTCCCCTCAACGATCCGCTGCGATTCTGGACCGTCCTCGCCGAAACAAAGCCAAACCTCGTGCTCCTCGATTTCGAGATGCCGAGACTGAGCGGCACTGAGCTGTGTCGGGCACTGCGGAGCGATCGCCGCTGGGCCGAGCTACCCGTAATCTTCCTGACCGGTCACACGGATCACGAGAGCATTCGCAGAGTCTTCGCGTCTGGGGCCGACGACTATGTCGGCAAACCGTTCGTGCCCGCCGAGCTGATGATGCGAATCGAGAGCCGTTTGACGGGAGTGAAAGCGCGTCGCGCTCCCGTCGAGACCGATCCGGTCACCGGCCTGCCGACCGGGGGTAAAGCCAGTGATCTGATTCAGAAATTTCTCCGCCTCGCGCGCAGAAAAACGGATCCGTATTCGGTCGCTGTCCTGGAGGTGGATGAGTTCGCGGCCTTGGGCGAGAAGCACGGGCGCGGTGTCGCGGAAATCGTACTCCGGTCTATCGGCGAAATGATGCAGAAATCCTTTCGCGGAGAAGATGTCGTCGGCTGGTGGGGCGGCCCCGAATTCATCGTCGGGATGTATGGAAGTCCCAAGGAACAGGCGGCGATCAAGCTCACCCAGATCTGCGACAAGATCGCCGAGCAGTCGTTCACCACCGATGCCGGAGCGACGGTACTGGTCCACTGCACGGGCGGCGTTTCTCAATACCAGATCGATGGCGACGACGTGAACGCGATGCGCGAAACGGCGCTCAAGGCACTGCAGGAAGCCCGGGCAAGCGGCGTAAACCGCGTGGGCATCTCCGGCCTCAAGTCTACGAGCGCGATGACACGACGCGTGGATGTCGCGATCGTCGATGACGATGCTGCCATGGTGCAGCTGCTCCGCCACGCGATGGAGAGCCGGAGCATGAGCGTGGCGACTTACTCCGACGGTGAGACGGCGGCCGATGCACTGACGGGGAGTGCTCGCGAGGTACAAGCCGCTGTGATTTTGCTCGGTGTCGATCTCCCAGGAATTAATGGGCTAGAGGTGTTGCGGCGCCTCAAGGCGGTGGAGCTGACGAGGGTCAGTCGCGTCGTAATGCTGACCGCGCGCACGGGCGAGCGCGACGTGCTCGCGGCGCTGGAGCTCGGCGCCATCGATCACATAGCCAAGCCGTTCAGCGTGCCCGTGCTCGTCCACAAGGTTCGAATGGCCCTTCGCCAGACTCAGGCGTGATAGACAAGGCTTTCCTCAATGTGGTGATGTTCGTCGAGGTAGCGCTCCTTGTGTTGTCGCTCGCCGTGTTCTTCTCACACGGGCTTTGGTTGTTCGTCAACCAGCGCCGCGTGGTTCGGTTGAGAGCACGCGCCCGCGAATCCCTATCCAGGCTCGTGAATCGGGGGACGATCAACCTCGACGATATCGAGCTGCTGAAGCAATTGCCGAAGAACGTCCAGGTAATGGCATTCCTCGAGATCTCTAACAACGTTTCGGGTACCGGCAAGGAGAGACTCCGCTTTGTCGCGCGCGAAGTCGAGCTGCTCGATCGCGCGCGAGTTCTCTGCGAGAGCAGGCGCTGGACGCGTCGTCTGCGCGGTGCCAGGCTGTTCTCCCGTCTCGATGTCTCGAATCCTCTGGTCGAAAAGCTGTTAGCCGACCCGCACCCCGTAGTCCGCGCCCAGGCCGCCGAATGGGCGGCAACGCATCCGTCTCCCGCGGTGGTCAACCGGATGCTGGAGATGCTCGCCGATCCCGCGACGCAGGCGCGCTTCGCGGTGCAGGATGCACTGCTGCGGATGGGTACCTTCGTCGCCGAGCCGTTGGTCTCTTTTCTGGAGACGCACGATGGACGAGCGGCGGCTTCCGCTCTGCAAGTCGCTGAAGCGCTGGCGTCGACAAGCTTCCGACCAGGAGCCCTCCGTCTTTCCCAAAGCGACGACATGAATGTCCGGCTCGCCGCAGCCAACCTGCTCGGAGGCATCGGCGACGAGCCCTCGGCCGCGCGACTGACCGTGATGCTGAAAGATTCGGAGTCGCGGGTACGGGCAGCGGCTGCACGAGGACTTGGCCGCATGCAGCACTGGCAGGCGGCCTCGCAGCTGGCCGAAGGTCTGAGGGACAGCACCTGGCGGGTGAGACGAGAATCGGGGCTCGCCCTCCGAGCGATAGGTGCGCCTGGAGCTCTGTTCCTGCGCCGCGCTCTGAAGAGCGATGATGCGTTCGCCGCCGACATGGCGCAACTCGTAATGGATCTACCCGCAGCGGCGGCTGGCGGATGATACAACTCCTCACCGCTCTTGTTAACGCCATTCTGGTGAAGGGTCAGCTCGTGGTGCTGGCTTACTTCTTCGCTGTCAACGGATGGTATCTGGTATTGCTCGTCAGCTCGGCCCTGGAGATGCGCAGGCACCTGCTGCTCATCGCCAATGAGAGTCGCCATCTGCTATTGAGCTCGCGGTTGTCTCCCACGATTTCGATTCTGGCGCCTGCCTACAACGAAGAAGCGACGATCGAAGGAAGTCTCCGTGCGCTGCTCGCGCTCCAGTATCCGCGCCTCGAAGTGATAGTGATCAGCGACGGCTCCAAGGACCACACAGTCCAGGTTCTGATCGAGAAATTCGATCTGGTGCCGGTCAAGACCATCTACGAGCAGCGAATCAAAACGAAGCCAGTGCGCGATCTATATCGCTCATCGACGCATCCCGGACTGGTGGTGGTGGACAAGGAAAATGGTGGTAAGGCTGACGCTCTCAACGTCGGGCTCAGTTTTGCGCTGGGAGACCTTGTCTGCGCAATGGACGCCGACACGCTCATCGAGGGGGATGGGCTGCAGCGCATGGTCCGACCCTTCCTGCACTCGACCGACATCGTGGCTACTGGGGGAACCATTCGCGTCGTAAATGGCTCGGTCGTCAAGTCAGGACGGGTGATGGAAACGCGCGTGCCCACGCAGATGTTGGCGGGAATTCAGATTGTAGAATACCTCCGCGCGTTTCTGTTCGGACGACTCGGTTGGAACAAACTCGGCGGAAACATCATCATCTCGGGGGCCTTCGGTTTGTTCCGGCGTGAGGCCGTGCTGAACGCCGGCGGCTATCTGCACGATACAGTCGGCGAAGACATGGAGCTCGTATTGCGACTAAAACGGCGGTCCTATGAACAAGGTGGACCGGGCACTATTGGGTTCGTTCCTGACCCCGTCGCTTGGACAGAGGTGCCGGAAAGTTTGAAGGTCCTGGGCAGACAGCGCGATCGCTGGCACCGTGGTCTGGCCGATGTACTCTGGCGGCATCGCGCGATGCTGTTCAATCCGCGCTATGGGGTGACTGGGATGTTTGTCTTTCCCTATTACTTGTTCGTCGAGCTCTTCGCGCCGGTGATCGAGGCCATCGGGATCGTCAGTCTGGCGATGGGGCTGATATTCGGAGTCGTGGACTGGACGTTCGCGGGTCTGTTTTATCTGACCGCGTACGGACTTGGTACCGCACTCACTTCGTTCACTCTGATCCTCGAGGACATGAGCTTTCACCGCTACGAAACGTTCCGCGATCGGGCCCTTCTTTTCTGGTGGACACTGCTCGAGAACCTCGGGTATCGACAGCTGACGGTGTACTGGAGGCTGCGCGGCCTCTGGAAATTCCTGCTCGGAAGGAAAGAGTGGGGAGCGATGGAGCGGAAGGGATTTCGCCCGCTCGTCATACCGGCGGCGCCGAACGCGCCAAGCAGAGCAAGTTGAGCGATATTTTCCGGCGAGCGGAATACTCGTGTCGGAGAATGGCTGTGAATTACCTCAATCGATTTCTCCCGGCGGCACTCGTTATAACGGCACTCGGCTGCGCACTCAAGTCACAGCCCATCGAGCTTACCTCGAATGACTTCGACCTCAGTCCGCTGGTTGGTCAGTGGAACGGCGTCTACAGCAACCCGGAAACGGGCAGACACGGTACGATTTCTTTCACGTTGCGCGCAGGCGAGACAAACGCCTCGGGGAACGTCGTAATGCTCCCGCTTGATGCGACTGGATCCCCGGCAGCGTCGAGCAACTCGAGCGGGCAGGTTCTAACGATTCATTTTATCAGAAAGGAAAGTCGAAATGTCGTTGGAACTCTCGATCCCTACGTTAATCCCGACTGCTCGTGCAAAGTAACGACGACCTTCCACGGCACCTTTGCCGACGCTAAAACGATCGAAGGAACCTTCGCCATCACTCCGGCTGATAACTCTCACCCGCCAACGGGCGGCAATTGGCGCGTGACACGCACGAAGCAACTCTAGCGGGCTAACCCGGCTCGCCCTCGTCGTGGCTCGAGATCTCGAGGTGGAATCGGTGCAAAAAGCGATGCAGCGCGGGCGCAAATAACACGCCGACCATCGTGATGAACGTCACTCCGCTGAATAGCGCGTACAACCCAGCGAAGATGTGCAGGCGGCTCATCTCGACCGCCGTGAGCGTGGTGGGGTCTGGAGGCGGACCTTCACCGCTCAGGATCATCGAGGCGTAGTAGAAGGAATCGGTCCACGCGATGTCGCCGAATTCGTGGTAGCCGATCATCCCGATCAGAAGGCCGGTACCGATCACTCCCAACGCGATCGCGGTACTCCGCAGCATCCTGAGCAGAAAATTACGCCGCGACGGCATCGGCATCATCATCAGGTCGCTCTCCCCCGGCATCGGAGCCACGCGCCGCCCGAAAGCCACGTTACTCCCTCCCGGGACGCCGACTTGCTTTGCCGCCGGCGAGATTTTGCGAGAAGAAGGGCAGCACGACATTCTCCAGCCGCCCGCGAACTCCTCTTACGTGGTCACCGTCGTACAGCTCGGCGATGTGCGGAATTCCGAGAGCGGTCAGCTTCGCGTCGAGCGCCTGAACATTGACCGGGATGTCGGGAAAAGCATCCTGACGTCCGGCGTCGAATCCGATTTTCTCGCGCCGCAGGTTAGCCTGGTATTGATCGACGAGCTTCAGCGGCGGCTTCCATCTCGCGGCGATAGCGGAATCGACGACGACGCTGTCACCGGCCAGACTCACCGGGTAATCGACGAAGAACGGAGGCCGCGCCGGATCGGGGGAGTAAACAGCAGCCAGGGCCATGATGATGTTCGGGATGAATCCGACTGTCCTAATCTCGGAAGTATCGCGCACCGCCAGAACTTTCCGCCACGCTCTCCTCACGGCGGGTGTCTCGTGCGCGTTGGTGTCCAGACAGCACGGACTCAGCGCGTAGATCGCCGAGAACACTGTCGGATTTCGCATACCTATATAGAGAGTCCCGTAACCGCCCATCGAGTGCCCGGCGAGCCCTCTTCCGGACCTGGTGGCAATCGTTCGAAAATGACGGTCGATGTAGCGCACCAGGTCGTGTACAACGAAGTCTTCCCAATTTCCCGTTGTGGGCGAGTTCACGTAGAAGCTGCCGTCGAACCTGTTCCGCGCGTTGGGCGTCACCACGATCATCGGCCGAACCTTTCCCGCGGCGATCAGGCTGTCCATCGAAACCCTGATGTTCAGATTGCTGTAAACGCCGGCGATGAAAGCCCGGTTGTCGGCCGCGAATCCATGGAGGAGATAGATGACGGGGTACCGGCGAGCCGGATGTCGCGCATAATCGGCGGGGAGATAGATGGAAACGGCGCGCTTGTCAGCGTCGCCCAGGAGATTGCCGCGGAGTGAAGGCGCCGGAATCTCGACGGTGTGAATGACGCCGCCAGGCGTCTGAGTGCGACCGCTCGCGGCGACGACAAACGTTGCTGCGAGACTGAGCGTGAGAACCCGAACCGACGGACTGATCATTGCTCCTGGAGTGCGCGAAAGCATCGCCCTGCAGCGCTCTGACGATACTCAAACACGCTGCGTTTGCGCTAAATTTGATGTAATCGAATGGAGAAGAGGATGCCGAAGACCGGTACGCGTACCGCACCCGCCCCCGACCGACCCGCAGCTCCCAAAAAGAGCATCAAGTCGACCTCAGACGGCGCCAAACCAGCCCCGACCGGCAGCCAGCTGCAGATAACAGACACCCGCACTGACAAAACTTACACCCTACCAGTCGCGGACAGCGCCATTCGCGCCGTTGACCTCAAAAAACTAAAGACCGACGATCCCGACGACCTCGGTATCGTCAGCTACGATCCGGCGTTCCTCAACACCGCTTCGTGCCGGAGCGCCATCACCTACATCGATGGCGACAAGGGAATTCTCCGCTATCGTGGCTACCCGATCGAGCAGCTGGCTGAAAGCGCGACGTTTCTCGAGGTGGCCTGGCTGCTGCGCCACGGCGAGCTTCCTACCCAGCAGGAGTACGACCGGTTCGTGCACGACATCACGTTCCACACATATGTGCACGAGAACATGCGGAAGTTCCTCGAAGGATTCCGCTACGACGCGCATCCGATGGCGATGCTCAACAGCTCGATCGCCGCGCTGGCTTCATTCTACCCGTCGTCGCGCAACATCTTCGACGAGACCGAGCGTAACATCTCGATCATTCGGCTGCTGGCCAAGACGCCGACCATCGCCGCGTTCTCGTATCGGCACGTCAAGGGGTTGCCGTTCGTTTATCCCGACAACCGTCTCTCCTACGTCGAGAACTTCCTGTCGATGGTCGCACGCATGACGGAGTCGCGGTACGAGGCGAATCCGGTCTTCACCCGCGCGCTCGAGATCCTCTTCATCCTCCACGCCGACCATGAGCAGAACTGCTCGGCGAACGCCGTCCGCGCCGTCGGCTCGTCACACGTCGATCCGTTCTCCGCGATCTCTGCCGGAGTCGCTGCGCTGTTCGGCCCGCTCCACGGCGGCGCCAATGAGCAAGTGCTGCGCATGATCAAGGAGATTGGCACCGTCAAAAACATCCCCAAGTTCATTGAGGGCGTGAAGGGTGGGGAAGGTGGGCGACTGATGGGCTTCGGCCACCGCGTTTACAAGAGCTACGATCCTCGCGCCAAGATCGTGAAGAAGCTCGCCGACGAAGTGTTCAAGGTAGTGGGTGTCGACAAGGACCTCGAGATCGCTCTCGAGCTCGAGCGAATTGCGCTGCAGGACGACTACTTCGTTTCACGGAAGCTTTACCCGAACGTCGATTTCTACACGGGTCTTATCTACCGTTCGATGGCGTTCCCGATGGACTTCTTCACAGTCCTGTTCGCGATCGGCAGAATGCCCGGGTGGCTGGCGCAGTGGGAGGAGATGCTGCTCGACAAGGAGCAGAAGATCGCGCGGCCGAGGCAGATTTACGTCGGACCCGACGAACGCCCTTACAGGAGCAGGCTGCAGCCGAGATGACGCCGGGTGTAGAACTGCAACTGACGCGCGAGAGTGATCAGGCGTAGATCGCAGCTAGCCAGTTCACTACGTTGGGATTTACCGACGCTGGTAACCCGGCCCTCTAAGCGCGCGTCCGGGCAGGGCGGTGGTGACGTTTCCGCCATCGATAACTGGCACGCCGTTCACGAACACGAAACTGACGCCTGTCGCAACTTGTGCGGGTTGTTCGTACGTCGAGCGATCGATAATCGTCGCTGGATCGAATACCGTGATGTCGGCGAACATCCCGGGCTTGAGCAAACCGCGATCGTTAATGCCGACGCGCTGGGCAGCGAGAGAGGTCATTTTGCGAATCGCGAACTCCAGACTGATGACGGAATCCTCCCGCACGTACCGGCCCAAAATGCGAGGGAATGTCCCGAATGCGCGCGGATGCTCGCGTTCGGGAAACTTGCCGGTCGAATCGGGACTGAGAGCGCCTGCGTCCTGCCCAACTGATACCCAGGGTTGTTTCATCACGTAGCGTAGCGCGTCCTCGTTGAACGAAAAATAGATCGCGCCAGTTCGACCTCTGTCGCCAATGAGAATGTCGAATGCCGCGTCGTACGCATCCTGACCGCGCATCTTGCCCACGTCGGTCAAATACATTCCCTCATATTTCTTGAGCGAGTCGACGATGACGTCGTTGATCATCGTGCGTGCGGCTGTGCGAATACCTGACGCGCTGTCCTGCCCGAGCTCCATCTTCAGCCGCGATCGCACCGCGGGATCCCTCAGGCGAAGGACCAATGAATCACGTCCGCCCTCCTGAACCCATGTGTTGAGCATCGCCGACAAACCTGTAGCGCTGGCGATGTACGGATACTGATCCGCCGTAATGTCTATGCCGGCGCGACGGGCGGAGTCGATCAAAGCGACCGCCTGCTGCATTTGCGCGAGTGACCGCGACTTGATGTGTCGGATTTCCGCCCAGGTCCCCGCTTCGGCCGCGATTCGGATCGTCTCACGGACGGCAGCAATCAGCTCGGTGCCCTCACTGCGAATGTGCGCGGCGTATCCGCCCTTGTACGGCGTCACGTACCGGGTGAGCGCAATCAACTCCTCGGTCGAGAAAAAAGTGCTCGGCAAATAAATCAGGCCTGTGCCGAGTCCGACCGCACCATCCCGCATTGCCGAATCGATCAATGCACCCATCTGCTTCATCTCGTCGTCGCTGGGGTGACGAGTGAGCTGTCCCATCACCGCCTCGCGCACGGAGCTGGTACCGACGTACGTACCGAGGTTTATCGCAGTGCCGTTTTTCTCGAGGTAGCTGAAGTACTCTCCGAGCGAGCGCCAGGGATACCGCGGATCCGGCGATTCACCGAGGGCGAGATTCGGCCACGCCGAGTGAACTTCCCCGGTGATCTCGCTGGTAATCCCCTGCGTTATCTTCGATACCGCGTGCGGGCCGTGCAAAAGGGCGCTCTCGGAATGACCAAGCATGTCGATGAATCCGGGAGCAACGACCTGATCGTGAGCGTCGATCGTGCGGGTGGCCTGAAGTCCCGGAATCGATGGGCCCACGTAAGCGATTCGATCGCCGACAGTCGCGACGCTTCCCCGGTACCACGGGTTCCCCGTCCCGTCCACCACACGGGCGTTTGTTATCAGGACGTCGTAATGCGTGCCGGTAGGAGTTTTCGTCGGGAGTGACGCGCAGCCAGCGAGCAGCACTGCGCCGAAAAGCGGTGCGATCTTGATTGTCCGCATCTTCCTGATTCTGTGGGTTTGCGCAGACATGCGGCCGTTACGCAGCTAGGAAATCTTCTGCGTTTTCTTTTTCAGGAAATCCATCAGGATAAACTGGCCGAGCGTCATCGTATTCGTGAAGTAAGCTTTGCCGCGGCTGATCTCGGACACCCGTTTCACGAATTCCACCAGCGCCCGATCGCGCGCCAGCATGAAGGTGTTGATCAGAATTCCGGCGCGACGACAGTTGGCCACCTCGCGCAGAGTCGTCGCGATCACTGTGCTGTCCAGGCCCATCGAGTTCTTGTAGATCTGACCATTGGGCATGGTCATCGCGCTCGGCTTTCCATCGGTAATCATCACGATCTGCCGCATGTCCTTTTTCTGCGCCATCAACAACCGGCGCGCCAGCTTCAAACCCTCAGCGGTGTTGGTGTGATACGGACCGACCTGCGCTTGCGGTAAGGTCGCCAGCGGAATTTCCTCAGCGGAGTCGTGAAAGAGCACGACTTGCAGCGTGTCACCGGGGAATTGCGTCCGAATCAGGTGGGTCAGCGCCAGCGCTACCTTTTTGGCGGGCGTGAACCGATCCTCGCCATACAGGATCATCGAGTGCGACGTGTCGAGCATCAGCACCGTGGCGCAGGACGACCGGTACTCCGCCTGACGAACCATCACGTCCGAGTAATCGAGATCCATCGGCACGTCGAGACTCCCCGTTCGCGCCAGTGAGTTCTTCAGGGTCTCGTTGACATCGATGTTCAGAACGTCACCGAACTCGTACTCCTTGCTGTACCCATCGGCTTCGATTCCAGTGGCCAGGTGCGGAGTGTCGTGCGAACCAAAACTGGACTTCCCCAGCGAGCTCAGGATATGGCGAAGGCTCTTGTAACCGAGGAAATCGATGCCCTTGTCTGTGAGATTGAACTGCACACTCTTGGATGCGGCCTGTGCCAGGCTTCCGCGGCCCGTGACCGGCTGATGTCCAGCCGGCATTTGCGGAGGCGCCTGAAGATTCAGATATCCCTCCGCCGCGAGCTTCTGAATCAGGCTATCGAGTAACTCGCTCAGCTTCTGCTGCGATTCCTTCGTGCCATCGCCACGCAGGGCTTCCAACAATTCGGGAGTGAATTGACCGCTCTCGATCAACGCGTCGAGTATAGCCTGACGCAACGCTTCGACCGACCGGTCCGGCTCTGAATCGAAGTCATCGAAGTACGGATTGAAATTCTGACCGCCGCCCGCGGCGAAGCCCGACTGCAACAGAAAATCGGCGAGCTTGTCGAGGAGTGCCTGAAGATCGACCGCGTCAGCCGCTTCCGGACTGAACTTCGAGTAAGTGTGGAAGCGCATCTCTCAAAAATACAGTGTGGGCACGGCCTGTGTATAATCCACGGCAATGTCATCCGCCCCTCGTCTGACGCCACAGGCGCGACGATCGATAAATCCGTTCCGGACATTGCAGCTTCACCGGAATTTCAGACTCTTCTGGACGGGACAGACCGTCTCGTTGATTGGGACCTGGATGCAACAGGTTGGTCAGGGATGGCTCGCACTCGAGCTCACCAACAGCGCGTTCCTCGTAGGCGTCGTCAGCGCCGCCGGAAGCTTTCCCGTGCTTCTGCTTTCACTCTACGGCGGTGTAATCGCCGATCGTCGCAGCAAGCTTCGCATCGTCATCGTCTGTCAATCGCTCCTCCTTGTCGAAGCAGCTGCTCTCTGGTGGTTCACCTGGACCGGACGCATTGGCGTCGAATGGCTGCTCGTACTGACGACGCTCGGCGGGGTCATCTCGGCGTTCGAGATACCGGCGCGGCAGGCGCTCGTCGTCGAGCTAGTTTCACGTGAGGATCTGGTCGAGGCGATCGCTCTGAACTCGGGCGGCTTCAACCTCGCGCGAATTATCGGACCGTCCATTGCGGCGATCATCCTTGCCAAGTTCGGTCTCGCCTGGTGCTTTGGAATCAACGCGATCAGCTATTTCGCGGTCCTCGGAAGCCTCGCGCTCATCCGGTTGCCGCGTTGGACACCGGTCCAGAACCTCGTCTCACCATTCGAACAGCTTAAACACGGACTCGATTACATCCGCAGCTCGCGCTCGGTGTCCGGATTGATGGGGGTAATCGCCATTTACTCCATCTTCGGCTTTCAATACCTCACCATGATGCCGGTCGTAGCTCGCGACGTCCTGCACACCGGAGCGAGCGGTTACGGCCTGCTGCTGACTTTTGTAGGAATCGGCGCGCTTACCGGTGCTCTGTCTCTGGCCGCCGTGGGCGGCCGGATGCGACGCGGACGACTCTTCAACGCCACGGCTTACGCGTTCGCCGGTCTCACGATTCTCTTCTCATTGATTCGTACCGTTCATTTCGCCGCGTTTGTTCTGCTCTTCCTTGGTCTCACCATGCTGATCAACGGTGCACTGGCGAATGGGATTCTTCAGTCGGTGGTACCCGACGAGCTGCGCGGCCGAGTCATGGCGACGTACGTGTTCGTCTACGTTGGGTTCACGCCAATCGGATCGTTCATTGCCGGCGTGGTGGCGAGGCTGGTGGGAGTGCAGTGGGCGATTTTCAGCGGTGGCGTCGTCATGCTCGCCTATTCACTCTGGGCGTTCTGGAGGTACCCGGAGATTCGCGCCGTCTAGCCTATCAAGCCTTGATCCAGACCCTGATCGCGATCAACACCAGAAAAACGGCGAAGGCCTTTTGCAGCTGGGTGCCAGACAAGCTTTGCGCGAGTTTCGCCCCGAACCACGCGCCAAGGAAAAGGCCCAGCGCAATCCACATCGCTGCGGGGATGTTGAGGTGGCCCCGCCGGTAGTACTCCCACGCGCCGAGCGCGCCGACCGGAAGCAACAGCGCGCCAAGTGACGTTCCGGTAGCGAGCTGAGGCTGAAACTTGGCCAGCAAGATGAGCGCTGGGCCGATCACGATTCCACCGCCGATTCCAAACATGCCGGCCAGTACTCCGGCGGCGAGGCCGATTGCAATGAAGAGGATCACAGGCTTAGAGGCTGGGGGATGAGTGCCGGGATCGCGTCAGGAGAGCCCGTGCGATCGAAACATGAAGAAGACCGCGGCGAGGATGCAGAGCGCGGCCCAGAGGAAATCCAGCCGGAGAGGCTGGCGCATGTAGAGCAGCGCAAACGGGACGAACACGGCCAGCGTGATTACCTCCTGCAGAATCTTGAGCTGGGCCAGCGACATCTCCGTCGACCCGATCCGATTCGCCGGAATCATGAACAGGTACTCGAAGAAGGCGATTCCCCAGCTCAACACCGCAGCGATATACCACTTTCTGTCACTCAGATTCTTCAGGTGCGCGTACCACGCGAATGTCATGAACGTATTTGAAATGACAAGCAGTCCCGCCGCGCGCCAAAAGGTCTGGTTCATCAGCTTGGAATCCCTTTTCTTATGGCCTCGAGGACCTTCTCGGCGAATACATCGATTTCATCGACCGTTGTATAAACGTTAGGGGTGATGCGGATCCCTCTGAACTCGGGATGAACGATCGGGGTGTTCACGATCCGATGCTGACCCATTAGCCAGCCACCCAGCTTCACGTTGTCGAGTCCGTCGACCTGGAACAGCGCGATTGCTCCCGACTGCCTGTTGTCGAGCGGAGTGAGCACTTTCACTCTCGGACTCTCTTTGACCAGCCGCTTCGCCCACCTGTCCCGGAGATAGCGGAGTCGCGCAATCTTCCTGTCCGCTCCGATTCCACGATGAAACGCGAGGGCTGCGGAGATGGCATTGTGGTTTGCGGCGGGATGCGTACCGATCTCCTCGTACTTCCGAATGTCATTTTCCTGCTCCTTCGCGGCTGCCATCAGCGGCCACAAATTCTTTTGCTTCTCCTTCTTCACATAGAGAAAACCTGTTCCCACCGGAGCGAGCAGCCACTTGTGCAGGCTGGTTCCATAGAAATCGCATTTGAGATCGTCACGCTTGAACGGAAAATGCGCAAACGCGTGCGCGCCATCCACGAACACCTCGATCCCCAACGGACGCGCCATGTCGATGATCTTCCGCACCGGCATGATTTGACCGGTGAGGTTGGTGATGTGCGTGACTTCGATCACTTTGGTGCGCGGCGTGATTGCTGACACGAACTGCTGGAGGAGATAGTCGTCCGAGGGCGGCGGCACCTTGAAGGAGATCTGCTTGACCACAATTCCTTCTCGGCGCGCGCGCTGATCCCAGGTGGTGATCATGCGCCCGTAATTCTGATTCGTGATGACGACTTCGTCGCCCGCCTTGAGGTCGAGCCCGAAAATCATGGTCTCGTTGGACTCCGAGGCATTCCGCGTGATTGCCATCTCGTCCGGCTCGCAGCCGAATTCGTTGGCGAGATCGCGTCGCACACTCTCGATCCGCGGCTCCAGAACGCGCCACATGTGCTCGACCGGCAGCTCGTTGGAGAACCTCAAGTCGCGGATCATCGCCTCCAGCACGTGACTTGGAGTCGGGCTGCAGCCGCCGTTGTTCAAATTGATCATCGTGCGGTCAGCGTCGAACGCGCGCTGGATTTCTGCCCAGTACGATTCGTCGTCCGCAACCGCTTCGGGAGGCCGATCGCCGGCAATCGCATTTGCCTTGAAGAGCGACCGAATGGCTCGCTCGCGAAAAACGGGTTGCGCCGCGACACCCGCCGCGGCCATGCTCGAGAGGAATTCCCGTCTCGTCGTCATCCCGCCTCCACGCAGAAAGAAAAGAGCGGTCGCCCTGTTGAAGACGACCGCTCAATTATATGACCCGTCTCGGTAACGAGCGAGACGCTGGCGCGCTACTGATACTGGATGTAGAGCGGTTTTGGGTTCAACAGCAGCACCTCGTTGGGCGTGAGAATCGGATCGCCCTTCTTGGTGTCGTTGTGATAGAACAGCTTGAATCCGGTGAACTCCACGGGCTCAGCTTCCACGTACGCGCGATACGAATCGTATTTGAGCCAGGGCTGACCCCAGCCGTCCATGTTGACGACGACCTGGACGCGCGGATCGAGTCGGATCGCTTTCGCGTTACTCAGCATCTTGCGAGTGAAGCGGTGCACGACGAGCACTTTGGGCGGAAGGTTGTACTGCTTCACCAGATCGCTGAGAAGTCCGATGGCGTAATTGACGTCCTCGGCGCTCATCGTTCCGATCTTTGAGCCGGGCTTGTCGCCGAACTTCATCGAGAACTCCGGATCGATGCCGAGCATCACATTCGGCCGCTTGAGGAACGGGATTAGCCGGGGAAGCTCTTCCTGCACCGTGCTCTGTCCCACCTGCACGTCCAGAAAGAGCAGCGCGTTTCGTTTCGCGGCCCACGAGCCGATTGTCTCGATCAGACTATCGGTCATTCGCAGCCGGTATTTCCCGTCACGACCCGGAGCGCCTTGAGCGACGACGGCGATCAGATGCAGCGCCGGCTGCACGGGCTTTGACGGATCCGCCTTGCGCCACGCCTCGATCTCCTTGTCGAACCGAGCCAGCATCTGGTCGGGCGGGAGCTCGCCAAGAATTCCCATCTTCTTGGAGAGCGGGTTTCCGTAGAAGGCGACGATGCGGTGCCCCGGCAAAATCGATCCAGGAAGCGGCGGAGGCGTTCTCACTGGCCAGCTTGTACTCTCCAGCCCTGCCTTGACCGCTCTGACCAGAGCCACGCTGTCCTTCTTGGTGCGGCCCTTTACGGACGGGACGGTCACCGGCGGATCCTTGGCGGCCGTGTCTGTGCCGGTTCCTTTCACGCTGCTTGATGCAGCAGGCGTAGCCGACGGCGTGGCAACGGCAACGACAGGAGTCGAGCTGGCGACCGCTGGCGCGCCGGCGGTTGGAATAGCCTCTGAGCCCGGTGTCGCCCGGGCGTCTTTGTTCGCCGCGCAGCCGAACGCCGAAGCCCCGAGCAACAGGCCAGGGATTGCGAAAAGGAAACGTCGAGAGATATAAGCGCTTTGCATCAGTAGAGTTGTGGATTTTGTCAGCGACAGGAAGGACCTGCTTCGGCCAGGCTAATTCATAAACCAGGCCGTCAAACGCTGTACCTGATTATACCCGCAGTCGTAGTGTTTTGACCGTCTCTGCCTTGGGTTTGCGTGGACGATTTCCTCGAACAGGTGCGACCGCATTCGCCGATCACCCGCACACGTGAAGTGGAGGCGCTCATTCGATCTAGGTGCTTCAAACCCTGACCTCGGGTACTCTTCTTGCCTTCGGGATATGTTCGGGCTATCCTAGGCAGACTATGTCCGACCGAAACTCCGCCATTCGCGCACTCATCGAGCATCGATTTCCCGATGCTACTCCGGTCACCCACCGGACGGCGGAGCCGGTCGCGACCGGTATCGAAGCCCTCGATGCAATCCTCCCCGGGCACGGCCTGCCGCGTGGCAGACTCACAGTATGGATGCCACAGGGTGGAGCAACCGCTGTCCTTCGCGCCGCGTGTCACACCACCGTCTCTCAAGGTGAGCGTGCAGTCTGGATCGATGGGCTCGGCACCGTCGCCGGCCCGTTCTGGGAAGAAGGTCCGATTCTGGTGCGGCCGCGCAATCGAAAGCACGGACTTCGTGGAGCAGAGGAGCTGCTCGGGTGCGGGGGGTTTGCACTCGTCGTGATCGCCGGTCTGGAGCCCCAGGGAACCGAAACGGTCCGGCTCTCCCGCGCCGCGCATGAGGGTGGCGGAGCGCTCGTGACGCTCACCTCACACGCATCGATGGCCAGCCTGCGCATGACGTCGCAGATACTTCGCGAGACCTACCGCTGGAGAAAAACTCCCTTCGGCGATCCTGCCGAAGCGCAGGAAGTGATGGTCCGCGTCCGCGCCCGCTCGCTCGGCTGGAATCGGACCGCGGATTTTCCGGTGCCGGTGGTTGCTTATGACGTCCGGATGTCGCTCGAGCCTGGCCTCGTTGACCGACGAGGGGTCGTAAAGGGGAGAACTGCAACTGAACGGGCGAGAGCTGTCAGTAGCATAGAATCCAGATAAGAGTTCACTACGTCGGGACTTCAATAAGCGCCATTCGGACCACAAGCAACTGCTTGTGCCCTAGCGCCCAGTTAGAAGAGTCCCGACGTCCTGAACTGGGATCGACCATCTAGGCTTCTGACAACTCTCGCCCGTTCAGTTGCAGTTCACTTCTCGACCGAACGATCCAGCCCATCCCCGTGTCGAACTTTACAGAGTATGGTCGCGACAGGGACTGGCGGTAGATAACATCACCGCGTGAACGAATCACAGCTCATCGCCCGGGTGCTCGCGGGGGATCGGTTGGCCGGGCGTGAGCTGTACGACATGCACGCGCCCCGCGTCTATTCGCTCGCCTACCGGCTGAGCGGCGACGCGGAAAAGGCACGCGAGTTCACGCAGGACGCTTTCATCCGCGCATTCTCACGGCTCTCGCAATTTCGCGGAGATGCCGCGTTCTCGACCTGGCTGCACCGGATCGTCGTGACCGTCGTCTCGAACGCGCGACGCAGCGAGATCCGGTTTGGACGCGAAGTAGCGCTCGACGAGGCGCGTTCGATCGAGGCGAGGATTCCCGAGGCGGATCCCGACCTCAAGGAGTGCATCGCCAGAGCAGTGGACAATCTCACCGAAGCCTATAGGACGACGCTGATAATGCACGACATTGAGGGATACACACACGCGGAAATCGCAGGAATTCTTGGCGTCCCCGAAGGGACGTGCAAGAGCCGGCTCTCCGCGGCAAGAGCGCAGCTGAGAGCAGAGCTGGCTGCATTCAAGGAGTAGTACCATGGACCAAGACCGACCGGACGACATGCTTAGCGAATTGCCGCGAAGCTTCAACCCGCCGCCGGCGCCCCCACTGGATGAGATGTGGACGGTGATCGAGGACGCGCACTTCAATGCGCCTCAGTCGATCTCGCGCTCGAGCAGATTCTCCGCTCCCGGCCCGTGGCTCGCCGCCGCGGCGACGCTGCTACTTGGAATCGGAATTGGACACTATCTGCCACCCGCAGCCGCCACAATTGATGCAATCGGACCAGCTCCGGTCGCGGCAGCTTCAACTGCGACCGCCTCGACGGATACCTCCGCGATGGCTGACGCCTATCGCGATCAGACCAGTCGATACCTCGGACAGACGGCGGCGCTCTTGATTTCGTTGCCCGTCAAGAGCGGCAGTACGAGAGCCGACGCCGCATTCGCAGGCAAAGCGGCAGATCTTCTCGTCACCACGCGGTTGCTGATGGACTCGCCGGCTGCAAGCGATCCCAAGCTACGCGCGCTCCTCGACGATCTCGAGCTGGTGCTCGTCCAGATCGCCAGACTGCGCGGCGAGCGCAACAAGAGCGATCTCGATTTGATTCACCAGACCGTAGAGCAGGGAGACGTGCTTTCTCGTCTCAACTCCGCCGTTGTTACAACTCAATCCGCAGAATGAGGGAAGGATGACCAGAGCATTTCTTATCGCGGCAGCACTCGGCGTTTGCGGATTCGCAAGCGGAGCCCAGGTTCCGACGCCGCCGCCGGCTCCCGTTACGGTTTCTCCGCCGGCGAAAGCGCCAGCAGCACCGACGCCGACTCCGAGAGCGCGAATTCGTCCACCTTTGCTCGACGACTGGTCGTTCGAATTGCGTGATCTCGATTTGCGAGTTGCTCCACTGATGGATATGCACATCACTCCGCTCCCTGATATGGGGATCACCCCCGGGCGTCGCTTCAACTTCGACATGCCTGATTTCCCGGATCTGCCGGATTTTCCGGATCTGCCGGAGCTCGCCGACATGCCCGACACGCCGGACATACCTGACATGCCTGACATGCCTGACATGCCTGACATGCCTGACATGCCTTTGATGCCGCTCATGCCGGAAATGCCAGCGATGCCAGCGATGCCTGCCACGCCGTCCATGGACCCAATGTCGATTGTCATGGCGCCGATGGCGGCCATGGACGTGGGATCATACGCCACCCTCGGACGCGTTCCCGGCGGATCTCCTTTCATCCGGCAGTTCGGTGGAATCGCCAGCGATCCGCCACAGGCGTGGGCACAATCCGACCCCGCCGATTCTCTCTACCGCCTCGCCCGCGAAACTCTAAACCGCGGCGAGTATCGCCGGGCCGCCGCGCTCTTCAGCGACATCGCTCAGCGCTTTCCCAATTCCGCTTACGCTGCTGATGCGCGCTACTGGCGAGCTTTTGCGTTGTACAGGATCGGTGGAACCGCCGAGCTGCGCGATGCATTGCGCTCTCTCGAGAGCGATGGACGGAGATACTACCAGGCATCCCTCCAGGTCGATGCCGCTACACTGGCCTCGAGAATTCGCGGCGCGCTTGCGGTGCAAGGAGATCAGACTGCTGCCGCACAGGTAACGAGGATGGCAGCGCAGCCCGGAGAGCCTTGCGACCGTGAAGATCTGGCCGTGCGTATCGAAGCGCTCAACTCCTTGGGTCAGACGGATCCCGAATCTACGACCCCAATCCTGCGTCGCCTCCTCGCGCGAAAAGACGATTGCTCAGCGAGCCTGCGCAGAGCCGCGCTCTACCTGCTCGGCAAGCGGGGTGACGCCGAAGCGACGTCGCTCATCATGAACGCCGCGCGCAACGATGCCGATATCCGGGTACGCGCCGACGCGCTGCGCTTCCTCGCGGCAATGCCTGGCGACCAGGCGATTGGCACGATCGAGGAAGTCATCCGCACTCCCGGCAACGAACAGCTTCAGCGCGCCGGAATCGAAGCGCTTGGCCGCAGCGACAGTCCCCGCGCGCGCCAGAGCATCCGCTCGCTCATCGAGCGTTCCGATGTCAGCGAGGCATTACGCGTTTCGGCACTATCGACGATCGATGCGCAGCACGCTCCCGACAACGGCGCTTTCATTCGCGCGATATACCCTCGGCTGGAAAGTTTGCGCCTCAAGTCATCAGCTATGCGTGCGATAGCGCGAATCGGCGGCAACGACAACGAGCAGTGGCTGCTCGCGCTCGTTCGCAGCGGTAACGAGCCGGTCGATGTGCGGACGGCGGCACTGGGCTACGCTGGCCGTTCGTCGATCGCTATTGGAGATCTCGTTAGGATGTACGACGTTGCCGGCGACCGGCCGTTGCGCGAGCAGCTGATAAACCTCTACGCGCGACGCAACGAGCCAGAGGCAACGGACAAACTGCTCGACATCGCCAAGAAAGGCACCGATCCCGATATGCGCAGAATGGCTATCTCTGCCCTCTCAAGAAAAAATGACCCCCGAACCAGGCAGCTTCTGTTGGAGATCATCGACAAATGACCAAACTCTTCGCACTCGTCGCTGTAGCCGCAGTCGCGGCCATCTCATCGCCCCTCGATGCACAGTCGCTCGCCAGTCGGATTGGCGGGGCATCGGATCGGTCGGTGCAGTTCACCTATCCCGCGCGACCGGGCGTCTGCGGTGACGGACGCACGTTCATTTCGACGAGTCCGGGCAACTTTTACGGATCCTATTCAACGAGCTCCTCGGAACAGTGCGTAACGGGCCCCGTGCGCGTGGTCCTGGACCTCGCTGATCGCAACGTGATCGCAATTCGTACGTATGTCGGCGCGGCGACAGCGGATGCCGGTGTCACCAACCTGGGTAACGTCAGCGCAGCGGAGGCTGCCGATTATCTCCTCGGGGTCGCATCGCGCGCCGATGGACGCGTTGGTCGCGACGCCATTTTCGCCGCGCTGCTGGGAGAGGGCGTCGAAGTAAGCGCGCGGCTGCTCGACATCGGACGAGATCAGGCCCGTCCACTCGAGACGCGCCGCGCCGCGTTGTCCGCGTTGGTTCGCAGCGATGCGCGGCAGTTGGACAGAGCCGGTGCCGCACTCGTGCAGATCGCGACGAATGAGAACGACGTCCAGAGCGTGCGCTCCACCGCGCTCGCGGTTCTGGCGCGTCTCGATCACGGCGCCGGAATTCAGCCGCTCATTCAGCTCGCGAGCACCAGCATGACCTCGTGGGTCGGCCGCGAGAGTATGTCCGTGCTGGCAAAGTCCGGCGATCCGCGGGCTCGCCAGTTTCTCCGGTCGACTGCTCAGCGCACGGATCTTCCCGACGAAGTGCTCGCCGTCGCACTCAGCGGCCTGGGACGCGAGTATGTGACGGGACAGGACGCGGCGCTTCTCCGCTCGCTCTACTCGAAAGTCACTGGTGAGCGGTCGCAGAACGCAATTCTCTCGGCGCTCGCATCGCTGGGCGGCAGCGAAAACGTGAACTGGATAACGTCGATCGTTCGCGATGAGAGGTTGTCCCCAGACGCCCGCCGCCGCGCGCTACAGGCTCTTACCCGCGCGGGCGCGACGGCTCCGTCGTTGCTGGCGCTTTATGATCCGATTCCGGATCCTCAACTCCGCGAGTCTCTGATCAGTATTTATGCGCGTCTGGCCGACAAAGCCGCCACGGACAAGCTTATCTGGATTGCCCGCAACGAGCAGAACATGTCTTTGCGGCGTCGCGCGATTTCAGCGCTATCGCGGAACAGCGATCCCGTCGTGCGCCAGGCGATGGAGGCCATCGTCGAGCGGTAGACCAGTATCGAGCACCAATCAGGAATGGTCGGCTAGCCGACCATTCTTTTTTTGTGCGTGGTTTTTTCTGAGACCTGTTCGACGAGCCGGGGGGCGCTCCAGGACTTGTCGAGGAGCTTCTGGAAGCAGCGCTTGGGGATGATTTCAACCCCTGATTTCGACAGAGCCTCGTAGCGCGCGAGCTTCTCCGGATAGCGGGAGATAGTGGTCGGCGTGTAGGAGAGCGCTAAAAAGAAATCATCGGTGAGACTCATCGCGAAGAGCTCGTCGATATCGCGGGCGCGAGCGAGGCGCTCGACGCCCAAGACGACCTGAGTTCCGAGGCCTTTACCATGGTGCCCCGACGCGACCGCGACCGAAGACACCTCGGCGAGGGATGGGCAGTACTCCTCGAGGGCAGCGCAAGCAATCACTTTCCCACTCGCATCCTTCGCTACCACGTAACTGTCGATGCGCGACGCGATATCGTCAGTCGTTCTCGGTAGCATCAGACCCTGAGCCGCGTACTGGCTGACCAGCTCCCAGATCTGAACGACATCAGTGCGCGTGGCAGGGCGGACCGCGGTTTTGGATGCGGAGCGACGTGTCGAGAGACGCAGAGATGCGGGGCCAGATGGAACTGGGAGATTATGCACCCAGAATGTATATCTAAACATCTCAGCTGGCGCAAGGCTTCTGGTCCGCAGCTGATTCGCGATGCCTTCGTTCTTCTCCGTTTGCGGTTTCGGTATATATTCGGGTAGGAACTCGAATGTCTTTTATTTGCCTCTTCAGCCCCCAACTTCTTCATACCGAGAACGAGGTTTTCCAGAAGCTAGCCCCGTATCTCTTGGGCGCTTCTCCACGGGTTCTGGCGGCGAACGGTGTAATCTGGGCCGACGCCCGCGGGATGGGTGCGGAACGTGTAGCGAGAGACCTGCTCGGGTCCTTTCACGACAACGAAATCGAGAAAGTGCGAGCGGGACTCTCAGTCACTCCCATCGCCGCCGAAGTTGCTGCTCGTCACGGAAAAGGCGCGCTCGTTCCGGTTGCTGTGGGTACGGAGCGCGATTTTCTCGCTCCATTTCCGGTTGGCGTGCTGGAGCCATCGCTTTCCGTTGCGACTTTGCTCGATGGCATCGGTGTCGAGACGTGCGCAGATCTGGCGAGACTGGATCTCGAATCTGTCGAAGTCCGTTTCGGCTCCGAGGGAGCACGACTCTGGCGATTGGCCCGGGCCGATGATTCGCGCCGCATCTTTGCCAGCATGCCGAGGGCGCTGCCGACGGCATCGCTCGACTGGGTGGACTACACTCTCAAGGATCCGGAGAGACTCGTATTCATCATCAACGCGCTCATCGGGAACATTACCACTGAGCTCAAGGCGCGCGGACAGTGCGCGCGCGAGATGACGATGACGTTCTCGCTGGCGAATCGGGAGAGCTACGACCATCTGGTGCGTCCCGCCAGATCTACCGCCAGTCACAAAGCGTGGATGCGATTGATACGCACCCACCTGGAAAAAATCACGCTTCCCGACGGTGTGATCGGCATCACCATTCGGGTGGAATCAGTGACGGGCGAAGTGGAAAGGCAGGGCGACGTCTTCGACCGCGGGTTTGCGACGGCGCGAGCGGCCGAGGAAACCATCGCGCAGCTGCTCGATGATCAGGGCGCGGTGGTGGTGACTCCTCGCAACACCCAGCATCCATTGATAGATCGTCGCACCGAGTGGATCAGCCAGGAGCCGGCGCAGGCGTCAGCGCGAATTCAGCTCAGGGAGAGAGCGGTGAAAGCGACTGCTCCTCCACGTCTCACGCTGCAAGTCTTTCCCCAGCCGCGTCGCGTTGCGGTGACAACAAAGCGACGGCGCGATCATCAGATACCCGTGCAGTATCGCGACAAGGAGTGGATGCAGATCATCTCCGCAGCCGGTCCCGATCGTGTGTCCGGCGGACAATGGACCGAGCCCTACGCCCGCGAGTATTTCCGCTGCGTCACCGAAGACGGGATGATGGTGTGGCTCTACCGCGACGCCAGGGAAGACGCGTGGTATCTCCACGGCTGGTGGGACTGAAGTCTACGTCCCGGGGAACCCTTCGATCCGCGCTGCCTTTACGATTCCTTTCACGCGATTCATTACCGCAGTCGCGCCGGCTTCGTCTCCGCGCTGCGACAATGCGTCGGCGAGCAGCGCGCCGGTAAAAGCATAGGTGTACGGGATTCCGAACGACGGTCGATCGATCCAATCCCCTTCGCGCATCAGCGTCTCCGGCGCGCGGTAGACCTGGTCCCAGATTTGTTTTGTACGGTCGACATCGACGAACAACCCGGAGATCCGTGGCGTCGCGAGAGTGTCCGTCACCGCGTGATCCATCACTTTCTGTACATAGCCCTGCGACACCAGGTATGGGCCGAGGTCGAGATTCCCTCCGCCACCAGTCGAGAGATAAATCGGGCGCTCGGGGAGAGCGTCTTTTATCAGCCTGAGAAGAACCAGCTGATCCCGCACCAGTATTCCCGGCGGAATCGACAGGTTTATGTTCCCCTGCCGAAAAATTTGTGGCTGCGCGATCTGGATGTATTCAGGAATGGCATCCGCTTCGGCAAATGTCATCTTGAGCGGCGGACCGGAAGGTTTTTTCCACGTCTTGCCGCGAAAGATCGCCGGACCCCTCAAAGAGTCATAGGTCGCGATCGGGCGGCGGATCATCTGCCGCACGAACCAGTCGGTATCGAGATAAGTCGTAACAGCGACCGTCACGTCCTTTCGCACACCTTCGACTTCCTGCGCGTACCACAGGGGGAACGTATCGTTGTCGCCGTTCGTGATCACGATTGCGTACGGCTCGAGGGAGTTTAGGAAGTCGCGAGCCCACTGCTCGGTGAATCGATGTCCAGCGCGCGACGCGAATTTCCAGTTCGCCACCAGCGGGATAAGCGCAATTAGCAGCAGTGGAATTGCCAGCTTGAAACCGCGACGCGTAGGCCAGCTCATCACGGGCGGCGCGGGTTTTTTTCGCGAGGTCGGCGGCGCGGCTTCTTCCGCCTTCCCGGTGCCACCCACGACGTGCGCGAGTTGCTCCCACAGAAAGCCAAGCCCGATCGCCGCCCACACCCCCCACGCCGAGTAGCTCCAGATGTAGAAGTAATCGCGATCGCGCACCTCTCGCGGGACGTCTCTAATTTCCGGCGATTGCGACCAGCCGTACTTGAAGTTCAGATAGTAAATGAGCGCCAGCGTCATCGTGAACATGAGTGGGCCGAAATACCAGAACGTTCGTCGATCACGCGCCCAGTGAACGTAGCCGCCCAGCAGTCCGAGCATGAGGAAGAGAACCGCCACGACAAACTGCAGCCCCTGCTTCGTCTCGTGCGCGTCGCGAATCCACTGCCACTTGAAGTACAGCCACCACATTCCGACCTGCGCCGAGTAGGGCGCTCCGCGCTCGACTTTTTGGCCGTACTGTTCGCGATTGATGTTCGCCTTGAGTCGATCGAGCGTCAGTGAGCTGAACGTGCAGCCCGCCTCCAGCTTGGTGGCGCACGCGGTGGGAGCGCCTTCGTTGATGCCCGGGAAGTAAGCCGCGCGCACCGGCTCGTAGATGAACGGCGTCAATCCCAGCACCAGCGCGCCCAGCGCGGCGAGAACGAGCTTCCACCGGAGAAGAGTCCGCCAGCGCACAGCCAGCACCGCCACACCTGCGGCCGGGAGCGGAAGAAACCCTGCCGGATGATTCGAGTATCCGAGTCCAAGGAGAAAAGCGACGAGAATGAGAAGACGATCGGCACTCGGCGAATCGGGATCTTCCATCCACTCGATCATCAGCCACGACACGATCGTGAAAAACAGAAGCGAGACGGTATACACTTTCTCGTTCACCACCGACTGATTCCACACGGTGAACGCGGTGGCGCCGATGAGTGTCGCCAGGGCCGCGGTGGTGATGCGGTGCCAACGCTCCACGATCCAGCGCGCCACAATCCTCTCGGTGATCAGGAACCAGAACCCCGCCGAGCACGCGCTCGCCAGCGCGGCGAGAATGTTGATCCGGCCTCCGTACCCGATCGGAATCGGCAGCGACGCGAACGCGTGGCCGAGCAGCATGAAGAAGGGATTCCCGGGCGGGTGCGGAATGCCCAGGACTTTCACCGCCGCCATGTACTCGCCGGTATCCCACATCGCGACGGACGGCGCGAGTGTCACGAGGTAGAGAACAAAAACGAGCGCCGCGGCGATCGCCGCAGGGATGTACGATGGTTTGTAACCGTTCGGCGCGGGAAGGGAGACTGTGGTTGCCATGTCGTCGAGGGCTGGTGCTGGGGTGCGTGGAATCTTAGTCACTCGGGAAGGGTTTTGGGTCTACCGGACTGAACAACTGCAACTGAACGGGCGAGAGTTGTCAGAAGCGCAGATAGTAGATCCCGGTTCACGACGTCGGGACTTTCCTAATTGGCGTTATGGCACAGGCACCGCCTGTGCTCAGACCGTGCTGGTAACGTCCGGACGTAGTGCCCTATCGCCTGACATCTTTCCTCGCTGATCCCTCTCGCCCGTTCAGTTGCAGTTTCAATTCTCCCCCTTGCCTTCGGTATTTATTCGGTATAACCTCAACCATGGGTTATATCGAGCTCAGGGCCCATTCCGCCTTCTCTTTCGGCGACGGCAGCGCCTCACCGGAAGCGCTGGTAACCAAGGCAGCATCCCTCGGCTACAGCGCCATCGGAATCACGGACACCGCCGACCTCGGTGGGATCGTCCGCTTTGGACTCGAGGCGCGGCGGCTGGACATCAAGCCGATCGTCGGCGCCGAGCTCGTCATCGATGGCCATCCCGCCGCTTTTCTGGCGCGGACACAGAAGGGGTACGAGAACATCGCATCGCTCGTCACGCGATCTCGCGTGGGCGAGCTGTCGACGTGGAAAAAGGGCGACGGAAAAAAGACCCGTGGACGTCCGCGCATTTCGTGGACACAGGTAGCGGAGCGGAGCGAGGGAATGCAGGCGCTCACGGGTCCCGCTTCCGGCGCGATCGCCACGAAACTGCGCGCCGGAAATTACCGTGGCGCGGAGCGTACACTGTGCGAGTGGCGCGATGTCTTTGCTGACAGGCTCGCTGTCGAAGTGCAGCTTCACCACACCAGCGGTCGCGAAGCTGCCCTGGCAGCCGCGTTGATCGAGCTCGCTGACCGGCACAAAGTCCCGTGGGTGATTTGCCACGAGCCTCGTTACATCGACAACAACAGTCGACTCGTCCACGATGTGCTGACTGCACTTCGTTACGACACCACGATCGACGACGCGCTGGCGCGCGGACTGTTGCACCCGAACGGCGAGTGGCGTCTCGCTTCTCCCGAAGAGATGCTCGAACGCTGGAAAGGACGCGAAGCGGGCTTGGCGGAGAGCGAGCGCATAGCATCTGAATGTGACTTCAGTCTGTCCTGGGTGCGTCCTCCTCTTCCCGACTTTCCTGTCCCCGGCCGCCACGACGACGACTCCTTCCTGCGCGAGAAAGTTTTCGAGGGCGCTCGCGAGAGATGGGGCGAGATCGGCGACAAGCAGACCGCGCAGCTGGAGCACGAGCTGAAGGTCATAGGAAATCTTGGCTTCGCCGGATTCTTTCTGGTGATGTGGGACGCGGTCCACTTCGCCCGGCAAAAGGGAATTCTCTGCCAGGGTCGCGGCAGTGCCGCGAATTCCGCGGTGGCCTACTGTCTGGCCATTACCGCCGTCGATCCGGTGCGACACGGACTGCTGTTCGAGCGATTTCTTTCCGAGATCCGTGTTGATGGTCAGACAGAAGCTCCTGACATCGACGTAGACATCGAGCACGATCGTCGCGAGGAAGTACTCGACTACGTCTACGACAAATACAATCGAGCGAACGCGGCGATCACCTGCATCGTCCAGATGTACCGGGGACCCAACGCCATACTCGATTCGATGCGGGCCTTCGGTTACCCGGTTGAGATGGCGACGACTTTCTCGAAGCGCATCCACTGGAGCGAGCCGGCAGAAGGCGCCGAGTACATACGTGAAACGCTGGCGCCGAAATTCGGGCTGGATCTGGATAATCCTCGGGGCAGAGCGGTGCTGGCGGCGATGGCGGCGTTCGACGGAGTCCCTCGCCTGAGATCGACTCACGTTGGCGGATTCGTGTTGTCGTCGGCGCCACTTGGCGACTACATGCCGGTCGAGCACACGACTATGGGCCGCACGATCATCCAGTTCGACAAGGACGACCTCGATGCCGTCGGTGTGCCAAAGTTCGATTTCCTCGGCCTCGGCGCGCTGTCGCTTGTGCGGCGGGCGTTCGACATGATCGAGGTGCGCACCGGTACGCGTCCCGAGATGTACAAGCTTCCACAGGACGACGAGGCGACCTACAACCTGATCGCGACCGGCGAGACTATCGGAACCTTCCAGATCGAGAGCAGGGCCCAGATCGCTTCTGTGCTACATACGAAGCCAGATCGGTTGTACGACATCGTGGTGCAGGTAGCGCTCATTCGTCCCGGTCCGATCCAGGCGCGATTCGTACATCCCTACACGGCCCGGCGTCGCGGGCTCGAGCCCGTGTCCTACGCGCACCCCGATCTGGAGCCGATTCTCAAGCGCACGCAGGGAATTCCGATTTTCCAGGAACAGGCGATGGCGATCGCCATGAAGCTGGGCGGATATTCAGCGGCGCAAGCCGACGAGCTGCGGCGCACGATGGGTCACATCCGAAAAGTCGAGCGCCTGCATCGAGTCCTCGAGCAACTCCGGAACCGGATGATAGAACGCGGAGTCGAGGAAGCGGTCGCGACGCAGATCGCGGAAGATCTCAAGAGCTTCGCCAACTACGGATTTCCCGAGTCGCATGCGTGGAGTTTTGCGCTCATCGCCTACGCGACGGGCTATCTCAAGGCTCATTACACGGCGGAGTTCTACGCCGGACTGCTCAATTCGTGGCCGATGGGATTTTATCCGCCGTCGACGCTGATACACGACGCGCGGCGTCACGGATTGAAGGTGCTGCCACCCTGCATGCGCGATGGCGACTGGGAATGCACGACGGCGCCGACGGAGAATCCCGATAGGCCGGCGCTCCGCATTGGCTGGCGCCACATCCGCGGGCTCGGCGAAAAATCACTCGAGGCACTAAAGACCGCGCGCGGCTGGGATCGATTCACATCCATCGATGACGTAGTGCAGCGCGCGAAGCTCATACGCGCGGATGCGCTGCAGCTGGCACGGGCGGGAGCGTTCGGATGCTGGGAGCCGGATCGACGTCGCGCGGCGTGGGTCGCGATGCGCGCGGTGGGGGACACTCTGCCACTCGCTCCCGCACGCGTCACGCCTTACAATCCGCGACCTCTCAGTCGCGATGAGCTGATCTTTCTCGACTACTTCTCAGTGGGGATCAGCGTCAGCGGTCATCCGATGGAGCACCTCCGCGAGAGGCTGCGCGCGGCTGGCGCTTTGAGCTCGAAGGAATTGGAGCAGCTACACGGTGGCGAGCGGATCACCACCGCCGGTCTTGTGACCATCCGCCAGCAGCCCCAGAGCGCCAAGGGCACTGTGTTTTTGCTGATGGAAGACGAATTCGGCTTCATCAACGTGATCGTCTCCAAGAAAATGGTCGACAAGTATGCCGAGGTCGTGAAGTTCTCGACGTTCGTGGTAGTACAGGGCAGGTTCGAGCGGGATGACGGGGTCAGGAACGTTATCGGGCTCGAGTTTAGTGAGTTGCAGGTGAAGGAGTTGGTACACGCTAGCAGGGATTTTCATTAGCTCTGAAAACTGTTCACTGCAACTGAACGGGCGGGAGTTGTCAGTGAAGAAAGACTCGAGATCCCAGTTCACGACGTCTGGACTCCACTAAGAGCCGTTGACGAAAACCAGCAGTGACCGTATGCCACCGAGCAAAGCCCGGGCGTAGTGAGCTTGCTGCTCTCCCAGCCCGCAAGTATCGTTGCTCATGCGGCACAAGGAAATTGGGTCCGGTCGCGCGTTTGCCAGCGATAATTGGGCGGGCGTGCATCCCGAAGTGCTCGAAGCGATGGCTGCCGCCAATGTCGGCCACGTCCCCTCGTACGGCAGCGACCCGTACACGCACGACGCAGTAGCCAGAATCCAGAACGCAGTAGGGGACGCCGAGGTGTTTCTGGTGTTCAGCGGAACGGCTGCGAATGTGCTTTGTCTACAGAGCATGGTGCGCTCTCACCAGGCCGTCATCTGCGCCGAGACGGCGCACGTCTACACTTCCGAATGCGGCGCCGCGGAGAAGCACGTCGGGTGCAAGCTCCTCACGATACCTGCGCCGCACGGAAAGATCACTGTGCCGGGAATTCGAGAACACCTACATCACATCGGTAACGAGCACCACGTTCAGCCGCGCGCGATCTCGATCACGCAGGCGACTGAGTACGGAACCACCTACACACCGCAGGAGATCCGCGTCATCGCCGACTTCGCTCACGCGAACTCGCTTCTCCTGCACATGGACGGTGCGCGCATCTTCAACGCTGCCGCGTACATGAATGTGTCCTTGAAGGCGATAACGAGCGAAGCGGGTGTGGACGCGCTCTCATTCGGAGGTACCAAAAACGGTCTCATTGCCGGCGAAGCGGTGGTGTTCTTCAAGAGAGCCCTCGCCGACGATTTCGAGTTCCGGAGAATGCAGGGTATGCAGCTCTCGTCAAAGATGCGATTCATTGCGGCCCAATACATCGCTCTTCTTACCAACGACCTGTGGAAAAAGAGCGCGACCCATGCCAACCGAATGGCGCAGCTGCTCGCCGGCGAGCTTGCGGGAATCCGAGGGTTGGCCCTGACGCAGCCTGTCGAGGCCAACGAAGTGTTCGTGACGATTCCGCCCGAAGTCGTCCCGCGCCTCCAGGCCCGCCGGCCTTTCCATATCTGGAACGAGGCTATGTCCGAAGCACGTTTGATAACGTCTTTCGACACCGAGGAAGCGGACATTGGCGACTTCGCGGCTCTCGTGCGCGAGACCATCCATTCGAGGGAAAAGCAGTGGACCTGAAAAACGCCGCGGCGCTCGTCACCGGGGGAAGTTGCGGGATCGGCTTCGAAACAGCGCGCATATTGCGCGAGCGGGGCGCCCGAGTCGCGATCTGCGCCCGTCACAAGGACATGCTCGAGTCGGCAGCTGAGCAAATCGGCGCAATCCCGATTGTCGCCGACGTGAGCAAGGAGGACGACGTAGCAGGGATGATCCGCACGGTTGTGAAGGAATTCGAGGACTACAACGTGCTGGTCAACAACGCGGGCTTCGGCGCCTTCGCGCCACTCGTCGACCTCACCGCCGAAGAATTTTTCCGTGTGTGGCAGACCAACGTGCTGGGCGCGATGCTCGTAGGACGCGAGTCGGCCCGCCACTTTATCGGTCGGGATTACGGCAACATCGTGAATATCTCGTCGACCGCCGGCCAGCGCGGTTTCGCCAACGGCTCGGCGTACTGCTCGAGCAAATTCGCGATTCATGCCCTCACAGAATGCTGGAGACCGGAGCTGCGCCAGCACAACATCCGCGTGATGCAGGTGAATCCCAGCGAGGTTCTCACCAGCTTCGGTGAGGGAGAATCATCACCAGCGAAGCCCGACAACCCATCGAAGCTGCACGCTCAGGACATCGGTCAGCTGATCGTCGGCATGCTCGAGCTGGAGGATAGGGGGTTCGTTACGGAGTCGACTATCTGGGCTACAAATCCGAAGTAGCGAGAGGTTGGCTTCGTGGTCGTTGTTGCTCTAGAGATGGAACCTACTCTTCGCCGCACTGACAATCAGTTGAGCAGCGCCGTCTATCCCCAACCGAGCCGTATTGACACTCAGATCGTAAAGCTCGACCGCGCGGCGATCCCTTTCCCAGTGCAATCGAACCCACTGGTCGCGCTGCTTGTTGGTGTCGTCGACGAGGCGGGCGGCTTCTTCGGCGCTCACTCCTTCCCGCTCCATAGTCCGGGCGATCAGCGCTTTGCGCGGGGCGTAACAGAATACATGTAGCGCATCGTCGCGTTCTGCCAGCATTTCCTGGGTGCCGCGACCGACTACTACTATCGGACCGCGCGCGATTGCCTCTTCGATAATGTGGCGCGTGACTTCGATCAGCTGCTCGTCGGTCGGGCGCTTGGCTGCGGCGATCGGAGACATCCACTCCTGCGATCCCATCGCCATGGCTGAAGTCAGACGCTCCACCAGTGAGGGAACGCGTTCCTCCCGGTCGCGAACTTCCGCTACGCTGAGTCCCATCCTTGTCGCTACCGCATCGACTACAGCGTTGTCCAGTAACGACCAGCCCAGCGTTTTAGCGGCGAGGGCGGCGACTTCCGAGCCTCCCGACCCGTACAGTCGCGAGACAGTGAGAATCGGCAGGAGCTAGTCCTGGTAGGGACGACGCCGTTTTTCTTCGACGGCGCGCCCGTACTGTCCCGCATCCGACCGGGTGATTTTCTTGCGCGCAACCAGTGACTCGAGGACGAGCTCGCAACCGGCCGCCACCACGGGGAGATCGTCCATGGGCGCGAGTCCGGAAGTGCTTACGACCTGCATCAATCCGGGAACGCTGCCGAAGCCTTCCACTACGGCATCGACCGGGACATCGTCGGTCACCTGCAGCGCGCCACCGACATCGAACCACATGATGATCTCGTCGGTATTGATTCCGCCCGCGCGATCCTGATACGTCGCATCTGCCGCGCGGCGAATGAGCTCGCGCGCGATGTTGTGACCGCCTACGAGCTCACCCTCGTACTCCAGCTCGATCTTGCCGGTGATGGCAGGCAGCGCCGCGTAGATGTCGGCGATGCGGGGAACGATGTCGCGCTCACCGGTCTGAAGGGCGCGGCGCTCGGCGTTGGAGACGACATTCTCCAGCACGCTAATAGGCATGCGCTGGGAGACGCCCGATCGCTTATCGATGCGCTTGTCCGTGCGGGCTTCGAACGCCACACGCTCGATCACTTCGGCGATGAAGTCCGGAACGCGGACCTTGCCGGCGCCGCGCGCGGTCCACGCTTCCTGGTTGGTAATCGCCATGCCCAGCTCCACGGTCTCCGGATAGTGCGTAATGACTTCGCTGCCAATGCGATCCTTGAGCGGCGTGATGATCTTGCCACGCGCGGTGTAGTCTTCGGGATTTGCCGTGAAGCAGAGCATCACGTCGAGCGGCAGTCTTACGGGATAGCCTTTGATCTGGACGTCGCCTTCCTGCATGATGTTGAACAGGCTGACCTGCACTTTGCCCGCGAGGTCGGGCAATTCATTCAAGGCGAAGATCCCGCGATTGGCGCGCGGCAGCATGCCGTAGTGCATGGTGAGCTCGTCGCCGAGTATGTGTCCGCCGCGCGCGGCCTTGATCGGATCGAGGTCGCCAATGATATCGGCGACAGTGACGTCGGGCGTCGCCAGTTTCTCGACGTAGCGCATGTCGGGCTCGAGCCAGGCAACCGGCGTGTCGTCGCCAGCCTCCTTGAGCAAGTTCTTCCCATACTTCGAGACCGGCGCGAACGGGTTGTCGTTGACTTCACTGCCGGCGATTATGGGGAGCGCCGGGTCCAGAAGCGTGGTCAGCGCTCGAAGAATGCGAGACTTGGCTTGTCCACGCAGTCCGAGGAGGATGAAGTTGTGCCTACTCAGAATGGCGTTGATGATCTGGGGCATGACGGTCTCTTCGTACCCTACCACGCCCTTGAAGACGGGCTTTCGGGTAGCGAGACGTGTCAGCAGGTTGGACCTAAGCTCATCCTTTACCGAGCGGAGCCTTTGCTCGGGCGCACCAAACGCCGAGCGTTTGAGTGCGCCAAATGTTTCTGGGTGAACCGACAACTGGATTTCTCCCTCGGAAAACTTCGATCTGCGAGTTAATCTAGTCCTCGCGTCAGAGGGCAACTAGCCGGCGGTCGCCCTTGACACTGTTTCCAGATGAGATAGATTTTCGCCCGCGCCAAAACGGGCACTGCGACCGCGTGCACGGACCGGCGATTTATTCCACGTTGGCCTTTTAAGGAGATTGTAAATGAAGCGCCTGGCCCTTGTCGCCGCAGTCCTCGCACTTGCTGCTTGCACCGCCAAGAAAGACGAAGCCGCGACCGCTGACACCACCGCACCCGCAATGGCTCCGGCCCCGGCGGCGATGGACACCGGCATGAAGATGGACACCACCGCGAGCACGACCGCGAGCACCACGACGGCTAAGACCACCAAGCCCACGACGAAGAAGAAGAAATAAGCTGCTGGTGGATCTGTAACACTGCTAGACGAAGGCGCCGCTAGACAGCGGCGCCTTTTTCGTTTTGCTCCACCTGCACGCTGCATTCGCCGCCCGACCACCGCGCTTGCAGTGTCGTGCCCGGTGAGATTTCCCGCCGTACCATTCCCAGCGCGACACCGCCATACCTGGGCGAAAGCGCAACGCTTCTGATGTCGCCGATCACTTTGCCCGACTCGTCCAGCAGCTCCGCCCCCTTTGGCGGCGCGGGACGACTGACGAAACGTAGCCGGCGCAGAAACCGATTCACATGTCCGCGAAAGTGCACGCGCGCGACGGTTTCCTGCCCGATGTAACAGCCCTTGGTATAAGAGATCGCACCAAGCTCGTCGAAGTTCGCCTCCTGCGGCAGCGTGGTGTCATCCATGTCGGCGCCCCACTGCGGACGGCCACTCTCGATCCGCGCGATCTCCCAGGTTTCGTTCGTACCGGCAGGTACGCCCGACGCGACGAGACTCGCTTTCAGCTCGCTCACCGCCGCGCTCGGCGCAAAAAGCTCAAAACCATCCAGTTCGATTTCAGGAACTCGCGCAACAATTAGGTTCGCTTCGCCGATGGACGCGGTCCGATGCCCGTACGGTGGCAGAGCGGTGAGATCCTTGTCATCGAATCCAGTCACTCGCGAAATTCGCAGTCGTGCCGATCGGCCGAAAACCCCAAGGTCCGCCATCTCGGAAGTGACGTCGTGATAGGGAGCGATGCGCGGGTTTACGTACTTGCGCACCATTTCCTTCCAGCCTGATGCTGCAGCGGCGGATGTGTCGACGAGCAGTCCGTCCGCCAGAGCGAAGATGCGCAGATCCGCGACGATCTTTCCCTTGGGAGTAAGTGCTGCGGCGAATTGTCCCTCGCCCGGGACCAGTGATGTCACATCGTTCGTCACCATTCCCGTCAGCAGCTCGGCGGCTTTGTCTCCCGAGATCCGCATGCGCATTCGGTCACTACGGTCGAAGAATAAAGCACCGTTGTGGAGTGCGGAATACTCGTTCATCTCGGACATTACCTGCAATTAAGCCGGCGCTCTTCGCGCGCGCTACTGGCCCAGGGCCGCGTAAGATGCGTCGAGCAAGTCGACGGGATGAATGGACCGCGCCGACATTTCCGCCCTGATCAGACCGGCACCGATCTGCATCAGACAACCGGGATTCCCTGTCGCGACGAACGGTGCACCCGCGGCGCGAATGTTGGCGAGTTTCGGCTCCAGAACCCGATCCGATGTGTCGGGCTCGATGAGATTGTAGATCCCGGCACTCCCGCAGCACTGATCCGAATCGTGCAAGGGAACCAGCTCGAGCCCGGGAATGGCAGCGAGAAGGGTAAGCGGGGCCTGCGTAATCCGCTGCGCGTGCTGCAAGTGGCACGGTGCGTCGTACGTTACGCGAACGGGAAGGGGCCCACCCTCACGCGGACCCGCAGCGGCCAGGAGCTCGCTCACGTCACGCACGCGCGAGCCAAGATCCATAGCGCGATTGTGCCACGCCTCGTCGTCCTTGAGGAGGTGACCGTACTCCTTCATGATGGCGCCGCATCCGGCGGCGTTCACAGCGATCAGATCGGCGCCCGATTTTTCGAATGCAGAGATGTTTTTCCTGGCCAGCTTGCGCGCATTCTCGAGATCGCCCGCGTGCGCGTGCAGCGCGCCGCAGCAATGCTGGCCGCGTGCGGAGGTGATTGAGTAGCCGTTGACGCGGAGCACGCGCTCCGTCGCTCGGTTGGTGGCATTGAAAAGTCCATCCATGACGCAGCCGCGCAAAATGGCAACAGTCCCGCGCTCGCCCCGAGTCGAGACATTATATCGTCCGCGCTCTATGGATCGGCCCGTCGAAGCGAGCATCGCCATCGCGAAGCCGAGTCTGCCCTCGACTCCGGCAAGCAATGTTGGTATCGGGGTCGCGGCAAGGAGGCGCGAGAAGAACATCGCTGGCCGCAGCAGCCACCTCCGTGCGAAGACAAAAAGGATCACCCGCGCGATGATCGGTGTTGGTCTGCTCTCGCGGAGGGTGGCTCGGGTTGCCTCGAGCAGCTGCCCGTACGGAACTCCACTGGGACAGACCGGCTCACACGCACGGCAGCCGAGACACTGATCAATGTGCTGCTGTACTTCCGGATCGTCCGGTCTGACGGTGCCCTCGAGGAGAGAGCGCATCAGGAAAATGCGTCCGCGGGGACTGTCGTTCTCGTCCTCGAGATTCAGGTACGTCGGACAGGCCTGCAGACAAAATCCGCAGTGCACGCACGCATTGATCCCCGGCAGTGCGCCAGCGAGCGGGGTTCCGGGCAACGCGCAGCCCGGCATCGGGTCGGACGGAAGCGGATCGGCGGGAAGCGCTGCAGTCACTTAATCGCCCAGAATACCTGGATTCAAAATGCGATGGGGGTCGTATGCTTTCTTGATTCCACGAGACAGTGGATTCGCGACGACGCTGGGAGCGACTATTGGCCAAACCTCGGCCGGGAGTTTTTCGAAGACTACGACAGAATCGAAGTGCTCATCCCGTGACGGTAAATCGAATGAGCGGGAGATGGTCGGTTCGCTGGCAGGTTCTGCATCGGCGGTCTGCGGAAGCGTTACTATCCGCAAAACGCCCCGACGTGGCGACACGTAAGTGAATACGCCAGGAGGCGCATCCCCCAGTATTGCGCTGGCCGTGGCGAAGAAGCGCGACGGAAGATTTGAAACCCGAATCACGCTTTCAGCGTGCTGTTCCAGCTGCCGAAGCCGCTGCCACACCTCCACCGGAACTTCAGTTGCGGGTGCAAGCTGGGAGAAGCTCCGGATTTGCGCCTCCACCACGGGCGCGTTTCCGCCGAGCCGAATCAAACAGATCGGATGAACTCCAAGCTGGAGTGCTCGCGCCGCAGCGCCGTTCAACAACTCGAATGCAAAGGGCGCGAGCGGGGAAACGTGAATCGCGCGCAGAAGAAGCGACATTTCCCTCGCGTCACGCGGTAAAGCGAGAGTGAAGGTGCGATCCACTTTCGGCCTCGCATAAAGTCGCAGGGTTACCTCGGTGATCACGCCCAGTGTTCCCCACGAACCGGTAACGAGTCGCGAAAGATCGAAGCCGGCAACGTTTTTCACCACCTTCCCGCCGGAGCGGACGACATCTCCATTCCCAGTGACGAACTCGAGACCGAGCACTAGGTCGCGCGCGAGTCCAAAGGTTGTGGACAATGGGCCCGCGGACGCGGTGGCGATGGTTGCGCCGATGCTTCCCTCAGGCGAACCGAACGGATCCAACGGCAGCCATTGGTCGTGGGCTCGGGTGATGTCGTCGACCTGTCCGAGTGAGGTGCCGGCGCGCACCGTCAGAACCAGATCGCCGGGAACGTAGCTCACGACACCGGTGTCGTCGCGGAGAGTGAGGCTATTGCTGGCTCGAACGGGGCGCCCCGCGTCCAGCCAAGTGGAGCGTCCACAGATTCTCAACGCCGATCCGGTCGCAACGTTCTCGCGAATCGTCGCCACCACGGTTTCGGTGCTCACTCTGCCGAGGGACGAGAGGGCGTTGCCGATAGCGGCTGCGGCTCATTGATGGAAATCTCCTCGCGTTTCGGACCGCCCGCGGGAGGATGCGCGCCATGACGAGTGGACGCGACCGCATTCCACTCCTTGCATGAGTGAGTCGGAACCACTTTGCCAGGATTCGATCTGTGCTCCGGATCGAACACACCGCGAAGCTCGCACATCGCGTTGAGGGTGCTGTCAGTGAAGATCGACTCCATGTAGCCGATCTTGTCGAGCCCGACCCCGTGTTCTCCGGTGATGCTGCCGCCCGCGTCGATGCACGCGCGCATGATTTCGATCATCGCGGCGTGGACGCGACGACTCTCGTCGGGGTCGTCAGCGCTATAGGCGATGTTCGGATGCAGGTTGCCGTCCCCCGCGTGGAAGACGTTGCAGACCAGCACGCCGTATTTGTCGCTGATGGTGTGAATCGTCTCCAAAATTTCCGGGAGTCTGGTGCGGGGAATCACTGCGTCCTGCACGATGAGATGCGGAGCCAGCCGTCCCATCGCACCGAATGCTTTCTTGCGTCCCTGCCAGAGCTTCATCCGCTCGATATCATCCCGCGCCACCTTCACGTTGCGCGCACCGCCATCGAGACAAAGGTGCCGCACCGTTTCGACATCCATGTTGACGCCCGCCTCCAGTCCGTCCAGCTCGATGAGAAGAATTGCTTCGGCATCCTTGGGATAACCCGCCGCGTATATCGAAGCCTCGACGACGCGAATAGTCGGACCATCCATAAACTCGAGTGCCGCGGGGACGATGCCCGATGCTATGATGCTGGAAGTGACACGGGCGGCTTCGGTCACAGACATGAAGTCCGCAAGTAATGTCCGCACCATTTGAGGGCGCTGAGTCAGCTTGACGGTTATGTCGAGGGCGAGGCCGAAGCAGCCTTCCGAACCGATGAAAGCGCCGCGCAGATCGTAGCCGTCGATCTCACCGGTTTTGCTGCCAAGCTCCACGATCTCCCCGCTCGGCAATACTACTGTCAGCGCCAGCACGTGATTGAGAGTCACCCCGTACTTGAGGCAATGCGGACCGCCGGCGTTTTCGGCGACGTTGCCACCGATGGTGCAGGCCGCATCGCTCGAAGGATCGGGTGCGTAAACGAGACCGTGAGGCGCAACGTGCTTGTTGAGCCGAAGATTGACGACGCCGGGCTCGACCGTCGCACGCCGGTTCTCGACGTCGAGGGAAATGATTTCCTTCAATCGATGGAGGCCGACGATAACTATGTCGTCCGCCAGCGCGCCGCCCGACAAGCCTGTGCCCGCACCCCGGGGCACGAAGGGCAGTCCTTCTGCGGCAAGCACCCGGACGACAGCGATCGTCTCTTCCCGCGATCCGGGAAAAACCGCCAGCCTTGGTTGACGTCGGTAACCCGGCAGTCCGTCAGAGTTGTAGACCAACAACTCACTCGGCCGAGTCAGAACATGGCGTGGTCCTACAATCTCGGCCAAACGCTCCGCGACCGGCTGGGCCTGCTGGTGCGGCGACGGCTGGGTCATTTTGGAAATCTAGCTATACACCGTCCTTCGGCTGAGAGACAACCAGACGTAGAGCATCCCGCTCGATACGGTACTCGAGTGGTGTTTCCAGAACCTTGAGCTCACCATCCACCGCAATCGGCGTGGCCCCTCGGGCGAGATTGATCCGGCAGGAATCCACGACGAAACTCTCGAACTGCGGAAGTCGCTGCGCCTGCCGAGTACCCCGGGCGATGCCGGCCAGCGCGACCGCAAAAAGACGGGCCGGTCTTCGTCCCTGAACGATCATGACGTGAAGGCCACGCTTTCCATTCTTCTTTCTGCTGCCAAGTGTCGGGAGTTGCAGCTCCCGCTCTCCAACCCCGATGAATACGAGTGAGGCACGGTAAAGCTTTTTGACCCCTTCGACTTCAAGCTCGATTCCAACGGTGTCGATCTCCGAGAACACCCGCAGCAGCGCGAGCAGACTGGCGAGCTTGTAGCCAAACCGTTTCTCGAAACGTTCGCGAACACGGACAAAAGTGACGTAGGCGCCGATTGAGCTCGTGTTCAGAAAAACGTATTTCCCGACGTAGCCGATGTCGGCGCCAACTATCCGGCCATTGCCAGCAACCACCGCGGCATCGCCAAGGTCAGTCGGAATGCCGTGATCCTTGGCGAAGTGGTTGAGTGTTCCGCCCGGGAGGATCGCGAGCTCCGTATGAGTGTTTGCAACGAGCGATGCCGCGGTCGCGATAGTGCCGTCGCCACCGGCAACGAGAATTCTTTCCGCGCCTTCCGAGATCGCCTTTTTCAGGAGTGACTCGAGCTCCTTGGGCTGTACCTCTTCCAGCTCGAAACCCGCCGAGGTCAGAGCGTCTCGCGCCGCAGAGGCATTGCCGCAGGCGGCATTGAGAAATGCCTTGGCAGAAGAAGGGTCGATTGGCGTTGTCGCGGTCATTGGGCTTGCTGGAGGAAATTGCTGCTGGTGAGCCGCTACAATACAAAAAGGACGCCGGCCTGTCTTGGCCGGCGTCCTTTCAGCGTGGCGTCAGGAGAACCCGTCACGCTTTTCGCAGTTTCTTTAACTCCAGAATCCGGCGAGGGCCGAGCCGTCAGGAGACTCGCGCAGCTTCTCAAACGCCCGCTCGCGAATCTGTCTGATGCGCTCGCGCGTAACGCCCATCAGCGCACCAATCTTCTCGAGCGTCATCGCGTCGGATCCCTGCTCGAGGCCGTAATAGAGGTGAAGGATCTTGCGCTCTCGTGGCGTCAGGTACTTCCGGAAGACGCGGTCGATGAACTCGCGCATCAGGTGGAAGTCGGTGACATCCTCGATCTCACCACCGTCGACGCCGGCGAAGCGCTCGCCCAAGGTGCAGGCTTCGCGATCGGAGCGGTCGATGGGGGCGTCGAGCGATATCTCGGTCGCGGACATTTGCTTGGCGGAGCGCACCGCGTCCGGTGTCTCTTCGAGCAGGCGGCCGATCTCGTTGTCGGTTGGATCGCGCTTCAACACCTGCGACAGCACAGTCTGAGCTCGAGCGAGCTTGATCAGCTGTGAATTCTGGTTGAGCGGGATGCGAACGCTGCGCGTCTGCTCGGCCAGAGCCTTGAGGACTGCCTGACGAACCCACCAGACGGCGTAGGAGATGAACTTCACGCCTTGGTCGGGATCGAATTTTCTGACGGCCTTGAGCAGTCCTTCGTTTCCGATGGCGACGAGCTCGCCGAGGTCCAAGCCGTGGCCCTGATACTTCTTGACGTACGAAATGACGAATCGAAGATTGGCGGTGACCAAGCGCTCTGCTGCTTTCTCATCTCCGGACTGTGCTCGTCTCGCTAGTCGACGCTCTTCTTCGGCGTCGGTGATCAGTGGGAGCTTTTGTATGTCCTGGAGGTACTGGTCGAACGCTGTGGAGGGGGAGGAACGGAAGAAGCCTTTGGATCTACTCTCGCCCGTTGTCTGCATATGCCCCTTGGTAGCGACGATTTCTGCCGGACGAGCCTGGGTGGCGCGTCCGGTTTCTGCTGGACGCGCACGTTAACTATCGGTGTGCTCAGCCGTCAACAGCCATGTTTCATGCCACAGGCGGACCGGGGGGATCTTTGGGCTTTGTACGGGTTGTAGCCATCAAAATGCCAATTCCCAGCGCCACGATGAAGCCAACGAGGATCCAGGTGGTCGGGACGTTGACGAGGTAAGCGGCGATTGCCAGCCCGATGATGAGAACGAAGTATCCGATCAGATAGGTGCTGAACGAGGACATGGCTTCTCTCGAGTTTGAGTTTTCGGCGGTGGAGGGCGCAAATGTAGGGCCGCGCCGTTTCGGGTTAACAGCGCTCGCTCGAATTTGGCATCCACACAACTAAAGCGGGCGGCTTTGAGCGCTAGGCTGGGAGCTTTTCAGTTATACGTTGCTATCTCTTCGCGAGCCCATCCCAACGAGTAGGAACTAAAGAATCGCTGAAGACTTCCTCCGTCTCGCGCGCAACCAGAACCGCGCTGCCCCAGTGCCGGCCGAATCGCGCCGCCGCTTTGCAGTCAGGATTCCAAATGTCGAGCGTCGCGCCAAGGACATTGCCGCCGGTATCGTCGACGAGGTAGCGGCCGAGATACTCGTTGCCGAGGAAGACCTCGACGTAGCGCGAGAGCGGGAAGATGCGTGGATCGGCAGCGACGATCCCGTGACGAGTCTGGCGACCGCGACGAGTCTCACCCTGAACGCAGTACTGCGTCAGCGACACCGGGATGGTCACTCCATCCTCGGCGCGGGCGAACTTGGATGGAATGAGCGGGATGATCCCCTTTTTCATCTTGATTGCTTCATGCGCGGTGGCGCGCATCATTCCCTCGGGAATCGATTCGACACCTCGCGCGATCGGGCTGGTAGCGGCGGTCGTCGCTCGCGCGACCTGGGCTGCGGCGGAGGGTAGACCCTTAGCGATGTCGACGACCGTTTCTTTGATAGGTCCCGCGAGGCGGGCTGCGTTTTCGTGAACGCTTTCCATCGCTGAGAGCTCGAGCGGATCCAGCTGTGGCCCTTTCAGCGGCGGGATCTGCATGTCCGCCTGGGAAGGGGCAAGGGAAGGCAGTGCGACGGCCCCCGTTCCGATGAGTGCTATTGCCAACGCAACCGCGATGGTGGTGCGAACGAATTCAGTCCGCCGGAGGCCAGCGCTCCGAGTCGCGTCCTTCAGTGCGAGGATACGGCGAGAGATTCTGCTATTTATCATGCGAGCACCTCCCGAAGCTGATCGTCACCTACAGAAACCGTCCATCCAGCGTCCGCTCCCGCCATCGCTCCTACCCTGAGCGGGAGGGAGAACATCGTCTTTCCGGACCGGACTTTCTTGTCCGATCTTGTCGCCTCTACCACCGCCCGCGGATCGCAGCCCTGAGGAAGATCGGTCGGAAGCCCAGCGACAAGTAAGGCGTCCCTTACCGTTGCAGCCGTGCCTCGTCTCGCAATCCCCAGCGCTTCCGCCAGTTGGCTCTCGATCGCCATCCCGATGGATACGGCTTCTCCGTGGAGGAGCGAATATCCTGTTGCGACCTCGACTGCGTGGCCGATCGTATGCCCAAAATTCAGGATCTTTCTAAGGCCATCCTCCCGTTCATCACGTGAGACAATATCGGCCTTGATCTCAATGCTACGGACGATGAGCGAGAACATCCTGTCACTCGTCGAACCCGGTGCCGACAGCAGTTCTGGAACACCGCGAACGACGTCGAGAAAATACGACTCGTCCGCGATTACGCCATGCTTAATAGCCTCTGCAAAACCCGCACGCAATTCCCTAAGTGGAAGTGTTACAAGCACTTGAGGCTCAACAATAACACCCGCCGGCCAATGGAAGGTTCCAACCAGATTCTTTCCCGCCGCGGTGTCGACTCCTGTCTTGCCGCCGATCGACGCATCGATCATGGCAAGCAGAGTGGTGGGTACTTGAACAACTGGGACGCCCCGCATGAAAGTAGCGGCGACAAAACCGGCGAGGTCGCCCACCACACCTCCTCCGAGAGCAACGACCGCGGAGTCGCGACCCAGCCCGACCGATAGCATCCGGTCAGTAAGCAGGGCCCAGGTTTCCCGGGTTTTGTGGGCCTCCCCGGCGGGGATTTGGAAGACATCTATTGTATCGGGGGCGAAGGCGGCTCGAGCCCGCTCGCCATATAAGGGACCGACATTGGAGTCGGTGATCAGAGCGTAGCGGTGGGCCGGCGCGACCTTCCGAACCACTTGCCCGATACGGTCGAGGACGCCTCGCTCGACCACGACGGAATAGCGGCTGAGCGAAATCTCCCGCGCCGCGTCTACCAGGTTACTTCACCGGCTCCGGCGCGGACGTTCGCCACCCGCGCGAGCATGAAGAGGAGATCCGACAGCCGGTTGAGATAGATGACGACCAGCGACGGTATTTCCACTTCCCGCTGCAGGTGCACCACTCGACGCTCGGCCCGACGGCAAACGGTGCGCGCGACGTGCAAAGAGGCACCTTTTCGACTACCGCCGGGGATGATGAAAGCGCGGAGTGGCTCCAGCTCTTTCTCGCAGGTGTCGATTGCTCGCTCGAGCTCGGCGATGCGTTCGTCGTCGATGTTAGCCTTGCTCAAATGTCCGCGCATCTTCTCGAGGTCCGGGGTCGCGAGCAGCGCGCCGATGCTGAAGAGATCGCGTTGCATCGGGACAAGAACTTCATCGATCCGTGGCATAGGCTCGAAGGCTCGTGCCAGTCCAAGAACGGCGTTGAGCTCGTCGATGTCGCCGTACGCCTCGACGCGTGGGTCGTCTTTCTGGACGCGGCCGCCGCCGAACAGGCCGGTGTCGCCGGCGTCGCCGGTCTTGGTGTAGATCTTCATCCAGGCCAAAATGTAATGCTAAGGACTAAAAGCAACTGAACCAGGTGGGAGTGGCCAGTAGCACAGATTCCTGTTTTTCAGTTCACGACGTCATGACTTCACCAGCACCATTCAAGGCACAGGCAGTGGGTCTCGCGCCAAGTGGAAAGTCTAGGGGTAGTGACCTGATAACTGGCCGCTACGCTACTGGTCACTCCCACCTCGTTCAGTTGCAGTTGCCATCGCGAACTATATTCTCATCCACGATGCGCCTCCCAGACGAGAAGGACCAGCTCGATACTGACTTTCCTCTCGGCGATGGAACGGCTGATACCGAAGCCGC
>JBHEME010000006.1:28831-33135 GCA_046262755.1 Gemmatimonadaceae bacterium | reverse complement strand
GTCTATTGTCCGTACTGCAACGAAACCGTGGCGATCTCGCTGGATCCCGGGAGCGGATCGGTGCAGGAGTACGTCGAGGACTGTGAGGTCTGCTGCCAACCGTGGACTGTCAGCGTCCAGTACCGCGAAAACGGCACGGCCCAAGTGCACGTGACCGCTCTCGACGCCTAGTTGGGGCAGCTTTTTCTACGGCGGACGATCACCGTTTCCGCCGACCCGCTCTCCATTCCGGTTCGAGAATAGAGTACAGCGCCAGCGTCTCGTAGCGTTCCCATTTGATCGCCCAATCGCGCTCGATTCCTTCGCGCTGCATCCCCAGCTTCTGCATCACGCGACCCGACGCGGGGTTGCGTAAAAAGTGCCGGGATTCGATGCGATGGAGGCCGAGGAGCTCGAATCCGAAATCCAGAATCCGGTGGCTTGCTTCAGTGGCGTAGCCACGGTTCCAGCGGTCGACAGCGATCCAGTACCCGAGCTCGGCGCGTCGGTGCTCTGGCTTGATAGTCAGCCCTATCGTTCCGGCGAGTTTTCCATTGGCCGTTTCAACAATGGCAAACGTCACCCCCGTTCCACCGGCCCACGTTGTCGCGTGCGTTGCAATCCACTCCTTCGCGGCTCCGGTTGGATACGGGTGCGGAATATTGAGCGTCGTATCGGCGATCTCCCGCAAACCGGCGAGACGCTGAACGTCGAACGCGTCATCGGGCACGAACGGACGCAACGTCAGACGCTCGGTGGTCAGTGTAGGTTGATCGCGCACGGCGAAGAGTCTAGAGCCTATGACCTCGTGTCGCCAGCGATGTCGGCGTAGCTCGGGGGCAGCTACTATATATTGAATCGAGACATGACGCACCCGATCACCGACATCACGATCATTGGCGGCGGTCCGACCGGACTGTTCGCCTCTTTTTATGCGGGGATGCGCGGTGCCACCGCGCAGATCGTCGACGCGTTGCCCGAGCTGGGCGGCCAGCTGACCGCGCTCTATCCCGAGAAGTACATCTTCGACGTCGGTGGATTCGCGAAGATACTGGCCAAGGACCTGGTCAAGGCGCTCAAGGAGCAGACGGACCAGTTCCACTTCAAGGCGCACCTGAATCAAAATGTCACCGCGCTCGAGCGGAACGAAGATCACTTCGTGCTCGTCACCGAGACCGATCGGTTTCCTACCCGCGCGATAGTCATCGCTGCCGGAATCGGGGCTTTTTCGCCGCGACGTCTGCCGCAGGCCTGCGCCGAGCCGTGGTACGGCCGCGGAATCTTCGATCGTGTATCGAACCCCGACGAGTTCCGGGATCAGAGCATCGTGATTATCGGAGGCGGCGACTCGGCATTCGATTGGGCGCAGCAGCTACGCGATCGCGCCAAGGCGGTGACGCTCGTCCATCGCAGCGACAAATACCGCGCGCATGGAGCTACCGTCGCTGACGTTCAGGCCGCGGCGACCGCTGGACGTACCACTTTGCTTCCTTTCCACGAGCTTCACGATGTTCGCGCGGACGGCGACCGGCTGGTCGGCGTGACGCTCCGCGATGTGAAGGCGAAGACTATCCGCGATGTCGAGGCTGACGCGATCCTCCCCATGCTCGGCTTCCACAGCGACATCGGTGCATTGGCGGAGTGGGGGCTGAATTGCGAGAAGGACGAGATCGTGGTGAACAGCTTGATGGAAACGGGACGGCCGGGTGTCTACGCTGCCGGTGACATCACGACGTACCCCGGCAAACTCAAGCTGATAGCGACCGGGTTTGGCGAGGCGGCGACGGCGGTCAATCAGGCCGTCCATTGGATCTACCCGGACAAGAAAGTAAATCCGGGACACAGCTCGAACATGGCCATCTTCGGCCAGAAGGACGATTAGCTCGCTTCGTCGAGCGGCCCCGTGGTCATCGCGCGCGCCTGACGCTCGGCCTTCGCTGCGCGCCAGCACAGTAGCCAGGTGAGGGTCGCCGTTCCGAGTGTAACCCCGACGTCGGCGATGTTGAAAGTCCAGAACCGGTGCGTCCCCATGCCCAGATCGATGAAGTCCACCACTCCACTGGCTGATCGCAAACGATCGACGAGGTTTCCTACGGCCCCGCCGCAGATCAGCGCGAGTGCGGCCAGCTGAGGCTTGTCGTCTGGTGCGGTGTGCCGGTACATGTAGGCGAGCGCGAACAGTGTTCCGAGGGACAACACAACGAACCACGAGCGGGTGAAGGGTCCGAGGGAGATGCTCATCGCTCCCGCCGAATTGTAGGCCAGCGTAAAGCGGATCACATCGCCGACGACATCATGCGGGATGTAAGCCGGGGAAAGCTGCTTCACCGCGAATCGCTTGCTGACGATATCGGCGAGGACGATGGCGAGGAAGATCGTCCAGAATCTATTGGCTCGTTGCGGCATGAATCTCGTTGGGGAGTGTCGTCTCACTACGGTGACGCTTCAGAGCGCGTTTCGTCGCGCGTAGTACACCTATCAGAGCATTATAGATTCCAGCACGGTCAACTCCAATCGACGGGGAAGAATGGGGCGAAACGCGGGTAAGGTGGGGACGGCGACGAAAGCATCGGCAGGCGGAAGACCTCGCCCAGGCACCGGCGTGCGTCTGCATTACCATCTCATCGGCATCGGCGGTACGGCGATGGCATCTCTCGCCGGTTTGCTGAAAGCGGCGGGGCACCGCGTTACTGGCTCAGATGAAAATGTTTACCCGCCGATGTCCACCGGCTTACAGGAAATGGGAATTCCTTACAGCCAGGGTTACCGCGCCGAGAATCTGGAACCGAAACCGGACGTAGTTATCGTCGGCAACGCGATATCCCGGGGAAATCCCGAGCTCGAGGCGATGCTGATTCAGAAGCTGCGTTACACTTCGGCGGCGGCCACCATAAAAGAGGAATTCATCTGGGGCCACCACTCACTCGCGGTTGCCGGAACCCACGGCAAGACAACGACGACATCCCTGCTCGCCTGGGCGCTCGAAGCCGCGGGATTGAATCCGAGTTTTCTGATCGGTGGAGTGGCGGAGAATTTTGGAACGTCCTTTCGACTCACTGATTCCAGGTATTTCGTGATCGAAGCGGACGAATACGACACGGCGTACTTCGACAAAGGCCCCAAGATGTGGCACTACCTCCCTGACACGGCGATAGTGAACAACATCGAGTTCGATCACGCCGATATCTACCGTGACGAGGAGGCCTACAAGTTCGCCTTCGCGCGCTTCATCAATCTGATACCGAAGAACGGAGTACTGGTCGCGGGGTGGGATTCACCTATCACCCGCGAGCTGTCGCCCAAATCCCTGGCGCCGGTGGAATCCTTTGCCTACGGAGACGAGACCAATCCCCCTCGGGGCCAGCCGCACTGGCACGCGCGTGATGTGCAGTTCAGCGAAGCCGGGACCACCTTCCGGGCATTTCGCTCTGGTGAGGAATGGGGACGAGTGGAGACGCCCCTCGCGGGTGCGTTCAACGTCAGGAACGTTCTTGCCGTGATCGCCGCCGCGGAATCGATAAAGGCAGACCGCGATGGAGTTCGTGAAGGACTGCGCAGTTTCACCAGTGTGAAACGTCGAATGGAAGTACGGGGCGAGATCCGTGGCGTTGTAGTGATCGATGATTTCGCTCACCACCCTACTGCGGTGCGGGAGACGATCGACGCGATCCGGCAGAAATATTCAGGCCGCCGCGTCGTGGCCGTGTTCGAGCCACGGAGCTACACAGCGCAGCGCCGTGAATTTCAGGACCCTTATGTAGAGGCTTTCAAGGGAGCGGACGAAATCATTTTCGCTTCACTCTTTCATCCTGAGCGCTACACCAAGGAGACCGCGATCGATCTGCCGGAGATGGTGACGGCGTGGGAGTCTGCGGGAAAGAGGGCAAAGCATCTGAAAGATGCTGATGCGATCGTGAAGGACCTCACACCGCGGCTCACCGAGGGCGACGTCGTTCTCATCATGTCGAACGGCGGGTTCGGCGGGATTCACCAGAAGCTGCTCGATGCGCTTGCGGCTACTGCCGGCTAGGTGTCTCGGCATAGGGCAGCGGACGGCGTGACTTGCATCGGCCCAACTAAAGCGGGCGGCTCTGAGCGCTAAGCTCAGAGCTGTTCAGCTTTTTTAACACACCTTCGGAAGTGGGCTTCGAAAGCTGTGAAAAGGATCCAGTCGGAGCGATCAACCAGTCTGCATTAAGAGCGATCCGTGAAAGCTCACAGGCTCACGGCTTGGCGCTCAAAGCCGCCCGCTTTAGTTGTGCGGATGCCGATCGCGAAGCCGTGCTCGAACGCTTCGATGTTCGCGGCCATTGGCCCGCCTACTA
>JBHEME010000006.1:0-28733 GCA_046262755.1 Gemmatimonadaceae bacterium | reverse complement strand
AGTTCTGTACGGGCGCTCCCACTCGCGCAAGTGATCGAGCAGATAGTCGAGCGAGAAGATGTGGCGCGAGTTGTCGGCCTTGCGACGGAAAATTACGCGCGACCAGCCGCGCATTCCGGTGGGGGTGTACCAGTCCCCATCCATGTGGAGCTTGTCGCCCGAGATCGCGCGGATGAGAACTCGCTCGTACTGGGAGCGGGGAAGAATGCGCTCGGGGAAAAGGTTGTCCCAGGTGCAGAGTCGTCCGACGTCCTCGTACCCGGGCGGCCGGTCGTCGAGGTCGAGCAGCGAAGGCGCGCGCCCTTTCATCACTGATCCAATCAGCCTCAGGGTGAAAGGATCGGAGTAGCGACGGATGTAGGGCCAGAAGTGCTTGGTGATCTGACCCGCCATCTCCCGGAGTGACATGGCACGACCATCCACCGTCCGCCACATGTCTTCGTCGATGTCGGCAACGAACGGATTCGCCGGGTAGCAATCGAAGCGCGCCAGCCATCCCTTGCGCGTGGTGTGCGGCATGGGATGGAATCCGCGGATTACAGGGATGTCGGTTTCTTCCAGAGTGCTGATCTCGTAGCTGGGCCATCTCATCACTTCCCGGACGATGCCCACGATCAATGTCGCTGTAGCGATCATGAGGGGCGCGTCAGGAGTAAAATCGGCCGTGACCTCTATGCGATCTCCGCGTGGCCGCACGCCGATTCCCGTGGAGCGACGGTTCGCGGCGAGGAGCATAACCGGCACCGGCAGAATGTGTGAGAGCAGAAAGGCGAGCTGCTCCACCGTCCGGTTGGTGCCTTGCTCGTTGGGGGGAAGCTCGAAGGAGATGTTGTAGTGGGTACTGAAGCCGGCGAGCTGCACGTCGGAGTCGTGCGCCTGTTCCCAGGCGTCGAGCTCCTGGCGGACGAAGAGTATCGCTTCCCAGAGTGAGCGGCCCGCGCGGGCTGCGCAGCCGCGCTCGATCTCAATTACCGGAGTTGCAACCTCGATGACCCCGGTATCGAAATAGACCGCCCCACCGGTCGGCAGGTGATAAGACCTGCCCTTCCGGTGCATCATCTTCTCCCGAATAATGCGGCGGGGGCTGCCGAATATGTTCTCCGGCTTCACCTGCACTCCATCCATGATCACGGCGAATTCGGCTTCCATGCCGATCGCCGCGAGCTGGATCCGCTCGAGGGTGGATGTTTTGTTTTCCGGTCCTTTCTTCTTCTTCAACTGCGCCATTCCTTAGCCCAATACTCCATTCTTTGTCATACTGCTCTGACGACCCCGTCAACTTTTCACATCCCTCGGCACTGAGAGCACATAACCCAGGTCGAGGTGCAAGTGGTCTTCCGCGTAGCCGGTCGGGGTGCCGTACGGCCGCGTCCAGATGCCCGGCAGCGTTTCACGCGCGATCAGGCTGAACCGCTCGATCGCGCTCCGGTTGTCCAGGTAGGTGTCGCCGATCCTGTAGATATTGGCGGCGGTTCCCCAGGCGTGCGGAGTCGCGTTCTTCGAAAACCGGTGGGACGGTGAGCGATAACCGCCGTTCGCCGAAATATGGACGAACGTCCCCACTGCCTCCCTGAACCGCTCCAGACACACTGCCAGGAGCGTTATTGCGCACGGAACGTACCGGGGAAACGTCCTCAAAGGGGGGGCCTCCCGTACGTCGACCTGGATGAATTCCCAAAGCAGGAAATGCGAGGCCAACTCGATTTTCATGGCCGTATCCCACGATGGGATCTCATAAAAATAACGGGGTAGCTGCCGCAACCGGCCGGTGGCGTCCTTCCAATCCTCTCCGGGCTTCAGCGCTTTCCGGAAATCCGGCGGCAAGGTGAGCCCGTCCACGACCCGAAGCGGGAAATTGGGTGATTCTCCCACGTGCGAGGCCCCGAATGCTGGAGAGACGCTCATTCTGTTCCCGGAACCTGGGTTAGGTATTCATAGATGAGATGCGAAATCGACGCGATCGTGCGCGACCGTCCCGAGCCGGCCGGATCCCACTCTGTCAGGATGACCAGAACGTAGGGCTTCCGCTTGGGCAGGTAAATCACACCGGCGTCGTGGGCGACGGTCGATATCTCACCTGTCTTGTGAGCGACCCGAGCGCCCTTGGGCAGTCGCGCCGGGATTCCCTGGTTGAACTCCTGCCCGTGAAGGATGTCCATCATCCGCCGCGACAGCGCCGGCGAAAACGCCTTTCCTTCTGACAAGAGAACGAGAATGCGCAGAAGCCCATCGGCCGTCACCATGTTGTTGATCCGGTTGTCGAACGCGAGTTCGTCCTCGACCCCGCGCCGGAGCTCGATCCCTTCTTCCACGTCGAGCTCGCGCAGTGTCTGGTTGACCGCCTCCGTTCCCATAACGCCGAGGAGGAGATTCGTTGCCAGGTTGCTGCTGGTGGCGATCATATGGTAGGCCAGCTCATCGACGCGCATCATTTTTCCGATGGCGTTATGCACCGCCGAATTCGCATCGCGTCCGGACTCGACACGAAAAGGAACGTTCTCAACGACGCTCAGGAAGCGGTTGCGCACGTGCACGCGCGAGTGGGGCAGCAGCTCGCCGCGGTCTATCGCCGCGAAAACGCCGAGCAATATCGGCACCTTGATAGTGCTCGCGGCGTGAAACCACCGCTCGGCGTTGTAGTGGAGCTCGAATCCGGTGGCGGCGTCGTGGAGTGCAACAGCGATCGCTTTCGCCCCGGATTCCTTTTCGATCTTCTCGATTTCCTTTCGCAGCGCGCGCTCGCGCGACACGGTGGCCGTCTCCGTCTTCGTCATTGCCGCGACGCTCAGGAGTAGGCTACGCGAGGATCTGCTTTAGCGTAGGCGAGATCAGTGAGAAGATTAACGAGTACGAAGACGACGCTGAGGAAGAGGACGGATCCCTGAATCGCGGGGAGATCGCGGCGGGTGATCGCATTTACCACGTAGCGGCCGATTCCGGGCCAGCTGAAAATCGTCTCGGTGAGGATGCTTCCGGTCAGATAATAGCCGAAGTCGAGTCCGAGCACAGTGATGATGGGAATGAGCGCGTTCCGCAGGGCATGGCGCACCACTACCACTCGCTCGCGCAATCCCTTCGCTCTCGCGGTGCGGACGTAGTCACCGCCAAGCACGTCGAGCATCGCCGAGCGGGTGACGCGGCCGAGAAACGCGATCGATCGGGAGCCGAGGGCGAGGGCCGGGAGGATCAGATATTTGATTCCACCGAATCCCGAGGGCGGCAGCCACTTGAGCATGACGGCAAAAAAGAGAATCAATATCAATCCGACCCAGTAAACAGGGAATGAGATTCCCAGGTACGCGACGCCCAGGCCGAGACGGTCGAACCAGCCGCCGGGATTCCGCGCGCTCAGAACCCCGAGCGTAATCCCCAGGACCGAAGCGAGGAGCATCGCCGAGCCCGCGAGAAGGAGCGTTTTTGGAAAGCGCTCCCGAATGTCGCGAATGATCGGGCGCTGTGTGATGTAGGAGTTTCCGAAGTCGCCGCGTAGAACACCACTCGTGTAATGGGTGAACTGTTTGTAGAGGGGCTCGTCGAGGCGCAGCTCCTTTCTCAGTCGCGCGATGGTTTCAGCATCGGCTCGCTCCCCGACCATTTCCTGCACCGGATCGCCGGGCGCGACGTAAAGGAGCAGAAATACTACGACCAGCACCCCGAACAGAGTGGGAATCGAGAGCGCGAGCCGCCTGACGATGAACGCGAACACTTTTACTTACTAATGCTTACATCTGTCCAGCGTTGCGCGCTGAAGATAGCTGGGACCGTAAAACCCTTTACCCACGGCTGAACAGCGTACAGATCTTTGTAGAAGAAGAGGAAAATCATCGGCGCATCGTCGAATGCGATCTGATCCGCCTGCGTGTAGAGCGCGTTGCGCTTCGACTCGTCGAGCTCGCGGTGAGCCTGATCGACCAGAGTGTCAAAGCGCGGGTTCGAATAGAAGGAAACGTTGCCGCCGGCCCCTTTGTTCTTGCTGTACAGCAGGGGATAGAGGAAGTCTTCCGCATCGGAGTAGTCGGCCCACCATTCCTTGAGGGCCAGATCGGTCTGGCCATTGCGAGCAGCTTCGCGCATCGACGAAGCATCGCGCTGTATCAGTTTCACGCGAATGCCCGCCTCAGCCAGGTTAGCCTGAATCGTCTGCGAGATTCGTGGTGAGGCATCGGTTGTCGAGGTCCAGAGATCGACATCGAGGCCGTTGGGATGCCCAGCCGCGGCGAGGAGCTGCTTCGCCTTGTTGACGTCGTGCGCGTACGGTTTTCTGTTCGCGTCTGCGCCGCCAAGCGTGGAGGGAACAACGCCGGATGCGACCACCCCTCTGCCACCCATCACCTGGCTGAGCATGGTGTTGACGTCCACGGCGTAGTTCAGCGCCTGGCGGACGCGAACGTCTTTGAGCGGCCCGCGAGTGGTGTTGATCGCTACGTACCAGAAGCGAAGCGCGGGCGCAGACGACAATAGCTTGCTCTTGGCCGGGTCATCTTCCCAGCTTTTCGACTCCGATTCGACCACGTTGAGGACGTCGACATTTCCCGCCTCGAACTCAGCGGTCGCAGTGCTGCGCTCGGGAATGATGCGCGCCATGAGCGAATCCGTTTTTGGCGGACCGTCGAAGTAGTCGGGATTCTTGGCGAAGCGCATGTAGTCGTCGTGCTTCCATTCGACGAACTTCCACGGCCCCGTGCCAACGGGTTTTTGTCCGAAATCACTGCCGGCGTTGGCGGGAACGATCGAAGCGACCGGCATGGCCAGCAGCTTCGGGAAAATCGCCAGTGGCTCTTTCAGCGTTACCACGACAGTCGAATCATCGGGCGATGCAATACCAGTGATGGTTTTTCCCTTGCTGGCCGCGTAGTCCTCTGCGCCCTTGATCGGATAGAGCGGCCAGCCGCGGCCCCCTTTCGTCGCTGGATCGAGTACGCGCTGGAAGGTCGAGACGACGTTCTTCGCTGTGAAAGGTGTTCCGTCGTGGAACTTTACACCGTTGCGGAGGTGGAACGTGTAGGTAATTCCATCCGGGGAGACGTCCCACGACTTGGCCAGACCAGGGACGACTTTCGCGTCCGGTGTAAATCGAGTGAGACCATCGAACAGGTACGACACGACGCGACCGGTCGGTACGTCGGTCGAGAGCGCGGGATCCATCGAGCGCGGGTCGTAGGTGTCGCGCGAATCGATGAGAGTCTTGCGCGTGGGCGCGGATTCACCGCCGCCTCCGCACGCGAGGAGAGCGGGAATTACGAGGAGGAAAAGTCGCCGCATGTGAGTGCTCTGACGGTTGACATGAAGGGGCAAAACACGAGAACTTTCGCGCATCCCCGAAAAGGCCTCATCGTGAGCGCAGAATACTATTATCGCCGCCATCTTGGCGCCAAGGATTTGCTGCCAGCCATAGGCGTCGGCGTCGCCACCGGTTTGGCCGGGTTTTACCTTGTGCAACTCTTAATCCAGCGGACCCCTCTCGTTCCGCAGGGAGAGCTTCCGCGGGCGCCGACCTCGCCGCCGAAGAGAATGCTGGGTGGGAGAACCGAGCCGGAAACAGAGACTCACTACGCGCGCGAGCTCCCTCCGGGCCAGCCACCGGGCGCCCGATCGCTGAAAGGGTGACACCGGAGCGTCGAGTCCGGCTCGCGATCTACACCGCACTCGCGTCTCTCGCAGCGTTTCTGGGTGGCAGCAAGGCTTCAGCGCAGGACATCAACTGCGACCGGGGCGATCTCGAGGTTCTTCGCCTCGAGTTCGAGGGCAACAAGGCCTTTTCCGACGCCGAGCTCGCCAAAACCATTGTTACGACACCTTCGGCGTGGGCGAGGCGTTACCTACACCTTCCCTTTACTGTCAAACATTGTCTGGACCGCGTGGAGCTCCCTAACGATCGAGCGCGGCTGATAATCTTTTACCGCCGGCGGGGGTATCCAAGGGTGACGGTGGATACGGCGGTAAAGCTGCTGGGTCCGGGCGCGGTCGAGGTCAGGTTCAAAATCAATGAAGGGCCGCCGGTTCTTCTCCGGTCCTTCGTGCTGCGCGGGCTTGATTCCGTGGCGGACAGAGCGCGGATAGCCCGTGGCCTGCCGGTGCGCGAGGGCGGTCGATTTGACCGCTTTGCGATCGACGCTGCGGCCGACACGATCCGAGAGCGATTGCACAACAACGGCTATCCGCGCGCCGACGCGACGAACGCTTTCGCGGTGGACGACACGCTATTGAGCGCGTGGGATACGCTGACGGTTACACCAGGACCATTGACGAGGATCGGGGCAATCAAGATCGACGTGACGCCGCTCGCGCGGAAGAAGCAGCAGATACCGACCAGGATCGTGCGTCGCATCATGGGCCTCGACTCGGGCCGGATCTTTCGCGAAAACGAGATCATCGACGCGCAGCGCGCGCTTTATCAGACGGAAGCTTATCAGCACGTCTCGATCACGCCCGACTCGGGTGCTGATTCGCTCGTCACGCTGTACGCCAATCTCGCGGAAGCCGCGATGCACTCGGCGCGAGTGGGTGCGGGGTACGGCACGCTCGATTGCTTCCGGCTCACGGGCGAATACACAGACTACAACTTTCTTCACGGGGCCCGGCGTCTCGATCTGACGAGCCGGGTGTCGAAGATCGGTATTGGGCAGCCGCTGAATGGCGCGCCAGGACTGTGCCCTGCCGCCCGCAAGGATGTGTTCAGCAACCGCCTCAATTACTACCTCGGCGCAACGTTGCGACAGCCGGTGTTCTTCGGATTGCGGACTGTTCCCACAATTACCGTATACAGCCAGCGTGTCTCGGAATACAACGCGTATTTGAGGACGACCGCGATCGGAGGAGTGGCGTCGATCGTATGGCGCGGATTGACGCGTACTCCCGTGAATCTCACCTACTCGATGGATCTGGGACGAACGGAAGCGCAAGAGGCGCTCTTCTGCGCCGTCTTCAATCTGTGCGAGGCGGTCGAGAGAGAGCGCATCCAGCAAACGCAGCGACTCGCGGTCCTGAGTCTCGGTATCACGCGCGACAATTCCAACAGTCTGTTATCGCCGACACGGGGCTCGATCATACGGCTGGAGGGCCGGCACTCGTCGCCCATGATTCTCTCCGACACTGGTCTCTACTTCAATAAGGTCGTGGGCGATGCGGCGCGCTACATAAGCATCGGTGGCGGCAATGTGCTCGCGTTCCGAATCCGGGGCGGCAGTGTGTTTGGCCGCACGATCGGGTCGGCGACCGGATTCATTCCCCCACAGGAGAGGTTGTACGCTGGCGGCCCGACAACTGTGCGCGGTTTTTCGCAGAACGAGCTGGGCTCGCTGATCTACATCTCGCCCAAGTACGAGAAGTTCCAATCGACTAATGCCGCGGGACAAGCAGATACCGTAGTACTGCAGCCGCTGACCGACAGTAGCTATCGCCGCATCGTGCCCGTAGGTGGAAACGCGCTGCTGGTCGGAAACGTCGAGCTGCGCTTGCGTGCGCCCTTCCTTCCGCAGCTGTTGCAGTTGACACTGTTCACAGACGCAGGTGAGGTGTGGAACAGGAATACGCCATCGGTGAGTGGAGTAAAGCTCAAAGTCACACCGGGAATTCAGGTGACCGCTTTTTCTCCGGTAGGCCCTGTGCGGGTGGCGGTCGGGTACAATCCATACCAGCGTCCAAAGGGTCCGATCTACTATGAAGGTACGGAGTTCGGGGGCGCACCACTGCTGTGTGTGAGCCCCAACAACGGTTTACCAACCCATTTTAGTCCCCCCGACCCAGTGACCGGAGTTGTAACTGTCACGCAGGACGTTTTAGGAGAGGGGTGTAAGGCAACTTATCAGCCGCCGCGCGATACACGCTTTCGCAGCAAGCTCACATTCAGCTTCGCCATCGGACAGGCGTTCTAGGTTTTCATGACGCGCCGTCTCCGCATCGTGCTCGCGAGCGCAATTGTGCTGGTCGGGCTGCTCGTAATCGCCATTCTCAGCTTCGTCGGTGTTACGCACACCGGCTTTGGTCAGGAGCGGGTGCGCCAGATGGTCTCGACGATGCTCGAGGGCAAAGTCAAAGGCAGAGTCTACCTCGGGCGCATGAGTGGTGGCTTCTTCAACGGCGTCACGATCGACTCAGTGGAGATCCGCGACGACGAAGACTCGATCTTTGTCGCTACGGGGCCGGTTCGCGTCGAGTACGACGTGCGCGACCTGTTCGATCGGCGCATTCTGCTCAGCCACATGGATGTCACACGACCGTACGTCCATCTCCGCCAGCACGAGAACGGGGACTGGAACTGGCGCCGCATCTTTCCGGCAAGCGTCGAGAAGCAGAAGCGAAACGAGCGCGGGTTCGGGCAATACGTCGTGATCGATTCTTCCGATGTGCACGACGCGACAGTCGTATTGACGCTGCCGTGGCATCCGTCGGATACACTTCGCGGGGCCAAGCTCGATAGTGCTGTTCGATTCGAGCTGAATCGAACCGACCACGAAATTCGCCGCACGCGCGAGGGATTCGCCCGCACCTGGCGCTGGACGCGCGCCGACGCCAACCTCGGCTTCACGCGGGTGGCCGATCCCGACACTGTCGGCAGACTCGTGCGCATTCGCAAGGCGAGCTTCACCGAGACCGACCCTCCGTTCAAGTTCAGGAACGTCGTCGGCACGATGCTCAATCTCGGCGATTCCATCTTCATCGATGGTGATCACTGGGATTTGCCGCGCTCGACGGGTACAGGGCACGGAAGCGTAGTGTGGGGAAGCGATCTTCCCGTTCGCTATTATCTGCACGTCGTTGGCGACTCGGTGTCACTGAGCGACGTCGCGTGGGTTTACCCTACGCTTCCGACTAGCGGCAGCGGACGCATGGAGCTCGACATACGGAGCGAGCGCAACCCGCGCATCCTCGACTACGCGATCTCGAAAATGGATGTCCGGACAACCGGATCGAGATTGCTGGGGCAGATGACGTTTGCCGTTGGCGGACCTGTGCTGGCGGTGAAGAATCTCGACCTCGAGGCCGCTCCGGTGGACTTCGATCTGCTGCGCACGTTCAACGGAAAGAAGTTTCCCTACGACTGGCAGGGGAAGATCACTGGTACGGTCAAAGCCTCGGGCGGACCGCTAAATCATTTCCAGGTCGAGGAATCGGCCCTCACCTTCAGCGACGCGCACGTTCCTGGCGCAGTCACTCGCGCGACAGGTGAGGGCGAGCTGGACATCCTGTTCCCAGCCTTTACGGCATTTCACGGTTTCAACGTCGATGTAGCGACGCTCGATTTGCGCACACTGCAATACCTGAATCCGCTCTTTCCACGCATCAAGGGAATCATTTCGGGTACGGCGACGCTCGATTCTTCGTGGCTCGATGTGCGCTTCAGCAACGCGAACCTTTTTCACCACGACGGTAACGAGCCCGTCTCGCACGTGACGGGCAACGGACGCGTGACGTGGGGCGACAAGTATCTTACCTACGATCTCGCGCTCAACGCCGCGCCACTCTCCTTTACGGCGCTCTCCCATTCGTATCCGCTACTGCCGCTGCGCGGGAGCTACGCGGGACCCGTGCAGGTAAAGGGGACGTCACCGAATCTTCTCGTCAACACGACGCTGACGGGTCCGGCGGGGACCTTCGCCTACAACGGATTGGTAGATGCGGATCCTTTGGAGTACGGTGCACGGGGCCGGGCGACCACTAGCGCGCTCGACTTACGGACGCTCCTCGAGAAGAACACTCTCCCACACACTTCGCTGACCGGGCAATACGATCTGGATCTCCGCGGTGAATCTCTGGCAACGCTCGCCGGAAGCGCCGTCGCCGCGGTCGAGAAGTCGACGATTGCCGGATTTCGTGTCGACCCTTCGGTGGCTCGACTGAGATTTGCGAATGGTTTGGCAACGGTCGATACTCTCGCGCTCAACGCCGGCGGCGCGCGCGCGCGGGCGTCGGGCACCTTCGGTCTCACTGGCACACACAGCGGATCGCTCACGTTCACCGCGGTAATGGACTCGCTGTCCAAACTTCGTGGGCTGGTTCCCAGCCTCGCCAGTAATCCTCAGCTCGATTCCCTGCGAGGCTTTGCCGAGGTGGTGGGCGAGATCAAGGGAAGTGCGGATCACCTAGGCCTCAACGGAACGATTCACGCAACTGACGTCAGACTGGGAAGGCGCAGCGTGGAGAGTGTGCGCGGCACGATTCTCCTCGCCGATCTGACCAAGGAGACGAACGGCTCGGTTGTCTTCGGCGCCGACACTATCGCGCTCGGCCCGATCGGGTTCAACAGCGTCCGCGCATCTCTGGCGCTCGTGTCTCCTACGTCAGGCCATTTCTCCGCGTCGATGCTCAGCGAAAAGGGCGTACAGACGGATCTGACCGGCAACCTGACCCGCACCCGAGACACGACGATCCTTCGCCTGGACACGGCGTCGGTGCAGGTCGAGGCGGGCAACCGCTATCGGCTCGAAGCACCAGCACGAATCACGTCGTCGCGGGGATTCTTGTCCCTGGACTCGCTGCTGCTTCAGCATAGCAGCAAAGCACGGCTCCTCGTCAACGACGTTCGGTTGAGCGGCGATTCGATTCGCGGACACCTGCGTACGGACAGTGTTGACATGCGCCTGTTCAAGGCCTTCGTGCCTGGCTTGACTGATGCGCGTGGGGCAATCGTCGCGAACGTGGATTTCCGCGGCAACGTCAAGCAGCCCCGACTGTTCGGTCAGATCTCACTGGGCGACGGCTCGGCGACACTCGCGAACGTCGGCAGCACGTTCAATCACATCCGGGCTGACATCGCTCTCTCCGGCGACACCGTTCACATCAACCGCCTGTCGGCCGAAACCATGAAGGAGCGCCGGGGCTCGCTGGCAGTCGAGGGAACGGTGAGCTTCGAACACTACGACAACCCGTCGTTCTCGCTCAAGGCCAGCCTCTCCAACTTTCACGTCATCGACAAGCCGGGATTGGCGGCGCTCGACATCTCTACCGGACCCGCGGTAACGCTGACTGGCTCGTACCAGGATGCACTAATGCGCGGAACACTGCGGGTGGAGAGAGGATCGGTCTACATACCCGAAGTCGTGAAGAAGAACATCATCGACCTCAACGATCCCGAGTTCATCGGCACGGTCGACACGCTGCTCGCGCAAAATCGCGAAGTGATGCCGCGCACACCGAAGGGCCTGTCGCGCAATCTGCGCCTGGAGAATGTAGCCATCCAAATCGGACCCGATGTATGGCTGCGCTCATCGGAAGCGAACATCAAACTGGGCGGCTCCCTCAACGTTACGCTCGAGCCCGGGGCGCGAGCGAGCGATCCGTCGCGCCTGGCGCTCGACGGAACCCTCAGCGCCGACAAGGGAACGTATCGCCTGAACCTGGTCGATCCGTTCGTCCAGCCGACCTTCGACGTAGAAAACGGAAAGCTGACGTTTTACGGAACTCCGGATCTGAATCCGGCACTCGACATTCAGGCTATACACACAGTTCGTCAGCCGAGGCAGAGCGCAAACGGTCGTGACGTGCGCGTGCAGGTGAATATCGGGGGGACGCTCGCGCAACCGGTGTTGACGCTGAGCAACCCCGACAACCTGCCTCTCTCGCAGAGCGACTTGCTCAGCTATCTCGTCGCCGGTGAGCCCGCCGTCGGTCTGGACAACAGCTCGGGTCAGTACAGCTCGCTGATTCCGGGACTTGGTTTGAAGTACATCGCGAACGTTTTCTCGAACGCAGTTCCGAAGAACGTCCTCGACTACGTTGAAGTGCAGACGGCTGCGCCAGGATCCGCTGCCGCATCGGGCACGGGCACTTATTACTCGAGCCTGTTGAACACGCGCGCCATACTCGGCAAACAAATCGGTAGTCGCTGGTTCCTGGGACTGAGCACGGGGCTCTGCTTCCTGAATTCGACCAGCTTCAAGGAAAATCTCGGGCTGCAGCTCGAGTACCGGATCAATTCCGTATACAGCGCGCAAGCCGCAATCGAGCCCGGTTCGAGTGATGCGAAGTGCGTCAAAGGCGCCACCGCCAGCTTTCAGCCTACCCAGACTCCATCACAGCTGGGCTTCGATCTTTTCCGCAACTGGCGTTTCTAATCTCCCATTGATTCGTCAAGTATTACTTGCAGCGGCACTTACAAGCTCCGGCCGGCGAATCCGATGGCGAAAAATCTGCGCGAAAAAGATCTGATGAACTGCCGCTCCTGCGGAAACGAGGAGCGCGCGTCCGAAGGCTATCCGTGTGCCGATTGCGGGACGTTCGTCTGCATCATCTGCAACTTTCGCGGGGTTACATTGTGTAAACAATGCGCGGAGAAAAGACCGGAGCCGCCCCTCACGCCGAGCACGCCGAAGCCGGACTGGCCGGAGCATTGAGCGAAAGCGTCACAGCGATCGCCGCAATTGCGCCGATGCTGTGCGAGCCGGATGTACGAACAACTCAGGTTTCCCAGCTTCTTCACGGGCACATCGCGCAGGTCGTCGAGCGGCGCGGTTTGTGGCTCAACGTCAAGGGCGCCGACGATTACTGCGGGTGGGTGCACCAGGGTTACGTCGTCACCATTCCTGATCCCGTTCCTCCTCCGCAGCAAACCGGCTGGGGGGATCCGCGGCCTCTCTCACTCGGCTGTACGGTTCGCGATGAGCACGGAGCCACACGCAAGCTCCCACTGGGCGCAATAATCACCGACGGTCAGGAGCGCTTCGGCGGGCTCGCGATGACGCTCGAAGAGCGCCGACACAGTTTCCCACCCGCTCCCGATTCGATCACGGCGTCGGCGATGACGTTCTTCGAGGGTACGTCGTACGAGTGGGGAGGGGTCACGCCGTGGGGGTGTGATTGCTCGGGTTTGATCTCCAGCTCATTTCATCTGCACGGACTCAGCGTGCCGCGCGATGCGTGGATGCAGGCGATGACGGGGTCGGAGCTGGATGGGATGACCGATTTGAAGCCCGCGGATCTGCTTTTCTTTTCAGACGAGCCGGAAGGAAAAATCACTCACGTCGCCATGTCGCTCGGCGGGACACGCGTAGTCCATTTGGCCTTGGGACGGGGAGGGTACGCTGTGGATGATCTGAGGGCGGGGGACGAGTATACGACTCTGTTGATGCGGAGGTTCAGGTTCGCGCGTAGAGTTCTTGCGGATCCTCGGGATTAAGACTGCAACTAAACGGGCGAGAGCTCTCAGTGACTTAAGACCCGAGGTATCAGTTCACGACGTCGGGACATTATTATCGGCGTCCCCGGCACAAGCTTGTGCTCTCACGCCAATAGGGAGCGTCCCGACGTAGTGAACTGAAATCTCCAGTCTCCCGCGCTGATAGCTCTCGCCCGTTCAGTTGCAGTTCCAGACTGGAACTCGCAACGATGCGAGTTAGCTAACGATCCCGTTCGGCATCCCTCCCATCATCGTCTGCTGACTCGGCGCGCTGACTACCAGCCTCGCGGCGGCGGTCGGCTGACCGTCGAGCGTCACCTGCATCGTGTACTGACCCGTAACATTGAGCGGCAGGTCCACGACAGCGATGATCGGCAGATCAACTTCGAAAATCGGGTTTGGCGCGGGCGCTACGCTCATCTCCCCCGTCGATGACCACAGTTCTTCCTCGAGCGGACTCAGCCACCTGAATGTGAGCTTGTGCGGGCCAGCATCGTCGGCGTCCGCCTTCAGACGCACGACGAAGTGAGTGCGAGGATGGATCGTAGGCAAACCAGCCACCTGCACCGCGTCGAAAACGCCGAGGATGTTGAGCTTCCCCTCCTGAGAGAGGTTGGCCGCGTCGGCGAACACGGCGAACGAGATGTGCATGAAAGCAAAGTAGCCGCGCCGCGCCCGCCCCGGCTAGTTTTCTTCGATGGCAGACACGACCACCCATCCATCGTTTGGCCTCACCGACGTTCTGCTGTTCACCATGGCCGTGATCTGGGCAATCAACTTCTCCGTCACCAAGTACGCGACGCAGATATTCAACCCCGTCGCGTTCACGGGTTTGCGCGTAGGTACCGCTGCCCTGTTTCTCGGGATTCTCGCTCTGCCGCGCGGGGGACTTCCACTTTCGCGCGGCGATGTCGTCAAGCTTCTCCTGCTCGGCGTGGTCGGCAATGGCCTTTACCAGCTCTTTTTCGTGCACGGCGTCGCTCGCACTCGCGCCGGAAATGCAGCCCTCATCGTGGCGGCGGCGCCGGCGTTCATCGCGCTCGCTGCGCGCTTTCGTGGTCTCGAGCGCGTAAGGCGGCTGACGCTCGCGGGTATTGCATTTTCGGTAGTGGGTGTGGGCCTTGTCATCGCCGGTAGCGCGAAAGCCTCCAAGGGCGAGGCGACCCTGGCGGGATCCCTGCTTGTATTCTGCGGTGTGCTCTTCTGGACTGCCTACACAGTGCTCCTGCAGCCTTATACGAAACGAATCGACGTCATCAAGCTCTCGGCGATTACGATGATCGGCGGGGCGATTCCACTTCTCATCGCCTCGATGCCCGCCCTGGTTCGCACTGGTTGGAGCAGAGTCGGAATTGGAGGGTGGCTGGCACTGTTCTACTCCAGCGTCATCTCAATGGGAGTCGCGTACTTTTTTTGGTATCGCGGCCTGCGAGTTCTGGGGCCCACGCGCGCCGCCGTTTACACCCAGCTCCAGCCAATCATCGCGCTGCTCGTCGCCTGGGCGTTTCTCAGTGAGACGCCCACGATATTCCAGGGAGTTGGCGCGGTGACAATCGTGGCCGGAGTCTTTCTGGCAAGAGCATGAGGCTCGTTCTCTTCGACATCGATGGGACTCTGCTCAACAGCGGAGGAATGGGACGCGCTTCCATGCAGCGGGCGCTTGCTGAAGTGTTCGGCTCGGCGGGAGATCCGGCCTACAGGTACGACGGGAAGACCGACAAGCAGATCGTGCGCGATGTCATGCGCATGGAAGGCCACTCCGACGAGTACATCGACTCGCGCATGGAACGACTCATCGATCGATATCTCCAAGGCCTGCACAGCGGCGCGGAAAGCAGAAAGTTCGACGTGCGCCCGCTGCCTGGCGTGGTGGAGATTCTTGATGCGCTGGAAGCACGCGATGACGTCGTGCTCGGCCTTCTCACCGGGAACGTGGAGCTCGGAGCGCGCGCAAAGCTCACCGCGGCGGGAATCGACCCCGATCGGTTTCGCGTCAACGCGTTCGGCTCGGATCACGAGCATCGGCCCCGGCTGCCAGGGATCGCCCACCGCCGTGCCAATGAAAAACTGGGCCTCGACTTGCCGGGCGACCGCGTGATCGTAATCGGAGACACGCCGGCGGATATCGACTGCGGTCGTGAGCTGGGCGCGAGAGCAATCGGTGTGGCGAGCGGACATTACACGGTCGAACAACTGCAGGAGCACAATCCTTATGCAGTTTTCCAGTCGCTGGAGACCACCGAGGAAGTGCTGGAGACGATTCTCCGTGACTGAGATCACGAACGCGTGCGCGAAGTAGAGCTCAAGGCAGTCGTCGATGATCTCACGCTGCGACGCAAAAAGCTCGAAGCAGCGGGAGCGACTCTCACATTCGAAGGAAAGCTTCGCGACGCGCGTTACGATGTCGAGTCGCGTGAGCTTAGCGCGCGCGACGAGGTCCTGCGCGTGAGGAGGTACGAGTCGCGCTCGTCGATAAAAACCGTCCTGGACTGGAAGGGGCCGACCGAACGGCAGGATGTCTACAAAGTTCGCCAGGAGATCTCGACCCTTGTCGAAGACTACGAGGCGCTCACGGGCATCTTCGACAACCTCGGATTCACCATCACCGCCGAGGTAGACCGGCAAATCGCGCAGTACGAGCTCGGAGGCGCGACTATCCGTTTCGAGACCTACCCCCGCATGGACACCCTGGTTGAAGTCGAAGGAAATCCCGAAGCGATCGAGAGGGCCATCGACGCGCTGGGGATGGCGAGGGGAAATTTTACCAGCGAACGTCTGCTGCAGTTCGTCGAGCGATTCGAGCAAAGAACGGGAGTCCGCGCGGCGACATGCGATCGGGAGCTCTGAGCAGATGCTCCCGGCCGATTGCTTCCCCTAGGCATCCAGATAAATTCACTCGGCAATGAATTGTCGACTACCGCGATGGATCGGTGTTCTGGTTCTGTCGCTTGTGGCTAGTGCCACCATAAGGGCTCAGGAAAACCCGGCAAAACGTCTCTCCAGTATCGTCAGTGTCGCCGTCGAAGAATACGCCAAGGCGGTGGACGAGCATGGGACACTCATCTCGCAGGATGAGTACGACGAGACTTCCGGTTTTCTCGCCGACGCAAAACCGGTTGCGGCGCGACTGAATGGCTACGAGGCTGCCGCCACGCGAGCGATTCTGGATACGCTCATCGCGGCGGTCGCCACGAAAAAACCTCCCGCCGTGGTGCGTCAGATTCACCGGCTGTTCGTCGCATCCCTCGGCGCTGCCGGTGCAATGGATCTTCCTCGCGGGCCGCTCGACACCGCGGCTGGACACGCGCTCTTCACAGGTAGGTGCGCGTCGTGTCACGGCGTCCAGGGAGCCGGCGACGGACCTGCCGCGCATACTCTCAGCACAGCGCCCCCCGCAATCGGCGTGAGGAAAGAAAGTCCCGAGCTCACGCCGACGCTCGCCTACAATGTCATTTCGGTGGGAGTACGCGGAACCGCGATGCCAGCTTTCGCGCCGTTGCTGTCGGCACAACAACGGTGGAACATCATCAACTACATCTACACGCTGCGCGGAGAGAAACTGACGCTCCCGGTGGCGCGGAAAGATGCCACTGCGATTCCCGGCGATACCGCGTCGCCGGTGATCATGGCCTTGCTCGATAGCGCGCTGGACTTCGCGCGAAACGGGAAGCTTGCTGAAGCCGGCGATCGCGCGTTCGATGCGTACATCGCCTTCGAGCCACTGGAGACGCCGGCTCGTGCCAAGAAGCCCGGTCTCGTCGCCACCATGGAACGCCACTTCGCGGACTTCAAGGGTGCGGTAAAGCGGAACGACATGACAGCGGCCAAGACCTCGCGCGACGCCATTGCCGATGAACTTCCTTCCGTAATCGATCTCACCCAACAGCCTTCGACAAGTTGGGAAGCTTTCTTTCAATCCTTTCTCATCATTCTGCGCGAAGGTTTCGAGGCAATACTAGTGATCGGAGCCGTGGTCGCGTTCCTGATCAAGATGGGACACCGGGAACGGTTGCGATCGATCTGGCTCGGCATCGTCCTCGGGCTGGTCGCAAGTCTCGCCACCGCGGTTATTCTAAAAACCCTCCTCTCAGCTATGCCGGCGAGCCGAGAGATAGTAGAAGCAACGACGATGCTGGTGGCGGTGGTGGTGCTCTTCTCGGTGAGCTACTGGCTCATCTCCAAAGTCGAAGCGGCAAAGTGGCAGAAATTCATCCGCGAGAAAGTGTCCTCGGCGCTCCAGCATGGTGGCGGAAAAGCTTTAGCGGTCGTGGCATTTCTCGCGGTTTACCGGGAGGGCGCCGAGACCGCGCTCTTCTACCAGGCGCTCTTCAACGAAGGGCCGAACGTCGGTGTGCCGCTTGCGTTGGGAATACTCGTCGGCTTCGCGGCGCTCGCCGTGATCTTCACGCTCTTCTATAGATACGGCGTTCGGATCCCCATGCGCCCGTTCTTCACCGTCACGAGTCTTCTGCTGTACTACATGGCGTTCGTTTTCCTCGGCAAGGGAATTCGCGAGCTACAGGAAGGGAACATCATGCACATCACTGTGATTCCGGGGGGTCCGCACGTGGAGGCGATGGGAATCTTCCCGAGCGTGGAGACCCTTAGCGCGCAGGCGATACTGATCGGCCTGCTGATTTTCGCCATGATCAAGACGTTTGGGCCCGGTCACGAAACGGAAGGCGCCGAGGCGTAGCATTTGCCGCGTTTTCACGAGGGGAGAATGAGCGATGACAACGACAACTGAAACGAGGACTGACGAGCAGCACGGAATTCGTCCGCGCGGATATCGTCTGCCTGAATCGACGCGACTCGGCAGAGTGAGACTGCAGGTCACGGATCTGGAGCGATCACTTCGCTTCTACGAAATGGTGCTTGGTTTTCGAGTGATTCGCCGTGAGAACGATGCGCTTGCTCTCGGTCCACACGGCGATGATCGCGAGATCGTTCATCTGCAGCAGCTGCGGACAGCGCGGCCCGTTCCTCGTCGCGGGCTTCTCGGTCTGTATCATTTTGCGATACTTCTTCCCGATCGCGCGTCGCTGGGAAGATTTGTCGCGCATCTCGGGGAAATCGGCGCTTACGCGGGAATGTCGGACCACTTCGTGAGCGAAGCGGTCTACCTTACCGATCCGGACGGGCTTGGGATCGAAGTGTATGCTGATCGTCCGCGCGACGCGTGGCGCTACGACGAGCGTCAGTTGTACATGACCACCAATCACCTCGATGTCGACGATCTGGTCAGATCGGCGCGCGGTGAGCCCTGGACGGGGATGCCGCCGGGGACCGTTTTGGGTCACGTGCATCTTTACGTCGACGACATCGATCAAGCGGCGTCTTTCTACCACGATGCTCTCGGCTTCGACAAAGTGGTTTGGAGCTATCCCGGCGCACTCTTTCTGTCAGCCGGCGGTTATCACCACCACCTGGGCACCAACACCTGGGCGAAGGGAGCTCCCCCGGCGTCCGACGATGATGCCCGACTTCTCGAGTGGGAAGTGATAGTCCCATCGAAAAAGGATGCTGAGGAAGCCGCTGGAAGCGTTAAAGACGCGGGCTACACTGTCCAGCCTGCGGAGGGCGAGTGGCTGGTCACCGATCCATGGGGCACCCGCCTGCGATTGGTGCCGGAACAACGGTAACGGAGTTTACGTTTACCGGGCGCTAACCAACGATCTCAGTCAAAAGCGCCGGCGATTTTCGCCGGCGCTTTTCTTTTTTGCGTCCGCGTACCCTTCGTTCTTCGCGGAGTTATTCGCGCGCAATTGCATCTACGGGAGCGAGCTGGGCTGCCTTCCGAGCCGGGTATGTGCCGAAAACAATCCCGACAATGATGGCCGAGCCCGCGGCAAGTACCCCAGTGCTGAGATGCATGACGGGATAGATGGGAGCGTGAGCCCACATCCGGAATACCGCCGTGCCGGCTTGAGCGATGATGATTCCCACGACGAACCCGATTGCGCTTCCAGCCCCCGTCACGGTGACCGATTCGACCAGAAATTGAGTTTGGATATCCGCTCGACGCGCGCCAACCGCCTTTCGTATCCCGATTTCCCGTGTGCGCTCAGCGACGGCGGCGAGCAGCACGTTCATGATGCCGATTCCACCGACGGCGAGAATAAGCCCGGCAAGGAGTCCGAGGAGCAGCTTTGTCAGCAGCATCGCCTGTCTCGTGTTCTCGAGACGCTGCGTCCCGACCTCGACGTTGAGCTTGTCGAGGCGCGTGCCGTATTGCTCGGCCAGCCAGTTCACGACCTGCTCGCGAAGCGTGTCGACGGCCTCGATGCTGTGAGCTTTCAGGCGGAGTGTGGGCAGTCTCTGATCGGGCACCGGATCGAGTAGCGATTCACCGCCGCGAATTGGTGCAAACGCGGTTAGATCCGGCTCCGGTCCGACGCCAGGAGGAGCGAGGACTCCCACAACTTCACGCCGGCGTCCGCTGACCTTGATCGCGCGACCGATCAGCCACAACGCGTCGCGTCCGCCCGCCAGCTCCGCCGCCAATCGATGACCGAGCACGATCACGGGCGCCGAATGCGTCACTTCGCTGGCGGTAAAGAATCGGCCGGCGACGATATCCATGGTCGTAAAGTCGGCCAGACTCGCGGTACTGAGTGTCAGCAGCGCAGTCGCGCGCCGATCGAGGAATTCAACGGGCGCGCTGCCGGTAAGAGTGAGCGCGTACTGCGCGACACCAGGCACTTCATTCTTTGCGCGCTCGGCGTCCTCGGCGGTGAGAATGGGGTATCCGCTGATGGGAATTGTCCTGCCTGCGACCACCGTGCTGGTACGCGGAGTGATCGACACGTCCTGCACGCTGCTCTCGCGCGCAATGAGTGCGCGCGCCCACAGATCCACCCCGTCCGTGATTGAAAAAGCAGCGACCAGAGCTGCGACGCCGATGATCACTCCCGTCGTCGCAAGCGTGGTTCGGGTAGGATTCGTACGCAGCGAGTCAGCGCCAATCCGCGCCGACTCGACCAGTGCTGCCGAGTTGAACCGGATCTTGCGAAACGTACTAGGCAGCCAGCGGCAGGGAGTAGATGCCGGGCGCGTCCGGCCCCGGATTCCGACGCACGTACATCCAAATTGCGCCACCGATTGCAAAGAGGACCGCGATGAACTGCGCCATGGTAAAAGTGCCGAAGAAGAAACGGTCGTCCTTGGCGCGCACGAACTCGATGACGAACCGCTCGATCCCGGCGAGGACGCAATACAGCCCAAACAGCCAACCTTCCGCGTGCTTGTGATTGCGGTATCGCCACAGGATGAGAAACATCACGAAGCCCAGCGTGACTTCGTAGAGCTGGGTGGGATGAACCGAGAGAACCTGATTCGGCGCGGAACCGGCTGGTGCGGGGATGCCAAAGAGCTCGGTCATATTAGCAACCGTAGATGGCGGTGCTCCGTTCGGGAAACTCACCGCCCACGGCCCGTTCCACGGACGTCCATAATCGTCGCCGACGGCCCAGCATCCAGTACGTCCGAGCGAATAGGCGGCCGCCACCCCGATTCCTCCGACGTCGCTGATGCGAGTGAAGCTGAGATGTTTTTTCCGAATCACCAGCCAGACAGCTAGTATCCCACCCAGCAGCCCACCCCAGAACACGAAACCAGCTCTGCTCGTCAGCGCCGACATCTCGTGCATCAGAATGGCATAGTAAATCTTGCCCCCAAGAAGTCCGCCGATCACGGCTGCGAAAACGAGGTCACCCATTGGCTCGGGATCGTGTCCGCGGCGCGCGAGCTCGCGCTGCGCGATGATCTGCGCGATGACAAACGCCATCAGCACTGCCAGCCCGAATCCGGTGAGCTGCAGTGGTCCGAGGTCGTACGAGAGCGGCTGATGAACGATCGAGGCGAAAATCTTTGACATTGTCGTGAAATCTAGGCTGCGACGAGTCCCGGGATAGGGCTGCTGGCGTAGGCGTTCAAGTCCAGGCCCGATCGCTCACCGCGCTCGTAACGGAAGAATCCCGCGCGGGCGATCATCGCGGCGTTGTCCGTCGCGAGACGCGGACTCGGGGTAAATACTGTCACACTGTCCCTGTCGAGACGCGCCCGCATGGCGCTGGCCAGAGTGTTGTTGCAGGCGACGCCACCGCCGAGAACGACGCGCTGGCGCGAATACCCGCTGGCGGCGCGAGAGGTCTTCTCCACGAGCGTGTCGATCATCGAATCCTGGAAGCCGCGGGCGATGTCGGCTTTCTCTGCTTCGATGTCCTTCGCCCCGCGGACCGCGTTGAGCACGGCCGTCTTCAATCCACTGAAGGAGAATGCGTAGTAGTCATCGTCGCTCGGTAGTGCTTTCTTGCGCAGCATCGGCCGCGCGAACTGGTATCGCTTCGAGTTACCTGTCTGCGCAAGTTGCTCGATGTAGCGGCCACCAGGGTACGGAAGACCGAGCAGCTTCGCGACTTTGTCAAATGCTTCGCCGGCGGCGTCGTCGCGGGTGGCTCCGAGCAGTCGATAACGACCCCAGCTCTCGACATCGAGGAGAAGTGTGTGACCCCCGGATACGAGAAGTGCCGTGAAAGGCGGGACTGCATCGCGATGCTCCAACGCCGCCGCGAACAGATGCCCCTCCATATGGTGGACCCCGAGGAGGGGGATATCGCGCGAGAAAGCGAGCGCCTTTCCGTAGCTCACTCCGACGAGTAGCGCACCGACGAGACCAGGGGTATTGGTGACAGCTACTGCGTCAATGTCGTCGAGCGTCCCGCCGGCTTCGTCGAGGGCGCGGTTGACCACCGGTACGATGCTTGTGAGATGCGCCCGGGACGCAATCTCCGGGACCACTCCGCCGAACACGCGATGGATGTCCTGCGAGAGAATCACGAGCGACTTCTGTGCTACCTCGTCACCGGTGCCCTCGAGGACCGCAGCAGAAGTCTCGTCGCAAGACGTTTCTATTCCGAGAATCCGGGTCACTCAGCCGGTCCGCTCAGTTAGAAGCCGGTCGACCAGTGCGCGAGCGGCGGGCGAATTCCAGTCGGTTGCGGTCATGAGCTTCTTGCGAATTACACCATCGCGGCCGAGGATGAAAGTCTCGGGATATCCGCTGATGTCGTAAAGCTCGGAGATCTTTGCCTTTGGGTCGTGCAGAACCTCGAAAGTGAGCCCGTACTGCTTGACGAATGCACGGATGGCCGGTTCCGTCCCGGGATCGTCGATGCTGACAGCCAGAATCTTGAGTCCCTTTGGACCATACGCTTTTTGCAGTGCCTCGATGCTCGGCATTTCTACCCGGCAGGGCAGGCACCACGTTGCCCAGACATTGATCATCACGACTTGACCGTGATAATCGGCGAGACGTTTTTCGCGCGGAACTGAATCGAGCGTATACGCCGTGAAATCGGGCGCAGTGCTGCCCAACTCGATCGGAAATAACTCCTTGCGCAAATAGTGGGTGGCGCCATAGGCGATGACGATCGTCACTGCCAGCACTACAAGACCGACGGCTAACTGTTTGCGCGCGGTCATACGCGCGTGGTGCAGCGGGAGCGCAGCTCTCCGATTTCAGCCTTTGGATTCTTCGCGGCGAAGATCGCGTGTCCAGCCACGAAGGTATCCGCGCCCGCTTCCCACACCGATCTGATGGTGTCGCGGTCGATCCCGCCGTCGACCTCGAGAAACGCGGCGCTGCGGCTGTTCGTGAGCAGCTCGCGCGCGCGCCGAACTTTGTCGAGCGATCCTTCGATGAATTTCTGTCCGCCGAAGCCGGGGTTGACGGTCATCACCAGGAGAAGATCGAGATCGGCAATTACTTCACTCACCGCGCTGAGCGGCGTGGCGGGATTGACTACCGCGCCCGCTCGGCAGCCGAGCTCGCGAATGCGATCGAGCTGCCGTTGGAGATGCGGCGACACTTCGGTATGTATCGACATTCCGTTGGCGCCGGCGGCGGCGAAGCTGTCGAAATAATTCTCCGGCTCGACGACCATCAGATGGACATCAACAGAGAGTCGGGTCAGCTTGCGCACCGACTCGATGACTTTGGCGCCGAAAGTGAGATTCGGAACGAAGCGCCCGTCCATAACGTCGACGTGAATCCAGTCGGCGCCTCCCGCCTCCAGCATTGCGATCTCATCGCCTAATCTGGAAAGATCCGCGCTGAGAATCGACGGAGCAATCCTGACGCTCACGGAGTGACGGGCGGAGGCGGCGGTGGCGGCGGGACGCCGAGGCCAGTGTCGATTTGAATCCGTGGCGGCGGAGGGAAATGCGAGACGGTGAGACTCACTGGTGCGCCGGCGGAAACGCTTTGTCCGGCAGGAGGAAACTGTCTTATCACGGTGTTCTCCGGCTGCAGCGAGCTGGTATCGCGTGAGAGTCCGGCGATGCGCAGTCCGAGTTGCTCCACCATCGATCGCGCCTCTCCGACACTGCGTCCGTAAAGGTCGGGCACCTGCACGGTCGCCGGCCCTTTGCTCAACACGATGTCGACGGAGCCGGGAAGATCCATCCGCGTTCCCGCCGGCGGAGAAGTGGCGATGACGAGGCCCCGCGGTTGGTCCGCCAGCTGCTCCGACACATTGCCCAGCGTCAGCCCGGTGTTCTCGATCGCGATGCGCGCCTGTTGCTGCGACATGTTCGCGGTGACGGGAACTTCAGCGCTGCGCTGTCCGGCGCTCAGCGCGAGAACGACGTTCGTCCCGCGCTTCTGCCGGCTCCCTGCGGGCGGATCTTCCTGGAGTACGATGTTGGCGGCGATCGATTTGTGGTAGCGCGACTCACCTTGCTGCGCAGAAAAACCTGCTTTCTGCAGAATCCCCGCGGCGTCCTCGTAGGTCTTGCCCACGACATTCGGAAGAATTCCCTCGTCGGGGAGTACTTCCGCGGGGAAAGCAAAGAGAAAGATCGCAACGTAGGAAATGAGAAATCCTCCCACCGCTGCGATCAGATATGGAAACGCACGCCGCGGAAGCGCGCGCCAGTTCACCTAGCTCACTCTCCTCAGTCGCGCCGCGAAAGCGCCGTCTGTGTTGTGTCGTTGCGGCAGGACGCGCAGCTTGCCTCGATCGAGCAGATCCGGCGAGATCGAGCCTTCCGGTGGCGGCTCGAGGATCCAGTTCAGATTGTCGGCGAGGAACGATGTGACCTGATCGTCGTTCTCCTCACGCTCGAGCGAGCACGTGCTGTAGATCATGAGACCACCCGGCTTTACCACCTCGGCGGCCGATCGGATGATCGTTTTCTGCAGCGCCGCCATCACCGCGAAGTCGGAGATCTTGAGTCTCCACCGGGCGTCCGGGTGGCGTCGGAAAGTGCCGGTTCCGGTGCAGGGGACGTCGATCAAAACCGCGTCCACGGGGCGAATGGCCGGATGACGCGCGTCGGCGACGAAGGCATGGATGTTAGTCGTCTCCAGACGTCGCTGGTTGGCGAGCAGTCGTTGCAGTCTTCCGATGGACTTGTCGCCCGCGTATACGGCATTGGCGTGACGGGACAGCTCCAGCGCTTTTCCGCCCGGCGCTGCGCAAAGGTCCGCGACGGTCGCGCCCGTATGTATCGCCGCGTACTCGGTGACCAGCGTCGCCGCCGGATCCTGCACGAAAAACAATCCCTTCTTGAATGCACCGAGCTCGGTGAGGGTGATACCGCCGGAGATCGCGATGCTGTCGGGAAGGTGAGGCGATTCCGCGACGTGCACGCCGGCTTCTTCCATCATCGCTTCCAGCTGCTCACGCACGATGCCGTAAGGGCGGATGACGATAGGGGCTTCAGCGTTGTTGAGGGTGAGAAGTTGTTCCGTCTCCTGCTCGCCCCAGCGCTCGATCCAGCGCGCGACCAGCCACCGGGGATGCGAGTACTTGAGGGCGAGCGCATCGGCCGTGTCGCTCGTCGGAGGAAGGTTGAGCTCGTCCCGCTCTCGATCCGCGCGGCGCAGCACCGCGTTCACCAGCTTGCTGGCGCCCAGTCCGTGTCGCCGCTTTGCCAGCTCCACCGTCTGCGCAATCGCTGCGTACGCCGGTACACTTCCCATTTTGGTCAGCTGATAGACGCCAAGGCGCAGGAGATCGATGACATCGGGATCGAGACGCACGAGCCCGCCGCGCACGCGATCCGCGAGGATCGCGTCGATCCAGCCGCGGTGACGCAGCATCCCGTACACCAGCTCGCGGGTCCAGCGACGATCACGTGCGTCCAGCGGAGCGATGCGACGGTCGAACGACTGGTCGAGGAATTCTCCCCGACGCAGATCGACGCAGATCTCGGCTGCCACGGCGCGCGCGGCCGTTACTGCCGCAGTCGACGCAACGGTGAGCGCCGTCATGATCCCAGCATGCCGCTTGTCGGTGACGAGGGGACAGCAACTTCACGACGCGGCATCCTGCCGGCGAGATACGCCTGACGCCCCGCTTCGACGGCGCCGCGCATCGCACTCGCCATGCGCACCGGATCCTGCGCTGCCGCAATACCGGTGTTCATGAGAATCCCATCGACGCCCTGCTCCATAACGATGCACGCATCAGATGCGGTACCAACACCAGCGTCCACGATCACTGGGACCGTAAGACGCTGCTTGATGGTGCGGATCGCGTAAGGATTGAGCATGCCGAGTCCCGACCCGATCGGTGAAGCAAGCGGCATAACCGCCACAGCACCCAGCTGCTCCAGCTTCAGCGCCGTAATAAGATCGTCGTTGGTGTAGGCAAGGACCTTGAACCCGTCGTCCACCAGGAACCTTGTAGCCTCGAGAAGGCCGGCTGTGTCGGGAAGTAGCGTCTGCTGATCGCCAATCACTTCCAGCTTCACCCATTCGTTGAAGCCCGCTGCGCGCGCCAGACGTGCGTACCGAATAGCGTCCGCGGCGGTGTAGCAGCCGGCGGTGTTGGCGAGCAGGAAGAAATGGTCGGGATCCAGATGATGAAGAATCGCCTCGTCCTTGCTGCGATCCAGATCGACGCGACGCACGGCGACGGTCACGACCTCCGCCCCCGAAGCTTCGATGGCGTCGATCATCTGCGCGTTCGACGCGTACTTGCCCGTGCCAACCATTAGACGCGAGCGAAACTCGCGACCCGCGATCACGAACGGCTGCGGATCAGGATGCGTGACCGGCTCGCTCGTGAGCAGATCAGCGTGCGCCATTATCCACCACCCACAAAGTGAACGATCTCGAGCGTGTCATCAGTGCCGAGTTTGAGCGTCGCGAACGACGAGCGATCGCGCATGATGACACCGTTGTGCTCGACCACCACGACGCGCGGATCGATTTCCAGCACCGCCAGAAGATCCGCCAGCGTCGAACCGGCCGCGACATGACGCTCGGCTCCGTTCACCAACAGAGTCATTTCCTCGCCTTGTACTGCTGTCCCGGTCATACCTGTGAAAGATAGCGGCTGGCGGCTAGTTCGGAATTCTCGTCGTTCCAGATTCCTCGGATGGCGGCGACGCCGTGGGCGCCCTTGTGCACCAGGGCACGAACGTGCTCCGGCCGAATGCCCCCGATGGCGATAACCGGAAAGCTGACCGCCGCTACGACTTCGTTGATGAAGCTGCTTTCCCTGCGCGGCTCGCTGGGATGCGAGGGTGTCTCGAAGACGTGTCCCGCGACACACCAATCCGCTCCTGCCTTCTCGGCGTCGCGCGCTTCGTCCGGAGAGTGGACGCTGGCGCCGATACGGAGCTCCGGCGCGATCACTTGCACGTCCCGCACGGCGATCGACTTGTGCGTGAGCTGAACCCCCTGCACCCCGCAGGCGAGCGCGATGTCGACCCGATCGTTGACGATGCACCAGCACCTCGTCTGCTCGTGTACCTCGAGCAGAGCGAGCGTTATCGAATACAACGTCGGTGTATCGAGCAGCTGCGATCGGACGTGAATCGCGCCCTTGTCGCCGAGAACGCGCATGATCGCCAGCGCTTTGCGGAGAAAGCCCGGCCGGAGCATGATCTCGTCGGTGGTTACGGCGTGGACGCACGGAAGATTTTCCAGCGGCGTCTTCACCGGCGGTGACGCTGTCACAAGCCGTACACTTCGCCGACAGCAGTGTGGCGGCCGCGCATCCATTCGTTGGACGACATTCGCTTCTTTCCCGACGGCTGGACCTCGCTGATCGAAACCGCGTCCACCCCGCAAGCGACAACCAGCTCGCCGGTCGTTTTGAGGACTTCGCCGGGCTTGCCGTGGATGCCGTCCATTACGCGCGGACCGAACATCTTCACGTCGCCCTTGGGTGTCGTCGTGTAAGCGCCAGGTTTCGGATCCGATGCCCGGATGAGACGCGAAACTTCCACCGCCGGCTCCTTCCAGTTGATGCGCGATGTCTCGCGATTCACCTTTGGCGCGAACGTCGCACGCGATTCGTCCTGGACCGTTTCCTTCGCCGCGCCAATCGAGATGAGCGCCAGCGCTTCGATCAATGCCAGCGCTCCGAGCTCCGACAACCGCTCCTGCAGCTCACCGTACGTCTCGTCCTCAGCGACAGGGGTCGCCGCCTGCAGAATTATGGGACCGGCATCGAGCGCCGGCACGACGCGCATGATCGTTACCCCCGTCTCGCTCAGCCCCTGCCGGATCGCCCCTTGGATCGGGGCAGCGCCACGCAGCGCCGGCAGCAGGGACGCGTGGATATTGAGTGTTCCTTTCCTGGGGATGTCGATGACTTTATGGGGCAGGATGTGTCCGTACGCAACGACCACCGAGATGTCCGGCTCGATCGCCCTCAGCTCTTCGTACAGCTCCGGCCCCCGCGCGTTTTTCGGCTGAAAGAGCTCAATCCCTTCCTCGGTCGCGATCTGTTTTATCGCCGACGGAATGATCTCGCGGGATCTGCCCTGTGGCTTGTCGGGCTGAGTTACGACGCCGACGACCTCGAACCCCTCACCGATCAGTGCGCGCAACGGCGGCGCCGCGAACTGCGGCGTTCCCCAAAACACAACCCGCACTACATCTCCGTTTCGTGATGGTGCTGACCTGGCTGCTCGGCCTTCACTTTTCTGATAAAGCCAGGGTATGCCTCCTTCTCCTTCTCCCATTTCGACAGCGCCGCCCGCCGCTTGAGCGGACTCAGGTAGTCGATGAAGAGCTTGCCGTCGAGATGATCGATCTCGTGCTGGAAACAGCGGCCCAGTAGTTCAGCCGCCGACTCTTCCCGCTCTTCGCCGTTCTCGTCAATGAAGCGGATCGTCACGTTGGCGGGACGATCGACATCGCCGTAGATGTCCGGAATTGAGAGGCAGCCTTCCTCTGCCTTCTCGCGCACACCCGCCGTCGAGACGACTTCGGGATTGATGAGGACGAACTTCTTTCCCTCGACGTCAACCACGGTGACGCGTTCCGTGCGGCCCACCTGTGGAGCGGCGAGGCCGATTCCCTCGGCGGCGTACATCGTCTCGAACATGTCGGCGATGAGCTTGCGCAGCTCGTCGGTGATGTCTTTGACCGGCTTTGTCGGCTTGCGCAAAACCGGGTCACCCAGCACCCGGATGTCGAGAATGCTCACCCAGTCGAAACGTTGGAGGCCGATTCAGGACGGTTGATCCGCGCGATCCGACCGCGCTCGATGATGACGCGCGTGTCGCCCGACTTGATGGTGACGCGGTCTTCCATCCCGCCCGACTTGTCTTCGCCGCCCTTCTCCTTGATGAACAGCACCTCGCCGATCAGTCC
>JBHEME010000005.1:156818-184520 GCA_046262755.1 Gemmatimonadaceae bacterium | reverse complement strand
TCCCGCCCCGCCCAAGCTCGCGCTCAATCGAGTAACGGGACTCTAATAGAGTCTTGACGTTCTCAAGCATCTCCGCCAGCTCAAGGCTCCCTGCAGGGGCCCGAAAAGGTAACCTGCCTAAAGTTGCCGAGAAAGGTTGCGGGTGCGCCCAGTTAATCGCCGCTTGCAGCAAGTGTTCGCCAGCCACGTACCCGACTTACTCTGCCGGTCTAGTCCCATTTGGCCAAAACTTCGCCTTCCGCTCATCGAGCGTGAGATCTCGTCGTGTTCCAAGTTCCCATCGGCTGGGGGCGGAATAGTGGTTAGCCCAAGCGCACCACACCCGAAGCGCGTGCGCGATCGGTTGAAATAGATCTTCAACTTCTCATACGATGCTCCGCTGGGCTGTTACCGTTCGTACGAAATCCGGGAAGCGTCTGTTAGATCAGAATCCTCTACCAGGCCTAGCCGTCTTTTTTCAGAGAGGAGCCTGAGCAAAACCAGCGCTCAGCGAGCGCCAGCTGGCGGCCGGCTAGGGCCTTCTTTAAAGCGAAACTGCACCTTGAGCGACGGCGGAAATGCCACCTCTAACTCAAAGCCTTCGACCCCGACATATGGATTGTTTTTCCATTTCTCTGCGAGGGCGGCCGCCGTGCCGATCAAGCGATCGACTATCGCGTCAAAGTCCGGCATCACCGAAATTCCGTGGGCGCGTTCCATCAGTAAGGGCGAGCTTGCCGCAGCAGCGTAGCCCACGGAGTCTATAAGACGTTGTAACTTCGCGAGGTCGTGCGAGAACTGCGCGATCGTCGAATCACGCGATTGGGGGATTTGCGCTCCGGCGTCGCGAATCGGGCTAGCTAGGGCCACAAAAGCGATTAGCGGAATGAGTCTCATTTCTTTACTCCCGAGGGCTCGAAGGTGGGCTCAGCGATGCATGAAGCTGTTCATCTCACGCTGAGCGAGTGCTAGTCGGCGAGCGTGAGCAACTACGCTGTCATTGCAGGCCGACAGGTACTGGTTGGTTGGAAGATCGGACAGCTCGGGGCAAACCGGCTTTCCCTGTTGGCTGGCCCGTTCGTCATTACCCACCGCCAACCCCGCAATAAGGACTTCTCGGTTGAGCCGGTCATACTTGTCCGCTGACGACTCACACGCCACTATTGCGAGAAGTGGGACGACGAGAAGCTGCTTACGCACTGGATTCTTTGCGGCTCTTCTCGGGTGGTGGCATCACGGCTCTGCTAGTCACAACGGACTCAATCACTCGCGGGATGAAGAGCTCGCCAGCTGGATCGGTCGGCGGATGCTGCTCAGGGGGTTCTACGGGCATCGAGAAGATTGTACCGATTTGAACGCGGTAGTCATTGTGATTCGCAACGGCAGGCAACGCGGCGGATTCGGCTACCAAGCATATCGCGCAGGCGCCGATTAGTAGGTTGTGTGGGCACACATACCAAAATAGCGCTTTCGGCGTCTGTTCGCTCGACTAATTTTGCCGATCTGGCGGGATGCTATAGGGATTCTAAGACCGATTCTGATCCGCATCAGAAGAAAAGCCCGACCGAGCTAAATGCGTGTCGGGCTTTCGCTTATCTAAAGTCGGGGCGCCCGGATTTGAACCGGGGACCTCCTGCTCCCAAAGCAGGCGCGATACCGGGCTACGCTACGCCCCGAAGCGTGCGCAAGTTACTATATGCGGCCTTCCTCGCGCAACGCGATCAGCAGCGCACGGAACGCGCGAGCACGGTGGCTCACCTTTGCCGTGTTTTTCATGCTAGCTTCGGCGAAGGTTCCGCCAAGGTCAGGCGCTTCGAAGTAGGGATCGTAGCCGAAGCCACCGGTGCCGCGTGGAACGGGGATCACCCGGCCTTCTACCTCGCCGCGCCGCAGGTTCTCACCAAGTGAATCCTTGAACGCCGCAACGCACACGTACCTCGCAGCATCATTTGCCCGAAACGCATCCCAGCCATTCGCCTCGTTCATGCGGGCAACAAGCCTCTCGTTGTTGGCGAGATCGAGCGCAACTCCTTTGAGATCAGTCCGACCCGACCATCGCTTGCTGTATACGCCCGGTTGCCCTCCAAGCACGTTGACGCAAAGCCCGGAATCGTCGGCAAAGGTGGGCATTCCCCCTGAACGCTCGAAGAAGTAGCGGGCCTTGGCCAGCGCGTTTTCTTCGAAAGTCTCGAATGATTCCAGGGAATCTTCTGCGGAGGTCTCGGGAATACCGAGGGTCGTAAGGTCGACCACGGCAAGGCCAAAATCCGGAAAGATCTGATTGAGCTCGGCCAACTTGCCGGCGCTGCGCGTGGCAAGCAGAAAACGTCCAATCACCCCGATAGGGCCTGCTGTTGCGCAGCGTCGAGTGAGTGAATACCCGAGACCGCTAGCTCGATCAACGCATCGAGTTGAGCGCGATCGAAAGTGCCGTGCTCGCCGGTACCCTGCACCTCCACGAATCTCCCCTCGCTGCTCATGACTACGTTCATGTCCACCTCGGCGCGCACATCCTCTTCGTAGTCGAGATCCAGTCTTGCTTCGCCGTCGATAATGCCGACGCTGACGGCAGCGACACGACGCTTGATCGGACTCTGGCCCAACATTCCATTCGTCACCATCCAGTCGAACGCATCGACGATCGCGACGGACGCTCCGGTGATGGCCGCCGTGCGGGTGCCGCCATCGGCCACCAGCACATCGCAATCAAGTTTGAGCGTGAACTCGCCAAATTTGAAATCGTCCAGCATCGCACGGACGCTACGTCCGATAAGGCGCTGAATCTCCTGGGTTCTTCCGCCGAGCTGCGCCCGCTCGCGCGTTGTGCGTGTTCGAGTGGCACGAGGCAACATCGCATACTCCGCTGTGAGCCATCCCTCACCACTGCCGCGTTTCCACCCGGGTACCCCTTCTTCCACTGAAGCGGTGCACAGCACCCGGGTCGCGCCGAACGAAATAACGCAGCTGCCTTCCGCGTATGGTGCGACGCCGCGCTCGATTACGATTTGACGCAGCTCAGTTGGTGCTCGGCCGGTTCGTTTCGTTTTAGTGGGTTTCACCGAGCTTTTGAATGATCGCGGTGGTGGATTGGCCGGGCGTCAGTGGAACAACGACGACGTTCCCGCCCCAGGACCTCACTTCTCGTGCTCCCACGATCGTTTCCTCCGAATAGTCGCCGCCCTTGACGATCACGTGAGGCTGCAGGGCCTTGACCAACTCGAGAGGAGTGTCTTCCGGGAAAATTACCACGAGGTCGACACATTCGAGAGCGGCCAGAACGTATGCTCGTTCCGCGGCAGTTCGCACCGGACGAGAAGTTCCTTTGAGCCGTCGCACCGAGTCATCACTGTTGAGGCCAACAACCAGCGCGTCGCCGTTGGCGCGCGCGGCACAGAGTATATCGATGTGTCCCGGATGGAGCAGGTCGAACACTCCGTTGGTAAAAGCGATCCTGTCCTTTCTGCCGGCCATCCATGCCTTTGCTTCATCCCAGCTGGCGATCTTCTTTTCTGGCGGACGTGGGTTCAGAGTCGGCTCACACCGAGGGGATGAAAATGAATCACCTGCTCCTTCTTCAGGGGAAGCTTGATGACCTCGTCATAGTCTGTCGAGATGGTAATAGTGCTCGGCCCACGGGAGATTGTAATGACTTCGGCCTCGGGGGGTAACCCGAGTGAGTCCGCGAGCGCAGACAGATGGGCGGTGATCTGATCATCGGTTCGCGTGGTCGAAAAGCGCGCCTCCTGACCTATTGCGTCCTTGAACTGATAGTACCGAAAGTATGCTTCCCCGAAGTCAACGGCGAAGTAGGCAGCCACGGCCAGAATCAGCAGCGGGAGCAAACAGCCAAGACGGCTCGCCCCCCGCCGGTTCACCACTGGGATTGCGCTCCCTGTATGACATCATCAACGATGCGCCGAATCGCTTGTCGCCTGCCTTCAGGCTCGCCGCGTTCCTCGTACTGCCCCTCGGCGAGGAGACCCTTCCGCTGCCACAAAGTTTTGCCAGTCACTTGATCGATCATCTCGACATCGACCACGAGCTGAAGTAGCCGGCTCGCGCTCGTGGTTTGCCGATTATTCGCACTGAAACCAATCGGAATGTCCGTTTCGTATCGTTGGATAGTCCCGCGCACGATTGCTGAGGCTTTCGCTTCGGAGGCGTCGCGCAATCCAAGCCTGTCGTGGAGACGCTCTCGCAACGCGTCGGACAGCTGACGTGGAAGCTCCGGGGTCGCCGTCTGGTTCTCGAAAGGAACGATGGCAACAGTCCTGATGTGAGAAGGCAGCCCGCCGCCGGTAAAGCCGTACGGGATGCAGCTTATCTGAGCTAACAGGACAAGACTATAAGCTCCAAATCGACGCATCGAAAGATCCAGTTTGCTCGCGAAGTACGGTGAGCCGAAGCTTGCGACGCGCCGCCGGGGCTTCAAAAGTGAAAGTGCCGTCTGCTCCACGACTCAGCCTTTCGATCAGCTTTCCGTTCGAGACGTGGTCGAGTGCAAGGAGTGTATCGCCGCGCGCTGCGATCCTCCATTGGAGGGGCCTGCCCACATCGGCGCGAAGTACATCCCCATCGAGCTTGACGATCGTGTCTGGCAGTGGAGGAATCGCGAGTCTTCCCAGAACAGCCCACATCATTGGTGCTGGCGGTATGTAGCGCCGGACCAGGTCAAGGTGGGGCGCGCGGAGGCTGTCACCGATAAGCACGGCGGCACCCGCTCCCAAACCACCGCCGAGGAAAAAATCCAGTCGCGCGCTATCCGGCGCGGCGAGGCGTACGGAGCCGTCGCCGCGAGCCGCCATCTCGCCTTCCTCGTACTCCCATTTGAAGACGATGTGTCGGTGTCCGGGCGGAAGTGCCAGCGCTGGTAGAGAACGATCCGGAGCCAGAACCCCTGGCAGTGGCCGGGCAGCGGGCGCGCACGCGACACCCGCTGCGGCCACGAGAAAATGGATTCTCTTCATTTTGGATCGATGCGGGTTATTAAATCACCCTGGACTATTCTGTCGAGCACATCGTATCCCCGAATCACACGCCCAAAAACCGTATAGTGTCCATCCAAGTGCGGTTGCGGTGAATGTGTGATGAAGTACTGACTCCCGCCGGTATCCGGACCTGATAGTGCCATGCCGAGCGCACCACGCTCATAGCGTCGTCTATTCATCTCGTCCCTAATCGCGTAGCCGGGGCCCCCGTTTCCGTCGTCCCGAGGATCACCGTCCTGAGCCACGAAGTTGGGTACCACTCTGTGGAAGCGGGTGTTCCGATAGTACCCGGAGCGCGCAAGTGAAAGAAAATTCCAAACAGTGATTGGAGCGTCGGCTCCGAATAGCTCGAGACGAATAGGTCCGCGAATGGTCTGAATGGTTGCAGTGACAGTTTTTCCGGCACTGATGGGCAACACCGTCGCGCGAACGACCTCTTCGTACCAGGCTAGCAGTCTGGGAGAAGAATTGACCGCTCCCCAGCTTTTCCAGATTGAGATGCCCTTCCCGCCGGCGCGCTCGAGGGGATCAGCAGGAACTCGCATGCCCTCGAGGCGGGCTCGCAAAGTCGGATCGATGGCCGTGCTGTCTTTCTTCCACAACGCACTTACGTATTGGATCGCGGCCAAACGGGCATCATTCGCGGAGTCGCGCGCGGCCGCGGAGTAGCTATTGAGCACAGCACCGAGATCAGACACCGACGGTCGGTCAGCCAATACGTCGAGGACGGTGGTCCGAACGTAGAAATCCTGATCACCCAGACCGGCGATGAGAATGGAGTGGACGCTGTCTTCCAGCATCATTCCCCGCGGCGGGGCAATCGAAGCGTAAGCAGCTTCTCGCACGCGCGCGTCCGGGTCCCGGAGGAGGGGTAGCGTATGCGCCAGGGCGAACTGGCGGTCGAGTGTGTCACCGTCTGCACTCGCCACTGCGGCTCGATAGCGCCAGTCGGAGTTGCTCATCCACTGAACCAATTCGGGTGGTCGAACGCCTGCTCTTGCGACAGACGCCAAAAGAGCTGCGCGATAGACCAGAGACGTGTCGGCAGTCCAAAGCGCTGAAAACTCCTTCGAATCCTTTGTCAGCACGGTGCCGAAAGACTGCGCCGCGGCAATTCTGACGTTGGGATCGGGGTCGCGAGTTGCATTGATCAAAGAAGCCCTCGCAGGAGGGCCATACGTCGCGAGAGATCTCACCGCATTGATTCGCACGTGGGGATCGGCATCACTGACAAGTCTTCCCAGAACAGCGAACGCCGGAGCCCCGAGCGAATCGCCGGCGGCGGACTTCGCGAGGCCGCGAGCGATCTCCGCTTTCGTTCTGGCGATGCCACCCGACGGATCCAGATACGGACCAGACGGCTGAGTAGGTGGGTTGAGGTCCTGCCGGCGCGCCCGGAGCACGGGCGAGCCTTCGAGGGCAATTAGATCTCTGACGCCGCCCGGCGCGCGTGTTCGGGCGATCGCGTAAGCGGCAGCCCATACCACCGACGGATGCCTCTCGCGCAGCAACGGCTCGATATCGCTCAGTGGAACAGGTCGAAGCTTAGCGGCGGCAAGCAGCAGCTGAATCGACACATCGACCGTGTGCCGTTCCGATAATCCTTTGGTGATTCCCGCCCGCGCTGGTGCGCCGATTTCTCCGAGGGCCCACGCAGCTTCCCGCGCCACCTCGCGGCCGGCCGACAGCGCTGAAACCAGCGGGGGAATCGAGGCGGTGTCCCGTAGTAAGCCGAGTGCATAGGCAGCATTCGCCGCGACTGTGTTATCGCGATCCGTAAGAAGCAGTCGCAGACGACCAGCACCCGCTGCTCCGCGCTCGGGTCCGACTTGTCCGATAGCTAATGCGGCAGCCGCACGGAGGGGCCGCCACTCATTCGCCAGCGCGCGATCTACCAGCGGCATATCCAAGGTGCGCGCATCCGTCATGGCCAGCAGACGTGAGTACAGCGCGACTTTGTTGGCACCAACCTTAGCTGGCATTCGCTGAGCGGGCGCGCGTGCAGTAGCCGTCAGAAAACCGGCGGCGGCTAAAAAGGCGAGCTTACGAAACTGCATTTTGAAGCACGATGCGCAGGCTGTCAGGGATAGCGGTGAGACGGGAATCTTTCGTTAAGGATGCCAGCTTGGTCGATGCGGACACGAAGCGCTCGCCGGTTTCAGCGTTCGTGATAAGGTACTCGAATGTAAGCGTGCGAGATCTTACTTCCGCGATCGTGGTGGTGACACGGATCATGTTGTCGTACCGCGCGGGGGCGTGAAATCTCAGAGAGGCTTCGACAACGGCCAGCGTTACGTTCTGCCGTTCCAGCTCGGCGTAAGGAGTGCCCAGCGCGCGGATGAACTCAGTGCGGCCGATTTCGCACCAGACGAGATAATTGGAGTGATAGACCACCTGCATCTGGTCGGTCTCGGCGTAACGAACCCGGAACTCCACGGCGTGAGCCGTCCGACTTTTTGCTTCTCGAGTCATGTCAGGAGGAAAAGCGAAAATGCGTCGACCAGGTTGTTTTGTAAAGACTGACACGCTGCACTAACTTGAGCCGTGCTCAAACCGCCGTGCTACATCGTTTCGGATGCGCATCTAGGTGTTGCAAGCGCGTCGATCGAGCGCTCGTTCGTCTCGTTCCTACGCGGCTTGACTGGCGATGCGAGATCGCTGGTGATTAACGGCGACCTCTTTGATTTCTGGTTCGAGTGGAAGACCGTGATTCCGCGCCGGAGTTTCCGCGCGCTGGCCGCGCTGGCCGAGCTGAAGGACGCCGGAATCGAAATCCTGTGGGTGGCCGGAAACCACGATTGCTGGGGCGGTGAAATACTCCGAGAAGATGTCGGCGTCACCTACGTCGTCGGCCCATGGCAGGGCAACATCGCAGGATGGAACGTGCGCATCGAGCACGGCGATGGATTGCGTGACCGTGAAGATCGCGGCTATCGGATGATTCGCCCCGTCATGCGTCACCCACTGGCGATCAAGGCGTTCCGGCTTCTTCACCCCGACTGGGCGAGCAGGCTGGCCCAGGGGAGCTCGAATGCAAGTCGCACCTACAGGGCGCGAGACGCCGGCCGTGGTCTGCGTAACTACGCCAAACACGAATTGGACAAATCACGAGATCTCGATCTCCTCATCTACGGACACTCGCACGTTCCGGCTCTGGAGAAGATGGACAGCAGCGGAGTATTCGCGAACGCAGGATCCTGGCTGGATGCGCCCACTTACCTGCGGTTGACCGATGAAGCGGTCGAGCTCCTCGAGTGGGACGGGTCAACCAAGGGTAAATGCCTCAATTCGATCGATCGCTGAGCCAAGAAAGCGCTGACCAAGCGCCAGGAAGGTATCCGGCGCGTCGGAAGCTATGAATCTGTAGCGCGCCTCGTTTGGCCTTGGGTTTTCGAGACGATTTGATTGTAATACTTCCCCAATTTCGCGAGCCGTTTCATAAGCGCTGTCGATCAATCGCACTTCGCGTCCCACAACGTTCCCGATAACGGTCTTGAGCAGTGGGTAATGGGTGCAGCCGAGCACGAGCGTGTCCACTTCGGCAGACGCAATTGGCGCCAGGTAATTGCGGGCGATCGCGCGCGTGGGTTCTGTATCGAGCCACCCTTCCTCCACCAGCGGAACGAACAGGGCGCAGGCCTGTGCGGTTACCTCGACCTCGGGGATTATTTTCCTGATTTCTTTCTCGTAAGCGCGGGATTTGATCGTTCCCGCCGTTCCGATAACTCCGATCCGTTTAGTTTTTGTCGCGGCTGCGGCGGCTCTCGCGCCAGGCTCGATCACACCTACGATCGGCAAGTCGAATTCTTCCTTCAGAGCGGGCAGGGCGTGTGCGGTAGCGGTGTTGCACGCGACGACGAGCGCTTTCACGCCCTCCTTTTTCAGGAAGGAGGTGATCTCCCGGCTGTAGCGAAGGACCGTGTCGGGTGATTTCGGACCATAAGGCACACGGGCGGTATCACCGAAATAGATGATGCTCTCGTTGGGCAGCTGCCGTATCATCTCGGCAACGACGGTAAGTCCGCCCATGCCGGAATCGAAGACACCGATTGGCGCTGATGTGCTCACCTTAGCCTGATCGTAGCGTAGACAGTGGTCGAGGTCGCTGTTGACGCGACTCCAACGTTCGTGCGGAAATCCCAGAGGTTCGCCGCCACGTAAGCATCGGCACCTGAAAAAAGGTGGTTGAAAACGATTGCCGCGATCCAATCCTCGTAGTGCGTACGTCTGGCTTTGATCCGATCTGGCGTGAAGCGGCTCGCGATATAAGTGGCTGGTGTTGGCAATCCCGTTTTGGGATCGATGATGGCAAGACCCGTGTTCGGATCGATTTTGTAAGTGGCAACGACGCTGTCGCGGGGCAACGCCTTTGCTTCAGAAAGATCCTGAGCAGCTTTGCGGGCCATACCAATCGATCCAACCTCTACGATCGTGAAGATCATCGCGGCCTTCTGACGCCCGAAAACCGTCTGCGCATATCCAGGCAGCAACAGCGACGTCAAGAACGCACGGCGGGGGGTCATCGGTGGCTTCGGAGTAGTGTCGACCAGTGCCGGCTGCGCCGGGGCCGGCGTATTCACACGAACACCGGCGCGCGTGCTGTCCCGCTGCTGCGTCAAGGCCAAGCGCGGGGAAAGGACCAAGATCTGGATCGCGAGGAGCAGTAAGGCGGGAGAGTGTGGGAATCGAACCCACCCGACCCTGCGACGCAGGGTCACAGTGATTTTGAAGATCACGGAAGCCACCAGGCCCCATCCACCCCCAAATTCTTCAATGCACTTCGATCGCAACTTCTCCCCGTTCGAGTACCTCGCCAATCACAACCGCTCCATCAACGCGTGAAAGATAGTCGGCGGTGCGCGACGGGTGCACGCACAAGAGGAGGCCTCCGGAAGTCTGCGGATCGCAGAGAATTACGCGGTCCCCCTCCGGTGTCGATCCCCAGCTCACGAGGGGCGCGAGATATTCTGCGTTGCGCTTCGAGCCGTCCGGAACCGCGCCGGCCTTGACGGCGTCGTGTACCCCCGCAAACAGCGGAATGGAAGAAAGGGATAGACGAAGCGTCACCTTGCTGGCGCGCGCGATGTGGGACGCGTGACCAAGCAATCCGAAGCCGGTGATGTCGGTCGCGCAGCGGCAGCCGACGGCGAGTGCGGCACGACTTGCCGAACCATTGAGCAGCTTCATCGCGTCCAGCATGGGTTGCTGCGCTTGGACCGAGAGTTGTCCGCGCTTCGCGGCGGTAGCAAGAATTCCGTTGCCGATTGGTTTGGTGAGGATGAGCTGGTCGCCAGGTTTTGCGCCTGCGTTCGTTAGCAGAAACTCCGGGTGAGCCCGCCCTGTGACCGATAGGCCGTATTTGAGCTCGGTATCGATGATGGTGTGGCCACCGACTAGGAGCGCGGAAGCCTCGTGGACTTTTTCCTGGCCACCTCGAAGAATTTCGCTCAGCACTTCCAGCGGAAGCTCTCCCTTCGGAAACGCGACGATGTTGAGCGCCGTCAGAGGCTGGCCACCCATCGCGTAAACGTCGGATAGCGCGTTCGCAGCCGCGATCTGGCCAAAGTCGTACGGATCGTCGACGATGGGGGCAAAGAAATCCACTGTCTGAACGAGGGCGAGGTCGTCAGACAAGCGGAACACTCCCGCGTCGTCGAACGTTTCGCGGCCCACCAGAAGGCGTGGATCGGTGTTCACTGGGAGCGCGGCCAGCGCGCGGGATAGGTCACCCGGACCCATTTTTGACGCTCAACCGGCACAGCGCGCGAACTCAGTCAAGCGAAAGAGCTCGTCACGCGTTTTCGATGTGCTCATTGCGTGCGCTTTCTTATTTCCGGCCAACGACCGCGATGGCGTCGATTTCGACCAGTGCTCCGCGGGGCAGAGCCGGCACCTGCACGGTCGAGCGCGCGGGACGAGCGTCGCCTAGTCTGTTCCCATAAATCTCGTTCACAGTGGGAAAGTGAGAGAGATCCTGGAGGAACACAGTGGTTTTCACGACGTCCGCCCAGGTCACTCCGGCCGCGCGAAGAACCTGCTCGAGGTTCTGCATCACCTGCTCCGTCTGCTCGATAATTCCGCCGTCGACAATCTTCCCGGCCTTCGGGTCGAGCGCGATCTGACCAGCGGTAAAGAGAAATCCGTTCGCTACGATGCCCTGGGAGTACGGACCGATCGCCGTCGGGGCATGCTCGGTGGTCACTTGCTTGACTGCCATTCAATCTCCCTGTACGGTAGGCCGCCGTGAAAGCCGAATGTTATACGTCAGGCAGCTTCGAAAGCCAGACCAAAGATTCGTGCCGCGTTTGCTGTGGTAGCGGCGCCGACGCGCGAGGGATCGTCACGCCTCGCCGCGGCGATGCGATGAATGGTGTAAGGTACCCACGCAGGTTCGTTGCGCTTCCCACGAAACGGGACGGGAGAGAGGTACGGAGAATCAGACTCGACGAGAAGCTTGTCTGACGGAACGAGCCGCAGCAAATCCTCGTCGAGCCATTTCTTGAACGTGACAATCCCGCTGAACGAAACGTACCACCCCGCGTCGAGCGCAAACCGAGCGAGAGCGTGCGAGCCCGTGTAGCAATGGAGGACACCGGTCACCCCGGCACTTCGTGCATCGCGGATCATCGCCCGCGTGTCGTCTTCGGCATCACGGGTGTGTACAACGATGGGCTTCCCCAACTCTTTCGCGAGAGCGATCTGCGCGGTGAACGCAGCGCGTTGTGCCTGCCGTGGGGAGTTGTCGTAGTGGTAGTCGAGTCCACATTCACCCACCGCGACCGCGGAATCGCTGAGGAGCCGGCGGAGCGCGGCGATGTCGCGGACTTCATCAAATGTGGCTGCGTCGTGCGGATGAACCCCTGCCGTGGCGAATACAAACCCCGGATTTTCCGCCGCCAAATCCCTGGCCAGCGTGGCCGCGTCCAGAGACTCGCCGATGCAGACTATCGCCGCGGCCCCGGCTTCGCGGGCGCGCTCGATTACCTCGTCGCGGTCACCGGCGAACGCCGGGTCCGCGAGGTGGGCGTGGCTGTCGATGAAGGGCGACGCGCGTCGGTCTTGCGGGGCCATTTGCGTTCGATCCAGAGGAGAACCGGCGCGGCTACGTAAATCGAGCTGAACGTACCGGTAACGATACCGAAGATCATGACCCAGGCGAAGGGCCGAATCACTTCCCCGGCGAAGATGAGCAGAGCGAGAGTGGCGGCGAAAGTGGTCGCGTGGGTAAGAACCGAGCGGGGCAGCGTTTCGTTGATCGACCGGTTCAGTGTTTCGTAAAGGGTTTCCTTACGGCCCTTCCGCAGGTTCTCACGAACGCGATCGAAAATGATAATCGTGTCGTTGAGGGAGTATCCGAGCACAGTCAGAAGCCCCGCCACCACGGTGAGCGAGATCTCGAGGTGCATCAGTTTGAGGAACGCGATCGTGGTGAACACGTCGTGGCTCGTGGCGATCACAGCCGCAGCCGCAAAGCGCCACTCGAAGCGAATGGACAGATAGACGAGCGTTATGAGGAACGATAAAAGGATCGCGATGACGGCTCCTCTCCGAAGCTCGTTCCCCACCCGGGGTCCAACGGCTTCTGTTCTCACCACCTTGAGGCTGTTTTCTCCAAATTTTTGCTTGAGGACCTGTTCGATGCGCACCGCGATATTTTCGGCCCCCCTGGACTGTGCAGCGACTTCGCTCGCGTTCTGGGCACGGACCGTAAACTCGCGGTTTGTCCCGAATTGCTGGATCTCCGCCCCGCGTATACCGGCGTCGTCGAGAGTCGAGCGAATGGCGCCCACGTCCGGCGGCTGGGTGAACTCCAGCTGCATGAGCGTTCCGCCGGTGAATTCAATGCTGTAGTTCGGCGCCTTGTAGGCGAGCGATCCCACCCCGATCAGGATAAAAGCGATGGTCAACGCCGCCATCACCTTCCACCAGCGAATGAAATCGTAATTGGTGTCGTGAAGAATTCGCAGCATTAGATGCTCAGTGTTGTCTGGGCTTCGCGCGCGCGGTTGAGCCAGATCATGTAGAAAGTCCGGACGACGAAAATCGATGTGATCATCGAGGCCGCGATGCCGGCGAGGAGGGTTACAGCGAATCCACGCACTGGACCCGTGCCATACTGGTAGAGCACCGCCGCCGTGAGCGCAGTCGAAACGTTGGAGTCGACGATGGCGCTCATCGCATGACGAAAGCCTTCATCGATAGCGGTGCGGACCGTCTTTCCGTGAGCCATCTCCTCCCGAATTCTCTCGAAAATGAGGACGTTGGCATCCACGGCTATACCGATGGAAAGCACGAAGCCCGCGAGCCCGGGAAGAGTGAGCACCGCGCTGAAGCCCGCGAGTGCGGCCAGAGTGTAGAGGATGTAGAGCGCGAGACCCGCGATGGCGAGAGCGCCGGAGAAGCGGTAGTAGCCCAGCATGATGATGATCACCAATCCGACTGCGATGACGCCGGCCGTAATTCCCTTGTGAATCGAGTCCTTCCCCAGGCTGGCGCCGATGTTTCTGACCTCGGCGACCTTGAGGGGCACTGGCAACGACCCTGCGCGCAGCACCAGCGCAAGGTCCTGCGCGGCTTGCAGATCCTTGCCGCCCATCGTGATCTGCCCGTTCGCCCCGATCGCGCTCTGAATCACGGGCGGCTGTCCCATGACTCGCTGGTCGAGCACAATCGCCATGTAATCTTTGATGTGGCGGCCGGTCTCGGCGCGGAAGCGGCGTGCGCCCTCGTTGTTCATGGTGAACTGCACGAGGTTTCCCTCGGTCGGCGAGGTATTCGGCTTAGCATCGGTAAGAAACTCGCCCGTAATTATCGGTTTGGCATCGAGGACATAGAGAGCCCTATAAGTCCGATTGCCCAGTGAGGCGGTATCACTGCTCCAGCGAAGAACCTTCCCTGGAGGAAGGGCTGCGGCAACTTCGGGTAGACTCAGGTAGCGAGAAAGCAAACCAACGTCGCTTTGCGCCACGTAATACTCTCCCGGCAAACGGCCCTGTTGCACGAGCTTCGAGAATGCACCTGGCCCGCCCGGACTCGCGGCGGCGAGGGCGCTGTCATTTTTCGCGCTATCCGCCTTCTTGCTGGTGTCAGCGCTGAAGAGAGACTGAAGGCCCGCACTGGTGGATGCGGTGTCTTTCGTCGAAGTCGTGGTCGTCGAAGCAACGGCGAGGTTCTTATCCTTAAGCAGGGCGTCCAGCCGGGGCAGTGCCTTGTCGAGCGCCTGGGTCTTGTCGGTGATCTGGAATTCGAGGAAGGCGGACTTCTGCACGACGTCTTGAGCCCGCCTTGGATCGTCGATTCCCGGCAATTCGACGATTATTCTGTCGTTGCCCGCTTTCTGAACTAAGGGTTCTGAGACGCCGAACTCGTCGATCCGATTGCGTACCACTTTGAGCGCGTTGTCGATCGCTTTGCTCTTATCGGCGACGGCTCCTTTGGACTCGTCGACCTCGAGCGCGAGATGCATTCCACCCTGGAGGTCAAGTCCGCGCTTGAGTGGTACGCGACGCACCGTGTCGTAGACGAACTCTCCGTTGCGCTTTACACGCTCGACTACGGTACGCGGAAAAAGCGCCCACACCGAGGCGAGAATCAGCCCGGCTATACAAAGGAGACGATACTTCAGACTCATGCTGCTGTCATAGGAGAAAGTTGCAGTTCTGGCGGAGCCTTTAAGGTTACCGGGAAACTAAATTAGAGTCAACGCATTCCGCGCATCACGCTCGTCCTGCCGCAGCTGCTTCGAAAGCTGCTCCGCGGAGTCGAACTTCCGGGTCGCCCGAAGTCTCGCCACGAAATCGATCCTCACGTGCGCTCCGTAGAAGTCTCCCTGTGTGTCGAAGAGATGCGCTTCGAGCGAAACCTTGGAATCACCAAATGTGGGACGTGCTCCAAGATTCATCATGCCTCCGCACGGGCCAGCTGGGGTTTGGACTTTCACGGCGTATACACCTTCGGGCGGAAGAAGCTTCCTCGCCGGCGGCGCGCCAAGGTTGAGCGTGGGAAATCCGATCGTTCTTCCTCGTTGTGCACCCACGACGACCTGTCCGCTCACCGAGTAGCGGCGTCCGAGGCTGGCCGCCGCGCGATCGAGATCGCCGCCGGCAATCGCGCGTCTGATCGATGTGGACGACACCGAATGTCCGTCGGGCGCCTCGACCGCTTCGACAACCTCCACGCGAAAACCGTCGCGCTCGCCCAGCCTGCGCAATACACTAACGTTGCCCGCCCGCTGCCGGCCAAAGCCATGATCGTATCCGATCAGTAGCTCGTGGAGACGGAACCTGCGGCGCAACACGAGCTCCACAAACTCCTCGGCCGAAAACGATGCCAGCGTGGAGGTGAACGGTAAGACCGCGAGATAGTCGATCCCCGTTTCCGCCAGCACCTCGAGCTTCTCCTCGCGAGTCGTGAGCAGAAGGGGGGCGGCGGCGGGGTTGACGATCTCCATCGGATGCGGTTCGAACGTTACGAGTACGCTCGGCGATGATGTCGCTGCTGCTCTGGCCACGAGTCGTTCTACAAGGTCGCGGTGGCCGCGATGAACTCCGTCAAAGGTCCCAACAGTAATGACAGCCCCGTGGACGTGAGGCGGAAGTCCCGATTCGTCGAGCGAGGTATGCCTATGCATCGGCAACTACGCGAAGGCTGCGAACCCTGACTGGTCCCTTTTCCAGTGTGGACAAGGTTACGGCCTCACTTACATGAAAATTTCCGATTTGTATTCGCCGCAAAGCCGAGAGGTGCGCAGCAGATCCGACCAGTCGTCCGAGGTCGCGTGCCAACGCACGGATGTAGGTTCCGCCGCTGCAGGTGATGACGACTTTCATCTGCGCGGGACTCAAATCGACTATTGCCCAGTTGTGTACCGTGACCTCCGTAGCCGCGAGGGCCAGCGGCTCGCCCTTCCGCGCAGCGTCGTATGCACGCGTGCCATCGACGCTTTTCGCAGAATACGCCGGCGGCACCTGGGAGATTCTACCGGTGAGTGCGCCGAGGGCAGATCGCACATCCGTCCCAAGAGGTAGTTCCCCGCGTCGGATCTCCGTCCCCGTCTCGTCGTCGGTGTCAGTCTCAGACCCAAAACTGATCGTCGCCTCGTAAACCTTCGGTTCCGCGTCGAGGAACGTGGCGAGCCGGGTCGCTCGGCCCAACAGCAACACCAGCAGTCCAGTAGCGAACGGATCCAGCGTTCCGAGGTGGCCGATGCTGCGCTGGCCGTAGATGCGTCTCACGTGTTGAACGACGTCGTGTGAGGTCATGCCGGCGGGCTTGTCCACGAGCAGCAATCCCTGAGCGGGCGCTCCAGCGTCCGGTGAATCAGTCGCTGCTTTCGTCGCTGCCACGCGTCGAGGCTGCGTCCTGCTTCTTCACATCCGCCAATAGCGACTCGATGCGAGCGGCGCGCGCGATTGTATCATCTTCCTTGAATTGGATCTCCGGCGCAACGCGCAGCCGGAGCTGCTGCGCGACGCGGGACCTGAGGTGCGACGCGATACTTTGCAGGCCGTCGAAGGTTGCACGCTTCTCAGACTCGGTGCCCAAAACGCTGACGTATACCCGGGCGTGGCGTAAATCGGGGCTAATCTCGGCCGCTGTGACCGTGACGAACCCGACTACGCGCGGGTCCTTTGCCGATTCAGTGAGGAAGGTCGCTACCTCGACGCGGACCGCTTCGGCGACGCGGTCCGCTCGACGGGTGTTACGCAGACGCGCCCGCCGCAGACGTAAGTGTGCGGGCTACCTGTTCCTTACGATAACACTCGAGCACGTCACCAACCTTGATGTCGTTGAAATTCTCAACGCCGATGCCGCACTCGAAGCCTTCCCGCACCTCTTTCACATCGTCCTTGAAACGGCGGAGCGACGCGATGTTGCCGTCGTAGACCTCGACGCCATCGCGAATGACGCGGACGCGGCCCTGTCGATTGATGACGCCGCTCCGCACCGAGCAGCCGGCGATGAGTCCCATGCGCGGCACTTTGAACAGCTCGCGCACTTCCGCCTCGCCGAGTACGACTTCGCGCTCCTCGGGGCGTAGCATCCCCTCGAGCGCTGCGCGAACATCTTCGACCGCCTCGTAAATGATCTTGTACAGCTTGATGTCGACGCCCTCGCGCTCGGCGGCTGCGCGGGCGTTGTTGTCGGGACGAACGTGGAAGCCGACGATGATCGCCCCCGACGCTCTTGCGAGCAGAATATCGCTCTCGGTGATCGCGCCGACGCCACGGTGGATAACTTCGACCGCAACCTCCTCGTTGGAGAGCTGGGCCAGCGAATCAGCGAGAGCCTCGGCGGGACCCCCCTGATCGGCCTTGATTACAATGCGGAGGTTGCGCTTCTGTCCCGGTGCGGTCTGTGACATGAAGTCTTCGAGGGACACGACGCCTTTGGCGGTGCGACGACTCTTCGCTTCGCGATCGAGTCGCTGCCGGCGCTGCGCGATTTCCCGCGACTCCATAGCGTCTTCGACGACAACGAACTGATCGCCAGCCATGGGGACTCCACCTATACCGAGGATCTGAACGGGAATCGCCGGTCCAGCCGACTTGACGGTCCGCCCGCGCTCATCGAGCAGGGCGCGCACGCGCCCTGAATACATGCCGCAGATGAAATCGTCGCCAACGTGCAGTGTGCCATTGCTCACCAGCATCGTCGCGACCGGACCCTTCCCCGGATCGAGCTGTGCTTCGATCACGGCACCCTGCGCACTGCGGTTCGGGTTGGCCTTGAGATCGAGGATTTCCGCTTGAAGAAGAATCTGATCCAGCAGTGAGTCGATATTGGTTCCCTTTTTCGCGGACACTTCGCTGGAAAGAACAGTTCCGCCGAACTCCTCGAGCACCACGCCGTGCTGCAGAAGGTCCTGCTTGACCTTCATCGGGTTGGCGCCGGGAACATCGATCTTGTTGATCGCGACGATAATAGGAACGCCGGCATTTCTGGCGTGCGATATCGCTTCGATGGTCTGTGGCATGACCTGGTCGTCGGAGGCAACGACGAGGACGACTATGTCGGTCACCTGAGCGCCGCGGGCGCGCATCGCTGTAAATGCTTCGTGGCCCGGCGTGTCGAGAAAGGTGATGGCTTTCCCACCAGGCAGGGAAACATGGTACGCCCCGATGTGCTGGGTGATGCCACCAGACTCGCCGGCAACGACGTTCGACTTCCTGATGTAGTCCAGCAACGAAGTCTTTCCGTGGTCAACGTGACCCATGATCGTGACGACGGGTGGCCGGGACTCGAGCTGTTCGGCCGTATCCTCAACGACGGCCGTCGCGTTGAGATCCGCGGCGTATTCCTCTTCCTTCACGGCCTGAAAACCGAACTCGCCGGCGATCAACTCGATCTGATCGAAGTCGAGCCGCTGGTTGATCGTCACCATCAGGCCCAGGTTCTTGAACGCGAAGCCCACGATCTGCACGGCGGGGACCTTGAGTATTTGCGCGAGCTCACTCACGGTGATGAACTCGTTCACGCGGACGGTCTTTTTCTCGCGCTCCGCTTCCGCCTGCCGTTGAGCGGCCAGTTCCTCCCGATAGGTTCCGTCCTCGGCGCGGCGGGCACCGCCGCGCCGAATCGGACCGCGCATCGACGCCATCGTCTTACCGATATTGGCGGACACTGCCTCTTGATCCACTCCACGCTTTCCCTTTTTGCCTCGACGTGCGCCACGATCGTCGCCACGCCCAGCTCCTCTGTCATCCCGACGAGTTGGGACGGCGCTCGCTCCGGGGGCCGCTGATGCTACCGGGCGCGGCGGGGTGAATGGAGCCCCAGTGGCGATTGGTCGGGGCCGCGGCGCTCCCGGCACAACTGGCTGAGGGCGTTGTCTTTCGCGGCCATCGGCGCGCTCCGTCCCGTGATGCGACGGTTGTGACGGCGCACCGGCAGGAGACGTGGCAGCACGCGACGGTGTCGTTGGGGTCGTCTTTGTGCGCTCGACGATTTCCGCTGTGCCAGAGGCGGCGATCGGCGCTGGTCCGGACGGAATGCTTGATGTCGCGGCCTTCGGGGCAGCCGGTGGCGCTTCCGCTATTGGCTCTGGCGCGGGCGCTTCAACGACTAGTTCGGGGGCAACGCGACGGCGACGACGCACCGCGCCGGCGTCCGGCCCGGCTGGAGTCTCGGCCTTTACGTCAGCGACCGGCGGAGGGGTTGCGGCAGTTCCACGCCGACGACGCGCAGTCGCCGGAGGTGCCGCAACGCGCGCGCGCTTCTCGCGTTCCCAACGAGCGCGAATCCGAGCCACCTGATCGTCACTGAGCGGACTCAGGTGGCTCCGCACGGGGACATCCATTTGACGAAGGAGATTGATCACCTCGTCGCTGGATATTCCGAACTCCCCTGCCAAATCGTGTACGCGTAACTTGCTCAACCCAACCCCTCCCCAGCCTCACGTCCGCCCGGCAGAGCGCTCAGATTAAGCGCCCGAATTCCTTTCGCCAGACCTCTATCGACAATGCCTATCACCGCAGTCGCATCGCGTCCCACCATTGAACCGAGCTCAGTTGCAGCCGGGCCTACCAGCACTTCGACGCCTCTTGCCCTCAACAGCGGCAACACTTTATCCAAACTGTTATTCGAAGCGTCCGGCGCCGCAATAGCCAACTGCAACTTGCCACGCTTCGCTGCTTCTCGAACCTGCTGGACCCCTACGATCGCTCCACGTGCGCGCAAACCGAGACCGATCAACGCGGTGAGCTTACGCGAATCAGTTCCCTCCACCTCCACTATTCGCTCTTGCCCCCTTCCGTATTCTCGCCGCCGGGGTCGGACGCTCCCGCGCCACCTTCTGACGCCATCTCGCTGCCTGCGGCTGCGTCTGCCGCGGTTGCTGCAACTGCCTCGTCCGCCGATTCCGGGGCTTCGTCCGTCGTCAGCTCGTTGATGATTGCCATGAGTCGATCGGCTTCCTCCGGCGCGATTCCCGGCAGGCGAAGAAAATCTTCGCGCTCCAGATCGATAATGTCATCCAGCGTCCGGTAACCGGCCTCTTCGAGGACGGCCACTGTCGCCGGCTGCATCCCGTCGATATCCAACAGACGCGGGTTGACACCGGAAACCGGCTCGTCGGTCGGAAGCGGAGCAAAGATAGGCTGATCACTCCCGCGCTCCATCCATTCACGGCTGGAGTACAGCTCGATCTTCCACTCCGTCAGCTCCGATGCGAGGCGCACGTTCTGGCCGTTGCGGCCGATGGCAAGCGACAGCTGATCCTCGTCGACTATTGCCTGAATTGTCTTGGTCACCGGATCGCTGAACACTCGCGCGACGCGGGCGGGAGCCAACGCCAGCTTGGCAAACCGCTCAGGATCGGCTGACCATGGTACGATGTCGATCCTCTCGCCACCGAGCTCGTTGACGACCGCCTGGACCCGTGAGCCTTTGAGTCCCACGCATGCTCCAACCGGATCGACCGAATCATCACGGGAAAAGACCGCGATTTTCGTTCGACTCCCGACCTCGCGCGCGCTGGCTCGAATCTCGACCAGATTCTGCTGGATCTCGGGAACCTCGAGCTTGAAGAGTGCCTTCACGAACAGCGCATCGGCCCGGCTCAAAACCAGCCGCGGGCCTTTCGGAGTTTCCTCGACCCGTTTGAGAACAGCGCGGATCGGATCCCCCTGGTGAAAATGCTCGCGGTGATTCTGCTCCCTGTACGGAATGATTGCTTCCGCCTCGCGGAACTTATTGAGCATGATGACGAGCTTCCCGCGCTCGATCTGCTGCACCTCTCCGGAGAGGAGATCACCTACACGACTGGAGAATTCGTCCCGGATCTTGGACCGTTCGCCTTCGCGTACGCGCTGAATGATTCGCTGCTTGGCCGCCTGTACCGCGGTGCGTCCGAACTCCGCGAAGTCGACGGGGATCTCCATTTGATCACCCACCTGAAACTCGGGGTCCTCGAACCGCGCTTCGTCGAGGGCAATCTGGCTTGCGGGGTCCGTCACTTCATCGACGACGGTTTTCAGGAGCACGATGCGGATCGCGCCCTTGTTCTCGTCGATATCGACTTCGGCCTGGACCGTGGGCCCGTGCTTTTTCGCGAGCGCGGCATTGATGCCATCCTCGAGTAGCCCGTGCAATTCGGCGCGATCGATCTGCTTCGAGTTCGTCAGCTCTCGAATCGCCGTCAGAATTTCTACGGAAGCCGCCATGTAAGTACCTCTACCTTTTCCAGTTGAACGCCAACCGCGCTTTTTCAACCGCAGTCAACGGAAAACGCCTTTCGTCGCCGCGCTCATTCTTTACGACAAGCAGTTCCTGTCCTTCATCGCCTTCGACTCCCGCAATCTTCACCTCGTCGGTCCGGCGACCCGCCGGATCGCCGGGGACGCTGGCGGTCACCACGGCGCTCTGGCCGATGAACCGCCGCCAATCCCGTGCGTTCCGAAGTGGTCGCTCAATACCGGGCGAAGACACTTCGAGCACGTACAGTTTGCCGCCAAAATCCCGAGCATCGAGCTGCGCTTCGATCGCGCGAGAAGCCTGTGCGCAGTTCTCAACCGTCACCTTGTCGCCGTCCTCGCGCTCGACGCGAACCTCGAGTACGGGACGATGCTTGCTGCCGCCCATCTTCAGCTCGAAAAGCTCGAGACCCAATGGCTTAATCTCAGCTGCCACAAGAGCTTCCAGCGTTTCGTTCATCTACCTTCGAGGTCCGTTCTGAGGACAAAAAAATGTGGGGGGATCCCCACATCAGTGTTGGCCGCCGAGTTGAACGCCCTCCGCAATGTAGACGGCCGAAGGAGGCGAGTCAAGCTAACCTGGCGTTCTACGCCTGCGCCGCGATTACTCCGATTTGGCGTCCGGAGTCTCCCGCACGGTGCGAGAAGAATCGGTCGTTGTCGCAGCGAGTGCACGACGAGCTCACGGAAATTTTCTGGACGCCGATTTCACTGGCGTGCTCGGCAATGAGCGATCTCAGATCTACGTTGCCCGGTCTCGTTGCGGGCTGACCAGTGAGCTGCTCCCTTACGTCAGCACTGACCTCGTAGCACCGCCCGCAGATGGCTGGACCCAGGTGCATTGCAAGCTCGTCGGGAGGGAGACCGTATCGAGCCAACGCCGAGATGGCTTCGGCGGTGATTCCAGCCGCTGTTCCCTTCCAGCCAGAATGAAGCAGCGCAACGACTCCGGACGGGTGCGCAATGAACACAGGGACACAATCGGCAATCCCAACGGCGAGCGCCGTCCCCTTCTCCGCCGCGATATGACCGTCCGCTTCATTGCCCCGCAGCCATCCTTCCCATCCACCGGTGTGGACCAGCACACGCGTTCCGTGTACCTGGCGGATGGAAACCACACGCCGCGCGGTGTCGGAGAGCTCGTGCTGCAACGCCGTCCAACGCGACATCACCTCGTTGACCGGATCGGTGCCGCTCAGCCCGAAAGTCCCCGCTTCGCGCGTGGTTGTGAACGCGCGAATTCCCCAACTCTCGAAGTCGGCAATTACCTCCTTCGGTAGTTCGGTCGTTTTGTTAGTGGCGACGGTCGTCAACGCGTGTGATGGAGGCGCCGAGCGCGTTGAGGCGCTCGTCGATGCGCTCGTAACCCCTCTCGATCTGGCCCACGTTGTTGATGAAGCTCGTCCCCTCTGCGCAGAGGGCGGCAAGCAACAACGCCATTCCCGCGCGAATGTCGGGCGATTCGAGAAACGCGCCCCGCAGGCGGGAGGGACCGTGAACGAGGGCGCGATGGGGATCGCACAGGACAATGCGCGCGCCCATCGTCGAGAGCTTGTCTACGAAAAACATCCGCGACTCGAACATCTTCTCGTGCATTAGAACGATGCCTTCGCTCTGGGTGGCTGTGACTATGGCGATGGACATCGTGTCGGCGGGGAACGCCGGCCAGGGTTGATCCTCCAGCTTTGGAACATGGCCACCCATGTCGCTCTGAATCTGCCGGCTCTGCTTGGCCGGAACGATCAGGTCGGGACCATCTTCCTCGCACTCGATTCCCAGACGGGAGAATCCCATTCGCGTCGAGCGCAGATGTTCAATGCCCGCGTTTTCTATTCTCAGCTCCGATTTGGTGACAGCGGCGAGCCCTATGAACGAGCCGACCTCGATGTGGTCTGGACCGATGCGATGGCTCACCGGCTTGTGCCCCAGGTCACGACCGCCGTGAATAGTCATCGTGTTGGTCCCTACACCTTCGATCTGAGCGCCCATAGCGATTAGGAACTGCGCCAGGTCCTGAACGTGGGGCTCGCTGGCCGCGTTGCGGAGAACAGTCGTCCCGGTGGCGGCCGATGCAGCAACGAGTGCGTTCTCCGTAGCTGTCACGCTTGGTTCGTCGAGAAACACATCGGCGCCGCGGAATCCATTGACACGCATCTCGATCATCTTTCCATGCGTAAACTCGGCGCCCAGCTGCTCGAGAGCGAGAAAATGCGTATCGAGCCGGCGTCGTCCAATCACGTCTCCGCCCGGCGGGGGCAAAGTCACCTGTCCGCAGCGAGCCAACAGTGGGGCGGCGAGCAGAATCGACGCGCGAATCTTCGCGCACAGAGTCGGATTGAGATCGCTCGGCGTAAGATTCTTGGCGTGTATGTCAAGCGAGTTCTGACCGGTCCATTCCATCGAAGCCCCTACCGACCGAATCAGCTCGACCAACGTCTCGATGTCACGGATGCGCGGAACGTTGTCCAGGTGTACCTGATTCGGCGACAGCAGTGCTGCCGCCACAATCGGAAGCGCAGCGTTCTTGTTTCCGGACGGTCTTATTGAGCCGCTGAGGGCTTTACCTCCCTCAACAACGAATTGCACTGCGGGCATTTTTCTCCTGGAGCCTTGCGTCGGTGGTGAGTCGTGTTGCGAAAATATATCGCAGAGAGCACTCTTTGTACCGTTGGTTGAACATGCTCAACAGGTGGCCTCTCACTTGCACACTTCGCGCGCATGACCGGATTCATGAGTAGCGGCGTTCAGCTGCTGCTACAGGCGGCGACAGCGCTTCCGGACACGATCTACACCAAGCAGATCGTAGCCGAGCCCGGTGCCTGGCAAAAAATTACGAGCGCGGCTAGCGGTGTGATGACGATCACGCTGATCGTTCTCACCGTCGCGCTCGTGCCGGCTGCGTGGAATTTTCGCAAGAGCTACAAGAAAATCAGCAACATGCTGGACAAGATTTATGGAGACGTCAATCCGTTGATGCGTCATGCCAGCGCGATTGCCGACAACGTCGACTACATCTCCACTTCAATCCGCGTTGACGTCCAGCAAGTGAGCCAAACGGTGGCGGCGGTGAATCAGCGACTGCAGCAGGCCGTGTCAACGGTCGAGGACCGGATCAATCAGCTGAATGCGCTGCTCGACGTCGTACAGGAAGAGGCGGAGTCGGCCTTCGTAACTACTGCGTCGACAATTCGCGGCGTGCGCACAGGAATCAATCAGGCATTTGACCAGGAGGAGTTGATCGATGGGGACTACGACGAAAGCGGAGCCGACGGCTGGGAGAAACCGCGCCCGCGCGTCCGACCCAGAAATGGAGCTGGACGAGGAGCGTGAGCAGCAGTACGACCTGCTGACCGCCGCCCTGATCGGCGCGGCGATAGGTGCAGGGATCACATTGCTCGTGCGCAGAGGACCCTCCGGCCGGAGGCCGGTTGGACCCCTCCTCCGGTACGCGGGTAGGGGCGCAGCATTGGCCGGACTCGCTGGCGTGGAAGGAGCGCGATGGGCGGGCGGTCGCGGGGTGGAGGGCGCAAAGTGGGCAGGCGGGCGCGCAATGGAAGGAGCGCGCTGGGCTGCACCCCGCGCGCGTAAAGGTATTCGGACAGCCGTCGAGCGGGGCGAGGAGCTGGTGGATCGCATTCCAGTCGACGACGTAGTGGAGCAGGTTCGCGAGTACGTAGACACCGCGCGCGATGCCATCAACCACGTCGTGAAGGACGAGCTCGACGATTTACGTAAAGCTGTTCGTCGTCAACGCAAACGGATCGGGATCTAGGTCTCGGCAGATGGCGCGCGCCTGGCGCGTAGCGCTCGCCGTTCTGCTCGCGCTTGTCCTCACCCCTGCGGTCGCGCACGCGTGGACCCCTGGCACCCATATCTTTCTGGGCGAAGCGGTCATGCGATCACTGTCGCTCCTTCCGTCGAGCATCGCCGAGCTGCTCGCCGCCTTTCCCTACGATTTTCTGTATGGATCAATCGCGGCCGACACAAGCATAGCGAAGAAATACGCCGCTGCCGGACGGCATTGTCATTCGTGGAACGTCGGGTTCGAGATCCATGACAACGCCGATTCCGAGCCGCTCCGCGCATTCGCTCTCGGGTATCTCGCGCATCTGGCGGCCGACTCGGTGGCGCACAATTACTTCGTCCCGCACCAACTGACGATCACGTCGTCAACGGCCGCGCTCGGACACAGCTACTGGGAGAGCAGATTCGACACGCATATCGGTGAGCGATTCAGCCGGACCGCCAAGCAGCTGATACTGCGGGACCACTCGCATTCGGACGACCACCTGGACCGGATTCTTAGCCCGACGATCTTCAGCACGCCAACCAACCGGCGGATTTTTCGCGGAATGGTGTACGTCGCCGACACCGAGTCGTGGCAACGCATCTTTCACCTCGTGGAGGAAAAGAGCCGCTGGGACCTCACGGAGTCGGAGGTCGAGATTTACATGAAGCGGGCGTTCGACTACATCGTCGATCTCATGAGCAGAATGGATCGGGCCGAGCCGTACAAGCTGGATCCAGCGGGCACTGTTCCGTTGCGTGAGGCGAAAAAAGTGCGACGCGCTGCGTTGAGACGAGGCGGCGAGGAGCACGTCCTCGAGCAGGCCCAGCAGCATTTTGGGCTGCCATCGACCGCGCTCCGCTACGCTGTCGGGTTGCCCGAACCCCTTTACCCGCCACGCGCTGACAGCAACTGATTCACCCTTTTCGGGTCGGCACGACCTTTGGATTTTTTCATCACGAAGCCGACCAAAACGCCCTGGAGCTTTTTCTCTCCGGCGAGATAACGCGTGGCTTCTTCCGGATGCTCGTTGAGCACTTCGTCGAGCCAGGCGGAGATGGATCCCTCGTCACCCACCTGCAACAAGCCTTCGTCGGCTGCAACCTGCGCGGCCGGCTTGCCCGTCGAGACCATTTCCGAGAAGACCCGCTTCGCAGCGGTGTGACTGATAGTGCCGTCGCGTACCAGCGTCAGTAGCTGCGCGAGATCAGCTGGCCTGACGCGGAAGTGTTCGACGCCCGCGCCGCTAGAGCGCACGGCCGCCTGCACCTCACCCATGACCCAGTTGTAGGCCGCCTTTCCATCACCAGAAGCCCGGGCCACAGCCTCGAAGTATGCTCCAATCTCCGGCGTGGCAGTGAGCTGTTCGACCTCGCTGGTCGCAATCCCGAATTCTGCTTCGAATCTTTTCTTGCGCGCATCCGGGAGCTCGGGAAGATCCTTTCGCGCCTTATCGATCCACTTTTGGTCGAGCATCAAGGGTCTTAGATCCGGTTCGGGAAAGTAGCGATAATCATGGCTGCCTTCCTTGGTCCTGCTCTGCCTCACTGACTCGCGAACTCCGTCCCACAACAGCGTGTGCTGCTCGACCTTGCCGCCGGCATCGAGAACAGCGCACTGCCGTTCGAACTCCGATTCGAGGGCGCGCTCCACCGCCGAAAACGAATTCATGTTCTTGACTTCGGTTTTAGTTCCAAGTTTTACCTGGCCCGGGGGACGGACGCTGATGTTTGCATCGACACGGAGGCTTCCCTCCTCCATGCTGACATCGCTGACATCGAGATACTGAAGGATTTGCTTTAAGGTGCGGAGATATGCCCCCGCACCCTGAGATGTACGGATGTCGGGCTCGCTCACGATTTCGATCAATGGCACGCCTGCCCGATTGAGATCGATCGCTGTCGCGCCCGGATACCGATCGTGAATCGATTTCCCGGCGTCCTCTTCCATGTGGAGACGGGTGATGCCGATGTGAATGTCGAGATCGCTGTCCGTCTTTCCGATCAAGACCGAGCCGCCACTGGCAAGCGGCTGGTCGAACTGAGAGATCTGGTATCCCTTGGGGAGGTCGGGATAGAAGTAATTTTTTCTCGCGAACACAGAAACCGGATTGATCGTGCACCCCAAGCCAAGCCCTGCGCGAACCGCGAGCTCAACGGCGTGTTCGTTCAAAACCGGTAGCGCGCCAGGCAGAGCGAGGCACACCGGGCACGTGTTGACGTTCGGTGGAGCGCCGAAATCTGTCGAGCACGCGCAAAAGGCCTTTGTACGTGTCTTGAGCTGTACGTGGACTTCGAGACCCACGACCATCTCGTACCGATCACGGCTCATTTGTGAGCCTCGACTCCAAGCGCGGCTTCGAGAGCGTACGCAACCCGGAACATCATGTACTCATCGAAGTGCGCGGTGATGATCTGGCCACCCACCGGCAGCCGGCGCACCCGGCCAATCGGGACAGAAATCGCCGGCACGCCGGCTAGATTCGCTGTCACCGTGAAGATGTCGTTGAGATACATCTCGACCGGGTCGGCGCCCTTTTCGCCGATGCCGAACGCGGCCGACGGTGTCGCCGGCGTCAGGATCGCGTTCACGCCCTTGGCGAAGCAATCCTCGAAGTCTTTCTTGATCAGGGTGCGGACCTTTTGCGCGCGCAGGTAATATGCATCGTAATAGCCGGCGGAGAGCACATAAGTGCCGATCATGACGCGGCGGCGCACCTCGGCGCCAAAGCCTTCGGCGCGGGTCGCCTCGTACA
>JBHEME010000005.1:62239-156808 GCA_046262755.1 Gemmatimonadaceae bacterium | reverse complement strand
TATGGGTCACTGATCGCACCGATGGGAAACGCGGGAGTGGGCGTCGTGGGGGTGAAGATGGCGTGTACTCCGCTCGTGAATACGGCGCGGAAATCATCTGCGATTAGCGCGCGCACCGCCTGTGCCTTCTTATAGTAGGCGTCGTAGTATCCGGCCGAGAGGACGTAGGTGCCCAGCAGGATGCGGCGGGTAACCTCGCGCCCGAAGCCTTTGGACCTCGTCGCTTCATACATCCCACGCAGACCGAAATCCGAATCGACCCTCAAGCCATAACGGACGCCGTCGAAGCGGGCCAGGTTGGACGAGGCCTCGGCAGGGGCGAGGATGTAATAGACCGGGATCGCGAGTGGGGATCTCGGCAGTGAAATGTCGCGCACTGTCGCACCGATCGCGCGAAAGTTATCGAATGCGCGGTCGCACAAATCCCGAATCGCCGGATCGAGCGATTCGGGAAAATATTCCTTCGGTCTGCCGATGACGACGCCCTTTAATGTGGAAGGGCTGGGCGGCGGTGGAAGAGGCACAGGACTGCGGCCTATTCTGATCGCCTCCGTGTCGGGCTTCCGGGCATCAGGGGCTGGGCGTCCCAGGGCCGACATGCGGTAAATCGGCACGTCCGCGTCCGAGCTGGTCGAATCCAACCTGTCGAACCCCGCGATTGCTTCGAGCCCGAGAGCGGCATCGTCCACGCGCCGACCGAGCACACCGATCTGGTCCAGGGAAGATGCGAATGCAACGAGCCCGTAACGACTCACGCGTCCATAGGTGGGTTTTACGCCTACCACCCCGCAGAACGCAGCGGGTTGACGAACCGACCCACCCGTTTCGGAGCCGAGCGCGAGCGGAACGACGCCAGCGGCGACTGCCGCCGCGGACCCTCCGGACGATCCTCCCGCGACACACCTGACGTCGAGCGGGTTGCAGGTCGGACCGAAAGCGCTGTTTTCCGTCGACGATCCCATCGCGAATTCGTCGAGGTTCGTCTTCGCAATCGGTATCGCTCCGTTGGCGCGAAGTCGCGTAACTGCCGTCGCCTCGAACGGACTGATGTAGTTCTCGAGTATCTTCGACCCGCAAGTGGTTGGCAGGCCGCGCATGGCGATGTTGTCCTTGAGAGCGACGGGCACGCCGGCCAGGATGCCAAGGTCAACGGCGGTGTCCAGCTTGCCTTGCATTTCTTCCGCCTGGCGGATGCTCGATTCCTCGTCGGCGGATAGAACTATGTTGAGCTCGTCGCGTCCCGCTCCGATTTCTTTTGCCCGTTTGAACGCGGCACGCACTGCGTCCGACGGAGTGAACTCTCCGGCTCGCACGGCGGCGGAAATCTGGGCGGCGCCCAGTTGAGTGTAGTTCTCGACGCTCACGCGCCGCTCTCGCCGCTATCCTCGTGGGTTGCCAATCTCGGAACTATGAAAAAACCATCGCGCATTAGCGGCGCAAACGACTCGAGCGTTCCCGTCATGAGCGGCGCTTCCCTGGAATCCGCTCGGAGCGGAGTACCGCCCGCGCCCACGCCAGCCGCCGGAGCGACAGCGGTGGTGTCCACCTGCGAGAGTTCTTCCATATGAGCCAGGATCGAGCTCAGCTCGCTGGTGAGCTCATTCACCCGCGCAGGATCGAGCCCAAGACGGGCGAGCTGCGCGATGTGAAGCACATCCTCACGGGTGACGGGCACTATTCCTGACCGCGCTCCAGAGTAGTGTAGGCAAGCTTGATCGTTTTTCTTCCGACATTCTCGTCGTCGAAGTCGATCACGGCTTTTACTTCCCGCCCCACTCCGGACAGCTCGGCAATCGAGCCGTCTCCGAACAGCTTATGCTTGACCCGCTCGCCTTTCACGTATCTCGGCTCATCCTGCGACACCTCGGCGTCGGTAATTGCAGTCCTCCGCCACGAGGGGACTTCGTGGGTTTTGCGAGCGGGATACGGTCCGCTGCCGAAGCTACCTGACCGCGTCGAAGTGCCCCGCCCCATTGCGCTCACGCGCAGAGTTTTTTTCTCCTCGAGACTCGCGGCGGCGATTTCGCGGAGGAACCGGGACTTTATCGACGGCAAGAGCTCCCCATTTCTCCTCCGCATTTCAGTAAATGAGAGGTAGAGCTTTTCTTCGGCGCGAGTAATCCCGACGTAAAACAATCTCCGCTCTTCCTCAAGCTTGGGCGGGTCGTCGAACGACTGAGAGAGCGGAAACAAACCATCCTCTAGACCGGTGAGAAACACCACCGGATATTCGAGTCCTTTGGCGTTGTGCAGCGTCATGAGCGTTACTGCATCGGCAGACGGATCGACCGCGTCGGCGCCGGAGACCAACATCGCCCTCTGCAGAAAATGATCGAGCGGCGTGAGACCTACCTCACCACCATCGTCAATAACCGTTTCAGCGGCGCCGTTGATGAGTGCGCTCACATTTTCGATCCTGTCACGCGCTGACTCAGGTCCCTCGGCTTGCAGATAATCGACATAGCGGATCTCGCCGATCAGGTCTCCGATGAGAACGTCGGCGCTCGTCTCACCCGCGCGCTCGCGGAGTGTCGCGATGAGTCCCACAAAGTCTCCGAGGGCCTTCCTTGCAGCGGGTCTGAAAGATTCCAAGAGCTCCTCACGGGCAGCGGCTTCGAACAGCGGGAGACCCGACTCTCTAGCACGGGTCGCCAGTGCGTCGATCGTCGTCTCACCAATGCCGCGCTTTGGAACCGCGATCGCCCGTCGAAAAGCCTCCTCGTCAGCCGGGTTCGCGATCAGCTTGAGGTAAGCCATCAAGTCCCGAATTTCCCTGCGATCGTAGAATCTGACCGATCCGACCAGGCGGTACGGCACGGCCTCCTTTCTGAGCGCGTCCTCCAATGCCCGGCTCTGCGCGTTCGTGCGATAGAGGACGGCGAATTCATTGAGGCCGCGGTTCTCCTGGTTCCGTCGCGTGGTGATCTCCTCGAGAACCCATTCCGCCTCGTCACGCTCATCGAGTGCCGCCACGACGGTAACCGGCTCCCCCGATGCACGTGTTGCGCGAAGCGTCTTTCCCTTGCGTCCAACATTCTGGGTGATCGCTGCGTTGGCGACGGTCAGGATGTCGGGCGTGGAACGATAGTTCTCCTCGAGGCGAACGAGCTTGGCGGACGGGAATTCCTTTTCGAAATCGAGAATGTTCCTGATATCAGCGCCGCGCCAGCCGTATATCGACTGGTCGTCGTCACCGACGACCACAACGTTGCTGTGCGAGCTTCCGAGCAGCTTGATGAACTGGAATTGCGCGCGGTTGGTGTCCTGGTACTCATCGACGAGGATGAACTGAAACCTGTCGCGGTACCGAGCGAGCGTCGTCTCGTCCTTGCGGAATATTTCCACCGGAAGCACGAGCAAGTCGTCGAAGCTTACGGCATTGGCGGTGCGAAGCGCGGATTCCATCTGGGCGTACACGGTCGCTGCCGCGCGTGAGACCGGGTCCATTGCGAGTTTCTGATACTCGGCCGGGCTGACAAGAGCGTTCTTCGCATCCGATATGAGCGACGAGATTACCTTGGGGCTCCATTGCTTGGGTGAGATCCGCTCGCGCTCCATGATTCGCTTGACCAGACCCAGCGTGTCGTCTTCGTCGTAGATGGTGAAGCTCGAGGTCCTGCCGACCTGATGTGCAGACGTCCTCAGAATGCGCGCGCCGATCGCGTGGAATGTGCCGCTCCACATCCCCTTCGGCTCCTCGCCCAGGAGACGAGTGATGCGCTCGCGCATCTCACCGGCGGCCTTGTTGGTGAACGTCACGGCCAGAATGCGCGATGGATCGACGCCGTGGTGCTCCACGAGGCGGGCAATGCGCGTCGTAAGTACGCGCGTCTTCCCGGAGCCGGCGCCCGCCAACACCAGCATGGGTCCCTCGAAATGGAGCACTGCTTCGCGCTGCGCCTCGTTCAGTCCCGCCAGCGGCTCGGCACGCTCGGCAGTCGCGACAGTTCCTGGTTCCGACATCTCTTGAAGATACTCCACTCGACGCGTCACTCCCAAGTGCGTCGCTGCTAGCCGAGGAACATGTCGAAAGTCGCGCCGCGGTCGGAGGGCACGAGTAGCAAGTCACCGCCGTGGCTATCGCGCACAATCCGTCTCGCCAGGGAGAGTCCGATTCCCCATCCTTTTTCCTTCGTCGAGAATCCTGGCTCAAAGATCTGATGCCTGATTTCCCGCGGCACTCCCGGGCCATCGTCGGAGACCCGCACTCTTACGCGACCCTCAGGTAACGATTCGGCTGAGATGTCGACCCGTCCGTCACGCCCGGCCAGTGCATCGATCGCGTTCTTGGTCAGGGACTCCAGCGCCCACTCGAGCAGAACAGCGTCACCCTGGATGACTAGATCGCCCTGGTGTGACGACGCAACCGTCACTCGTTGAGCGAGAGTTGGAACGCGTGCGCGGAAGTAAGCGGCGACACGATCGACCAGCGTACCAATATCCACGGATTCCTGTCTGGGTGGACGCCCTATTCGCTCGAAGCGATGAGCGACGCGCTTGAGACGCTCGAGGTCCGCCTCCATGTGATCGAGCGCTGCTGAAGTCGTCGCTTCTGGCTCGGTCTCGCGCAATAACTCAATCCAGCCGCTGATACTGGAGAGCGGAGTACCAAGCTGGTGCGCCGATTCACGCGCCATGCCTGCCCAGATTTGTTCGCGATCGGCGCGACCTCGGGTCCGCAGGGCGTAACCTCCAGCCAATAGCACCATACCGATGAGAATGGATTGGAGTATGGGAATCAGGATCAGTCCGCGCACCAATGGCGTGTTACCATAGTGGACAGTACCGACTCCCGGCTCAACGATCGGAGCGTTTTGGCGATCGAGCTCCGCGATATAATCCCGCGTTTCCTTCGAGCTCAACGAAGCAGAGAATGGCAGATTGGCCTGAGCTGTCGGGCCACCATCCGGCCCGGTGACGATCATTGGTACGCCAGATTCCCGGATCTGACGTGAGAGATCGAGCAGGGCCGCGGTGGCGGCGTCCGCATTCGGATCGGTGAGACCATTGTAGACGCGAGCGTACATGATGCCTACGCGGGAAGCTTCCTGGCGCAGCTCCCGCACGACGCCGCGAGTATAGATGACATACCACGTCAACAGCGCGAGCACGCCGACGGTAATGAGCGTTACCGGTGCGAGCCGGCGCATCGGTCAGCTCAGGCGCTCAGCGCCGAGATAGTCGCGCAGCGCTTCAGGCACGACCACGCTCCCATCCTCCTGCTGATGGTGTTCCAGAATTCCCGCGATTATGCGAGGGAACGCGAGGCCCGAGCCGTTGAGTGTATGAATGAAGCGCGGCTTGCCGCCATCAGCGGGCTTGTAGCGAATGTTGGCTCGACGAGCCTGGAAGTCGGTAAAGTTGCTGCAGGAAGAAACCTCGAGCCATTTGCCGACACCCGGTGCGTAAACTTCCAAATCGTAGGTCTGCGCGCTGGCGAAGCCGGTATCGCCGGAGGCTAGCAGAACGACGCGGTAAGGAAGCTCGAGGAGTCGCAAGATTTTTTCCGCGTGTCCCGTAAGGAGCTCCAGCTGTTGAGCGGACGTGTCTGGTGTGGCGTAGCGCACGAGCTCGATCTTGTCGAACTCGTGCACGCGCAGAAGTCCGCGCGTGTCCTTGCCGGCGGCGCCAGCTTCGCGCCGGAAGCACGAAGAGTAGGCGACGAACGATTTCGGCAGCTCCGACTCAGGCATGATCTCTTCCCGGTAGAGATTCGTGAGCGGAACCTCCGCCGTCGGGATGAGGAACGAGTCTTCGCCCTTTAAGGCGTACATGTCATCCTCGAACTTCGGAAGCTGCGCGGTTCCGGTCATGCTGGCCCGGTTGACGACGACGGGCACCCACGTCTCATCGTAGCCGTGCTCGCTGGTGTGGACGTCGATCATGAGATTCATCAACGCCCGCACAAGCCGCGCACCCTTGCCACGAAAGACGATGAACCCCGACCCGCTAATCTTCGCCCCACGCTCAAAATCGATGAGGCCCAGCGTGGTCCCTATGTCCCAATGGGGTTTTATATGAGCCCGCTGGCTTGGCGTGCCCCAGGTCCGGACGACCGTGTTACGCTCTTCTCCGCCGGACGGGACCACCTCGAGCGGGATGTTGGGTAGCTCGAGTAAAATCCGCGATAACTCTGTTTCGGTTTCGGCCAGCTCGCGGTCGAGAGTGGCGATCTCATCTCCCAGCTCCCGCGACTGTTTTTGCAGATCCTCGGCGGGATCGCCGGCTCGTTTTCGCTGACCGACCTGCTGCGTCACGGCATTTCGTGCAGCCTTCCTTTCTTCGACGGCCTGGATCGTCTCACGTCTCGATTTCTCCAGTGCCACCGCGCGCTCTATCGTCGGTGAGAGCGCATCGAGGACGCCGCGCCGGCGCAATCCGGCGCGCAGTGCGTCGATTTGTTCGCGCACCATCCTGACGTCATGCACTACTCAGCTCGTCGGAATACCGTCGGCGAACGATCGGAATCCGCAGTTCGGATCGAATACCGTGTGCAGGTGGATCGTCCTCGACGCAAGGCTGAGGCTGTCGACGCCGATCTTGGCATACAGAAATGGTGAAAGCGCAAAGCCACAGACATCCGAGCCACCGTTATGGGCCGCCTCGATAACCGCGACTTCGCCGGGCGCCAGCACCACGGCGGCAGTCGTATCGTAGCCGGTCTTCGGTGCTTCGAGAACGTCGGCGAAAGCGCCGGGCACTTTCTGCAGCCCGACCCGGTGTGTTCCGCCTATCGACGAAACTACAAGATTTACCGGTAGCAGGACGACGTTGCCATTGTCGTCGATGTCGACCGCAAAGTCGAAGGACGCGAAGCCGTCCACTCTAACGGCCTGGCGAGCGACAATGGATACTCCGCTCGGGTACGACGGAGGAGTGCCAGACAAAGCAAAGACGGTCAGCGTGTCGTCGAAATTACCAAGCGTCGCCCTGAGGCTGGTAGGATCTCCACACGCACTGAGAATGGCTGCGACACATATCGTCGCGAGCACACTGAGACGAGCTTTCATGCTGATGATGAGACAGATGGAAGGCTGGCGGGGTTGCTTGTCGATAATACCCCGTAACTTACGACAGTTCAAGCGATTGCCGCGCTTGACTTCACTCTTTTAGGTTCCTAGCTTCGCAACCTCGCCCGCCAACATGCCCAACATCAGAGATTTCACGAGCGCACTCCGGCAACGACCTGGAGTAGACGCGGTGCTCGTACTCGGGAAGGATGGCCTCCTCATTGAAGGATTCGCCGCGCCGGGACTCAACACCGAGGACCTTGCTGCGCGTGTGCCCGCCATCGTGGCGGAGGCCGACTCGCTCGGCAAAGCAACGATTCAGGGTTCGCTGAATACCGGTATTCTCGAACATCAGAAAGGATACGCAATCGTCGCGGCGCTCGCTGATGACACACTCCTCCTCGTACTGCTGCGGCCATCAGCCGACCTCGGTGGCCTTCTGTTCGATGTCCGGCGTTATCGCGGCAATATCGCGGCGCTGATCTGATACCGCGATGACCGATACAGGCGAAAGACAGTGCCACATTCTAGTCGCGGACGACGAGCCGCATATCGGCCGCATCATCAAGATGAAACTGGAGCAAGGCCCCTTCAGAGTCACACTCGCCTACGACGGACAGGAAGCGCTTGATGTGATCAATGGAGGCGATGCAGTCGATCTTGCGCTGCTCGATCTCATGATGCCTCGGCTCAGTGGACTGGACGTGTTGAGGCAGGTGCGCGAGCAGGAAAAATTCAAGTCGCTGCCATGCATCATCCTCACGGCCGGTGGAGACGCCAAGCACGAGCGTGATGCTCTCGCGCTCGGCGCCACGCAATTCCTCACCAAGCCTTTCAGCCCGAAAAAGCTCTACGCGCTGGTAGCACGTCTAACCGGCGCACCCGACGAAGCCGGGATCGGCGGAGAGTGAGCCGCTGGGCGGTCATCCTCGCCGGAGGGGTCGGGTCCAGATTTTGGCCGCTCAGCACACCGGCGCGCCCCAAACAGTTGCTGCCGCTCGTTTCCCAGCAGCCGTTATTGCAGGATGCGCTCGATCGGCTGAAGCCGATCGTGGAGACCGGCAACATCTTCGTGCTGACGAACGCGAGCCTCACGGAGTCGGTGCGCAAACTTGTTCCGGAGCTGCCGAAGCAAAACATCATTGTCGAACCCCGGCCCGCCGGAACCGCGGCGGCTTTGACATGGGCCGCGCTCGAGATAGAGCGTCGCGCGGGCGAGAACTCGACCATGATTTCAATCCACGCCGACTGGTCGATCGCCGACGATGCACGGTTTCGCGAGATGCTGCTCGCTGCGGAAACGGTCGCACTTCAGACACACAGGCTGGTGACCGTCGGAGTGGTGCCGACGCGCCCGGACACGGGGTTCGGCTACATCCAGCCTGCTCGACTCGACGTGCCAGAAGCATCCAAGGTGAAACGGTTCGTCGAAAAACCAGATCGGAAACGCGCCGAGGAAATGCGGAACGATGGCTATCTCTGGAATTCCGGGATCTTCGTGTGGCGAGTGGGCGATTTTCTCACGGAGGTTCGTACTCACACCCGTGAGCTCGCGCCGGCTCTCAAGCATGCGAGTAAAGCCGACCCGGCCGGTTTCTTTGCCGCCGTCAAGACTCCTATCACGGTAGATATAGGCGTCCTCGAGCGGAGCGATCGCGTGATGGTACTGCCAGGAGAGTTCGGCTGGGATGACATCGGCACCTGGGCAGCTCTGCGTAGAGTGAGAAGCAGGGATGAATTCGGCAACGTGACCACTGGAGACGTGCACCTTCTCGACTGCGCGGACAACGTTGTGCATTCTGAATCGGGTGCTGTCGTCATGTACGGGGTCGACGACCTCGTTGTAGTCAGGCGTGACGGCATCATCCTGATCACCACCACTGAGAAAGCAGCCGATCTCAAGCGATTGGTGGAATCACTTCCCCCTGAGATGCAGGAGGGCGTATGAGCGGCCTCTACTTCTTCGACGACATCCGGGCCAGACGCTTCGAGCCGTTCTCATTGACACGGCCCGCCTGTGAGCTCAGGGCTGGAACGTCGCTGATTCGCGAGCGTTGGGAGCGGGCGACCTCGATGCAAAGTGCGGGCTTTCTGAGCTCACCACACCTCGCGCAATTCGAGGAACTGAACGCCCCCGCCGCCGTGTCGCCAAAAGCGGAGATTCCCGCTGGCTCGATCATAGTGAATTCCCGGTGTGTCGTTCCCATCGATCTGAAACTGGACCATTTCGATCTGCTCATGTGCGAGGGTGCGTCGTGCGCCGTACGCCTCGCTCGGCCGGTGCCAGCGGCGCAGTTCGCCGATGGAAAGCTCGACCTCGGATCCATTCAGACCAGCTTGGGTGGCAAGAAGATCAAAGGAAGATGGATCAACGAAGTATGGGACTTCATCGGATCACTGAGCGCCCAACTCACTGAGGACATCCCAGCGCTCGCCAAATCATTGACGACAGCTGCTGCGCTCGGCGCCACCACTGTTGGCGGTGGCGATGTTTTCATCGAAGAAGGCGCCGAGGTATCACCTCACGCGGTGCTCGACGCTTCGGCTGGACCTGTGCTCATCCGACGCGGCGCTACTGTGTCGCCGTTCACCCATCTGGTCGGACCAATAGCTGTCGGAAGCGACTCGCACATTCTGGGTGATCGCGTCGCGAACTCGTCAATCGGGGACTTCTGCAAAGTCCGGGGGGAGTTCAGCAATACCATCATGATCGGACACAGCAACAAAGGCCACGCGGGCTTCGTTGGACACTCCTACCTCGGGCGCTGGGTGAACCTCGGGGCGATGACGACAACGAGCAATCTAAAAAACACTTACGGTCCTGTTCAGCTCTGGACGCCGGGTGGGGTACGGAACACCGGGGAGCAGTTTCTGGGGACGTTCTTTGGAGACCATGCCAAGACAGGAATCGGAACGCTGCTCAGCACAGGTACAGTCATCGGCGCTGGTGCAAATGTCTTTGGTACCGCGATGCCACCAAAAGCGGTCCCCCCGTTTGCCTGGGGAGATTCCGAGCCCTATGACACCTATGACATCGCTAAATTTCTGGAGGTAGCAGAGCGAGTAATGCTTCGTCGTCACGTCGCATTGAGTGACAAGGCCCGTCAGCAGCTGACGGAAGCACATCGGAGGCGTTGGACCAAGTAATGAATCTGTGGGTTCTGGGAAGCGGCAGTAACGGAAATGCGGTGCTCGTTGAAACTGCGCGCTCGCGCATACTCATCGACGCAGGTTTTACTCCGCGGACGTTGAAGCACCGCCTCGCGGCTGCCGGCGTCACACCGCATTCAATCGAAGCGGTGGTGGTGACACACGAACACCACGACCATATGAAGGGCGTTGCCGCGGCCGCGCAGAAATGGGGATGGACAATCGTTTCGACGGCGGGCACTCGAATGATGTGTCCAGAATGGAGCGGGCTCAAAACCATTCTCACCCCGCGGAAGAGTACGATTTCGATCGGGGATTTCTATCTTGAAACGGTTCCTGTTTCTCACGATGCGAATGAACCGATTGGAGTAATCGTTACATCGATCGGAGAAGGCGCGCGGGCGGGAATCATTTACGATCTAGGCCACGTCCCGGAAAGCGTGGCGCGGACTCTGGACAAGCTCGACATCCTGATGATCGAAGCAAATCACGACGAGGGGATGCTCCGCGCTGGCCCGTACCCGCCGGTGGTTCAGGCAAGAATCGGCGGGAAGTTCGGTCACCTGAGTAACCGCGCAGCTGCTCAAACCGCGAGTCAGGCGATTCACAGCGGCTTAAACAACATCGTCCTCGCTCATTTGAGCGAAAACTGCAATCATCCCCGAACAGCGCTTGCTACAGTTGGCGAGGCGCTCCGGCGCGCCAGATTCAAAGGTCGTCTCACCGCGGCCGCACAGGACCGCGTCGTCGGTCCGTTCACCATCGGCGCGTCCTCGCTATCGAGCCAGCCTCTGCAACTCGCGCTGGGGATCTAGCTCACGGCTTTCGCCGCGTGTTTCCGGCGTAGAGCGCGAACAAAAGAGCGGCAGCAACCAGTATCCCCAAAATCCAGGTCAGGCTCATCGCGGCCTCAGGTTAGGTTAACGACCTTCAACATCGCGCTCACCCGGAACCTTTCGCTCAGCGCGTCCTTCGCCCGGATGTGACTGCGCCTCGTGGAATCGCTCTCCCTTCAGTCGAATGGAATCCACGAACTTCTCGTACTCTGTGTCCGACAACTCGTCGGCGATGGCGGGAACCAGGCCTTTTACCAGCGTAATCCTCTCAGCCAGCGTCAGCTCGTTCACGGCTGTGACGAGCTTGCGGAGGCGAGGGTGGTTCATCCATTCAGTTTCCTTGCTCGTCGTCATTCCCTGCTCCGTCCGGTTGCAGTGGCGCCGGACCGGGGGACGTCCCGTATCCTGCCGCGTTGAATATCGCTCCATTGCGCGAGGAGCGCATTGAGTGTTCGCTCCAAATCCGCTGCTGCCGAGACTGTTTGGGATGTCGGCTCCGCGTCCGCTCCTTCGACCACATCCAATATCGTCGCGAGGTCGCCGTTCAGTTTCGCCAACCCCGCAGCGGTGTTTCCGGGCACGCCCGTCTCGATTCTGGCGAGCACGGAGTCGAGAGCGACTATGGAGTCCGCGACCTCACCCGCTTTCGCCCCCTGTCGCTGTGTCCTGAGGACAGCGCGTCGCGCCCGAACTTCCTGCAGCGCGGAAAAGTCGCGGCTGATCGCGTCGTTCATGCGAACTCCAATGTCGTGCTGCAACCTCAGCCCTGATTCCGTGATCGCGACTCTGGGATCCATGCGTATTGTGAGTGGCTGCGTATAACTCTGGCCGCCAACCGTCAGTTTTACGGTGTACTGGCCTGGCAAAGCTGCCGGTCCAAGTGGAAAGCGAGGGGTATCGCCGTAGATGGCCGAGATAGGATAGTCATGCGAGAGGACTTGTGGGGGCGGGTAATGTAGATCCCAGATAAAACGGTGCACTCCTGGCGCCGCTGACAGTCTTTGTGGCGGTCGGATCCAATACGTTGGCACGTTGAGGTTTTGTTCAATCGGCTCGACCGAATCTCCGCTGGAGAATTTCCGGACAAGCTTCCCGCCGGCGTCGAGAAATTCCAGCGTCACCAAACCGGTTGCGCCACTGGCCAATCGATAATTGATAATGGCGCCGTCCGGAGGGTTTTTTCCCGCCGGCTCCTCGGGCGGAAGCGGAGTGTCGGTGTTCCTGTTACGACGATACCGGTAGGTCAGCTTAGGACGGAAGAGGTATGTCGCGCTCGGGCTTGCCCGGAGCTGACGCAGCGGGGTCATGTCGTCGAGAATCCAGAACGACCGCCCGTGGGTTCCAACTACGATGTCGTCGTCATGGACCACCAGATCGCGAATGGAAGTCGCCGGCATGTTGAGGCGCAGTGGGTGCCACTGCTCTCCGTCATCCGTCGAGAAGTAGACGGCGCGCTCGGTTCCGGCGAACAGCAACCCGGCCTGCATCGGATCTTCCCGCACCGCGTTGACGACCTCATTGTCGGGAATTCCTCTCACGATCTCCTTCCAGCTTTTTCCTCCGTCGTGAGTTCTGTAGATGTGTGGGTGGAGGTCGTCCAGCTTGAAGCGATTGATCGCGGCGTACGCGGTTTCGTCGTCAAAGTGGGACGCTTCCATCAGCGATACTTTGCTCCACGGCGTGAGCGCGCCGGGTGTGACGTTCGTCCATGTGCGGCCGCCGTCGCGGGTCACCTGTATCACTCCGTCGTCGGAACCTGTCCAGAGCGTGTTCACGCTTCGGAACGACGGCGCAATCGTGTAGATCACACCGCGATCCTGGGCTTGTTCGGGGTGTCCCTCTGTGAAGATTCCGTAGCTGGGTGGAACATCGTATTTCTGCCGCGTGAGGTCCGGACTGATGATGTCCCAGCTGCGGCCGCCGCTGACCGTCTTGAAAACGACGTTCGACCCATAGTAGAGGACGTGTGGATCGACGGGTGAGAATATTACCGGCGCTGTTCGCAGAAAGCGGAACTTGCCCGATCGAATTGGCTCCGGACGAATGTCCTGAACTTCGCGCGAGCGCTGGTCGAAGCGTGTGAGCTTGCCGCCATAAATGATGTTGGGATCGAGGGGATCGGGCGCGACGTAACCGTATTCCTCGACGCCGACCGGATTCCACTCGCGGAAGGTGATGGCGCCGTAATCACCGCGGCTCATCGTTCCCACCGAGCCGCTCTCCTGTTGTCCGCCGTACACCCAGTACGGAACGCGATTGTCGGTAATCACGTGATAGAACTGAGCGGTGGGCTGATTGTACCAGGAGCTCCACGTCTTTCCTCCGTTGACAGTCAGAGTAGCTCCTTGATCAGCCGCGATGAGCATGATGTCGGGGTTGTCGGGGTTGATCCAAATCCGATGATAATCGTCGCCTCCCGGCGCTCCCTTGATTGCGGTAAAAGTCGTTCCCCCGTCGGTCGATCGATAAGTCGATGTGTTTGCCGAGTACACGACATCGGCGTTGCGCGGGTCGACTTTTACTTCGGCGAAATCAGACGCCCTCCCCCAGACGCGCACTTCACTATTGGTGCGACGCCACGATTCGCCGGCATCGTCCGAACGATAGATGCCGCCAAGCATGGGCGCGTCCACTGTCGCATACATCCGCTTCGGATCACTCGGCGCGACTGTGAACCCGATTCGTCCCAATCCTTGTGCCGTCGTTGGCAAGCCTGTTGTGAGCTGCCGCCAGGTCGTTCCGCCATCAAGAGACTTGAAGAGCCCGCTCAACGGGCCGTTCCAGGAAGAATTTTCCCATGGCCCCTGTCGGCCCGCCCAGAGCGCAGCATAGACGATTCGGGAATTCAGCGGGTCGAAGCCCACCTGGATTCCGCCGGTATTGTCGTCCTTGTAGAGAACGCGTTCGAAAGTCTCACCGCCGTTCGTCGAACGATATATCCCGCGTTCAGGGTTTGGCCCGTAGGGATGTCCAAGTACCGCGACGAACACTCGATTCTCATCGCGCGGATCGACGATAACGCTGCCGATTTGCTGGCCGTCACGAAGACCAAGATGACGCCAGGTTTTTCCAGCATCGGTGGACTTGTAGATGCCGTCGCCAGTGGAGAGATCCGGGCGCTGAACCCCTTCCCCGCTTCCCACGTAGATCACGTTCGGATTTGATGGAGCGACAGCAATGTCACCAATCGAACCCGTTGGCTGGGAGTCGAAAATCGGTGTCCACACCCTGCCGTAGTCCGTTGTCTTCCAGACGCCGCCGTTGTTGACGCCGATATAAAAGACGTTCGGCTGACTCCGCACGCCTGTCGCTCCAATGGTACGGCCGCCGCGAAAAGGCCCGATCATGCGCCACTCGAGATTGGAATACATCGTGGTGTCGAGGACCTGAGCTTGGAGAGAAACGCAGCCGCAAATAGTTGGAAACAGACCAAGCTCTAGCAATCGGGAAAAATGCAGTCTCATCGGCGCGGCGCCCTCAAACTTGGGATGGCAACGGTCCGCAGAAAATGCACTTACTCACGCGATGCGGCCAGCGACGGCGTCCTCGTTCATCCCCGCGGCCCGGTCTTGGTGGAACGGCATTTGTAATCATGTGTAGTGCTTGGTACGGACCATCCACCTACTGAAATCAATAAATGCCGATTCCCCGCAGATTTGCGATCGTAATACTCAGTACAGTTCTCTCTCTCCTGACTCGAACGGCCGTCGCGCAGACCGAGCTGCCTGCTACTGCTCAGACCGTGGGCCGAGACACCACACCCCCAGCTCTCGGAGCGCCGCTCGTCCTCAAAGCGAGTCTCGGCGCCAGAATTTTGATCGTCAAGCGCGGCGACAGTACCCTCAAGACGTTTGCCGTGGCCGTCGGTCAGGAGAAGTATCCGACACCGACGGGCACATACACGATTCGAAAAATCGTCTGGAACCCCAGCTGGCATCCACCGCCAGGCTCAGATTGGGCCAGAGGAAAGACCGCGAAGGGTCCCGGTGATCCCAAAAATCCGATGAAGGTCGTGAAGATCTTTTTCCGGGAGCCGGACTACTACATCCACGGGACGGATGACGTGGAGAGCCTCGGCTCGGCGGAATCCCACGGGTGTCTGCGAATGGATCCGACCGAAGTCGCCGATCTCGCGAAGCTGATAATGGAACATGGTGGAGAGCCGCGAGATGAAAACTGGTTCTGGCGCATCATCCACTCGCGCCGCGAGGAGAAAGTCGTCTACCTCAGTAACCCGGTCTCACTGACGATCGGCGGATAGCGAGAGCCCCGGCCAGAGCTCCCGCGCCCACTTTCAACGCGGAAGCGAGGAGATAAGCGCCGGGAACACCATGGTGGCCGGCGATGGAGCCGGCGACTGAAAACGCCACCGCTGTGAGGGCGAGCAGGAGGCCGTGTGGGACAAAGCGCGCTGAGAGCCGCCGCATCAACAGCTGCGCGAACAGAAACGTGAATAGAGTCCCGGCCGTGACGCCGAGTACGGCGCCCGCCCTCTCACCGAACGCGGCGTACTGTGCTTCGGTCAGGTCTCGTGCGATCGCAACTTTGTAGACGACGACAACAACGACGATCGTCACAACGGTTGCCAGCTCCGCAAGAAAGCCATACCCAACCGCGCGGAGCCAGCGATCACTTCGCACAATCGACTGGTCTGCCACTACTTGACGCTAAAGGGAATCGAGTACTCCGTGGTATCCCAGGCCATTCGGAGCACTCCGCCGGAAGCCTGGGGAAGGACAGTTATGAGGAATTGCTCGACCGGCTGCGATAGTCTATTGGTAGTGAGGTCGACCCGGGTGAAATCCTTCTCCGAGTGATAGTCGGTTCCCCACTGCCCCGTCTCGCTGTTGAAAATGAGTTTAGCACCCGTCGGCGTCGGGACCGTCCAGAGCGTGTATTTGCCGGCCGGAATCAGCGTGCTCCCGAACATCAGATCCTTGTCGGTGTTGAATACCGTCGCGGCGTTCGCGCCAGTGCGCCACACTTGATTGTAGGGAACGATGTTGCCGAATATGACGCGGCCGCGTTTGGCGGGCCGGCTGTAGGCGACCGAAACGTTCGCGCTGCCAATCGTCGCCCGAGCGGTATCAGCCGGTGACATTATTCCACCGCCACCGCGCGCTGCGTCAGTAGCGCTCCAGCGTGCGGCGATCGCATCAAAATCGAGATTTGGTACACGCTCAGCCACTGTCTTGACCGTCGTCGCTGTCGCGTCTATCGACATTATTCGGCCGCGAGAATCTACCCGCGCAACTTCGGTCCAGCCGGGGAAAAAGGTGCTCGTGAACGCCACGGTGTCCGCGCCCCGCCGGCGGAGAATGATGGAAGGCACCGGACCGGCGCCCGGGCCGACCAAAGCGTAGACAACGCTGTCGTTTCCAAGCCCGGAGCTCGCGAGAATCTGTTCGTACGGTCCATAAGCAGCAGGCTCGAGAAAGAGCGTGGGAGCTACGCCGCCGTGAAAAATTTTGCGCCCGCTGCTGGACGTATCGCGCTTGCCGGCGCGCTGGACTTCGAAAACGGCGACAGAGTCTGCGAAGGTGCCGGAGATGTCGATCAGCGGAGTCGCGGTCGGCTCCATTCCTGGCCGGCGAACGACCGTCGTCATCGACTTGATCTCCCCGCGCGGACCAAGCTGCGCGGAATAGTGATAGAGCCTTGTTCCGCCGCGGGTGTACCGAAGCGCGAGGTCACCCTCGAGCTTGTCGGCCGCCCGGGTATAACGTTCGATACTGACCGTATCCACCCCTAGTCGGGTCACGATGTAGGCCGTGCCGGGTGCCTGCGCGGACAAAGACGTCGCGGTTAGAAGGGCAATAGTTGTGGCTGCGATCTTCAATGACATGACTCAATCCTATCGCGAGAGGAGTGTGGTTTTTCGGAGCGGTTAGATACTGTGCCTAGGCGCGCAGGTCCGCAACTTTTTCGATGTAAAGAAATGATGCACGCTGTGTAAACCAGCACGGAAAACGCCTGGAAGTTTTCAATGTGAATTAGCTGGCTCGATGGCAGCGGAAAGCGTATGTTTGCGACACATCGCAAAGGGCGGATTGTGCTTAGCTCCGAATCGGTGATTGCCAGCTGTGACTGATGCGCTCGGGCCTGTAGAGCAAGGACAAGGCGTCCGGAACGATCCCTTCCAGGGCTCGGACCCGATCGCTTCGTTGCGGAGTGCGCTGAGGGGCCGCTACGAGATTCAGCGTCAGATCGGACAAGGCGCGTTCGCCACCGTTTACCTGGCGCGCGATGCACGGCACGAACGGAGCGTGGCCCTCAAGGTCCTTAATGCGGACCCTACATCCGAGACTGGCGAGCTTCGATTTATCCGGGAGATCCGGCTGCTCGCGGGCCTCCAGCACCCCAACATCCTGCCGCTTCATGATTCGGGTCATGTGGAGACCCTCCTTTATTACGTGATGCCGTACGTCGGGGAAGAAACCGTACGGACACGCGTCAGCCGCGAGCGACAACTTGCGCTGAGACAGGCAGTGGCGATTGCATCAGAGGCCGGGGATGCGTTGGCGTACGCACACGCCCAGGGAATTATCCATCGAGACATCAAGCCAGAAAACATTCTGCTGTCCGCGGGCCACGCAATCGTCGCCGACTTTGGCATCGCACGCGCGATCGACCTCGCCGGCGTGCGTCAGCTCACGCGAACCGGAACGAGCAGCCCGGGAACTCCAGCCTACATGAGTCCGGAGCAGCTGCTTGCTGACTCGCAGGTCGACGGCAGAACCGACATCTATAGTCTGGGTTGCGTTCTCTATGAGATGCTTACAGGCAAAGCGCCGTTCTCAGGCAAAGACGGGTTTGTACGACGGTTCACTGAGGCTCCGCCGGTTCCATCCGCGGTGCGACAGGACACACCCCCATGGCTTGATGCCATAGTGTCACGAGCACTCGCGCGGAATCCTGAGGACAGGTATGCGACGGCAGCGCAGCTTGTGCGTGCACTCGCCGCCAGCGGCGGCGGACACGCGGTGGGATCTCCGACAGCGGTGCTCGAGCAACCACGGCCTTCGGTTATCATCCCTTCTGAGCCGGCTGCGTACGGCAAAATCTCCCAGCAACCGGCGAGGGTGCGGGAAGTTCAACAGCCTTCGATCGCCGTGATGCCCTTTGCGAACATGAGCGCGGATCCGGAAAATGAGTATTTCTCCGACGGCATCACCGAGGAGATCCTGAACGCCCTCGCAAGTATTCCCTCACTCAAGGTCGCGTCCCGGACTTCCGCCTTCGCGCTCAAGGGCAAACCGCTCAGTATCGCCGAGCTCGGAAATCTTCTCAACGTGAACACCATTCTCGAGGGAAGCGTTCGCCGAATTAACCAGCGAGTGCGGATTACCGCCCAATTGATCAACACCGCTGACGGCTATCACCTATGGTCCGAACGGTACGACCGCGAGGTCGAAGACGTCTTCGCGATCCAGGACGAGATCGCGCGGACCATCGTCGAGCGCCTGAAAGTCAAGCTGACCGCGGCACAGGATGAAGCGCTGGGAAAACGACAGACGGAAGACATCGAGGCCTACGAGCTCTACCTGCGCGGAAACCACTGCTCGTACCGGTGGAATATTCCCGGGATGGTGGAGAAGGCGCTGCAATATTTCGAGGCAGCGCTGACGAAGGATCCCGACTATGCGCTGGCCTATCACGGCGTGGCAGATGTGTACTCGATCCTCGGTCTTTATGCGTTTCTCCCCGCTGCGGCCGTGCTGGACAAGGCGCTCGCCGCTGCGAGCAAAGCGGTGGAGCTTGCCCCAGCGCTGGCCGAGGCCCACACGTCGCTTGGTTTCGTGCAGCTTCTCGACTGGGACTGGCAGGCCGCGGAGGCATCGCTTCGCCGCGCGCTCGCGCTGAACCCACGGTACTCGCAGGCGCACAACTTTCTGGCGTGGCTAATGAGCACCTTCAACAGACAACAGGAAGCCACCGAGTCGGCCAAAATCGGTCAGGAGCTTGACCCATTTTCCCCGGCGGCAAACGGAATCGCCGCGCTCGTGTCCTATCACGCACGCCGCTTTGATCAGGCGATCAAGGATTCCGAGCGCGCACTGGAACGCGATCCGACATCGGCGCTCTCTCTCCTTTGCATCAGTATGTCGTACGCGGCAAAGGGCGCCCACAAAGAGGCCATTCTGCACGCGGAGCGGGGCGTCAATCTTTCACCCGAGGTCAACTTCCTGCGCGGAATCCTCGGCGCCGTTTACGCGATCGCCAATGAGAAAGAAGCCGCCCGGGCCATCCTCAGCGATCTGCTCGATCGGTCGGAGCGCATGTACGTCGGTCCGGTGGTCATCTCCTGGATCTACTGTCATCTGGGCGAGCGAGACAAAGCGTTCGAGTGGCTCAACAAGGCCTATGACCAGCGCTCGTGCACCCTGTCTTTCGGCCTCGGCGCGCCCCTCTACGATGTCATCCGCGATGACGAGCGGTTCGCCGCCCTCCTTACGAAGCTGGCCCTCGCGTAAGAGAGCTCGGTACGTCGCACCGCTCGTCACGCTCCTTGGCGGGGCGTGCCAAGCCACGTTACCAACCCCATACCAGACTCGATCACCAGACGGTATCGTCGGGTGCACGATCGAAGCGTGTCCCGATTCGGACCAACGTATCGACTTGACATACCTCGGCGTCTCGGGATTGTTGGTGCAGTACCAGGGGCACGTCCTGCTGACTGGACCGTTCTTCAGCAATCCGCGACTGGGATTGGTCCGGCCGAAGGCCAGCCGGTTGACGCGCAGGAGTCCGCCGATTGTCTCCGACACCGCCGTGATCGAGCAATTTCTTCCCCGAGCTGCAGATCGAGCATCGGCGATTCTTGTCGGGCATGGACACTACGATCATCTGCTCGACGTTCCTTACATCGCGACACATCGCGCCACGGCGGCTGTAGTTTACGGCAGCGAAACCGTGCGGCACATGCTGATGGGCGATCCGGAGTTGCGTAGCCATGGCGGTCGACGTTTGGTCGCGTTGAACGTTGGCGACGCGGGAACCGTCGATCGAGCCGGCGCGTGGATTTACACGAGTGACAGCGCTTTCCGTTTCATGCCGCTCGCGGGCGGTCACGCGCCAACGATTCACCTCTTCGGGGAGAGTTACACTTTTGCGTCGGGAATCCTGACGGCGGACGCAGACAGCCTCCCCCGCGCCGCCGACGACTGGAAGCTGGGTGAGCCGTTCGCGTTCCTGATCGATCTGCTCGAGCCCCACTCGAGGAGAACGATTTTCCGAATCTTTTATCAGGACGCGCCCAGTCCTCCACCACTCGGTTTTCCGCCGATGATGGTGATCAACGAGCGGCGGGTGGACCTGGCGGTGATATGCGCCGCAACGTCGTCCAACGTCCCGCAGACCCCGGACAGTCTTTTGAAAATGCTCACTCCAGTCGCCGTGCTAGTCACGCACTGGGAATCTTTTTTTCGGTCCCAGCGTTTGGATCCGGAAGTGAGTCGTGGCCTTCACCTCGACGCGTTCGTGCAAAGCTTGCAAAGATCTCTCGGTCGCGACGTTCCGTGGACAATGCCTCCGCCGCATACCACGCTGCATTTCCGTCCAGCATCGGGCAGTTGATCTCAATCTTTTTATACGCTGATGCCTAAAAAAAGAACAGGGACCAAGATGAGGTCCCTGTTCTTCCAATCGTTTGGTCGATAGCGGCTAGTACATCCCGCCCATGCCGCCCGGAGGACCGCCGCCACCCTGAGCGCCAGCCCCGACCGGTTCCTTCTTCTCGACGATCAGAGCTTCGGTGGTTAGCAAGAGTCCAGCGATCGACGCCGCATTCTGCAGCGCAGTGCGCGTGACCTTGGTCGGGTCGATGACGCCAGCCGCGACCAGATCTTCATACTCGTCGCTCAGGGCATTGTAGCCGTAGCTGTTGTCCTTCGCCTGACGAACCTTCTCGACGACGATGGAACCTTCACCGCCGGCATTCTGGACGATGATGCGCATCGGCTCTTCGATCGCCTTGCGAACGATGTCGACGCCGATCTGCTCGTCGGACTCCGAAAGCTTGAGGCCCTTCAGCGCTTTCTGTGCGCGAATCAGTGCGACGCCACCGCCGGGGACGATGCCTTCCTCCACCGCGGCGCGGGTAGCGTGTAGAGCGTCTTCAACTCTCGCTTTCTTCTCCTTCATCTCGCTCTCGGTCGGCGCACCGACGTTGATCACCGCCACACCGCCGGCGAGCTTGGCTAGACGCTCCTGGAGCTTTTCCTTGTCGTAGTCAGAGGTCGTCTTGTCGATCGCTGCCTTGATCTCCTTGATGCGACCCTGAATCTTGTCGTCGTCACCAGCGCCATCGATCAGCGTAGTGTTGTCCTTGTCCACGACGATCCGCTTGGCGCGACCAAGATCGGTCACGACAGCATTTTCGAGCTTGAACCCGACTTCCTCGCTGATGACCTGACCGTTGGTCAGTACTGCGATGTCGGCCAGCATCGCCTTGCGGCGATCACCGAAGCCCGGAGCCTTAACCGCGGCAACGCGAAGCGTGCCACGAAGCTTGTTGACGACGAGCGTGGCCAGCGCTTCCCCTTCGATATCCTCTGCGATGATGAGCAAAGGCTTGCCCATCTGCGCGACCTTCTCGAGGATCGGGAGCAGGTCTTTCATCGACGAGATCTTCTTGTCGTGAATGAGGATCAGTGCGTCCTCGAGAGCTGCTTCCATCTTGTCGGGGTCGGTAACGAAGTACGGCGAGAGATACCCGCGGTCGAACTGCATTCCTTCTACAGTCTCCAGCGTGGTCTCGAGGCCCTTCGCCTCTTCGACGGTGATGACGCCGTCCTTGCCGACCTTCTCCATCGCCTCGGCGATCAGATCACCGATTTCCTTGTCGTTGTTGGCGGAGATGGAACCGACCTGGGCGATTTCCTTCTTGCCCTTGGTCGGGACGCTCATCTTCTTGAGCTCTTCGACGATGGCGGTGACTCCGGCGTCGATGCCGCGCTTGAGCGCCATCGGGTTCACCCCAGCAGTGACGTTCTTGAGGCCTTCGCGGAAGATCGCCTGCGCCAATACCGTGGCCGTAGTAGTACCGTCTCCGGCCAGGTCGCTGGTCTTGGTCGCGACTTCCTTGACCATCTGTGCGCCCATGTTCTCGAGGGAGTCCGAAAGCTCGATCTCCTTGGCGACGGTAACGCCATCCTTGGTAACGGTCGGCGCACCGAACTTCTTGTCGATGACGACGTTTCTTCCCTTGGGGCCAAGAGTGACCTTGACCGCTTCCGCAAGCTGATCGACGCCGCGCTTGAGAGCCGCGCGCGCATCGGTGTTGAAATGCAATTCCTTGGCTGCCATGTGTTCGCTCTGTTGGTGTCGGGGTTAGTTGATAACCGCGAGCACATCCGACTCGCGCAGGATCAGGTACTGTTCGTTGTCGATTGTGACTTCGCTGCCGCTGTACTTGCCGTAGAGAACGCGATCACCGGTCTTGAGCTCCATGGGCACGCGGACGTTCTTCTCGTATCGTCCGGGGCCGACGGCGATGATCTCTCCCTGCTGCGGCTTTTCCTTGGCAGTGTCGGGGATGAAAAGTCCGCCGCGCATCTGCTCGGTCTCCTCGAGAGCCCTGACGACGACTCTGTCGGCGAGGGGCGCGACCTTGGTGCTGTTTTGGGTTTTTGTTGCCATAGTTTGCTGCCCTTCTGTTGAAAGAGTGGCTCGGGTGGTAGGAACGACGTTGTTAGCACTCTACCCTGGTGAGTGCTAAGGCAGGAAATTAGCCCTTTCCGGCCCCAGCGTCAACGGGTAAGGAGATCGTACCCCAGGCGGATCCCCTTCAGCGTCAGGAAAGGGTCGACAAGCTCCAGCTCGGTCGAATGGGGTTTCACCGCTGTGGCCATTCCCCCGGTTGCTATTACCAGCGGGGCACTCTTGTTCGGCCACTCTTTCTTGATTCTCCGCACAAGTCCATCGATGGAGTCAACCGCACCGTACAGAACTCCGGCCCGGATGCACTCATCGGTCCGACGCGCGATCACTTTTTTCGGAGGTATAATATCCGTTGCCGGGAGCTGGGCGGTGCGCCGAAAAAGGGTATCTGCCGAGATCATGATTCCCGGCTGAATAATGCCTCCGAGGAACGTGCCATCGGCGGTGATGCAATCGTAGGTAGTCGCCGTCCCTAGATCCACTACAATCGAATCCCTCTTGTGGATGCGGCTCGCTGCCAGCGTATTCGCAACGCGATCGGCGCCAACAGTGAAGGGCTCCTCGACGTCGAGCTTAACGGGCAGCTTGGCTCTGGCATCGATCATCACCGGTTTTCGGCCAAAGCAAATTTCGCATGCCTCAGTCAACACCGGGGTGATCGCCGGAACGACAGAACATATTGCCGAACCCAGATTGGCTCCCGGAGCCCGAATCCCATTGCCCGTAACAGATCGGATGAGAATTGCCAACTCATCGGCGGTTCGCGGCGACGCTGTAGTCAGGCGCCAGTGGGAAACGAGCTCTTCCCCGTCGAAAATTCCAATCGTTATCTCGGAGTTTCCAACGTCGAAAACGACGATCATTGCAAGTCCTCTAGCACGAGTGAGCCGGAGCGATAATGCGCGACCGTATCCGCTAACGCTACCACGAGCTCGCCTGTCGGGGTTATGCCGGCCACCCGTCCAATAGCTGGTTCGATACAAGCCCGTCCACGGGCGATATCCCGGGCATTGAATTCGTCGAGCTCATCGCCCTGGAGTGGCCCGCTCATGCCGACTGCCGAGCGAACCGCCGGGACGAGCTCCGCCAGAACCTCCAGCCGTCGCGTGCCAGGTTCCAATCCTGCACCACTATTCACGCCGACTGGCGGACTGACGTTGATCCCCAAACCAACTGCCACCCACTCGACTGCCTGCTCACGCCAACGCGTCTCGACGAGAATCCCCGCCAGCTTCTTCTCCTCGACATACAAATCATTTGGCCACTTGATGCGAATCGGCTCGGATGCGAATCGATCAAGACTCTGGGCCGCAGCCAGCCCCACCCGAAGGGATAGAACTCCAAGGCCGGAAGAATCATGTGGACGCTCTATAAGTGTCAGCCATAGCCCCGCGCCGGGAGCCGACTGCCAGCTCTTTCCTCCGCGTCCTCTCCCGGCCGTCTGCTCGTCCGCGATAACGAGTGTTCCGGAGGGAGCGGCATCTGCGGCCAGCCGGTGCGCTACGTCGAGAGTCGAGGTAGTCGATTCGAGGACCTCGACATGCGGTAGATCGAGAAGCTCCTCCAGCGAACCCGCACTAGACCCGTCAAACAGCGCCACGCTACCCGCGAGCGTAAAGCACCGCCAGTACCGTGAGGCCGAGCAAAACTCGATATAAAGCGAAGATGCCGTAGCTGTGTCTCGTGACAAAGCGCATGAGGATCGAGATGGCCAGCCAGCCACTGATTGCCGAGGCGACAACGCCCGCGAACAGCTCGTTCGTCAGTCCGCCGCTTGATAGCGCTTTCTTTCCCTCGAGAACCACCGCCGCGGCGATGATCGGCATGCTCATCAGGAAGCTGAATTCCGCCGCGCTCTCACGGTCGAATCCCAGTCCACGCCCGGTAGTTATGGTTGATCCCGAGCGAGACACTCCCGGCATGAGAGCGATCACTTGCGACAAACCGATAAGCACGGAGTCAATCCAGCGCATTTCACCCAGGACGCGGCGCTGTGCCACAAGTTTGTCGACGAGCCACAGCAAAATGCCCATTGCGATCAACGCGACCGCTATGATTTGAGGGCTTCGAAAAGCTGACTCCGCTCGAGATTGCAGTAGTAAGCCTCCTACGGCTCCAGGAATCGTCGCCAGAATGAGATAGATCACGCGCCGCTTTTCCGGCGTGTCGAGCCGCCCCGTCGTGACGATCCCTCCGGCCGCGCGAATGAGCGCTGCCCACTCGGCCCGGAAGTACCAAAGAACTGCCAGAAGAGTCCCGAAGTGCAAGGCGACGTCAAAGGCGAGACCCGGATCCTGCCAACCGAACAGCCATGGCGCGAGAGTCAGGTGCGCCGAGCTGCTGATCGGAAGGAATTCCGAAAGGCCCTGCAGGATGCCGAGGACCGCCGCTTGTAAGGGAGTCATTTTCCGTTGGTGGGGAGTGAGTTGCGATAAAGATTCTCGTACTGCGTGACGATCTCATCGCGCGCGAACCGTACCCGAGCGTCTTCGCCGGCGAGACGGCTCATCTCCGCCCAGCGTTTCTGGTTCTGAAGTATGTGGAGTGACGCTGCCGCCATGCCGGGCACGTCGCCCACGCCACAGAGCGCACCGGTTTCGCCGTCGCGGATTACCTCCGGCAAACCCCCGGCATTCGTCCCGACTACAGGAACCCCCGACGCGAGTGCTTCGAGCGCGCTCAATCCGAACGACTCGCTCTGGCTGGGGAGCAGGAATAGGTCCGCGGCTGCGAGGAGTGGTGCGATCTGATCGAGTTTACCGAGGAAAGAAACCGAATCCTCGACGCCGAGCATCCGGGCTTCCTCCTCCGCGGCCGGTCTATCGGGGCCGTCGCCGATCATGACAAGCACGCTCTGAAGTTCGCGATTCACTTCCGCGAAAACGCGAATGACATCGCGCACCCTTTTGACCGCGCGAAAGTTTGAAACGTGCATCAGAACCGGTTTTGACTTGCCGAATTGGTTCTTGAGGAGGGGCGGATATTTCTCGCGATTGTAGATGTCGGGGTCGATGAAGTTGTGGATTACGTCGACCGTCAGGTCCTCGCAGCCGAACGATCGGCACGTTTCTTCGCGGAGATAATCCGAAACCGCGGTGATCCGATCCGATTTTTCGATCGAGAACTTGGTGATGGGAAAGAAGGAGGGATCCTGCCCCACGATCGTGATATCGGTGCCGTGCAAAGTCGTAATCAGGTGGACGTCTTCGTCGCTCTCGCGCAGCATCTCGCGTGCGATCCAAGCACTAGTCGCATGTGGAATGGCGTAGTGGCAGTGAAGAAGCTCGAGGCGGTGGGTGCGAACAACCTCGTGCATCCGCACAGCCAGGGCGAGATCGTAGGGCGGAAACTCGAAGAGCGGGTACCGCCCGACGTCCACCTCGTGAAAAAAGATCCGTGGCAGGAACGACGGCAGCCGGAAAGGCTGACGGTAGGTTATGAAGTGGACTTCGTGCCCACGGTTCGCCAGCGCAATCCCGAGCTCCGTGGCGACGGCGCCGGAGCCGCCGTAGGTCGGGTAACAAGTGATGCCAATCTTCACTCAGGTTTCTCCCACCATTCTTGTACGACCGTGCGGAAGTCCGGGTCGTCGGGATTCAAGCGCGTGACGCTCCTCGGCGGCAGTTGATGTCTGAACCACGTCCGCTGTCGCTTCGCGTACTGCCTGGTCTCAATAATGACCCGCTCCCTTGCGGATGACAAATCCATCTCATTCTCCACGACTTTCCGTATTGTTCGATAGCCACTCGCTTTCCAGGCAGGGGCATCTGGCGGAATCGTGCGCGCCAGCCGCTGAACTTCGTCGAGCCAACCACAGCCGAGCATCTGATCAATCCGCTGCTCTATTCGCAAGCCCAGAGCCGGGCCCGGATCGACTAAGAGATACACAGGATCGAAAGGGCGCGGCTGCTCCTTCTGCGCAGCATGCTGCGCGCTGATGCGCCCGCCCTGGAGCAGGACCGTCTCGATCGCTCGCAGCAGTTGGGTTCGGCCCAGATGTCCCCTGGCAGGGTCTAGCTGCGAGCACCACCGACGCAATTCCGACAGCGGAAGGGAGCTGAGCTCGCGCTCGAGATCGCTGCGCCGCTCGGCAGGCAGCGCCTCCGCGTTGAAGATTGGATCGACAAGAGCTCTGATGTACAAACCTGTTCCGCCCGTCACTAACGCGGCGGTGTCACACTGTAGTTGTTGAATGAACCCAGTCGCGTCGCGGGCCCATTGCGCCGCGGAGTAGCGTTGAACCGGTTGGACAACGTCGATGCCAAAATGCGGAACGATTTCTCGTTGCTCACGCGTCGGTTTAGCAGTGCCAACATCGAACTCACGGTAGACCTGCCGTGAGTCCGCACTAATGATGGCTGCGTGCTTTGTCTTTGCGAGCTCCAGAGCGATCGACGACTTTCCTGCCGCAGTTGGCCCGCAGATTACCCGGAGCCTACCGCCGGCCAAACCGACGCTCTACTTCGTCCCAGGTCAGATGAACGATGGTCGAGCGTCCATGCACATCGTGCGCGGGAAGTTTTGTGTCTCGAAGGGCCGCGAACAAGGCTCTCATTTCACTTTGCGACAGCTCTTCTCCGGCTTTGATGGCAGCTTTACACGCGATCGTCGAAGCGAGTCTCTCGTGTCGCGCCGCCGTTCCCGCCACTCGATCGCCCGTCAGTGAATCCAAAGTTTCTCGCAGGCACTTCTCCGCATCAAATCGGGGATGCGGCATGGGGACACTATTGACGATGAGTGTGTGTCCACCAAAGCCCTCCACCTCGAATCCAATGCGCTCGAGATACTCACGATTGGCGTCAAACGCCTCGCCTTCGGCCGGCCCGAGATGGAGCGTGAGCGGCAGCAACAGGCGCTGCGCCGGAGAAGTCCCGGTCTCGAGGTTATGCATGAACTCTTCAAAAAGGACTCGCTCGTGAGCTGAGTGTTGATCGATGAGAACGAGACCGTCCTCGTGCTCGAACGCGATGTAGGTTCGTCGCAATTGGAACAGGGGCGGTATCACGGGAGCGGCCGCCGCGACTTCGACTGTTCCCGACTCGAGCTCGGGCTCACCACCTGCGAATTCGAGGTGAGCACCGCTTTCGAATAGAGGCTCATCGCCGTGAAACGAAGCCTGCAGGATTTCAGAGCCAGGGTTCGGAGGGAAGTCGGCCGGCCGGAAGGCGAAAGCGTGTCCTCGATAACCCAGCGCGGCGGCGCTTTCAAAATTTCCAAGAGCGCGTCGAACCGCCGTTTCTACTGCGCGCTCGACGCTCCATCGATCGCGGAAGCGGACCTCCGCCTTTGCGGGATGCACGTTGACGTCCACGGCATCGGACGGCAGCGTCACGTTGAGGAAAAAAGACGGCCTAACGCCGGCAATAATGGTGGACCGATAAGCGGCCTCCACCGCGCGGGTGAGGCCAGCATCACGGACGGCGCGACCGTTTATGGACAGGAACGCGCGCCTCGTCGACGTACCGACATCTGCGGGGCGTTGTACCAGTCCACTCGTGTGCACAGGACCCGCGACATCGTCGACATCGAGAAGGTCTTCAGCGTATCGACCGCCCCAAATCGCACCGAGTCGCGCGCGAACGGAGGAAACCGGTGGGAGATTGAGCGCGCTCTTTCCGTCGTGGGAAAGGTTGATGCGCACTGAAGGTTGAGTGAGTGCGAGGGCAGTGAGCGCTTCGACGGCGCTCCGCCATTCAGAGCGGGCGCTGCGCATGAACTTCAATCGCGCCGGAATGTTGTAGAACAGCCGGCCGACGCTGACGGTAGTTCCCCGACGGCGCGCAATCCTTGTTGGTGAAGAAAGTTGTCCGCCAGTCACTCGAATCGATGTTCCCTCACCATCCACGGCGGCCGTTTCGATATCGAATTTTGATACCGATGCGATTGCCGGCAACGCTTCTCCACGGAACCCAAAAGTTGCCACGCCGACCAGGTCCGCTGCTTGTCTGATCTTGGATGTTCCATGGCGGGCGAGCGCCAACGGGAGATCTTCAGCTGACATTCCACATCCGTCGTCGCTGACGCGGATCAGTTGTCGTCCGCCGTCCTCGAGTGCGATCTCGATGGTACGCGCGCCAGCGTCGACGGAGTTTTCGACGAGTTCCTTGACAACCGACGAAGGTCTCTCCACAACCTCGCCCGCTGCGATTTGATCGGCAACCGCGCTGGGAAGAATCGCTATCACATCATCAAGATATCGAAATTACCAGTCCTTACCCCGCGGCGGAGTCGGAACGTTTTTCTTTTGCCGCTTGCCCTGCACGTCCGTTTCCTTATCCTCCGCCGCGTTGAGAACGGCTTCCGCCTGCTGTGGCGTCATCCCGGGCACGGGGCGCGGAGCGGGCGCCTGATTTGGACTCGGCGCCGGTGACGGGTTCGGAGTGTTGTTCTGACCGCCTCCACCACCACCACCGCCTCCGCCCCCTCCGCCTCCACCTCCTCGCTTCTGTCGGAGGGCGAGCTCATAATTCCAGCGCGCGTCGGAGTCCGCTACAGCCACTTCGAGGATCTGCTTGTAGCGGTAGAGCGCGCTATCGAGCGGCACGTCGGCTGAATCCTTGGCGCGACGCCCTTGCACGAGATAATCGAGTCCAAGATTAAACCGCGCGTGGTGCCTCACCTCGACATCCTTTGACTCGGCTGCTTTGGTCAGCGCAGGCAAAGCCTGCTGAAGGGAATCTCGGTTGAGCAGCTTCGTTCCCGCATTGTAGAGCGCGATGGCAGGCTTGTCTCGCCCGGGTGGGCGGTGGCACGATGTAGTCGTCAGCATGAGCATCGTCGCAGTTGTTGCAGCCGCGACGACAGCCTTTCGACGGCGCCGCCGGGTCTGCGAGAATGTATCGATGCCAAGCAGGAGAAGAGCGCCGAGGACGAACCACTGGAACTGCGCGCCGAGGTTCTCTCCGGAGACTACGGATCGCGGGTTTGCGTGCAAAGTGTTGAGCGCGAGCCGGATTTTCCCCGCGCGGTCAGGCGTCCGCGCGTCAATGAACACTCCCTTTGCCTCGTCAGCGATGGCTTTGAGAAGCTCCGGCTGATAGTGTGTGACTACGATCGCGCCATTCTGATCCCGCTTCTGTGTAATTACACGGTTTTCAACGATAGGGATGGTCGAGCCGGCGATCGTGCCGAATCCAACCGTGATCACCGCCAATCCCTGCTCTCGCGCACGTCGCGCTTCCGCCAATACCGCGTCCGCGTCGTCGAAGCCTTCACCATCACTCATGAGAATGATTGCGCGGTCACTCTCCGCCTTCGTGAGTGATAACAGATTCGTGGCCTGCCGTAGCGCGCTCGCTAACGAGCTGCCGCCCTGACCGACGATGGTTGGATCCAGATTCTGGAGAAAGAGATCAAGGGCGCTGTTGTCGACCGTCAAGGGCGTGAGAATGTAGCTACGGCCTGCGAATGCGAGCAGGCCAAACCGGTCGCCGGGCGACAGGTCTCGCAGCCGGTTGATCTCCTGCTTCATGGCTTGCAACCGGTTCGGTCGTTCATCCGTCGCGAGCATCGAGGTCGACGCGTCGAGGGCAAGAACGACGTCAACTCCCTGCTGCTTCACAACCGTCTGCTCTACACCCCAGCGCGGACCAGCGAAGGCTGCGCAGAGGAAAAGCGTCGCCAACGCTGCCCGCAGGATCCTTGTCCATGTGCGGTGGGGCGTCAGCGAGGGCGCGAGACGCGCGATCATCGAAGGAGTACCCAGTCGGCTCAGCCGCTGCGTCCGGGCGCGAATGCCCCACCGTACCAGCCATGCGGTTACGATTGGGAGCACAATCGCGAGCGAAAGAGCCCACGGCCACTGGATGAATCGGAGATACATGCTCATGGCAGTGGAGCCTTCCAGGCTACCAGCGCCAGCTCGGAAAACAAAGCGAGAATCCCCAGTGCCAGCGGCCAGCGAAAAAGCTCCCGGTAGCGAACGACTGTGCTCGAATGCACTGGAGCGCGCTCCATTCGATCGATTTGCGAATAGATGTTCTGCAGTGCCGCGGCATCGCGCGCCCGGAAATAACGGCCGCCGGTCATGCGAGCGATGTTCGTGAGAAGTGCATCGTCTATCTGAACAGGCTGGTACTCATATCGAAGGCCGCCGGCGGCGTTTCTTCCCACGGGAACCGGAGCCATTCCCACCGTTCCCACACCGATACCATAGATCTTGATACCGTACGCAGCCGCGGCCTTGGCTGCGACGAGAGGTTCAATGGTCCCGCGATTGTTGACGCCATCGGTGAGAACTATCATCACGCGGGAGCGGCCCGGAGCATCGCGCAATCGATTGGCCGACGTAGCGATGGCTGTGCCGATCGCTGTTCCGTCTTCGAGTTGGCCGGCCTGGAGATTCGACACCGCCTGCAGCACGACCGGATAGTCAGTCGTCAGTGGAACCTGCGTCAGAGCTTCGCCGGCGAACGCCACGATTCCAATGCGATCGCTCGTGCGTCTGGCGATGAACTGCTTGACTTTGTCCTTTGCCACCTCGATACGGTTGTTGGGCCTGAAGTCGAGGGCGAGCATCGAGCTTGAAAGGTCGATTGCCAGGACGATATTGATGCCTTCGCTGGTTTGGGTTTCGGTGTGCGCACCAGAGCGCGGCCGAGCCAACGCAACGACCAGGAAAAACAACGCGAGATTTCTGAGGAGGAAAATCGCTTTGGGTATCCAGCTGCCCGTTCGTGGACCGGCCACGAGGACAGACGTGCGCGAGAAGACGATCGCGTCCTTGCGACGGAAGCGCCGCCACAGCCACCAGATCGGCAGCAACAGCAGCAGAAAAAGAGCCTCAGGCGTGTAAAGCTCGAACAACCCGAAGATGCTCATGCGGCTTTTGCCTTTGCCGCCGCTTGCTTGGCGATGGCGGATTCCGGATTGAGTCGGATCTCGACATGATCGACAACCGCGCGTGTCGTGCCTCCCGCGTCCGCTGCTTCATCCGCTGGAACCGGAGCCTGCGCAAACTTCACGAGATCTGCCCTCTCCAGCAGTCGCGGTAGCTCGGCTTCCACACCACCGCGGGGCTGCATCGTTCGCAGCAGCTCGCTGGTGGTGTCGGACCGTCGGACGCCGGGAACGCGAGCGGCAAGATATTCCCGAGCCACATCGACCATCTTCACCAGATACTGTTCGGGCTGTCCGTTTTCCACGAACTGCGCTTGTTCGATGATCGCAAACTCCCGTTGCGCGCGCACGTAAGGATCCACGGGCACCGGCGGACGATTGCGGTAGCGGCGCCACGCCCACCATAGAAGCCCCGCGAGGAGAGCGGCAACCAGCAGCGCAATCCAGGCCCACCAATTGAATACCGGCAGGACGATGAGTGGCCGCGCCGGTTTCGGCACCCGAAGAGACGTATCCGCCGGCAGCACCGATTTGACGAAGACCGCGGCGCCGGCGAGCGACGGGCGGCTCTCCTCGCCCGCAAAGGACACTCTCACATCGGGAAGGCGTAGTTGCTGGAGCCCTATGTCCCACGCCACCAGATGGTACAGCGCGACGGCGGTGTCGCCGAGCATCGTGACGAGCTTCTCGCCGCGCAGCTCGATCGGGCGTACGCCATTTTGCATTGTGGTGTCGGGGCCCGCGGGGAATTCGAACCTCACTCCCTTTGGGGCCAGCACCTTCACGAAAAGATTGAACGGCTGCCCGATGAGAACAGTGTCGGGGCTAATCCTGTATCCCATCTGAACAGCGAGCGGGGTTGGTACCTGGGCCTGCACAGCCTGCGGTGTTCGCACAACGACAGACTGAAAGAGCGCCAATACAAGCAGGATCCAGGTCACCGACGGCGCGCCCTCGTTTCCCGCGCCCGGAAAAACCGGAGCAGCGGCTCGACCACTCCCGCTTCAGTGCGAACCGCGACTTCGTCGATCGCGAGCCGACGCAGCAGATGCTTTCGTGCTTCGCGTTCGGTCGATACACGGGTGGAGTAAGACGTCCTCACGCCAGCATTGCTCGTGTCGACTTCGAAAGTCTCGCCGGTCTCCGGGTCGATCAGGCGCGCGATCCCAATGTCGGGCAGGTCTCGCTCGCTCGGATCCTCGACGGTCACGGCAACTACGTCGTGCCTTTGAGCAAGCAGCTTGAGGGGATGGTCGATGTCCGCCTCCAGGAAATCCGAGACTATGAAAACGATCGCGTGCTCGTTCAGCATCCGCGCCACGTAATCGATGGCGGTTACCATGTCGGTGCCCCGGCCAACCGGCTCGAAAGCGAGGAGATCGCGGATGATTCGCAAGACGTGGCGCCGTCCCTTGCGCGGGGGAATTACGTGCTCGATCCGGTCGGTGAATAGCAGAACCCCGACGCGGTCGTTGTTGCGAACGGCGGACATTGCCAGGACGGCCGCCAGCTCGCTCGCCAGCTCACTCTTGAATCGCCGCACCGTTCCGAAGCGCTCAGAGCCGGACAAATCGACCACCAGCATCACCGTTAGCTCGCGTTCCTCTATGTACCGTTTGACGAATGGTCGCCGCATTCGCGCGGTTACGTTCCAGTCGATAGACCGAACCTCGTCGCCGGCCTGGTACTCCCGAACCTCAGAGAACTCCATCCCCTGACCTTTGAACACCGAGCGGTACTCACCGGTGAATACTGAGTTGACCAGACCGCGCGTGCGCAACTCGATCAGCTTCACCTGCCGGAGTATTTCCGGCGGCACCCCCATTGGTTTTTCCGGGGTGCGTGGTGGAGCAACCCTTCGTTTGCGACCGAACTTGAGACCGATCACGGAACCGGAATGGCCTGGAGTATTCGGCTCACGATTTCGTCGCTGGTCACTTCTTCTGCTTCAGCCTCGTACGTGCGAAGGACGCGGTGGCGCAGGACATCAGGTGCAATGGCCTTCACATCATCCGGGGTTACGAATGCCCGGTTGCGCAGGAAGGCGTGCGCACGCGACGCCTGAGCCAGCGAAAGCGTCGCGCGCGGGCTCGCGCCAAACTCGATCAAAGGGTCCAGCTCCGCGAGGTTTGCTTCCTCAGGGTTGCGGGTAGCGTGCACGATGTCGACGATGTAATCCACGACACGATCGTCCATGTACAGCTCGGCGATGTGGCGACGTGCAGCGAGAATCTGAGCCGGGGTGGCCACGCGATCGACGGGGATCGGCTCACCGCTGGCCATCCTACGCAACACTTCCTTCTCTTCGTCGCGCGAGGGATACCCGACGTGGAGCTTGAGCATGAAGCGATCGACCTGTGCTTCCGGGAGCGGGTACGTCCCTTCCTGCTCGATCGGGTTCTGGGTGGCTAGAACCAGAAACGGCTCTTCGAGCGTGTGCGTTGTTCCACCGATCGTGACCTGCTTTTCCTGCATCGCCTCGAGCAAGGCAGACTGCACTTTTGCCGGAGCGCGATTGATCTCGTCAGCGAGAATGATGTTCGCGAAGATCGGCCCCTTCTTCACCGAGAATCGGCCGTTCGACTGGTCGTAGATCTGCGTGCCGACCACGTCGGCCGGCAGCAAGTCCGGCGTGAACTGGATTCGACTGAACGTCGTGTTGATGGTCTCCGCCAGGGTTCTAACTGTCAGAGTCTTAGCGAGCCCGGGGACTCCCTCCAGCAGAACGTGTCCGCCCGTGAGAAGACTTATGAGCAGCCGTTCGACCATGTAGTCCTGCCCGACGATGCGCCGACCGACCTGGCGCACGACCTCCTGTACTATCGATGCATCAGCGGCTGTAGCGGCGTTTCCGTTCACGTCTTGCTCCTCTGGTAGTGTTCTTCCGTTCGCCGCCGCTCTTCGTGAGCGCGGAAATAATTTCTTTTTCGCGCGCCGTCAGTGGCCGCGATTTTCCCGATTCCAGCGTTCCCAGCTTTACCGGCCCAAACCTGACCCGAACGAGACGCTCGATTTCAAGTCCGAGAGCTTCGCACAGCCGCCTTACCTCCCTGGTTTTTCCCTCGGCAATCGTCAACTCCAGATCCCATAGCCCCCGACCGAGACGGTGTGCGGTGATATCCCGCGGGCGTACAAGACCATCCTCCAGCTCTACACCCTTTGCCGCGGCGCGTGCCGCCTCTCCGCCATCCCCGCGAACCGTTGCGAGATATGTGCGTTCGATTTCGGTGCTGGGATGAGTCAATTTGTGCGCCGCGTCGCCGTTAGTGGTGAGCAGCAATACGCCTTCCGTCATGTAATCCAAACGGCCGACGTAGGTGAGCCCAGGCACGTTATCGACGAGGTCAAATACCGTGCGCCGGCCCCCGGGGTCAGACCGCGTTGTGACCACGCCAGTCGGCTTGTTGAGGACAATCCACTGCGTCGCCGCGGGGAGGCCGACGGCTTTTCCGTCGAGAGTGATCTGGTCGCGCCCGACCTCAACGCTCTGACCTGTCTCTGCCCTCACACCATTGATGCGAACCCGACCCGCCGCGACGAGCTCCTCGGCTTTGCGGCGCGATGCGACACCTGCGCGCGCAAGCGCGCGCTGAATGCGCATTGATTCGGGCATCAATCTGCCCTGTGGGGCGCCTCTCCGTTTTCCTTTCCCGCCCCGACCGCGACGGGCAATGCATGACGAGGCGCGCGGAGCGCTATCGCCAGTTCATCGGCCCTCGGCAACTCTTCGAGATGCCGTAGCGCGAAATGCTCCAGAAAGGCGGTAGTCGTCCCGTAGAGCAGCGGACGCCCAATTCCCTCACCGCGGCCGACGATGTCGATGAGTCCGCGCTCGGACAATGACTTCAAGATCGCGCCGGCCCCCACCCCGCGAATTTCTTCTATCTCCGCTCGGCCAATCGGCTGCCGGTAGGCGATAATCGCTAGCGTCTCCAGAGCGGCTGCCGACAGCCGCTGCGGCCGGGCGGCGAGTTGGGCTCGTTCGATAGCTTCAGTGTATTCCGGCCGAGTCAGGATCTGCCAGCCACCGGCAACTTCGAGAAGCTCGACCCCGTGTCCTTCCGCATCGTAGTGATCGCGCAACTCCCCCAACGCGCCGTCGAGAGTTCCTTCGCTGTCATCGGCGTGCGCGGCGATCGCACGCAAGGCATCGACGGATACGGGAGCTGCGCTCGCGAAGAGCGCAGCCTCAAGCAGCTTCGCTAGCGGGGTCACGAGTTATTTCAAACGCGGCAAACGCGCGTGGCTGGGCAAGACGCAGCTCGCCACGTTTGGCGAGCTCGAGCAAAGCGAGCAGTACTGAAAGGACCTCCCACGGCTCGGCGTTCTTGGGGAGCACGTCCTTCCACTGCGCACGTGCACGGATTGCTAGGAGCGCGCGGACGATGCCGATTGCTCCATCGACGTCGAGCGCCCGTGGCACCACGTCGTGCACATGGGGTTTCTTCGCGAGTCGCAGAACCCGATCGACGGCGCTCAGTAGCTCGGGCAAGGAGATGCTCAGCTCCCCCGCAACCGGAATCGAAACAGCCTGGGGACTGTATGCGCGCGCGAATCTGCTGCGGCGGTCTTCGCTCCGCCTCTCCAGCACATCCACTACTTCCCGCACTTGTTGGTATTCGAGGAGCCGTCTCACCAGCTCCGCGCGCGGATCTTCCCACACGTCGTCACCCTCTCGGCGCGGCAGCAGCATCTGCGCTTTGATCCGCACCAGCCTCGCCGCCATCTCGAGGTAGTCGGCGGCTTCGTCCAGCTTCAAAGAGGAAATTCGGCCCAGAAACTGTTCGGCAATTCGGGCGATTGGAATGTCGTAGATATCGATTTGCTCGTCGCGAATCAGCGAAAGCAACAAATCCAGGGGACCCGAAAACTCCGCCAGCTCCACGACGAAAACTTCTGTCGCGGAACGATCGTCCAGCGCGAGTCTGCTCACATCGTCCATTGGCTGGGAAGGATATAGGGAAATACCGCCCGCGTCGCGAGCCTGTCGAGAAAGAAAACAGGTTTGAACCACAAATTGAGCACGGGACCGCCGAAGCTGATGAGCAGGAAAAGTATCAGCAATCCCTGTGCGCCAAGTCGCTGATAGTTCAGCGCCCACGCGGGGGGAAGGATGTACTTGAAGACGTGCGAGCCATCGAGCGGAGGAATGGGAATCAGATTGAAGGCCGCAAGAGCGAGATTTATCAGAACTCCGTAGAGCAGCATCGTCTGCAGCAGCGCCGCACTATCCGTCAGCGAAGGAACCGCCTTACCGAGAGATCCCACAGCAATGATCAGGGGCACACAACAGAGCGCGATAAAAAAATTCGTCACGACGCCCGCCAGCGAGACGATGATATCGCCACGCTTGAAGTTCCTGTAGTTGCGCGGAACCACCGGTACGGGCTTCGCTCCCCCGAACGCGATGCCGGTGGTGATGAACGTCACCAGCGGCAACAGGATAGTCATGAACAGATCTACGTGCGGGATCGGATTCCAGGTTAGCCGGCCCAACGAGTATGCAGTCGTGTCACCTTGCCGCAACGCCGCGTAGCCATGGGCGTATTCATGTGCCACCATGGAGAACAGCAGAACGGGCGCGATCAGTATGAAGTTCTGAAACTTGTCCAATCTTTTCCGGGTTTCGAGTAGCCGCGCGGCGCACATGAAGTTAGCGCGGACGTATTGCGCTTGGCAGCCTCTGCAGGGGTTCCTTTGCGAAGGGTTGTCGACGCTGTTTGGATGCTCTAACACCGTGCAACAGCTTGACATACCCTCCTCGCGTCGCGAGGTTTATCGGCTGTAACGTCTCGAAAAATTCACGGAGTTGTTAGTGCCAAATATCGCATCGGCGAAAAAGAACATGAGAAAGTCGCGGGCGGCAGCAATCCGCAATCGCGCCCAGCGTTCTGCGCTCCGTACGGCGCTCAAGCGCGCATCCGCGGGGGGCACTGCGGAAGACAAGCTGGTGGCGGTGAAGCTGCTCGACCGCGCAGCTCGGAAAGGTCTGATCCACAGGAACGCCGCGGCGCGTCACAAGAGCCAGCTCTCCCGCGCAGACAGCTAGCGCAACTACCTAATGTTCCGGAAAAAAAAACGGGCGCCATTGCTGGCGTCCGTTTTACATCGTGGCCAGCTCTCCGCCACATCGCTCACAATACCATTCGGTAGGATAGTTCGCCGCTCCGCACTCCGGGCATTTGAGAGTCTTGTGCTGCTCTGCACGCGGATCCGGAGCAGAGCCGCTCTTCGGGACCGCGGGGGGTGTCGCCACGGCGGCGGTCGTCCCCGGCGCGGGAGCGTTCGGTCCGGTGCCAGGGCGTAAGACGGGAAACTGATCGAAAGGTGTTCGAGCACCCGCAGGCCCTGGTTGAGCGGCGACCGGTTGCTGTGGACGGGAGGGCGGGTTGAGCGTCGGAGGCTCGGGAATCGCCGGCCTTGGCACGACCGGAGATATGGGAGCCCTTGATCCATCCTCCGACCCTTGGCGTGGCGGATTCATCGTCGCCGCCTCTTTCTCCTTCACGCTGAGAGCGAAGATCCGATTGAGCTCGCCAAGCTGCAGCTCGATCGCGGACTTTTCCTTCACCAGGCGACCGAGCTCCTTATCCCAGGCTCCGCCGATTTCTTTCCACTGTTTCTCGGTGTACTCGCCCACAGCCGCGCGCAGCTCCGCTTCCTGACGCGCCTCGCGCTGCTGCTGCTCTTGGCGAGAGACTTCGTCGAGACGGCCGCGCAAGGTGTCGATGCTCGCGCGCAGCTCACCAGCGCGCTCCGCCAACTTCCCTGAAACATCTCGTAGACGCGACTGATAATCCGTCTGCACTCGCTGATAGACGGCTTCAGGTGTGTTCGCGCGCCTTGCTTCCAAAGCCGCGAGCCACTCCTCGTATCTCTGGCGCTCTTTAAGAAGTCCATTGAGCGCGTCGAGCGAAACCGGCTCCTTCTCAGCCATCCAATCCCCTATGCCTTGTCTCGAGTGCTGCCCTCCCCGCCGTGAGGGGAGTGGTCCGAACGGTAGACGATCATACCTCCCACAATAGTACAAGCCGCGCGGCCAACCAACGTCATTCCGTTGTATGGGCTGTTCCTTCCCTTCGAGAGAAAACGTGACGGGTCCACCTTCCAGCGCGCGCCTGGATCGAACACAGTGATGTCCGCAACCGAGCCTCGCTTCAGCGAACCGCCGGGCAAGTTGAAAATCCGAGCCGGACTACAAGCCATGCGATCCACCAGCGCACCGAACTCGAGATGACCGTTTTCGACAAGGTTGGTCACGACGACGGCGAGCGCCGTCTCCAGACCCACGATTCCGTTTGGAGCGTCAGCGAACTCGCGCTCCTTCTCGTCGTAGTGATGCGGAGCGTGATCCGTAGCGATGAGATCGATCGTGCCATCCATAACCGCTTCGCGCAACGCCTCGACATCCTTCACGGTCCGCAACGGCGGATTCATTTTGGCGTCCGTGTCGTAACCCCTCACGCTTTCTTCGGTGAGAGACAGGTGATGCGGGCAAACCTCCGCGGTTACTTTGATCCCGCGCTCTTTTCCCCAGCGTAACAGCTCCACTGACCCGCGTGTACTCAGGTGGGCCAGGTGAACGTGTCCGCCGGTGAGTCGAGACAACAGAATGTCGCGGATCACCATTATTTCCTCGGCCTCGGCGGGGACTCCTTTGAGTCCCAACTGCGCGCTCACGATGCCTTCGTTCATCGAGCCCCCCGCAGCGAGTGTCGGCTCCTCGCAGTGGTCGATGACGGGAATTCGGAAAGTGCGGGCATACTCGAGCGCAGTGCGCATTAGCTGCGCGCTCGCGACCGGCTTACCGTCGTCGCTGACCGCAACAGCACCCGCGCCGACCATTTCCCCAAACTCGGCAAGCACGTTTCCTTCCTGGCCAACTGAGATCGCACCGATCGGGTAGACCCGCGCAGCGCCAGCTCTTTGCGCCTGACGGACTATAAAACCAACAGCCGCCTGGTTGTCTGTCACGGGGTCGGTGTTGGGCATCGCGCAGACGGCCGTAAATCCACCGGCGGCAGCTGCGCGCGCACCGGTCGCTATCGTTTCCACATCTTCCCGGCCAGGCTCGCGCAGATGGCAGTGCACATCGATGAAGCCGGGACATACGATCAGCCCGTCGCAGTCAATGATCTCCGCGTTGTCGGGACGCGAGTCCACTCGCCCCGCGGCGGCAATAACGCCATCAGCGACGAGCAGGTCGCCCGCTTCGTTCAGCTTCTGGGACGGATCGACGAGCCGTCCGCCGCGGAGAAGCAAGGGCTTCACTCGCGTGCCTCGCGATCCCGGCTGCTTCCTCCTTTGGCGGCTTCGGCCAATTCGGGTTTTCCGCCGGCCAGCAGGTACAGGACGGCCATCCGCACCGCTACGCCGTTCGTGACCTGATCGAGGATTACGCTATGGGGTCCGTCGGCAACATCCGAGTCGATTTCGACGCCACGGTTCATCGGCCCGGGATGAAGAATGAGAATGTCCCTTTGTACTCTATCCAGGCGTTCGCGCGATATGCCGAAAACACGGTTGTACTCGCGCGCCGAGGGGATATAGCCGGCCGTCATTCTCTCGAATTGCAGCCTCAAAACGTTGAGTGCTTCTGCCCATTCGATCGCTTCCTCTATCCTGTCGAAGATGCGCACTCCAAACTCGTCGATCGCGTTCGGCAGCAGGGATCTGGGACCACACACCGCCACTTCCGCGCCGAGCTTGGTCAATCCCCAGATGTTCGAGCGGGCTACGCGCGAATGGAGAATGTCACCACAAATGCAGATGCGCCTGCCGCGCAGGTCTCCGAATCGGTCTCGCAGGGTAAGAATGTCCAGCAGTCCTTGCGTCGGATGTTCGTGCGTTCCGTCGCCGGCGTTGATCACATTCGACTCGATCCTCTCGGCCAGGAATTGCGCCGCGCCGGATGCCGAATGTCTGATAACGACCATGTCGATGCGCATCGCCTCCAGGTTTCGTGCGGTATCGACAAGGGTCTCACCCTTGGACACGCTCGATCCTGAGGCCGACACGTTTACGGTGTCGGCCGAAAGTCGTTTCTCGGCGAACTCGAAGGAGATCCGAGTTCGAGTCGAATTTTCGAAGAAAAGGTTAACGATGGTGGACCCGCGCAATGCAGGTACCTTCTTGATTGCGCGCTCGCTGATCTCCTTGAAAGGCTCGGCGGTATCCAGAACGAGGCGAATCTGATCGCCCGTCAGAGCTTCGAGGCCGAGCAGATCCTTGCCGAGCGTACCGGTCACGCAGCGGACTTGGGTACTATCACGACTTCGGTACGCTCATCCAGCTCCGCCACCATCACGTCAACTCGCTCGTCGGGACCCACGTCAACTCTCTTTCCGACGACGTCAGCATGGATCGGAAGCTCTCTTCCGCCACGGTCAATGAGCACCGCCAGCGAGATAGCTGCGGGCCTTCCGAAATCCGCCAGCTCGTCCAGCGCAGCGCGCACGGTCCGCCCGGTATAGAGGACGTCGTCAACGATGACGACGTGCTTACCATCGAGATCCCACGGCAAGTAGGTTGGGCCGACAACCGGTCGGGGGCCTACCGTCTGGAGATCGTCGCGGTAAAGAGTGATGTCCAGTGAGCCCTGCGGCACGGTTGCACCTTCACCGCCCTCGATCATGCGGACAAGCCGATCAGCGAGCTGAACTCCCCGCCGCTGGATTCCCACGATTACAAGATCGTCCGTTCCACCATTGAGCTCGACGATTTCCACCGACATGCGCTTGAGCGTGCGCTCGACGGCCCGGGCGTCGAGGACCGTCGTATTCTTCGTAGTCATCGGTGCACAAATATGGCTCACGAAGGGGTCTATTTGAAGAGCACGAGCGGTCAGCTGTCCGCTCAAAACATGCATAGCTTTCTTACATGCTCAGAGAGATGTTCGATTCGCTCCTCGCGCGGACGTCAGCGACGGAGGTGACGCGCACTGAAGTGCGTGGAATTCCGGTTGTTGTGACGAACACGAGGGATGACATCAAGACAGTTGACGTGCTCGCTCGACTCGACCGATGTCTGGCGCTTATGGATCGATACGTTCCGCACCACTTCAGGCATTTCAAACGCGACATCGCGGGCATTGCGGTCGAACGGTTCGCCTGCCGTGGTGCGTACTTCCACGAGCGACGAATTTGTCTGGTTGAATTGACTTTTACTGTTAACGAGACATTTTCCGACGCCGAAGTCGCCGCGACGATCCTCCACGAAGCGATGCACGCCCGCTTGCACGCGTTGGGCTTCCCGTTGGATATGGAGGACCGCGCGCGGCAGGAGCGATTCTGCCGTCGGGCGGAGATGGAGTTCGGACAGCTCGCGCCCGACGGCCACCAGGTCGTCTTGCGCGCGCAGCGTGCTATAGAACTATCGGACGCGGACGTGGCGCCGATTGTCGACCCGATTGAAGCTGCGCGGAAAACGGCCGAGTTCGATCGAGAGCTGGTTCGGAAACGTGATCAGCAGAATGCGCAATCCTCATCGAATCTCTAGCCCATTTTCCTCTTCCACCATCTTCACGGCTTCCACATGATCCGCGGCCTCGCCCAGTTTCTCGCGGGCTTCGTGGAAACGAGCCGCGGTTAGAGAAATGATCGGTGTCTTCACCTTGACATCCTCGGCTAGTACGGCAGCTATGCCGATATCCTTTTCAAGGAGCGCCAGGCGAAACGTTCGCGGAAAAGCGCGAGTAAGCACCCGCTGAGGGATCAGGTTCTCGGAGCTGTTGGATTTTCCGCTCGACGCGTTGATCACGTCGAGAGCGACTTTCGGATCAACACCTGCCTTTACGAGTACCGCCAGCCCTTCGGCGGTCGACAGTATGTGGACCGCAAGGAGCGCGTTGTTGATTGCCTTGAGCGCGTCGCCGGCTCCGACGGGCCCGGCGTGGACAATTTTCTTCCCGAACGCTTCGACAACCGGTCTTACGCGCTCGAAAGTGGCAGCCTCGCCGCCCCACATCACGGTGAGCGCACCCGATCTGGCCGCCGTCGTGCCGCCGCTCACCGGAGCGTCGATGAAACCCACTGCACGCGTGGACAGTTCAGCGGCGATGGAGCGCGAAGTTGGCGGATCACCGGAGGTGCAATCGAGAAGTACCGAACCCCGCTTGAGATTCTCCAGCATTCCTTCAGGGCCGTGAAGCACGGCTTCTACTTCAATCGAAGATGGCAGGCAGGTGATAACTACGTCAGCATCTCTCACAGCCTCGAGCGGCGTGCTCGCAACCTTCGACTTGTGCTCTTTGGCGAAACGTTCCGCCTTGGCGGCGGTCCGGTTCCAGACAGTCAGAGCAAACGGCTCGCGGGCGAGATGGTGCGCTATGAGCGAGCCGATGTCTCCCAAGCCGATGAAGGTGATGTTCAAAGGCCGTTACTTCCGCGTTGATTCCGAGCCGCGTTGTGGGCGTAGATTATCGTCGAGATATCGGCGATGAGCTTGTTCGACCTGGCCTGGTCGGGGATACCGCGAGTGAGTACAACCAGCACGTAAGGTTTTCCGCCGGGCGGATAGACGATCGCGGCATCGTGCGAATGCGCGGTGATCTCGCCGGTTTTGTGTGCAACACGAACCCCCGGCGGTACACCGGCAGGAATCTTGTCGTTGAATTCCTGCGCCAGGAGGATTTCGCGCATGGCGTTTGTGGCTGAAGGCGCCGCCCGACCATCCTCGATTGCTCGCATGATGATCGCGAGGTCCCGCGCTGTAGTCATGTTGTTGAGTCCTTTGTCGAAGGCTTTCTGGTCCTCAACGCCACGTCTGACCTGGGTCCGCTCCGCTCCGAGGCTACGCATGGTTTGAGTCACCTGCTCTGCGCCGACCAGAGCGATCACGGTGTTGGTTGCGAGATTGCTCGACCGTGTGATCATGAGCCGCAGCAAGGTATCCACGGGAATGCGTTCGCCGATACGGTGATAGAGAGTTGAATCACTGTCCGATCCCGGGTCGAGCGAGTATGGCGAGCCGTCCGCCAGCGACCCGAACTGATTGACGAGAAGAAGTCTTTGGTCGAGGTCGAAGGCATGCGCCGCCGCACGCCGAAAAAGCTCGATCATTACTGGCACCTTCATCGTGCTCGCAGCGTGAAAGCTCGTGTCCGCGTTCAGGAACAGCGTATCGCTGGAACCGAGGTCCAGATATGCGAGGCCGACCTGGGCGACTGGCTCGCTGGCGATTCTCGTCTGGATCTTTTCCATCAGCGAATCCGCCTGTGCTATGACCAGGAGCAAGGCGAGGCTCGCGCTCAGCATTCCTGCTTGCGCCTCAGGCGTCGAGAGCGCGTGTCACTGTCGGGTTCCCGACCGCGTGCACTTCCGCCCAAATGCTCTCGTTATGCTGATCACGGAGCAGGAGCGAGCCAACCACGACCGTGACCACCGCTACGATAATCGGAAACGCGAGGCCGGCGTAGATGTTTCCAGTACGTGCCACGAGGGCCGTCGCGATGATCGGAAGAAAACCTCCGAACCAGCCGTTGCCGAAATGGTAAGGCAGTGAAAGCGACGTGTAACGAATCTTCGCTGGAAACGCCTCGACGAGAAACGCCGCGATGGGCCCGTAAACCATGGTAACGAAGACCACCTGCACGAACACGAGCAACGTGAGCGCAACGGCATTCACGGGTGTCGAAAACGCCTTCATGGCGTGATAAATCGGGACGTAGAGAATGGCTGCGAGCAGGTTCCCGGCTATCATGATTTTCTTTCGACCAATTCTATCGGAGAGGTTTCCGAAGAATACGAAGAGCGGCGCTCCTAAAATGAGAGCCACCGCGACACAGACGTAGGATGTGACGAGCGGAACTTTTAGCACCGTCTGCAGAAAGAGCAGCGCGTAGAACTGTCCCGTGTACCACACCACGGCCTGGCCAGCGGTAGCGCCGAACAAGACTATCAAAAAAATCTTCCAGCGCGTCCAGGTGCCGAAGCTTTCCTGGATCGGCGCACGCGATGTTCGTCCGCTCTCTTTAAGAGCGCTGAACAAAGGCGACTCGCGAAGGCGGAGCCTGATGTAGTAGCTGATGCCCACCAGCAGAATCGAGACGATGAATGGGATACGCCATCCCCAGGCTTTGAAGGCATCTTCTCCGACGATGCCTCGCACAATGAGTATCACGGCTAGGGAGACAAACAGACCGAGGGTGGCCGTGGTCTGGATAAAGCTCGTGTAAAACCCCCGTCGCCCGTCCGGCGCGTGTTCCGCGACGTAAACCGCAGCGCCACCGTACTCGCCGCCCAGCGCCAGTCCCTGAAGAAGTCGCAAAATCACCAGAATGATCGGCGCGGCGATACCAATCGTTTTGTAGCCTGGCAGGAATCCAATCGCCGCCGTCGATCCCCCCATGATCAGGAGTGTCGCGAGAAACGCAAACTTTCTTCCCGTTACATCGCCGATCCGTCCGAACACCAGCGCCCCGAAAGGCCGCACCGCAAAGCCCACCGCGAAGGTGGCCAGCGTTTTGAGGAAGCTTGCGGTCGGGTTGTCTCCTGGGAAAAACTCCGTGGAAATGATCGCGGCGAGGCTGCCGAAGATGTAGAAATCGTACCACTCGATCATCGTCCCTACCGACGATGCGGTGATCACCTTCCAGATGGCTTGAGCACCTTCCAATGGATGCGGCGTTGACCGCGATGCCACGGGCGACGAAGAGTTACCAGCGGTCATGAGGTGTACCTCGGAATGTTCAGTACCCCGGACGCATCATCTCATCCAGTGATTCGACCGGTAGGTCGCTGTCGCGAACGATTCGTACAACCACGACCTGAACGAGCGCAGTCGATCCTCCGCATTACTGTCGCTGAGGAGGCCGGAGTCGCGCCGCACGGCCGGTACGCAAACCACTTTGAAGCCAACCGCCTCGAAGGTAGCACACGCTCTTCTCGTATGCAGCGGGGACGTCACCACCGCAATGTTAGACCAACCCCGTTTTTGCGCCTGCTCCTTCATGCGGAGTGCTTCGCTTCGCGTGGTGAATACCGAATCGACGAATAACACTTCGTTATCGGGTCTAATCAGTTGAGTGATCGCGGTCTGGTCCGTTGAATCGGAGACCGCGCGCCCCCGATACGACCGACGTTCCCTGGACACCATTATGGGGGTGCCGGGATGTCGTCTCGCCAGTTCCAGCGCGGACAGGAGTCTGTCGAGGGTCTCACCCTTCATTAGGCCGTCGGCAGTGAGGCCCGTACCGAGTGCAGCTATCGCGTCGACATGGCTGGGGATTTCGTCCCGACGGATAAGGGGTGTGCCGAGCGCGCGGACAAGCGGCGTGCAGGCGACCGCCAGAGAAACGACCGCCAACGGTGTCGCGCCGATCCAAAGTAGAGGGCGTAGCCGCGTCGGTCCAATCATGCCACCAATTACCGCAGCTGGGAAATAGAGAGCCAGATCGGGAACTCTCATCAATTGCTGAACGCCCAACACGTGCGCAACCACGGCGCAGAGCGTGCCTACGATTGCACCGGTGACTGCGGCTTCCGCCAGGTGCCGCCTAGACGTTCTTCGTCGCCTCGATCCTGGGAGCCGGCGAGCTCGCGCGGTACCACTGACCCGACAACAAGCGACGAAGCGTGAGAATTATCCGCCGCACGACGAGCACCAAAATAATCAACAGTGCAACTGCCAGTGCCAACGTGATGTACGGATGGTGCCACACCGCGAGCGCCACGGACACGATCGTCGCGAGCTCGGTGAAATTGGCAAGGGCGTTCGTAACCGGCTCGGGCGACGCGTCCACCGCGTATCTCAGTCCCAGTTTGGTTCCGTGAGTGGTCGCAGCCAGACCCCCACCAAGCAGAACCGCAGGTGCGATCATCACCGGGTCGAGATGGTAAACCGTCGCGGCCGCCAGCACAGCGGCGGCCGGTGGCCGGATCACACTCTGAACGGTCTCCCAAACACTCGCGAGTCCGGGCACCAGGGTAACCAGAAACTCCATCGCGTACAGGAAGGAGGCGAGAAGGATGATCCACGGGTTAGCTACGACATCGAGGCCGGCGGGAAGGTGGCCGATCCATCCCTGACGCTGTGCCAGTCCCAGCACAGCGACCGTTGCCGGAACATTGATGCCCGCGGCATAGGCAACGCCGAGCGCTTGCGCCAGCGCTGCGAACGAGTTCATGAGTGCTCAGCGGGCAGAGACCGTGCCCGCCGTCGTTGTTTTCTTTTAGGCCTACGGCCTTTTCGCCCGCTGCTGGGCGGCTTGGACTTTGGCAAGCCTCTCCGCGGCAGTCTTCAGAGCTTCCTGAATAACGACGGATTGCTCGGTGACTGCCTGCTGGGCGGTTGCAACAAATCCGGACGCAACTTGCATCGCCGCTGCGCGGAGCTGCGGGTCGTTTGCGATGCGAAGTGCGAACGCTTGCACCGATGCGGCGAGCTCGTCCATTGACTTCTGGAGCTCCGGCGAGGGCTTAAAGCTCACAGAATCACTGGCGTGCAACGTCAGTGTAGGGGCAACGATTGTCTTAGGGTGCTGGGTGGGAACTGCGCATGCTACGGCAACGGCAGCGATCAAAACAATGGTCAGAGCAAAGCGTGTCATTAATCAGTTCAGAATGGAATTATCGGTCAGGCACTTTACCAGTCTCAGGCATACCCCGCAATACCGGGAAAGGTCACAACCCAAATATTTTGCGCCGCGTCCGGGAAACCTCTACCAACCTGGTATGGACTAGATTGAATCGATCGGCGTCTTAGTGGTGGGATCCTGTACAACCGCCTGCTGATGAGGGCGGCGCTCCGGACGTTCGGGGTGCGATTCCACGTCGTAGAATCGACTTACGTATAGAACTCACGAATCTCGGTCAGGAAGTCGAGCGGTGTTGAAGTCTCGGCGATCGACCCGGATTTTACGGGCGCCGCCTGCACTGTTAGACGCGTTGACGGCCAGGAGGAAACGCTCCGGGCGGGGATTTGTTCGCGAGTGCGACAGTGAGGCTTCCAACCATTTGGGAAATTGAGCGGTCTAAGGGTCAGTGCTGAAAACGATGCCCTTCGGACTGAGGGTACGACGCGATCCACCCGCACGGAGACGTTCCATGATCCTTCGATTGTCAGCAGTGCACCGCTATGCAGCCGTCGGCGCAGTTTTTTTCAGCCTCACTTCCCCGGCTTCCTCGCAGCAAACGACCCGCTCCCAAAATGATCCTCGCCCGGTGGCGCAGGCGGCGCTTCGGCAAGGCTCTATCAGCATCGACGGACGTCTGGATGAAGCGGCGTGGGCGGCAGCGACGCCGATAACCGAGTTCATTCAATCGACCCCGGACGAGGGGAAAAACCCGACCCAGCGGACTGAGCTCAGAATCCTTTACGACAATTCCGCCATCTACATCGGCGCGCGCATGTACGACTCGGCGGGCGCTAAAGGAGTGAGGGGCGGTCTTGCCCGGCGTGATCAGATGATGAATGGCGACAACTCACTTACCTCGGATCGAATAGCGGTGGTTTTCGACACCTTCCGGGACAAGGAGGGTCGCGCCTGGTTCGAGTTGAACCCCGATGGCGTCAAAGGCGATCATCAGAACGGAGACGCCTCTTATGATCCCGTTTGGGAAGGCGCGACAAGCGTCGACTCGCTCGGATGGGTTGCGGAAATGCGGATCCCTTTCTCACAGCTAAGGTTTTCGCGCAGTCAGAATCAGATCTGGGGAATGCAGATCTGGCGGACCATAGATCGCAGAAACGAGCAGGACATGTGGGCCTTCTGGCGCCAAAACGAGTTCGGTGGCCCCGCGTATTTCGGCACACTCGAAGGAATTCAGGTCAGCTCGCAGCCGCGCCAAATGGAAATTGTTCCTTACGCGACGACGCGCAGCAAGCTGGAACGCGTTCAGCCCGGCGATCCGTATCACTCTACTAACGAGATGACTTATAGAGCGGGCGCCGACCTCAAGGTGAATCTGACATCGAACCTCACGCTCAACGCAACAGTGAATCCCGACTTCGGTCAGGTCGAAGTCGATCCGGCGGTCGTAAACCTCTCGGTATTCGAAACGACGTTCTCAGAGAAGCGACCCTTTTTCGTTTCAAATTCGCAGTACTTCTCGACCGGAGGATTCAGCTGCTACTTCTGCAGCAATGTCTCCAGCCTGAATCTCATTTACACCCGCCGTATAGGCCGCTCGCCTCAGCTCTCCGGATTGCTGTCAGGACGATCTGATTTCATCGATGCGTCCGAGGCAACGACAATCCTGGGCGCGGGAAAAGTGACTGGACGTACCAACAGTGGCCTTACCGTAGGCCTTCTCGACGCCGTGACCAACCGGGAGAAAGCGACCTTTCGCCCTGTCGGCAGCACGGTCGACGACAGTCAGGAGATTGAGCCCCTCACCAACTATTTCGTGGGGCGCCTGCGCAAGGATTTCAATGGCGGGAACACGCGTCTGGGAACCATCACTACGATGGTCAACCGCAACCTTTCGAATCCGGATGAAGTCGCGCGCCTCAGATCTAACGCCCAGGCCGCCGGACTCGATCTGATCCACTACTGGGCCAAGCGGCAGTACTCCTTCAACGTGCAATCCGCTTTGACGCACATTGGGGGCGACAGCGGAGCGATTCGCCGCGCCCAGATCGCGAGTGCCCGCTATTATCAGCGTCCGGGACGAACTGAAACCACGGACGGATTATTCTCGACTCAGTACGACCCGCTACGAAGAAATTTGTACGGCTACGGATACTACGCGCGTCTGGCCAAGGAAACCGGCAACTGGCTCTGGGAGGCTACGCAGAACACGAGGAGTCCCGGATTCGAAGCCAACGATCTTGGAGTCCTCAGCAGGGCGGATTACAAATTGACGATAGGGAACGTGTTTCGGCAGTGGACGACGCCCGGTAGCTGGTATCGACAGGCGTATTCCATATTGGGCGCGGAATACGAGAACAATTACGAGGGCAACCCGACGTATGTCGACGAGCACCTGTGGGGCCAGGTGACGTTCAAGAACTACATGAATACGAGCGCGTTTGTGCTACTTCATCCGAGCGCCTATGACGACCGGCTTACCCGCGGTGGCCCGACGGTAATCCACTACGGCTACAACATGCTCTCGGCCAACTTTGGCACGGACTCGCGGCAGAGAATGGTCGGAAATCTTCAGGTTCAGGTAATCCGACCGGTCGACAACACCGAAGGCGGTAGAGTCGCGTACTATCCGTCTCTCACGTTGAAGCCATCGGCGCGACTCCTCCTCAACCTGTCCCCGTCGCTGGACATCGATAACACCGCCCAGCAGTACGTCACATCGGTGACCGACGCGGCCGTGACGCCCCAATTTGCCGGGACGCGTTACGTTTTCGGCCGCCTTCAGCAGAAGACATTCTCGATGGACACCAGAGTGAACATGACCTTCACTCCGAATCTCACCCTCGAGATGTTCGCGCAGCCGTTCCTCGCCAGCGGAAAGTACACGAGCTTCAAGGAGTTTGCCGAGGTCAAGTCGCGTCGAATGTTCTTCTTCGGCCGCGACAACGGGAGCACCGTGCAAACGAACCGGGACCCGCAGACCCAGGCGATCACTGGGTATACCATAGATCCCGACGGTCCTGCCGGCGCCGCGCAGGCCTTCACGTTCGGGAACCCAGACTTCAATCTTCGCTCGCTGAGGGGGACTGGCGTCCTTCGGTGGGAGTATCGCCCCGGTTCCACGCTGTTCTTTGTGTGGACCCAGGAGCGCGACGGCTCCGATCAGTTTGGCGATTTCAACTTCAGCAGAGATCGATCGGCGCTTTTCCGGGATCGGCCGACCAATGTCTTCCAGATCAAGGGGACTTACTGGATCGGAAGGTGAGTTGAACTGGAGGTTAAACGCGAAGAAGCGTCAGCGGCCAGTTTACTCGGGGGTTGCTGACGCTTTCGCGTGACTGGAAGCGCCGATGACAGCCTTCGCTGGCGCAACTTTGGCCGACGTCCTCGCGGAAGTGCGGTGCACCTTGCGACGGGAGCGCCCTCTGTAAACACCGCGCACCCAACGCGCCCGGACGCCGCGAACGTCGATATGCGCGAACGGACCACTGCGACCGGAGTACGCGTAGAGTCCCGTACCGCCCACCAACTCCGGATAACGAGCTTCCACCCGCTCAACCGCATCCAGAATCATTTTGACATCGGCAAAGTTGACTTTGCGGTCACCATTCAGGTCGGACATCTTGCCGTTTCCTTCCTGGTCGATGAAGACGTCGGCAGCATCGCCAAACTGGTGCCTGCTGTCGCGCGCGCTTCCCTCACCACGAACAGCGTAGTTGTGCGCCGGGGTTCGGAAACCGGACCGGATTCGCATACCCTCGGCATTCACGCCGTGGTCGTTGAGGTCTTCGATCACCAGCTCGAGCTTGTCGAGGAGAGGCTCGCGGAGCACGACATACTTTGGCCAGACCGCCTTTTGGTCGTGTGACACGAAGTCCCGGAGGCGGAAGTGCTCCGACACGCGGGTGTCCTCATTCTCAGGGGTGACCTCGATAAAGCCGTCCGGATTCTTGTAAGCCTCCGATCTCAGCCTACCCTTTTCCTGGGGCCAATAACCCAGACGGTAGCCGTTCAGCCAGGCACGTACCTTCTGACCGAAGGAGCGCATCGTAAATACGGTTTCGACGTTACCTGTTGAGGAGCCCTGGACTGAGGCGCTGGCGACCTGGGCGCCGGGAAGCGAAGCAAGTGAGATCCAATCTTCAGGCAATACGAAGCGCGCGAAGACCTTGCCGCTCAAACCTGCGCCTTTCTCGCCCGACGGCGAGAAGAGAGGGCGGTCGGCAAGGGCTGAATCGCTGTTGGCGGTGGCCGCGCTGACCACGACGGAAGGAGCGGAATCTGCTCGGTTCGCAACCGCACTCGGGCTCCCCGGCACAGGGCGCGAGTCGATCTGACCACTCGCGGAAACCGGGAGGGTAAAAGCCGTAAGAAGGAACAACATTACGGCTGAGCTTCGAGTGGCGCGAAGGCAATAGTTCATCTGGCTCCTCTTCGGTAGCTCGACTGACATGGCGGCGCTCGCGCGTCGCTTTAGTCTCGGGGCTTTGCGTCACCGCCTTTAGGCGGTTTTGCCGGTTATCGGAGGCGCCCGCAAACTGCTCAGCTGGGCGCTGATCAGTAACTTGACTGTTGGGAGCGAAAAATGTAACTGCTGAGCTTAAGGAAGGCGGCTATACTGCTTTAGGCGTAGATGTGTAACCTCTTGCTTTTATGGGGGTTGCCTCAGCCGGATTCAAGTTGATCCTTATATGCCCTGCGGTGTCCTGCGAGAGGGTGCGAGGCCCATCTTCGCGAACCTTTTTGCGACGTCATCTATTCAGATGTTTCGAGCTCGGCCGGCGGTATGCAAAGAGGACTGCCTGCATCTCCAAAAACTTTCGTTTAGACGCTCAGGACTTGCCGATCGCGCGGAGGGACGCAGTCTTGGCAACAGGCTCTCGACCCCCGACCTGAGTGACATACTCTCCAGTAACGTCCGTACCTCGCACCCTACCTGTCAGAGCCTGTTCTCCAGGCTTCGAGCCGGGCTTCCACGTCAGCGCTGCCCTGCCCTTCGAGTCGCTGACACTGCGCGTCGGCGCAACGGTTCCTGACTTGACCGAAAACGTTACTTTCGCATCGGGGACCGGGTTGCCGTAGACATCCGTCACTATGGCGACCAGGCGTCTCATTTTGGTACCGGTTCTCGAATGACGCTCACCAGGAACGTCGTCGAAGGCCAGGTTCGCCGGCGCCGCCGGCGTGGCATGGGCAACTACCTTGAGGATCTTCTTAACACCCTCGACGTGGACGCCAACGGAATAATCGCCGGCGGAACGACCCATCGTCCATCGGGTTCTTGCGGTGCCTGTCGAGTCGGTTGTCAGTAGACTATCAGTGAGCGCGCCTGCTGAGGCGGCCAGAGTCAGTGAGGCGCCGGCGACTCCGCTTCCGTTCTCATCGAGGACTCGGAAAACGAGAGCCTTGGGAAGCTCGGAACCGGCCGCAATCCTCTGCCCGTCGCCACTCACCGCCACAACCGAGCTGGCCGCCCCCGCCAAAGCCTTGGCAGTGATCGTCACCGGCGGCAATCCAGCCGCCCCACTCCCCACCTGTGCTCGGACACGCTGCTGGCCGGTGCGCTTGGCAAGTGTCCAGACAGCGCCCGCGACACCCAGCGAGTCGGTACGTGGGTCAACTGCAGCGACCGATCCTCCATCTATCGCGGTCCACCGCACGGGAACATCGGGAAGCACGCGCCCGCTCGAATCGGTCACTCGGACGGATACAGTGTCCGGTATTACCTGCCCGGCTTGCCCACTCAAATTGTCCGCAATCGCTGTCACCCGTGTGTTGGCGGCCACCGGATCTGCTTCGGCAAGAATGGCGAGCGCGCTGTCGACATTCTCTACGCTCGCGAACAGCGTCTGTCTGCCGGGATAAGAACCCAAAGTCCACGTCGCGCGCGCACGACCATCCGCGTCAGTGACTGCGGCCGCAGGCTCTATCAAGCCCTGCCCGTCGGTCAACCGAAACGTCACTCTTTTGCCCCCCGCAGGCCCGCCATGTCGGTTGGTCGCCCTCACCACTACCGCCTGTGGGAGTACCCTGCCTGCGGGTGCGCGCTGGCTCGTCCCTGCGACCAACGCCAGGGCGGCCGCTGGGGTTACAACTGAGACGCGTGTACGAGCCGATACACCATTGACGACCGCTGTCACGACTGTACGTCCGGCATTCTTACCCGTGAGTACGCCTGCCGAGTCCAGGTTGGCGACGCTGTTGTCGTCGATATGCCACGCTGCCTCCAGCCCACCCACCTCATGTCCCCGCGCATCGAGAGCTCGCGCACGCAAAGGAAGATCACTGCCTTCCGGCAGGGAGATCGTGCTGTCGCCCGCCGCGCTTCCAATGTCGACTGAGGCCACCCTCTGGATCACAAAAATTCGCGAGTGGGTCACCAGTTTGCCTACGACGACGCTTACCATCGTGCGGCCTGGACCGCGCGCCACGACGGAACCGTCGGGCAGGACGATCGCAACGCTCGAGTCTCCGGTGGTCCAGGTCGGACGCGCGCCAACGAGAATGCTTCCGTTCTTGTCGGTTACGGTCGCCGCGTAGTGGACCGTGTCACCGATTGCGTATGCGGTATCGAGGACAGGACGGAGCCCAACCCACGCCGCCCCCATGTTGCCAATCGACTGATGCGACTCGGCCTGGCCGATCACTCCGTAGGTGTAGAGCGCTGAGAAAATGGAGACGAGCGCGGCACCTGAGGATGCGGCAACTGCAACGAGTTTTCCGGCGTGGCGAAACCAGACCGTCTTTTTTGCGACTGAGAGTGTCTGCGGCATCGATAAAAGGACTGAGCTCAGCCGTATGCCGTCACGGAATTTTTGTGTTTTCTCGCGCAAAACCTCTGGAGGGACGAGACCCCCAGTCGCACAATCGGGCTAGGGCCAAAAAGAAAAGCCGGCGCTCATACTCTCGGGTGCGCGGCTAGACCGTGAAAGGCTGCGACGGACGGGGTGGGATTCGAACCCACGGTACGCTATTAACGTACACACACTTTCCAGGCGTGCGCCTTAAACCACTCGGCCACCCGTCCCAACATCGTTCAGACGCAGGAACAATTACAATTGTGCGCTAGTCCGCGCACCTCGAGGGACGGACAGGGAGAGATTCGAACTCTCGATACCGGGTTCACCGGTATGCCGGTTTTCGAGACCGGTGCCTTCAACCACTCGGCCACCTGTCCTTGAGCCTCGCAAGCTATTGTGCGAAGAGGGCTTGTTCAACCCAGAAAAAACAAGCGCTGATCACGCCTTGGCGTGGCCAGCGCCTGCTTTGCCGAAGACTTACCGGATCGGTAAATCGAGCTTCACGCGCGAGATCGTGGTAGTAGATGGCTCACGACTCGGCGTCAGGTACGGACTATCGACGTTGGAGATCTCGAGACGAATCTTGTGGTTCGCGGCGACCCTCCAGTAGTTCCCGTAGGTCGGAATGACGATCGTCCGCTGTCCAATGTTTAGTCCGACGCCAGCGTCGATCGTGTAAGTGCCACGGGTGATGAGGTATTCAGTAGGGCCGCCCTCCTCGATCAAACGCACATTCAGCTGCACGCGATGACCGACGACGAAAGCATCGAGCGTCACCGTCGGCTGCCCGATGATCGTCAGGTCGCCGCCACCGGAGAGCTTTTTGGCCTGCACCTGGTAGCTCGCATAGCTCTGACGAACAAAATCCGGGGCGGGGGGAATCTCCAAATACGGCTTGAGTTCCTCCGCGCCCTCCATAACAAAGGGATCCCAGGTCAACCCACTTTGCACAAAGGTGACAGGGTTCACCAACGGCTTCGGCTGATCGATCCACTCTTTGGAGACCGTCGATGTCGAGAGCTGATCCCAGGTGTCCACGGCAAGTACGTCACTCGGAGAAAACGGTACGCCGCGAGGCCGAGTGAGGGCGGCATAGATCTTTGGGGCGGGTGCGGTGCCGCCCTTGAGATATGCGGCCAGCCATGGCCGTATCAGACTCAAGACGTAATCGACTTCGGCCGTCTTGTTGCTCGCACGCGGATGACCGATATCACCGAAATACGAAGTGATCGGATACCCCGGCTGCACGCTGTTGATAGCGAACAGCATCCGCTTGGCCTCCGGAAGCGGGAACAAGTCATCGGTGAAGCCTTGAACCTGGAACACCGGAACTCGCTTCTCTACCGTACCCGCGACCAGAGCATCGCCCCAGAACTGCTTCTGCCAGTAGATGGAACGATACCCAGCCACACCATCCTTCACCTGTTGCCAAACGGGATCGAAAGAATAGGGTTCGAAGGTGTTGATGTGCTCGTGCCACGCCACGAAATAGGCCGGATAATTCAGAGGAGTTGCCCTCAGACCAGATGCGTAGAGTCCGTTGACAAAGCTCAGTTTCAAGCCCCCGAAGCCGTTTATAGATTCGTTCGGCCTTCCGTTGGGGACGAGCGAATAAAACAGGTCGCTCCATGGAGCGATGGGAGCCACCGCCACAATGTGAACGGGCGTCCCTTCAGGCGAGGTGAAGTCTGGTTCGACCAGGGAAAGCCACGAATGGCCTCCCCCGTAAGAAGCTCCCGTCACGGCCACTTTGTTCGGATCTAGTTTGCAGTTTGGAAGGTCCATGACGCGGCCGATCATGCTGCGCAGATCTGCGATCTCCAGGCTCAAATCGGCGAGGTTGACGAGGCCCTCGGAGTTGCCAAAACCACGTGTGGAGTAGCGAAGGACCGCATATCCATCTGCGAGAAGCTTTGCAGCGATGTCGCCCGAACTATTCTTGCTGCCCGCGTACCCATGGATCAGAGTCACCAATGGAAATGGAGGCGTTCCAGCGGGAATCTGCAGTCGAGCGTCGAGGCGAGAATTATCGGCTTCGCTCGTCAACCAACCATCATCCGTTGCCGCGGCTCCCGGTTGGTTGTTTTCGCAGCTCAATGGGTTGGTCAGCGCGCTTCCATCCCCGCCCCCAGGCTGGTTTGTATCTGGACCGAATGGATAGGTGTCTGGCGGTCCTTCATCGGTGGAGCTCGCAGTTGAATTGACTTGTAGACTCGGCGCGCGAGGACCCATTTGGTCCGTTTGACAGGCGGGAAGTAAAACGAGGAGGCAGAGGATGCCGAAGCGCTTCATCGGAGGCTCACACATGGGATCGAGAGCGTTTACTGCAAACTTCGTCCCGCCAGCTTCAGGTGTTTTTGATCAGCTCGACGTCGATATCGACCCGGCGGGCGGGACTGCAGACGCATCGGTGCGGGTGCGCTGGGCCGCAAAGAAGTCCGCTAGCAGTCGGCTGCATTCGTCGGCTAGAATTCCAGCTCGAACTTCGGGGCGGTGATTCAGTCGTGGGTGGCGGAGAAGATCTTCCACTGAGCCCGCCATACCAGCTTTCTCGTCCCAGGCGCCAAACACGACTCGTTGCAGCCGGGCGAGCACGATCGCCCCCGCGCACATGGCGCAGGGCTCGACGGTTACAAAGAGCGTACAGTCGTCGAGACGCCACCGATCGAGCTTCGATGACGCCTCGCGGAGAGCCAGGATCTCCGCGTGAGCGGTCGGGTCCTGATCACGAACCGTCCGATTGGTTGCGGCGGCGATGATCACACCATCGCGGACGATGAGCGCGCCGATCGGAACCTCGTTTCGTCTAAGCGCTTCACGCGCCAAATCCAGCGCGTTCCGAATATACTGCTCATCGGCGGCGAGCCGGCCGCCGATCACAGTAGCGGCGTTGGAGGTTGGGCTATCTCCCGGCAAGCGCGGCTTCGCCCGACTTGCTGAATGTGAGCTCGCCCTTCTGATCGACGCCGACCACGATGTGATCCCCCTCAACGAACCGACCTTCGAGAACGGCGAGCGCGAGAGGATTCTGTAACAGGCGCTGGATCGCCCGCTTGAGCGGACGCGCACCAAACGCCGGGTCATAGCCCTCAGTCGCGAGTACTTCGCGCGCGTCGGGTGAGAGCTGCAACGTAAGCTTCCGGTCGGCGAGGAGGCGCTCGAGCCTCTTCAGTTGCAGATCGATGATGTGCTCGATTTCGTCCTTGCCGAGCGCGCGGAAGATGATGATGTCGTCAATGCGGTTCAGGAATTCGGGACGGAAATGCTGTCTGAGAGCGCTCGTAACCTGCGCCTCGATCACAGCCCGATCATCGCCCGAGTGCTCCAGTATGAACGTGCTTCCGATATTGGACGTCATGATGATCACGGTATTCCGGAAATCAACGGTGCGCCCCTGTGAATCGGTCAACCTTCCGTCGTCGAGGATCTGCAGGAGGATATTGAAGACGTCGGGATGGGCCTTCTCAATTTCGTCGAAAAGCACTACCGAATACGGCCGTCTGCGCACGACTTCCGTAAGCTGACCACCTTCCTCGAAGCCGATGTATCCCGGAGGGGCACCGATCAATCGTGCGACCGCGTGCTTCTCCATGTACTCCGACATATCGATGCGCACCATCGCCTGTTCGTCGTCGAAGAGGAATTCTGCGAGCGCGCGGGCGGTCTCAGTTTTTCCAACGCCGGTCGGTCCCAGAAAGATGAACGAACCAATGGGGCGATTCGGGTCCTGAAGACCGGCGCGCGAGCGCCGCACCGCGTTGGCCACCGCGCGCACCGCTTCTTCCTGTCCAATGACGCGACTGGCCAGAACAGATTCGAGCTTGGTAAGACGTTCGCGCTCGGCTTCCATCATTCGCGAGACGGGGATTCCCGTCCAGCGCGCCACGATCTCGGCTACGTCTTCGGCTGTGACTTCTTCCTTGAGGAATCGCGGGCCACCGCCCTGCCGACTGGCGAGCTGCTGCTCGGCGTCGCGCATCTGCTTCTCCAGCTGCGGAATCAGTCCGTAAGAGATTTCAGCAGCTTTGCCCAGATCACCACGACGCGTAGCCTGTTCCGCCTCGATGCGCGCCTGCTCAATCTGCTGTTTGATCTTGCCGACGTTGCCCAGTACTTCCTTTTCCTGTTGCCACTGTGCTTTCATGCCGGCCGATTTTTCCTTGAGCTCGGCGAGCTCGCGCTCGAGAGTCTTTAGCCGCTCGCGCGAGGCCTTATCCTTTTCCTTCTGCAACGCCTGGCGCTCGATCTCCAGCTGAGTGATGCGGCGCTCGACTTCGTCGATCTCCTGAGGCATCGAATCGATTTCGATGCGCATCCGGGAAGCGGCTTCGTCGATGAGATCGATAGCCTTGTCCGGTAGGAAGCGATCACCGATGTATCGATTTGACAGGGTCGCGGCAGCGACTATGGCGCCGTCGGTAATTCGAACTCCATGGTGGGATTCATATCTCTCTTTGAGTCCGCGCAAAATCGCAATTGTGCTTTCGACGCTTGGCTCGCCGACATATACGGGCTGAAAGCGACGCTCGAGCGCTGCATCTTTCTCGATGTGCTTTCTATATTCGTCCAAGGTGGTTGCGCCGACGACGCGTAGCTCGCCTCGAGCAAGAGCAGGCTTGAGCATGTTGCCCGCGTCCATGGAACCTTCCGCTTTGCCGGCGCCGACGAGCGTGTGCATCTCGTCGATGAACATCACGAACTGCCCTTCTCCTTCGGTGACTTCCTTCAGGACAGCCTTGAGCCGCTCCTCGAACTCCCCGCGAAACTTGGCGCCGGCGATGAGCGCGCCGAGGTCCAGTGCGACGAGCCGCTTGTTCTTGAGACCTTCAGGGACATCGCCGTTGGCAATTCGCTGCGCAAGTCCTTCCGCTATTGCGGTCTTACCGACGCCTGGCTCGCCGATCAACACCGGATTGTTCTTGGTTCTCCGCGACAGAACCTGGATCACCCGACGAATCTCTTCGTCGCGACCGATTACCGGATCGAGCTTGCCTTTTCTCGCCGCATCGGTCAGGTCCCTCGTATAGCGCTGCAGTGCCTGGTACTGGTTCTCAGGAGTCTGATCCGTCACGCGGTGCGATCCTCGCACCGATTGAAGCGCTTCGAGCAGGTCCTTGTGCGTGGCACCAACGCCCGTGAGGAGATTGCGGCTCTCTGTTCCCTTTACGTCAGAGAGACCGAGCAGAAAATGCTCAGTCGAAACGAACTCGTCTCCAAGCTCCCGTGCGTCAGCCTCAGCGCGGTCGAATACCTGATTGAGCTCGCGCGAAAGCGTTGGTTGCGCCCCCGATTGTTTGGGATAGCGGGCCATCTCACGACCCACCGTTTCACGGAGCTGGGTGAGGCTGACTCCAAGCTTCTGGAGAATCGGAACAACTATTCCCTCATCCTGTGTGAGAAGCGCAAGCAGGAGGTGGAGATCATAGACAAGAGGATTACCGGCGCGTCGAGCGAGCTCGACCGCTTCGTTAAGCCCCTCGGTGGCTTTGACGGTAAGACGGTCAGGATTGATCATTAACTACGTCTAAGTTTATGCTTGGATTGCGTTTGAATGCAGGAGGGGTGCCGCATGAAACCAGCCAACTTGGCGCGGTCTTATGCAAGAAAACGAAAGACGCGCCCCTGATGGCAGGGCGCGTCTCAAAGATGTCAGATCCTTACTTTCTTACGATCAGTTTTTTAACCAGAACCTTTCCATCTACCTCAAGCCGGAAGAGATAAATGCCCGAGGCCACATCCTCGCCGGTTTGCGAGTATTTCGCGTCCCAGTAAGCGGTGTATTGCCCGCAGGTAAGAAGCAAATTATCGAGTGATTCGCCACCAGCTGCGTTCCCCGCTCCGCCCTGCAGAACCGGCACCGCGACCAGCTGCGCGAGCAGGTTATAAATCCGCAGGCTTACACGGTGTTGACGCCCGGAGTCCACGCAACTTTGTGCGTCACCGATGATGAATGGAATCCGTGTGTCGAGATTGACTGGGTTTGGATAGTTTTGCCCCAGTTGCAACCCGGCGCCCTGTCCTCCGCCGGTCTGGGTTGAAATGCCCTGAGCCGCCGAACGACCTGGCATGAACGCGCTGAGCACGAGCACTATCAACAGCGCCCGCCACAGGTGTTTCATGTTGTCTCCAAATGCTGACGAAAGAGGGACTTTAGACTCTTACTCCTACCAAGGTGGACAAGTGTTCTTCTGGCGCGAACTTACGGAGTTGGTTGAGGGGTGTCAAGCAGAACGCCACTTGTTTCCTTCAGAATTCGGCCCTCGCCCGTCCTTTCCGTCAACCCGTTTCGATCGCAGAACTCGAGAAAGGGAATGAGATACTTTCTCGATGATCCGAGAATCTCTCGTAGCTGACCCGGCGCGTATACCTGCCCCGGCTTCAGCGTTCCCTTGAGCCGTGCGATCATGTCATCCAGCGCCTCCCGGTCGTAGTAGCGATCCGTTTCCACCCGCACGATTCGCCCTTGCCGCTCCAAGAAGCTGAGCAGACCAGGAACAGAGCTGCCGTACCGTGACACGAGTTCAGTCACGCTCGGCGGCTCGCGCTCTCCAGCGCAAATATCATGCGCTAGATGGTTACTCGCTTCGATATCGTCTGGTTTGGGCGAAGGCGACCATCCCGTTCTACACATAAGTGGACCGCGCGTTTCGATCTCTCGCGCCTTTTCGAGCTCACGGATGGAAATATCGGCAAGCTCTTCATTGGCGCGAAGGGCCTCCCTCAGGGTGCGTGTCGGCACTCCGGGACTGAGCGGAGCCTTTATCTCGTACTCCGCGATGATTCGCTGAACGCTCGCCATTACTTGTTCGACAGCACCGCGGGTAAAAAGGTTGTGGTGTCCTTGCACCGCGTTCACAGAAATGATCAGGTTTGCTACGTCCCGGGGGCTGCAACCGGCTCTGACGGGAATGTCGTCTAGCGAAACGCCGTCCACGCCTTCGGATTCGAGCGCAAACCGCAGGCGTTCGCGCGGGTCCTCGGAGAGCACAAACGATCCGCGCGTTTTACCGTACCCTTTCGCCCGGGCGAACGGGTCGATGACAACCCCACCTCCCACCGTTCCAAGTGGCGCAGGCAGTCTGAGTACGAACCGGTCCCCGCCCCGGAGTACAACTGGGCTTTCAAAGACGACGCGTACCTGACCGGATCGACGCGGAGTCAGTTCGTCTCCGCGCGTGGAAAGTCTACAACCTGTTTCGCTGGCGCCGGCGTGAAGGCGAAGCCGAGTGCGGGATCCGATCGTCGACGGTGCGCGTGACGAGAGAAAAATGCTGGCCTCGACGGCACGAGTAGGTCGCCACGAATCGTGGGTTACTATCACCGAGCCGCGGGCAACCTCGCTGAGTTCAAGCCCAGCAAGCGCAATTGCCGTTCGTGTGCCAGGGCGCGCTCGCTGCGTTGCCTTTCCGTGCTGTTCGATCCGGCGGACACGTGCCGTTTTATTTCCGGGCAAAATCCTTAATGTCTGGTCCGTCGTGATTGCGCCGCTCCATATCGTGCCGGTTACAACGGTCCCAGTCCCTTTCACCGAAAAGGCTCGGTCGACCGGCATTCGAAATAGATCGTCGTCGGGACGCGCGCTTAACGATAACAGCGATTCAGTGAGTGCCGCCCGCAAACTATCCAGGCCCGCTCCTGTTTTTGCGGAGCAGGCTACAACCGCTGGAGGGTCGAGGGGCGAAGCGTCGAACAATGCTATTACGTCCTGGCGCACGAGAGTCAGCCACTCCTCATCTACCAAGTCAGATTTTGTGATGGCGACGACGACACGCGGAATTCTCAGGAGCTCGAGAATCAAAAGGTGTTCTCGCGTCTGCGGCATTACTCCTTCGTCGGCCGCAACAACGAGAAGTGCGACATCGATTCCGCTCGCGCCCACGAGCATGCTCCGCACAAAATCCTCATGGCCCGGAACATCGACGACGCCAACCTGGCCGATCCCGTCGAGCGAAAGGGGAGCGAAACCCAGATCGATGGTGATGCCGCGACGTTTTTCTTCGGGCAGTCTATCAGTGTCGACACCAGTCAGGGATCGGACCAACGCGGTTTTGCCGTGATCGATGTGGCCCGCAGTTCCGATTATCACGCCGCGCTCCAGCGCTCGTGTTCCCATACAGCAAAGGCACGAAGCGGGCGGTCGTCAGAGAGATGCGCGCCCAGAAATTCGCGTAGCAGCCGCTGGTGCGAGCGCGCCTCACCCTCGGTTACCGGAATGCTCTCCTCGCCGTTCAGCCAAACGCCGATGATCGCCCGGGCGTCGGCTGGTATTTTCCGTCCTCCAGGCGCCAACCGTGCACAGGCCGGGCAGACGGCGCCGCCGGAAATGTGGGAAAACATGGTTTCATCGCTCTCGCGAATGGGTGCGTGGCACAACGCGCAGCTCTCGAGCTCCGGCGTGAAGCCGAGGACAGATACGATTCGCCAGGCCCCTGCGAGTCCGACATCTATCGTGCGTTCTGGCGGCGAGACTGCGATGCGATCGAGCGCTTCTGCGACTGTCTCATACAGCGCATCGCTCGCCTCTTCCCCAGCGAATCGGAGCGCGAGCTCAGCGATCGTCGAGGCTGCAGTGAACCGGCCCACATCCTCGGCGAGCTCGCTCCGGGTGCGTGATATCTCGAAGCTCGCGAGGTTGTGAAGCTCGCGATTGGGTTTTATGTAGAGCTGGGCCGTGCCCTCGGCAAAGAGGTCGAGGGCTGACCCATAACGTCCGCGCGACTTCCGAGCCCCTCTTGCCAGCGTCGACTGAATTCCCGACGCGCGAGTAAGCAACCGTATGATGCGGGAGCTTTCGAGGTAGTCGAAAGCGTGGAGCACAATAGCATCGGTCGCTAGCAGTGGCATTGGATGAATTTAACATCGGGTTATGCAGTGCTCTCTCGACCATCATTCGAGCGAGGGCGCCGTCAGAGTCGCGACGAAATCCGTCCTCCGACCAGAACCGTGCGCCCGGGGGCGGGAAAATGCAGCACGTCCTCATAGCGCCTGTTGAAGACGTTTTCGACGCGGGTCTCCAGGCTCATCGCGCGCAGCTGGATGCGACTCAGAGGGACCTGGAGAGACAAATCAAGTTTCGCATACGCGGGGAGCGTCAGACGAGGAGATGGAAACTGCGCAAAGTCCAGGTCCGGTCGTTTCCCGACGTAGCTCATCGCGGCGCCGAGAGAGAGCACCCGCGGATTCGTGTACGCGATCGTAGCGCTTCCGGAGTGGCTGGCTCGACGCAGGAGCGCATCGCCGGCCTGGTCACTGCCACCATAGGCGCTCGCAATTTTGGTCACGTGTGGATTCACAATCGTGTAGCTGGCGCTTCCCTGAAGCTTGCTCCAACCGTTGACGTGCAACTCCGCTTCGTACCCGTCTGAACGCGCAGCTGTGAGGTTGGCGTAGCTTCCCCTGAAGTCCGGCGGGCCTCCGCTCACGAATTGAATCAGATCCCCGAAACGTTGCCAGAAATAATTCGCGCCTACGCGAAAAGCGTCCCCGCCAAACGATGTCCCGACCTCCGCCGATCGGATTTGCTCGGGGCGCAGATCGGGGCTGCCTACGGTGAAAAGGGTCGGCCGCACCTGGTTGAACGCCGGTGCGTTGAAGGCCGTGCTGACTGAGGCCCGTACTCTGAGATTTCGCTGAAGCGCCGCGACTACACCGACGCGGTAGGTACCGAAGCGGTGATAATCAGAGTTCTCGTCGACGCGGCCGCTCAACGTATACGAGACCCGATCGCGCAAGTCGCCAATGACTTCAGCGTAATAGGCGAGGTTATGGCGCGCCGCGTCGAAAGCATCCGTCTGAGTTAGTGGGGTTCCAACCGGCGCTGCCGCATTGAAGCTGCTTTCGTGCTCTCTTTCGTAGCTCGCACCCAACGTCGCAGTAGCCAAAGGCAGGAAGAAGCTTGTTCGCGCTTCCGCGTTGCGCCGATAGCCTCGTGATCGGTATGCGGAGTGGAGCGGCGTCGTACCCCCGAACGGCGTAGCTATATCCTCGGTGAGGTCGTTGACATCGTTGCTGCCGGCGAGGAGTCGACCCTGCACAGTGGGGCTGAGGTTGCGGACCGCATCGAATCCAACCGTGAGACGATGCTGGGTGCGATACGAATTCGTGTCGACGACCTGACCAGCAAAATCGGTCGGGTAATGAAATTCGGCGGCGGTGTATCGAACAGAAATGTTCGCCTCGCCTTGCGCACCGTGGAGAAGGGTGATGGCGGAGCTCAGCGTACCGTTCTTGTATTGATTGTTAAATGGGAGCACGCCATCCGTGGAGTGACGGCCTGCTCCTAGCGAGAACGCGTGAGTATCGCCCCCGGCTATGTCGCCTGATACGTCGAACGAGTGGTACGTACCACCGCGTGCGCTGAGCGCGGCTTCGGACCCGACGCGTCGGCGTGTGAAAATCTGAATGATGCCGGACACGGCATCGGCACCATAGAGGACGCTAGCCGGTCCGCGCACGATCTCAATCCGGTCGATGTTATCGGTTGTGAGGTGACTGAAATCGAAGAAGCCCCCCGTGGCGTTGACCGGTACGCCATCGATCAGAACTTTTGTGTAGCGACTCTCTCCGCCGCGCAAGAAAAGAGAAGCCACCGCTCCGTGAGAGCCGTTTTGAACGAGCTCCGCCCCTGGGACTTCCCGAAGTGCGTCGATCACGCGCGTGACACCCCGGGCGCGCAGGTCTGCTCCATCTATCACGGTAACCGCCTGTGTGAGAGCGGCTGCAGGCTTTGGAACCTTGGAAGCAGACACCACAACCGTCTCGAGGTGTTGGCTGCTGTCATTGGCCTGAGCTCCGAGGCGCGTGTTGGCAACGTTTGCCAACGTCAGCGCCAATGCAAAACGAGAAAATGGTTTCATAAAAAGGTTTCACGGCTCGAAGCGAGGGAGAGTTCGTTTCATCGGGATTTGAGTGGGCGTCTGAGGGGAACGAGCGCTGGCGCGCCCACCGCGGGATCGCGCGTAATCACAACCGGCCAGGCATAGATCTTTTCGAGTCGATCGGCCCGCATGACCTCGTCCGGGTGTCCTTGAAGGGCAACCCTTCCATTGTCGAGCAACACCATCTCGTCGGCAAATCGGGCCACAAGATTGAGTTGATGACTGACCAGCAGTACGGCCAGGCCTGAATGGGCGAGAGAAGAGAGCAGCTCGAAGATCGCCATCTCGTGGGCAATGTCGAGAAACGTGGTCGGCTCATCGAGGACAATCGCGGGGGTTTGTTGGGCGAGAGCTCTTGCGATTCGCACCCTCTGCCACTCCCCGCCTGACAGCGACTCCGTGTCGCGATCCGCAAGTTCCTGGACACCTGCCTGCTCGAGCGCATCACCAACTGCTTCGTGATCGCGCGGGGCCGGGGTTCGCCACAGACCCATGTGTGGGAACCGTCCCAGCCCGACGTACTCTCGTACCTGGATCGGAAACGCAGCATCTTCGCGCTGGGGAACGACGGCGATCGATCGCGCGAGCTCTAACGCCGAAAAAGACTCCGCCCTCCGTCCGTCGATACTCACCGTGCCGCTGCCAATCTCAGCTCGACGCAGCAATGCGCGAACAATCGAGCTCTTTCCCGACCCATTGGGTCCGGCGAGAGCAGTCAGCCTACCGCGATCAACCTTGAAGCTCACCCCGTCGACCGCGTGTCTCTCGGCGCCCGCGTAGACAACGTGGAGATCCTTTAACTCGATCACGCCAATCGTCTCAGCTGAATTAGAAAGAACGGAACACCGAGGAGGGCGGTGATTGCACCGAGGGGAAGCTCCGAGGGTGCCGCTACCGTTCGAGCGGCGAGATCGGCAGCGACAACGAGAGTCGACCCGACGAGCGCCGCTGCGACAATGAGGGGCCGATGCGCTCGCAGTCCCAACCTTCGTGCTATGTGCGGGACGACGAGGCCCACGAAACCGACGAGGCCCGCCGCCGCGACTGTCGCGGCCGCGAGCAATGCAGCGAGAAGGAAAATCCGTCGGCCAGAACGCTCCGCTTCGACTCCGAGCGACGCCGCGGCATCATCTCCGAGAGTGAGCACGTCAATCTCGCGTGCCCAGTACAACAGGGTGACTCCCGCCGCGCCAAGACTCAGGGCCAGCCACAGCACTCGCGGCCAGGTTGCGTCAGCGGCCGATCCCATCATCCACCACAGCGCGCCACGCACGATATTCGGCTCCGCACGGGCGAGGGCCACCATTATCGCCGCGTTCGCAAATGCGCCCACTATCACTCCCGCGAGCAGAAGCGTGCGCAGATCGCCGCGAACCGTCCGGGTTCCTACGCGACTGATCGCCAGCGCCACGAAAACCGCCGCTGTGCCTCCGAGGAAGGCAGCCAGCGTAATCATCGCGTCGTTCGTCGCTCCCAGAGCGAACGCGATCACCGCCCCAACCGCCGCTCCTCCCGACACTCCCAGTAGATACGGCTCGGCCAAGGCGTTTCGCAGCGAACCCTGAAGCGCTGCCCCGCTAGCTCCCAGGCCGGCGCCGACCAACGCACCGAGGACAACGCGAGGTAGACGGAGATCGCGCACGATTGCTATGGCGGTGGGATCCCCTTGACCGCGCAGCGCATCGATGACGCGAGCAACAGGTATGTCAACGGCGCCGCGCGCGACCGCTATCATCGCCACCACGATGAGCGTCCCCACGAGCACAAACCAGTACTCGAGACGAAACCTCCTCACCGGATGGCTCCGGGATGAAGCAGTTTTGCAAGTGACACGGCTGCTTCGCCGAGGCGAACCGATGGCCGCGCGACTAGGAGTGTGTCTACCACGAGTACGCGGTTCTCGCGAGCCGCCGGCACGATCCGCCAGCGCGGATCCGATTCTATCTGGCCGCGACCGATCGGGCCGGCGAGAATGAACCGCGGATCGCGTTTGGCGACATCTTCGAGCGATATCTGCGCTGACGGGGCCCGGATATCAGCGTAGACATTTTTGGCTCCGGCAATCTCCACCAGCTCGTTCATGAAACTTCCCGAGCCGACGGTGATGAGTGGCGCATCCCAGATGTGCCAGAAGACGGGGATTCGATCGAGGTTCGCGGTCGCGTTGCGCACGCGGTCCAGGGTGCGCGTCACTGAGTCGGTGACAATCCGCGCCCGGTCAGGATCGTGCAGAATCGCGCCCAGCAATGCGACGCACCGCCTGAAGTCGGCGATGTGATCCACTTTGAGCGCGAGCGTATTGACTCCGGCTGCCCGCAATCGCGCAGCCGCCGGGCGGTTGTCCTGACTCGCGTACAGGATAACGAGATCGGGATGTGTGCCCAGCACCGCTTCGACGCTTGGCCTAATCCCGTCGCCGAGTGAAGGAATGAGTCTGGCTGAGTCCGGCCAAAGGTCAAACTTGGTGCGGCCGACGAGCCGGCGGCTCGCACCCAGAGTGAAAAGGATTTCCGTCGTAGCGGGGTTGAGCGACACGATGCGAGTGGGCGACTGAGCGATCCGCACCGGGTCGCCGAAGTCGTCGCGCCTGGACAGCGCCGAATCGTGTTTCCTATCACAGCCAAGCACGCAGAGGCACAGCGTGGCTAATCGAAGGATTTGTGCTCTACGAAAAAACAAAACGGACACTCCTTCCAGAGGAATGCCCGCAACGAGCACGCGCCGAAGCGCCTGACCGCCACCAGCACCTCCCCCGAGGTTCTGCAGAAGTGGCGCGGACGAGAGTCGTCTCCTGGCTTCGGGCCGACGCACTCACCTTCCCGACCGCTCAGCGGCCAGTGGTGCTCGAGTGCGCGTGGATGCCCGTTACAGTGGCGGGGCCGCACCGGCTTTCAACCGGTTTCCGTGGCTCCGTCCGCGTTCGATTGTATCGCGAAGCTATCTACGTCGAAGCGCCCACGCAAGCGCAAGAACCATCGCACTTCCCAGCACGAGAGTGAGCGCAACCAGGTAACGCGAATCGGCCCCGCGTGCTGGTGGTGGCGCCGGAAGATCGATCACCGCGACGGAATTTTCCGGCATGTCAGACGCCAGGAACCGACGGAAATTCCGGCTCTCGACGGTGACGGGCTCTACTTCGCGCAGATGCGGACCCGTCACGCTTCCAGATTGTTCTTCAATCATGATTTCGTACACTCCCGTCGTCTTTTCCAGCGGGAGTTTTAGCGGAAATGAGCTCGCGGGGAGCGAATAGGAAAAGGACAACTGCTTGATACCGGGCGCGATCGGAGCGTACACGTTGACGAGTCCGTTCGTGTAGGTGACTGCGGCCGCGGGAATATCCCCCTGGCTGACACGGAAGTTCGTCGCGGCGGGAAGTACGTGCGTCTGCCAGGTCGCGCCGCTCGGCGCCTCGCTGGATGCAATTCGTGTCACCGAGGTGTCGTTCGAAAGGTCGTAAACCTCGAGCACGGATCTGAGGGCGTTGGCGTCGACCGCGGAAACAACCACGTGATGGCCACGCAAACTCAACGGTATTCGAGTTGAAGTTGTGTCGAACACTGTGATTTCGCCGTCGTCTCCGGCGACCCGGCCCTCGGCGAGCGGGGGCGTAAAATACGCGATGCCATCGTACGTCGCGGATACGAAATAGATGGCGTCGTCGCTACCGGTCCGGGCGTATCTGAAAGCGTAGTGTCCGGTGCGGTTGGTTCTCACCGAATCCAATGGTCCGGCTCGATCCGGCCCGACCCTATGCAGCACTACCCAAACGCCATTGACTGCGTCCATCCGTCGGATGCCGGGGCGGACGATGCGTCCGGATACTTCCTGCGTAGCGGACGGAAGCGCGGCCTGCAGGAAAAGCAGGACCGCGATCCTACATATTGAACTTCCCAAAATCTTCCGGCCGCAGGTTCTCCAGATATTCCTTCAGCTGCTCGGCAGACATTTCTTCCGATGGCTCAGCCACCGTCTCGGGTCCTGGCTGGCCTTCCTCGAGCAGGAGCGCAGTAAGCAGGCTTTCTTGGGCAAAGATCGGCGCCTCGAAGCGGAGCGCGATCGCGATGCTGTCGGATGGCCTGGCGTCAATGTGGACGGCTCCAGAGCTGCGCGAGATGTGAAGCTCGGCGTAAAAAGTCCGGTTCTCCACTTTCGTGATGTGAACCCTGCGCAGTGTACCGCCCATTCCGATGATGAGATTCTTGCACAAATCGTGAGTGAGCGGCCGTTCGCGCTTCAGCTTGTTCATCTCGATCACAATGGACTCCGCTTCCGGCTGTCCGATCCATATCGGGAGCAGACGCGCACCACCTTTCTCCTGCAGGATCACGACGTAGGAGTTCGTGGACCTGTCGAGACCCAGTCGCATCACTTCAACTTCGACGAGTTGCATAAATCAAATTAACGTTTTGCCCGGAAAGTAGAAAAGCTGGCCGTTGGGCGGCCAGCTTTGTACACCTCAATGAGAAGTCTGGACTACTTCCCGTCGACGGCTTTCTTGAGCTCAGCGACCTTGTCGAGACGCTCCCATGTGAACAGAGTGCCTTTGCCGTTCTTCTTGGGAGGGCGACCGAAGTGACCATATGATGACGTTGGACTGTAAATCGGTTTGCGCAAGTCCAGCGCGTTGATGATGCCCTTCGGCGTCAGGTCGAAGACTTTCTCGATTGCTCTCAGTATCGCGGTTTCCGGAACCGTGTTCGTGCCGAACGTATCGACGTTGATCGACACGGGCTGCGCTACACCGATAGCGTACGCGACCTGCACTTCGCAGCGACGGGCGAGTTTGGCGCCGACAATGTTCTTCGCCACCCACCGCGCAGCATAGCACGCCGAGCGATCGACCTTCGACGGATCCTTGCCGCTGAAGGCGCCCCCACCGTGCCGGCCCATGCCGCCATAGGTGTCGACGATGATTTTTCTGCCCGTCAGTCCGGCATCACCTTGTGGACCTCCGATCACAAAGCGACCGGTGGGATTGATGTGGAACTTGATATTCTTTCCACGCAGGTCGCGGGATATGACCGGCTCGATGACTTCCGAGATGATGGCTTCCCGGAGTTTCTTGGAGGAGATTTCTTCGGAGTGCTGAGTGGACACCACAACGGTATCGACTTCGACAGGGAGTTTGTCCTCATACAGAACCGTGACCTGGGCTTTGCCATCCGGTCGAACCCAGTTGCCGTCCTTGGAGCGCCTGAAGGACGCCAGGCGTTCAGTCAGCCGATGAGCCAGCTGGATCGGCATTGGCATCAGCTCTTCGGTTTCGTCGGTCGCGAAGCCGAACATCATTCCCTGGTCGCCGGCACCGCCCGTGTCGACGCCCTGCGCTATGTCGGGCGATTGCTTATCGATGGTGCTGATGACAGCGCATGTCTTGGAATCGAAGCCAAAAGCGGTGTCGTTGTAGCCGATCCTGTCGATAGTCGAACGGACTATCTCGGGAACATTGACGTACGTCTTGGTGGTTATCTCTCCCGCGACGCACGCCAGCCCGGTGGTGACCAGTGTTTCGCAAGCGACTCGAGCCTGGGGATCATCTTTTAGGATTGCATCGAGAATTGCATCCGAGATGGCGTCCGCAACCTTGTCGGGATGACCCTCGGTGACGGATTCGGATGTGAACAGATGTCGATCGAGCACGAAATTCCTCTGGGGAATATGAGGATAAAGGTGGCAACGGTCGCACGCCGTACTATTCGTGCGCCGAGGATTACTTCAGTCCACCTAAGCCTTCGAAGATATTTCCATCCACCATGGCGGGCAACCCGTCGCGCAAAAAAGGAGCGTCGCCAAAAGCCGAGAGCAGTCGGCGACGCAACTCACCTTCGGCCTCTCGGGCGGTGCGCGCGGCAAGCGCAGCGGTCGCCGCCTCCGCGGCCACGCTGACGCTGACCCCTCTGATAATTCGTTTCACCAAAGGCACAGCGCGCCCCGCGACGCTCAGCGAACGAACGCCGAGTCCGATGAGGGCGAAAGCCATCAGCGGTTGCGATGCCATCTCGCCGCATACGGCAACTTCCAGTTTGTGCTCCACGCCAACATCGACGATTCGCTTTATCAGCGTGAGGACTGCCGGGTGAAGAGGAGTGAACCTGGCCGCAAGGTTGGCGCTACCGCGATCCACGGCGAGCGTGTACTGAACCAGGTCGTTGGTCCCGATACTGAAAAAACTCACGTCGTCGACGAGTGTGTGAACCGACACGGCGGCAGCCGGCGTTTCAACCATCACGCCGAGTGGCAAGTCGTGGCGATACTGAACGCCACGGGCGTCGAGCTCCGCCGCCGCCTCGTTCAACAAATGGCGGGCCTGGTGGACTTCGTCGAGTGTAATGACGAGAGGAAACATGATTCGCACGTCGCCATGCATGGCGGCGCGGAGTAGCGCGCGCAGCTGAGTCTTGAAAAGCTCCGGTTCGTCGAGACACATCCTGATGGCGCGCCAGCCAAGGAATGGGTTTGGATCGGTGGGGTAGCCGCCAACCGGAAGCTTGTCGCCTCCAACGTCGAAGGTTCGAATCACCACCGGGCGACCGCCAAAGGCCTCGACAACGTGCCGATACGCCCGGTATTGCTCTTCCTCGTCGGGCATGGTGGCGCGTCCGACGACAAGAAACTCTGTTCGCATCAGTCCAACGCCTTCAGCACCGCTGTGCGCCGCGAACTCGGCTTCTTCGGGCAGGTCGACGTTGGCTCGCAGCGTGACCCAGTGCCCATCCAGTGTCACCGAGTCGGCCGTCGCCATTGCCTGGAGCTCGACGACTTCCACGTCCTCTCGGGCGCGGCGCTCGCGATAACTGGATATTTGAGCCGGGGTCGGATCGATGATCAGAGCGCCCGACGTCCCATCAAGAATTACGTGCTCATTTCCATTCAACCGCTCGGTCGCTTCGCGCAGTCCGACGACGGCCGGCAATCCAAGCGAGCGAGCGAGGATCGCGACGTGCGAAGTGCGCGTACCCGCATCGGTTGCGATCCCGATGATAGCTTCGCGGTCCAGCTGCACCGTAAGGCTGGGAGTAAGATCGTGCGTGACGAGGATTTTGTTCGATCCCTTCGGCAGATCCACTGGGTCGTGGTCGGGAAGTCCCAGCAAGATCGAGAGCACCCGAATGTGGACGTCGATCAAATCACCGACGCGCTCGCGCAGCATCGGACGAGCGTGCGCAGCGAACTGCTGTCTCCACTCGAACAGCACCAGATCAAAAGCTTTCTCGGCGCCGAGGTTCTGCCTGATCAGCTCCTCGACCTGTCGTAACAGCTCGCTGTCTTCGAGAATTGAGAGCTGTACATCGAAAATCGCCGCTTCTTCTGGTCCGGCGTGTTTTTCGGCGCGGGCCCTTACTTGGTGCAGACGTGACTTGGCTTGCTCCAGCGCCGCGCGGAAGCGGCTTATCTCGTTCGGAATAGCCTCGTCGGGAATGATCCTATGTCTGACATCGGGAACTTCCCAGCGCAGAAGATGGACTGGACCGTCAACGATTCCCGGAGACGCCGGCATTCCGGCGAGAAGCCTGGACATCAGCTCTCTCCGAACTTGTTGGCGATGACCGCGGTGAGCGCGTCAAGTGCCGCTTCCGCATCCTCGCCCGCGGCACGCAACGTAATCGTCGAGCCGAACTCCGCGGCCAGCATCATCACACCCATGATGCTTTTCGCGTTCACCTCGAGATCTTCACGAATAATGGTGATGCTGCTCTTGAATTTGCCGGCCGTCTTCACGATCTCGGCAGCCGGTCTCGCGTGAATCCCGAGCTTGTTCACGATCTTCACATCGCGCTCCGGCATCACGTGAGTACCGAGTAGAGAACAAAAATCGCGAACACGCCGAGCGCTATCCTCCAGCCCTCGGCGTGCTCTCGGAGCCGGGCGAGCAAAAGAATCCCGACAAGTGCTCCGACAATAATTCCACCAGCCAAGACCCGTCCGGCGCCGACTACTCGCTCGAGAGCAAGCGGCAGGGCTATTCCCGCGGCCAAAGCAGCGGCACTGCCGATGTACTGAGGCCCCTGCCTCAACACCGGATTGGCAAGCGCGGAGGCGACGTTGAGGCCGCGTGACAGTCCGATGGCGAGCCCCCATGCTCGGAGAATGAAGTGGCCGGCGTTGTAGAGTAAGAGAAATGTACCGACTACTCCCAGCGCAGAGCCGCCCGCGCCGAACACGCACAGCGCGACCAGCGAGCAGAATGGCAGCCAACTCGCCCACACCAACCGGTCGCCAACACTTCCGAGAGGGCCCGCGAGTGCGGTGCGAAATCGTTCGATCCGCACTGGGTCCACGCGGTCAAGCTCCGCTCGTGTGAGCGCACCGACCGCAATTCCGGCGAGGTAGGGATGCGCATTGAAATACCTGGATTCTCTCGCGAGTGCGGCCCGATAAGCCGAATCGCCGACTCCCCCGGGCAGCCGGCGCAGCGCGGGCTCCATCGCGAAGCCAATGCCCGTGCCCATCAGCGTCTCGTAATTCCACGATCCCTGCACCGCAAAGAGGCGAACGTACATTGAGACTCTGGTACGAAAAGGGAGTCGGGGAGAGGACGGCGCAATTGCGGTCATTGCATCACGATCAGCGCGGTGGAGACCGCGAGTCCGGCAAGAAAAAACCATATCACGCGCTGCACCGAATGGAATACTTTCCACAGCGCGCCGCCTGCGACAATGGCAGCAATGACGACGACCACTGCGCGCGAAGCTGAAGATTCACTTCCCCACACCGCGACGATGGCGCCGACCAAGGGTGCGAAGATGAGCATCGCGATCATGGTCACCAACGCGCCACGGAGCACATCGAGCCCCATCCCTGAGAGATGAAGTGTGAGGAGAGCGTCGCGCGAACCGTCTTCCACCCTGTCGCGCGCACGAGCGAGACGGGAACCTATCATTCGTCTGAGAACGACCATGCTCCAGCTGCTAATGCTTGCTGTGAGGAGTGCGGCGAGAAGAGAGGCCGGGAGCGCACCAGGAAGTCCGGGAGGTTGTGCGGCATACAGCGCTCCACCAACGACGCCCGCTGATCCCCACTCGGGGTACCTCGACGCACCAAAGGGCAATGTATCGAGTGCTATGAGCTCGAGTACGATGCCTACCAGCAGCCCTGATTGGGGATGACCCACCAGAGTGCCGGCCAGCGTCGAGGAGACGATGGGTCGGGAAATCATGGCTTGAGGAAAACTCACGACGTCGAGTCCGAGGAGTGCGCCCAGCATTGCTACTGGCAGTGCCTGAAGCCAGCTCATCTCGTCGCCCCGACGAGAACTTCGGCGAGCGGAACCGCAGGCGCGGCGGGCACGTCCTGCGCCGTCACTTCGACGCCGGCCGCCTCGAGATCGTGCAGCTCCTCTTCCTCGTCCGGCGTGAGAAAAATGTATCGCAGTTTTTCGACCCGACCGGCGCGATGATGGATTCCCCCGAGATTGACACTGCCAATCGCTTTGACGCCAGAGACGAGGCGATGCATGCTGGAGATGTCGCCGGTGATGAGAAGCGCTGGCCGCGGATCGCAGTCGTACTTGGCGTGATTCGCGATCGCGGTCTCTACGTCCGCGAACAACACCTCCATCTCCGGCGGAACCGCCATGCGATAGAGATCCTGTTCCCAATCGCTGGAAGCAACGAGGTCGTCGACGAGGATCAGAAGCCGTATGTCAAGCGGCTGTCCCCAGCCAACGACCACTTGGCCGTGGATCAGACGGTCGTCGATTCGATGGAGGTGGATGGCCATCAGCGGCGATCTACCACTATGAGCGAGGCCTTTCCTCTCTCGGCGGCAGAGCGAGCTGCGTCCGACGGTGAGGCATCCGAGTTGAACACGAAGTCCAGAAGAGTCGCGAGATTCACTCCACTTACGAGCACCACGCTGGGATCCTCTCGCATTATCCGTCGTGCCGCGAGCGTCGCACTGCCCGCGGGGAGATCCGTGAAAATCACGCTTGCTCCTATCGCGGATAGCTCCGCGCGAATTGAAGCCTCGATGTCCTCGGGTGTCTGCCCGGCCATCGAGAGCGCAACGAGGGCCCCCGCCATCCCGCAGATTTGACCAACCGCGGAGACCAAGCCAGCCGAAAAATCACCGTGACCGACGACTATCGCACGCGGCTTGTCCGCGGGCGTCGCATCACTCATGGTCTTCCTGCAGGTATTCACGCACGTTCGTCACCGCGGCCGTCTTCATGCGCTTGACCAGTCGCTCATTGAAAGCCTCCGCCGCGTTCACACCGGAGTAACGAAGCAGATGATTGAGCGCGATTACCTCGGCGATGACAGTGATATTCTTGCCAGGATTCAAGAACACGGTAATGCGTGGCAACTGGACATCCAGGATAGTGGTTGTCTCGACGTCCAGGCCCGTGCGTTCAACGACTGCGTGCTGATCCCACTCCTCGAGCTGCACCACTACTTCGATTCGCTTTTGCTGCCGAACGGCGCGGATGCCGAAGATCGCCGGGATGTCGATCAATCCAACCCCTCGAATTTCCATGTAGTGACGCTGCATTTCGTGACCGCGGCCGATGAGAACGTCGTTGCCGCGCTTGCTGGTAATAACGAGATCGTCCGCCACGAGTCGGTGCCCTCGCTCGACCAGATCAAGCACGCACTCCGACTTTCCGATTCCGCTCTTGCCGGTGAAGAAGAGCCCGACGCCGAACACATCCGCGAGGGATCCGTGGAGCGAAACGGTGGGAGCAAACTCCATTTCCAGCACGGGCTTGATCCGTCGATAAAACTCCGCCGTCTTGAGCTTCGTTCGAATCAGCGGAATTCCGGACGCGCTCGCGGTTTCCTTTAGCCCGGCGGGAAGACGCTGGCCTTTCGTGACGAACACCGCCGGAATCGGGAAAGAGAAGAACAGCTCGAGAATTTCCTTACGCTCCGCAGCGCCGAGCGAGGACAGATAAGTAATCTCCGTCTCGCCCAGCACCTGCAACCGTTCGGATGAGAAGCGCTCGACGTAGCCAGCGAGAACGAGTCCCGGGCTGGAAACTTCGGCGTTTCCCACGACGCGATCGTGCCCTGTTCCCGGCTCGATTTCCTCCAGCTGGAGCGCTCCCCGCAGTCGGTCGAGGAGTTGTGCGACTGTTACTTTGGGATTCGGCATCGCTCTCCCAATGGGAAAACTCGAAAGGAAATCATTTCCCTACCACTTCGTGAAGATGATCGAGCGTGTCGTGCGCCGCTCTCTCCCACGTAAACGTTTCGGCAAAGCGCCGGCCCGCCGATCCCAGTACTTCAACGAGCCTGGGCGACTCGACGACGCCTCTCATGGCGGCTGTCATAGCTGCTGTGTCTTTCAATGGAACGAGAAACCCCGTTTCGCCATCGATTACCGATTCTCGAATGCCCGGGGCGTTCATCGCAATGACCGGAGTGCCACAAGCTGCGGCTTCGAGGTTGCTGATGCCCCAGCCCTCCTTGGGAGATGCCAACACCGATGCCCACGCGCGGCGCAGCAGATGAATCTTTTCTTCCTCAGGGACAAAACCAAGAAACCTCACTCTATCCGTGAGCTGCAGAGATTTTATCAGCCGCTCAAGCGGAGCGCGATAGTCGCCCGTTCCTGCGACCTCGAGCCGAGCATCGTGGATGTTGAGCTGCGAAAAAGCGCGAACGACAATATCGACCCGCTTGTACTTCTTGAGGCGGCCGAGGTAAACGAACAAAGGGGTCTTCGATCTCTCATTCGGATCAGGCGTCAGCCGCTTTGAATCGACGCCGTTGTAAATGACTCGGATGGAGCTTCGTGGAATTCCACGAGCAGCGAGATCGTCGGCGGTGCTTCTGCTGACAGCCTCGAATGGGATCGCGCGGTATAAACTTGCCAGGGGTCTTTCCGACAACCATACCGCTGCCGCGAGTGGAGGCGGCGCTTCGCGAAACACCGTCGCCCCAAATAAATGGTGCACCAGGGCCACTAGCCGGCGCACTCCCCAGAGCGGCGTGTACAGCGGCACCTTGTTGAGATCCTCAATAACGACGTCGTAATCGTTTTTCGCGAGCTCACTCGAGTAGTACCGCCTCGCTAAGAACGGGTAAGTCTTTCTGGTGCCAACCCGATGGACGTCGATCCCATCCAAGACCGCTCGCTCTGGCGCGGCCTGCCAACCGCTGCAAAGGAGGTCCACTGAGTGCCCGCCGGAGACAATGCGACTGAACACTTCCCTGAGGTGAAGCTCGGCCCCGCCTGCCTGAGGATTTTGGTGATCCTGCCAGTTGAGAACGAGTATCCTCACTAGATCATGCCGGCCTGTCGCGCGAGGGCGTCCAGGACACCGTTGACGAATTTGGCGCTGGCGGAGGTGCCAAATCGCTCCGCCAGTCGGACGGCTTCCTGAATCGCGACGCGGGGCGGCGTCTCGCCCTTCATGAGCTCCGCGGCTCCGAGACGCAGAACCGACCGCTCGATCGCACCGATTCGCTCGAGGCGCCAGTTCGTAGTGAGATCCGCGAGCCGCGAGTCCAGCTCGGGGCCGCCGCTTGCGACTTCACGCACGAGCAACCCTGCCAGCCGGCGTTCCTCGGGCGCGACCGCGAGATCGTCCCACACCTGAGTGGCAACGCGATCCAGATTCTTGCCGCCCCGCATCTCGCACGCGTAGAGAGCCTGCAACGCTCTCGCGCGTGCACGCGATTCAATCCGCATCGTCCGGATCGAGACGAGTTGCGAGATCGATCATCTCGAGCGTCGCTAGCGCAGCGTCCCAGCCCTTGTTGCCGTGCTCTCCACCGGCTCGTGCTTCCGCTTGTTCGTCGCTGTCGCACGTCAGCACGCCAAAGCCGATAGGAGTTTCCGTGTCCGCACTGGCACCCGCGAGACCGCGGGAAGCTTCGCCGGCGATGAAGTCGAAGTGCGAAGTGTCGCCGCGAATGACCGCACCCACGGCGACGATACCGTCATAGCGCTCACTGCCCAGCAGCCACCGCGCGGCGAGGGGAAGCTCCCAGGCGCCGGGAACCCACACGACATCAATGTCATCGAGGACGACGCCGTACTTGAGAAGGGCTTCGAGCGCGCCGTCGACTAGCTTCTTTACGATGGGCTCGTTGAAGCGGCTGGCGAGCACGGCGATTCGACGACCGGTGCCGCTCGGCAGTCCAGCGAACTCGGCCATCTCAGGACGCGAACAGGTGTCCGAGCTTTGCCCGCTTAGCCTCGAGGTAACTTGAGTTCTCGTCGTGCGCGATGGAGATGATCGGAACGCGCTCGTCGATGGTGAGCCCGTAGCCTTCCAGCCCTACGAGCTTGCGTGGGTTGTTCGTGATGGGACGAATGGATCTCAGACCGAGATCGAGCAGGATCTGGGCGCCGATTCCGTAGTTGCGCAGATCCGGTTTGAATCCCAGACGCTCGTTCGCCTCCACGGTATCGATGCCTTGGTCCTGGAGCTCGTACGCCTTGAGCTTGTTGAGGAGGCCAATGCCCCGTCCCTCCTGATCCAGATAGACGATCACTCCTTTGCCTTCTCTGGCGATCATTTTCATCGCGGTCTCGAGCTGCCAGCCGCAGTCACAACGGAGTGAGTGAAATACATCGCCCGTGAGACACTTGGAATGCATCCTTACGAGCACGCTCGAAGCGGCGTCGACCTCGCCCAGCACGAGCGCGATGTGCTCGTGGTTGTCGACGTCGTTACGATAGCCGACGACCCGCCATGAGCCTGATTCCGTCGGCAGCCTTGCCTCGGCAACGCGGTGGACCAAGCGTTCGGTTTGAAGACGGTAGGCGACCAACTGGGCGACCGTGATAAAAGTAAGACCATGTTCCGCCGCGAACCGCTCCAATTCGGGCCGTCTGGCACTTGAGCCATCCTGGCTCAGGATCTCGCAAACCACGCCTGCTGGTGCGAGTCCGGCGAGTCGCGCCAGATCGACGGCGGCTTCCGTGTGGCCAACGCGCTGCAGGACCCCTCCATCGCGGGCGCGGAGCGGCGGCACATGACCTGGTCGGCGCAGATCGGATGGGACCGTTTTGGGATCGACCGCAACGCGGATGGTCTTGGAGCGATCCTGCGCGCTGACGCCAGTAGTCACGCCAAATCGTTCGTCAGCATCGATGCTGATCGTGAACGCCGTGCGGTACTCCTCGGTGTTGACCTCGCTCTGTTGGGGCAGATCGAGTTGGTCGGCTCTATCGCCGGGCAGGGCCAGACAGATCAACCCCCCGGCGCGCTTGATCATGAAGTTGATCAGCTCCGGAGTGGCGAGCTGGGCGGCACAAATGAGGTCGCCCTCATTCTCCCGATCCTCGTCGTCAGCAACGATGATCAGTTTGCCGGCCTTGATATCGGCTATTGCTTGCTCGACCGTCCCAAACTGCATTTGCTCAGTGCTCCAGCGTGAAGTCGATCACTGAATTTACAGCCGATTGCTCGCTGAGGTATGGCTCCAGGAGGCGTCTCACGTGTTTGGCAATCATATCGGCTTCGACATGGAGTCGACTTCCCACCCCGAGATCTCCCAATGTGGTGTGTCGCAACGTGTATTCAATTACAGACACCTGCAGTCCGCTTGGACGCAAGTCGTTGATTGTAAGACTCACGCCGTCGACCGTTACGGAACCGCGCAACACGAAGAGGCTGCTGACCGAAGGCGGAGCGCTGATATCGAGCAAGAGCGCGTCGTCGACCTGCTCCCGGGCTGTGACAACCCCGACACAATCCACGTGACCCTGGACGATGTGGCCGCCCAACCGATCGCCCATTTGCAGTGACCGTTCGAGGTTCAGCCGCGTGCCTTTGTTCCACCCCGCGATGGTCGTGCGATTGGTCGTCGTTACCACTGCGGCGACTTGAAACCACCCATCGCCGAAGTCCCGGACCGTGAGACACGCCCCATTGACGGCAATGCTTTCACCGAGCTCGACATCCGTGAACGGCGCCCGAATGCGGATCTCCCGCCCGGCATCGCTTTGCCGAACTCCCTCCACTTCTCCGATGGTCTCGATCAATCCGGTGAACATTCAAATCTCTCGCAGTGCGTACTCCGTCATGACGTCAGGTCCGAACTCCGCGCGGCGGACGACTCTAAAACCCGGCAGCTTTCGCTCGAAGGCGGGATCAAATGGACTGAGTGCGTCTGTTGACAGCGTGACGGGTGATTGAAAGATAATGAGTCTGTCTACCAGCTCTTTTTCTATCAATTCGCGGGACACTCTCGCACCACCCTCGACCATGACGTGGTGCACGTCGAAGCCGCGCAACGCCTCGAGAGCCGATTCGGGGTTTTCGGCTTCGAGAACATCGACCCCGGCGTTGTGCAACGCGGCCAACCGCTGAACCGGCGGATGGTGCGCGAAGACAACGGTCGGCGTTTCCCGGGCCGTTTTTACCACTCTGCTGTCGAGGGGTGCTTCGGCGTTCTTGTCGAAGATTACTCGCATCGGGGCAACGCGGGGTCGAATGGGACCGCGTGCTGTCAGCTGTGGATCGTCGGCTCGCACAGTGCCGAGCCCCACCGCGATTGCGTCGACATTGGCGCGGAGCCTCTGCACTTCGGCGCGCGATGCTTCACTGGAGATCCAGCGTCGTTCGCCTGACGGGTCGTTCATCTTACCGTTGGCTGACAACGCGAGCTTGAGCGTCACCCACGGTCGAGTTGAATTGGCGGCGTAGATGAACCCGGCATTCAGCTCTCGCGCCGCTTGCTCCTCGACTCCGAAATCGACATCCAGGCCGTAATCAGCCAAGGCTCGGCCGCCGCCGCCGGCTAACGCGGTCGGGTCTTCGGTCGCGATGACTACTCGCTTCACACGCGCGGCGAGAATTGCTTCGCTGCACGGCGGTGTTTTCCCGAAATGGTTGCAGGGTTCCAGTGTGACGTACATGGTGGCGGCGCGTGCCCTTTCGCCAGCGGCTTTAAGAGCGACGACCTCTGCGTGGGCTTCGCCGGAACGCGCGTGGTAGCCTTCCCCGACGATCACACCATCCCGAACGACAACAGCGCCGACCATAGGGTTCGGCGCTGTTTGACCCCAGCCTTGCTGGGCGAGGGAAAGCGCGCGACGCATGTACTCCGCGTCGCGCACGTCGTCAGAACCCGAAACGCGCTCCGACCGATCCGTAGATTCTGGAGTCGGCTGCCTGCTTGCCACTGAAGGTGTTGTAGGTTGTGATCGTTCCACCAGAAACCTGTCCAATTTCGCCAGTGAGCTTCAGGAGCAGAAGGTTCATCGACACGTCCGCAAAAACATTGGTCCGCGTCAGTGACTGCGAAAGCGAGACCGGACCCGCATTCGCCGCTGATGTCGGCGGCACAGTTCGCGCGGCTACGTGCGCCCGAACGTCCGCGGAAGATGCATAGCTGTCACGCCCGACACCTGCAGCGAGACCGACAAAAAGCAGGCTCTTGCTGGCAACTACCCGCCAGGCCTTTGTCTGAAGACTCAGGTTGTTTACATAAAGCGAATCGTTCCCACTGGTGGCCGCAATGTTCACTGTCGGGAGATCACGGCGGAGGTAACTCACAGAGACGCCCGGGACGATCAGCGATTCCTGGAGGATGCCGACACGGGCACCGTAACCAAGCTTCAACGAGCCGCTAGGAACTTTGACGCTCACGCCGCTGCCGTTGAATTCGGGCAGGTACGACGCGCTGACAATCAGGTCAACGCCGCCAACGTTGGTGATCGCGAGAGGCAATCCTTTGAATATCCCGATCGCCAAATCTGCCGTTGGCATTGGAAGCAGCTGCGCTTTGGTGTCAAAGCGGGTGCTCTGAGCACCTGTCACGGCGACGGTCGTGTTCTGGACCTGGGGAAGACTTCCCTGAAGCAGATTGACTCTAAGTCCCGCTGAAAAATGACCGAGACCACCGAGACTACCAGCCTGCCCGAGAGTCGCATTGCCGCCGGCAATACTCGTCCCGAGCTGCGGCGCCATGTACTGGAACAGGTCGATGGCCTTCTGACACGCGTCCTGCGACGCGCGGGTCTGGTCGGGAACGCCAAATCCATTGACGGTGCCGGGCGGGCATCGCTGCGTGTCGACGCCCTGCGCGCGAACCGAAGTCGCTGTCAATGCAGCAGCGGCTAACAAAACATACAAGCGAGCTTTCATTCGATTAATCCTCAAGAAAGTATGACTGCCCCGGAGCCCGGCTTCAGTGCGCCGACTAGCCATGCGTTGTCTCCGGCTGCAGCGGCTGCCGATATGACTGCCTCGACATCGGAGGCCGCGCAGATAACCACCATTCCTACACCCATATTGAACGTTCGGTGCATCTCCAGTGGGTCGACCGCCCCCGCGTTGGCAAGCACCTTAAAGACATTTGGAACTTTCCAGCTGGACGTCCTGATCTCCGCATCGAGATTTTGCGGCAGCGCCCGATTTACGTTTTCAGGCAGCCCTCCGCCCGTGACGTGCGCCATAGCGTGGACGCGATCCAGCACTGGTCGCAAAGCCGCCAGATAGGACCGGTGCCCCAAGAGGAGCACGTCGGCAACGCTTCCTTTTTCACCAGGAAACGCATCCGCCATTCGCAGCCTCAGACGCTCAGACACGATCTTCCGCGCCAACGAATAGCCGTTGGTGTGGAGTCCCGCGCTGGGGAGGGCCACAAGCACATCATCGGGTCTCACACGGTGAGGTCCCAATATCCTGTTCTCCTCCACATATCCGACGATGAAACCGGCCAAATCGTAATCGGGCGGGGTGTAGAGACCCGGCATTTCGGCGGTCTCCCCGCCAATAAGGGCACAGCCGTTTTCGCGGCAGCCCGCGGCGACCCCTGCCACGACCTGTTCGACGACCTCCGGCTCAAGGTGTCCGAATGCCACGTAATCCAGGAAGAACAGCGGCCGGGCGCCCTGAACCAGGATGTCGTTGACACAGTGATTCACCAGATCCCGGCCGATCGAATCGTGGCGGCCGGTTTCGATGGCGATTTTTATTTTGGTCCCGACGCCGTCTGCGCTCGAGACGAGGACGGGTTTGGATAGCCCTTCGGGGAGCCGGAACATCCCCCCGAACCCGCCAAACTCCCCAACCGTACCCGATGTGAACGTCGATTCTACGAGTTTTCTGATTCGAGCCTTGGCGGCGTTGGAGGCTTCGAGATTTACGCCGGCGCTTCCGTAGCGAAGCGCATTTTCACTCACGCGGGGACATCCTCCTCGAAGGTAACGAGCTTTCGCAGGTCTCTCACGCGCTGGTCGATCTCGGCGCGGGAAACAGTCATGAGCCGCTCGATCGAGAACTTTTCCACAGCGAAAGAACCCATCACCGACCCGTAGACTACTGCGCGTCGCATTCCCGCGTCGCTCAGGTCGCCGGTCGCGGCTAGATAGCCGATGAAGCCCCCAGCGAACGAGTCACCAGCGCCGGTTGGGTCGAAGACGTTCTCCAAAGGAAATGCTGGCGCGAAGAAGATGGAGTTCGCAGTGAACATGAAGGCGCCGTGCTCCCCTTTTTTAATAATCACGTGCCGGGGACCGCGGCCCATGATCCACTGAGCAGCCTGAACGAGGTTCGCCTTTTCGGTCAGTTGGCGGGCTTCGGCGTCGTTCAAAGTCACGAGGTCGACGTGCTCCAACAACGCGAGAATATCGGGTCGTCGGCTCTGGATCCAGAAATTCATGGTGTCGCAGGCGACCAGCCTGGGCTTGTCGACCTGGTTCAGAACGTCCAGCTGGAGTCGGGGGTCGATGTTCGCGAGAAACAGATACGGCGAAGACCGAAGCTTGTCGGGGATCTTGGGACTGAAGTGAGAGAACACCCCGAGATGGGTTTCGAGTGTTTCCGCGGAATTCAGATCGTGCCGGTAACGCCCGCGCCAGCGGAATGAGCTTCCCTCCGCTCGTTCGAGACCACTGAAATCCACGCCACGCTCGCGCAGTGGATTCAGTTTCTCCATCGGGTAGTCGGAGCCGACGACGCCTACGACGCTCACCTTGGTGAGGTGGCTCGCGGAAGCGGAAAAGAACGTCGCCGAACCGCCGAGGACGTCGTCCGCTCTCCCGAACGGCGTCTCCACCGAGTCCAGCGCCACCGACCCAACTACCAGAACGGACATTAGTGTCGTCTACTCTCGCGTCAGCGTGTCAGACCGGTAATGGTAACGTTGCAGCCCTCGACGGCAACTACATTCTCTCGGGCGCTGTAATCCCCAGCACCCGCATCCCGTTCCTCAGAACGATCTGTGCACTGCGTGCCAGCGCCAGACGAGCGCGGGTCACCGCTGGGTCCTGGTCAAGGACGTGGTGCTTGTGGTACCAAAGGTGTGCGAGCCGTGCCGTTTCGAGGAGATACGATGCAATCCGGTGCGGTTCCAGGGTTTCGGCGGCCGTTTCCACTAGCTCAGGAAAATCGAGGAGCGATTTGATCAGCTCTGATTCTTCGGGCTCTCGCAGAACATCCAACGACACCCCGTCGGCTTTTATTGTTTCGGGATCGACGCCACCAACGCGAAAAATTCCACACATCCGGGCATGCGCCATTTGGATGTAATAGACGGGATTTTCCTCGGATTGCGACGCCGCGAGATCGACATTGAAAATCAGCTGCGAGTCACTCTTGCGCATGAGGAAGAAATATCGAACGGCATCCCTGCCGACTTCGTTGATGAGATCTCGAACCGTGACGTAACTTCCCGCCCGCTTGGAGATCTTTACTTCTTCGCCGTGCTTGGTGACCGTGACCATCTGGTGCAACACGTATTCGGGGTAGTCCTTCGACATCCCCATGTCGAGAGCCTGAAGTCCCGCCCTTACCCGAGTGACGGTGCTGTGGTGATCGGCGCCCTGCACGTCGATGGCGCGGCGAAACCCCCGTCTCCATTTCGTGACGTGGTACGCCACGTCGGGCAGAAAATACGTGTAGCTGCCATCGCTCTTGCGCATCACGCGGTCCTTGTCGTCCCCGAAGTCGGTGGTGCGGAGCCACAGCGCGCCTTCGTGCTCGTACGTCTTGCCCGATGCTTTGAGAAGTCGAATGGTGTCGTCGACCATGCCGTCGAAGTAGAGCGAAGACTCCAGGAAGTAATGATCGAATTTTACCCCGAACGCCTGGAGGTCGAGATCCTGCTCTTTTCTCAGCTCCCGTACCGCGAACTCGCGAATGGACAGACCGTCGCTGTTCGTTTCGTACCGCTCCGCCAATTCGCGAATGTACTCGCCGTGGTATCCGCCTTCAGGGACTTCAGCTTTCTCCCCGCGGCGCTCCTTCAAGCGAGCCTCGACGCTCGCAGCAAGGTTTTCTATCTGAGCACCGGCGTCGTTGTAGTAGAACTCTCTGGTGACGTTCCAGCCGGTCGTTTCCAGGAGCGTGGCGATTGCATCGCCGAGCGCAGCCTGGCGACCGTGTCCTACGTGCAGCGGACCCGTCGGATTCGCTGAGACGAACTCCACGTTAACCACACGACCGCCGCCCACGTTGCTGCGTCCATAGTCGGCCCCCGCGCGCAGGATGTCGGCGAGGCCGCCGGCGATCCGCGCTACGTCCAACCGGAAATTCATGAACCCAGGTCCAGCGATATCGACGCTCGAGACACCCGCGGTGACGAGATTCATTTCAGCGCGGAGGCGCTCGGCGATTTCACGCGGCTTGCTTTTCAGCGGCCTGGCCAGAACCATGGCGACATTGCTCGCCCAGTCGCCGTGCGCCGGGTCACGCGGCCGCTCGAGCAGCGGCTCGATATCCTCGGGCGCGCCAAGGCTGCGCGCCGCGCGTGTGAGCTCGGCGCGGATCTGATCAGCGGCAGTCATTCGCTGCGCTTCGTTGCTTTGCTCGGGCTTGTCTTGGCTGCGGAAGCCGGCGTCGCAGGCTTGACTCCAGCGGGCGTCGCGTCTTTCTCGGGTTTTGTTTTCGCTTCCGCACTGGACTCCGCCGTCGCCGCCTTGGGCTCTCCACTGGCGGCGGGAGCTTCTCCGTCGGATGGCGCTGGCGTCAGGCCTTTCTTTCCGTCCTTACCGTAGTCCGTGATGTAGAACCCCGAGCCTTTGAACAGCAATCCAGCCCCGGCGGACATCTGTCGCGCGGCGTTCTTCCCGCAGGTAGGGCAAGGAAGGACGCTGGGCGCACCACTAATGGAGCGGAAGAATTTTTCGAACTCGTGCCCCTTTGGGCAACGAAACTCGTATGTGGGCATGATTGGTCGAGGAGAGAACTGCGGCGACAGGTGAAAGCTAGCCCAGCGCCCTGTACTGCTCAAGCGAGCGCGCGGTTTGTCACGACGCAGGACTGTAGTAACCCCAGCTAGCTGCCAGCTCTTTCGAAATTTCTCCCACCGTTGACCGAGCGCGCACCGCAGCGATAATGAGCGGCATCAGGTGAGGTCGGTCAGTGGTTTTTTTGGCGGCAGCACCGAGATTCTGCAGTGCGCGTTCAGCAGCCATGGAGTCTCTTTTCTTCCGCATTGCCCTGACGCTGTTTATCTGCGCTTTTTCGAGAGCTGAGTAGTCCGGAGCGGGAACAGCCAAGGGTTTTTCGTCATCCGCAAAACGGTTCACCCCCACTATCACCGTCTCTCCAGCCTCGACGCGGATCTGATGCTCATACGCACTCCGGGCGATCTCGTCCTGAAAAAACCCTGCGGCAATGGCCTTCTCCGAGCCTCCGATCGCATCGATTTTGTCAATGAGGGAGAAAGCGCGTGACTCCAGATCGTTCGTCAAGCTCTCGACGTAGTAACTCCCGGCCAGGGGGTCCGCTGTATTGACGATTCCTGATTCGTACGCGATCAGCTGCTGGGTTCGCAGTGCCAACCGAGCGGCCTCGCCGGTGGGGAGCGCGAGCGCTTCGTCATAGCCATTCGTATGAAGCGATTGAGTGCCTCCCAGTGCCGCGGCAAGGGCCTGCACCGCGACGCGCACGACGTTGTTGAGCGGCTGCTGCGCCGTGAGCGTGACACCGCCAGTCTGGGTGTGAAAGCGAAGTCGCGCACTGCTGTCCGACGCGTTGAACCGTTCGCGCATGATGCGGGCGTACATTCGCCGAGCCGCACGGAACTTTGCTACCTCTTCGAACAGGTCGCTGTGCGCGGCAAAGAAGAAAGACAAGCGTGGCGCGAAGGAATCCACTTCGAGTCCGGCCTCGATGGCGCACCTGACGTAGCCGATGGTATTGGCCAGCGTGAATGCGAGCTCCTGCACCGCTGTTGCCCCCGCCTCGCGGATGTGGTAGCCGGAAATGGAAATCGGATTCCAGTCAGGCAGTTTCTCGGCACAGTAGCGAAAGACTTCTGCGATGAGCGCCATACTGGGTGCGGGCGGATAAATGTACGTACCCCTCGCGATGTACTCTTTGAGAATGTCGTTCTGAATGGTGCCGCTCAGCTTATCGGCGGCAATTCCCCGCTCTTCTGCGGCGACGATATACATCGCCAGCAGCGTCGCTGCCGTCGCATTGATCGTCATCGAGGTGGAAACTTTGTCCAGTGGAATTCCCTCGAGAAGCACGTGCATGTCTTCCACGCTGTCGATCGCAACGCCGGCTCTGCCGACTTCCCCGAGCGCACGCGGAGAGTCGGAATCGAGTCCCATCTGCGTGGGCAAGTCAAAGGCGACTGAAAGACCTGTCTGCCCTGCTTCGAGCAGCATGTGGAAGCGCTCGTTGGTACTCTTTGCGCTGCCGAAGCCCGCGTACTGGCGCATTGTCCATAGGCGGCCGCGGTACATCGTAGGTTGGACGCCCCGCGTAAACGGCCAGTGTCCCGGATCACCCAGCTGCGACGTATAATCCAGCGCCGCATCCTCGGGACGATAAAGTGTCTTGAGCGGAATGCCCGACGGGGACAGCTTCTCGTCGGGGAATTTCTTGTTCACGCGCGCCGGCTCGCGCGCCGGCGGGAGCTCACGCGCCTACCGAGCCGACGGCGGCGAGCGCACTGTTGGCCGGCGCTCCATCGCCCAACATTGAGCGCGCGGCATCAACATCGTTCTTGCTTCCGATGAAGAGCGGCGTGCGCTGGTGCAGCTCGCCCGGCTGGATGTCGAGAATCCTGTGGCCGCCGTCAGTCGCGGCACCGCCGGCCTGCTCGACGATGAAAGCAAGTGGGTTGGCCTCGTATAGGAGTCGCAGCTTGCCGCGTTTGTTCTTCCGGTTGGCAGGATATGCGAACAGCCCGCCACCAAGCAGATTCCGGTGAAAATCGGCGACGAGCGAACCGACATAGCGCGTATTCATCGGCTGTCGATTTCCGTCCTGACCACGATAATACTTCATGAGGTTCTGCACCGACGCTTCCCACTGGCTGTGATACGAATCGTTGACAGAGAGATACCGACCTGTGTCAGGAGTGCGAATGTTCGGGTGCGAGAGCAGAAACTCTCCAAGCGACGGATCAAGCGTAAAGCCGTGTGCTCCCTGGCCCGTGGTGTACACGAGCATCGTGCTGGAACCGTAAATGACGTAGCCTGCCGCGACCTGGCGCCGGCCGGGCTGTAGCATGTCCTCCATTTCACCGCGGCTGCCGCGAGTGATCTTGCGCACTACGGAGAAAATTGTTCCGACCGGAACGTTAACGTCTATGTTCGAGGAGCCGTCGAGCGGATCGAACAGAAGGCAGTATTTGCCACAGCGAAAATTTTCGGGGATGTCGATTATTCCGGGCTCCTCTTCCGACGCCATCGCGCAGAGGCGGCCTCCATGGTCGACTGCTTTGACGATGATTTCGTTGGCCAAAACGTCCAGCTTCTGCTGCGTCTCTCCCTGAACGTTCTCCAGGTCAGTAGCGCCGAGGATGTCGGCCAGTCCAGCACTTCGAACCTTGTTGGCGATCATCTTGGCAGCGAGCGCGAGGTCGTACAACAGACCGGAGAGCTCGCCCGTTGCTTCCGGATGCAGCTTCTCCTGCTCGATGATGAAACGCTCGATGGTTACGACGGACGTAGCGGTGTGCTTGACCACTCAGAGATCCTTGTCGGAGGCATCCTGTGCGAGTCGATGCGCTGAATAGCGGCGGGCATCGACTTCGTACGCGTTACGGGTGTAGCCGTAGCGGATGGACTGCCAGAGATAACTGACCGGAAACGTTTTCCGTTCCAGAAATTGATGAACGTGACGGAGCTCGTGCAAGAGCAGAGCCGCTGAGAGAGGTGTGTTCTTCCCCACGAAGACCGTACGCCAAAGTGTAATTGCCTCCGCGCTGGACGTCCCTAACGCCCACCCCGCGATGCGCACAGGCAGCCCACCTCGGCGGTATCCGGCCTCGGCGAGGTCTGGAAAGCGACGCATGATATCGCGCGGCAGGTCGATGCGCTTCCCGATTATTGAGTCGATGACGCTCGAAACGGCGCCCATTTTTCTCCGTGTTCTTCCAGTTCCACCTGCCTTCCATCCGTGCGCACGATGATCGTCCCGGCTTCGTCTGTTCTGAACACCGCTGCGCCTGCCTGGTCGAGAGCGCGGATAACGTCGTTGCTGGGATGGCCGTACTTGTTCCCGGCGCCGACCGATATTACCGCAACAGCAGGATGCACGGCCGCCAGAAAAGCGTCGCTACTGCTCGTCGAGCTGCCGTGATGTCCGACCTTGAGTACGTCGGCTCGGAGCTCACCAGCGTGGTGAGCCAGCAGCCAGGTTTCCTCCGCCCATTCGGCGTCTCCAACAAGCAGAAACCGAACCATGCCGAAGTGCACGGACGCAACTGTGCTGGCAAGGTTGGGGTCTTTGAGGCCTACGGTCCATGCGGAGTCGGGAGCGAGAAAGGAGATCGTCGCTCCATCAATTGCCAGTGAATCACCGGGGTGAACCCTGCGCCACTCTACCTGATAAGTGCGCGCGGCTTTCAGCGATGCGATATAAGCTTGCGATCCCCCCGCAAACGCCGCGTCCCAATAATACCGCGGGCGGAGTGCTGTGATGACACTGGCCGCGCCGCCAACATGGTCAGTGTGCGGGTGTGAAAGGACAAAGGCATCAAGGGTCCCGCCTCGGTGGAGGATGTAAGGCAAGATGGTGCTGCGTCCGGCGTCTCCTGCGTTCCAAGCGGGACCAGCGTCGAAGAGCACCCACCGCCCTCGAGGTGTGCGAAGCAGTATCGCGTCTCCCTGGCCGACGTCCAGAATGTGCAGCTCCAACTGGCCATTGCCCCTGACGGGCAGTGCTGGAACAATTGTTATGAGAGAAATACAAGCCAGAGCGGCAAGGGCTGGTCGTATTGGAAATCGACTCATGCACGCCATGACGAGTCCCAAGCCAGCGCCCGCTGCGAGAAGCGCGGTGGCAGGGCTGGTCGCGACGACTATCCATGCGAAGGGGAGCGTCGAGGCAGTGAGCGCGACCCAGTCGAACGCGAACAGAAGTGGATGCACCGCTTGCGCGCAGAAATGCGCGAGAACACCTAGGGGCGCGAGGAGGAGCGTCAGGAACAGAAGCGGCTGCGCCAGACCTATTATCGGCGCCGCAACCAAGTTCGAGAGAGGAGCGATCAGGCTCACACGACCAAACACCCAGGCAACCAGGGGAGCCGTTATCGCGCAAGCCACGAGTGAGGTCACAAGCTCTCGGTAGAGCTTTCCTTTCCAACCAGACAGGTGACGCGAAAGGTGACGACGCCAAAGCGCTCCCGCGGCGACCAGCGCGCACATTCCGAGAACACTCAATTGATAGCCAACATCCAACACCGTTCGTGGGGCGACGAGTGGAATGAACGCGCCGATTGCCCACGCTGCCCAGGGGGAGGTGGGCCTCTGCATAACACGGGAAGTCATCGAGACCCCGAGCATACCAGCTGAGCGAAGCGCTGGCGCGGGAGCTCCGATAACCGCCACGTACAACGCGGTTGCGACGAAAGAGCCCAGGAGCGCAGCTCGGCGTGACATGCGTACCACCTGGAAGAGCAGCTCGATCGCAGCGGCAATTACTGCCACGTGCAGCCCTGAAATCGACAGCATGTGAATTATGCCGGCAGCGGCGTACCGATCGCGTATCTCCGTCGGTATTTGCCGTTGATCCGCAATCAACAGCGCTCTCGCCAACGGGGCGTCGTCGCCAAACGTCAGGTCAATAGCGTTCGCGGCACGCAGGCGAAACCGAGCCAGCGGCCCCGCCTGTACTGAACGCGAAGCCCGCGTTGTCGGATGAATAACAGGGGCAGGCGATGAGGCGGCGACGATAACGCCCGCACAGAATAAAAGGCTGAGACCTGTGTGGTGGAGCGCGCGACGAAAGAGAAACAACGCACTGACCGCCATCGCCCCAAGAACAGCCACCCAGGCCCTCCCGGAAAACCCGGCGAGCAGGCCGGCCGCGTAGGCGAGATAAGAAGCAGTGATGAGGGGCAGTGTCAATCCTGGGTGGCTGCTTCCTCCCACACTAAAATGCGCGCTGCCTCGTCGAGAATCATTCGAGCCAGCGCAGCATCGAACGACGCGCCTATACCGCCACCGGAAGAGGAGTACGGGTCCCGACTGGCCGACCGATGAACGTAGACCCGGTTGTCCCGGTTAGCTCCACCATTATGTACCGGCCAATGAGCGATTTGTCGCCTGGAATCATCACCGTCTTGAAGTCGCGTGTGCGTGATTGAAGTAACCGGCCGCGCCGTGCGCCCTTCTCGACCAATACTTCGCGGCACGCGCCGAGAAGTCCGAGATTGCGACGCCGACTTCCTGAGCGAACGGTAGAAATGAGCCTGGCCAGGCGTTCACTCGCGATCTTGTCCGAAACTGTTTCGGTCTCCGGGAAGCGCGTAGCCGGCGTTCCCTCGCGCGGAGAGAACTTGAACGTATAGGCGTCGTCGAATCCAACTTGCTCGACGGCACTGAGCGTTTCAGCGAAATCTTCCTCAGTTTCCCCGGGGAATCCGACGATGATGTCCGTTGTCAGTGCGAGTCCCGGCATCGCGTCCCGCAGCTCGGCGACGCACTCCATGTAACGCTCGCGCGAGTACCGCCGCAGCATGCGCCTCAAAACTCGTGTAGACCCCGACTGCATTGGAAGATGCACGTGCTCACAGACGGCTGCGGTCTCCGCCATGGCCGCGATGACTGGTTTGCTAAAGTCGTTGGGGTGGGGGCTGGTAAAGCGCAGGCGCCGGATCCCGGGCACGTTGCCAACCGCACGCAGCAGATCGGCAAAATCATTGTTGCCGTCGTTGTAGGAATTGACGGTCTGCCCAAGCAGAACGATTTCGGAGATACCCGAAGCCACCACCGATTCGACTTCACGAAGAACTTCCTGCAGTCGTCTGCTTCGCTCCGGTCCACGAGTGGTAGGCACGATACAGTACGTGCACTTGTAGTCGCAGCCACGCTGCACGGGTATCCAGGCCTTCACACCCTCGAATCGCCGTGGCGCGAAGTCTTCGTAGTGTTCTTCCAGATCGAACTCGAGGGATGTGCCACGAACACCGGCTCGCGCGCTCTCGATCAGAGAGGGAAGATCGCGGTAGCCATCCGGACCGATGACGAGGCTTACGTGCCTGGCGCGATCGAGGAGCTGTGAGCCGAGACGCTGTGCCATGCAACCCGTAACCCCGAGGATTGCATCGTGCTTCATCCTGCTCTTCATTTCGCCAATCCGTCCAAAAACCCGCTGCTCGGCGTGTTCGCGAATCGCGCAAGTGTTGATGAGAATTACGTCAGCGCACTCGGGCGTGGCCACGGGCTCGTATCCGGACGCCGCGAGCTGCCCGAGCATGAGCTCGGTGTCGCTGACATTCATCTGGCAGCCATAGGTCTCGATATAAACGCTACCGGAGCCGTGAAGCATCAGCGAAGTATGCCTGCCGACACAGCCGGAAGGAATCCGCGCATTACGGTCACCGTGCGCTGTACGCAGCCGTGGTAGTGGGAGCGCTGATCACCGGCTGCTCGACCGCGGTTGGATCAGCGGGCAGCTCGATGTAGAACGAGCTGCCCTTCCCCTCTTCGCTCTTCACCCAGATTCGACCGCGGTGGCGCTCGACGACCAACTTGCAAAAAGTCAGTCCGAGACCCGAGCTGCGCGTTCGCGGCGATCGGGGCATTTCCACCTGGCCGAATTTGCTGAAAATCAAATCGTGGTATTCCTGGGGGATTCCCGGGCCGTTGTCGCTGACGGTGAAGAGGACTCCTTTCCCAGCCCGACGCGCACTGAGCTCGAGATCGACCGGATGCGAGGAGTGCGTGATCGCATTTTGAATCAGGTTCGAGAATACTCGTTTGATCAGACCCTTGTCAGCGGAAAAAACGGGCGCGTCGTCGGCGACCGACACTGAAGACGTCGCTCCTTCCTGCTGAAAGCGGTGCCCCCATTCGTGGACGAGCTCAGCGAGAAGCGCACCCGGCGCTATTTGCCCCAAGGTGAGGGAGATGTTCGCTTCTTCTATTCTGGCTACCTCCAGGATGTCATCGATAAGCGCGAGCAGATCCTCGGATTTCGTCTCGGCGTCGGCAATCGCCCCTTTTTGCGAAGTACTCACCTGGCCAAAGTCTCCGTCGGCCAACATCTCGAGCGTGGCCAGTACTGAGGTGAGCGGCGTCTTGAGATCGTGCACGATCATCTTCATCAGATCGTCGCGGACCTTTTCCAGCTCGCGCAGTTTGCGCAGGCTGGTCTCCAGCGCGTCGGTCGCCGCCTTGAGCTTGAGGAGGCTGCGCACTCTCGCGCCCAGCACCAGGCGGTTGTGCGGTTTCGTGAGGAAATCGTCTCCACCGGCCTCGATTCCACGAACACGATCGTTGGTATCGTTGAGCGCTGTCACGAAGATCACGGGAATGCGCGAGGTCCGCGGATCACGCTTGATTCGCCGGCATACCTCGAAGCCTGTCGAGCGGTCTTCTACTCCGAGATCCCCAGCCGGCATGGACACATCGAGTATGCAGAGGTCGGGATGCTGATCGAACGCTGCGGCCACCGCCGACGGGCCGTCGGTGGCTGTAATGGTTTCGTAGCCGAGACTATGGAGCTGATCGAGCAGCAGCTCGACGTTGGCGGGGATGTCGTCCGCTACGAGAATTACCTCGGGACGGGAGTTGCCCGACTCCGCCATGTCAGGGCGAGACTCGAAGTCCGAAGCTGAGGATGTAACCGCGCTCGTTCACGCTGCCCGCTGTGCGCATCGCGCGCTGGAGCGCGAAATCGATATTCGCGCGGTCCCGGGTGAGTGGCGCGCCCAATCCCAACATGAAATCGGTCTCCGAGACCTTGTCGCCGGCAAACCCGAACGGAAGGGTTCTCCGACGCGCTCCAGCACGAAGAGTCAGCACGCGCTGAATGAATCGCGGACCGGTTGCCTCACCGCCCACGCTCATGTCCCAGGTATCGAACGCCTGGAGTCTTGCCGACGATAGCGACGAGAGTGAGCTCCAGCCATCGTGAGCGACGCGGGCGGAAAAGCTGGCGCCCGGAATGCCTTCATAGACAAAAGAGCCCGAGTAATGGTCGGGTAGCCGCCCGCGCCCGATGGTAGTGTCGTTCGACTGCGCGGTGAGATCTCCACCCTTTCTCGCGCTCGCGGCAAACCCAACGGCTCGCGACGGCCGATACTCCAGTCCGATGGAGGCTGCGAAACCCGCGTAGCTGATACGCGATCCGTCCTGCGTCCCCACAAACCCGACGGTGTCAGGAAAGATTCTGCGGAACGTTATCCGATTGCTCCCCGAGAAAACGTGGCCGCCGAAACCGACTCGGAAAGCTTGGGATCCAACCCACGCGAGTGCGAGTCGTACGTCGTTGATCGCGCCGAGGACGCGTGAGTTCTCGGTGACTTGGACAGTGTCGCCGGCGGCGCCGACATTCAAACTTCGCACGAGATCCGTCTCGTACGACCGATCGAGGAAAGTCGACGAGCTCAAGCCGAGCGTCCAGCGCTGGCCAACTGGAAGGATGGCGGAGACAAGCGGAAAGCGAGCCGTGGTAGTCTTGTCGCTACTCGACCCCGCCGTCACCCGCCTGAATTCCGGTGAGTACTGAAGAAAAATCGACGCCGATGGAAAACCACCGATCGAGGCCGG
>JBHEME010000005.1:0-61980 GCA_046262755.1 Gemmatimonadaceae bacterium | reverse complement strand
GAGGAGAGACGCCTTCAGTGAGCGAGGTAAGGACGATCGCGCGCGGGGTCAGCGTTGAATCCTGACCGCGCCAGAGATTAAATGCACGCGCAAGCTCCACCTGGACAGTCCCAGCATCGCCCGGGCGCACGAGCACAGCCTCTGCACTCAACTCCGCGGTGATCTGCGAGGCCTTCCCCAGATCCGTCACGGCCTTTCCGGCAAGAACCAGGTGGGGCGTAATTCGGACGGTATCAGTCGGATCTAGGGACGTATTCGGAATTTGGTTCAGCAGCAGCGTCGCGCGGACGACGGTAGCCGAGTCGACGATCGAATCCGGGATGGAAAAACGAATATAGACACGTCGAGCAGGAAGCCCGCCCACGTCGAGATCCGACGGTGAACCCGGGGGTGGCGCCTTTGCAACGAGCGTATAGTCACCCAGGTGGAGCGCGGTCAGGGATTCTCCCGCTGGGGTGACGGAAAGGGGCGTTACGGTAAGCGCTTTCGTCGCGGTGTCCGGCGTCGGGCGAAATGACAGAAACGGCGCCAGGCCCGCCTCCGCCGAAGTGAACTGCAGCTGTGTCGAGCTCACTGTAGTCGCCCGGAACCCGATACGGAGACGCGAGCTACTCTGGATTTTCGAGAGTAGTGCCGCGTTTGAAAGGAAAACTTTGAGAGTATCCTTGAGCTGAGCGTGGCTGTAGGTCTGCGACGAGATAAAGCGGTCCGGGCGGAAGAGCGCCAAAACGGCCGCGCTCGAAGTGTCATTCGCGGTGGTATCGACGTCGTAGGCTTCGATCGTGACGGGATCCGTGCCCTTGATGGAAAGCGTATCGAGTCTCAGCTGGATGTACGCGCTGTCGACGCTAGCTATGGTCTGGGAAGTATCCTGCCCGAAAGCAGTGAACTTGGTCGGCAATGAATCAAACCGGATGATGACGCGGGTATCGAGCGTGTCGCCGCGTGAGGCCAACAGGAGGGCATTCTCGGTGCCCAGTCCCGAGAGTGACTGGACCGTTGTATCGAAAACCGCCGCATCGAGCGTGATGTTCTTCACGTTGCCACCAACCGGCGGACAGAGCACCGCACAAACGCCGGACGTATCGAGGTCTTCGGAGCACGAAGACAGAGCGACGAAACAGGCTGCCACGATCGCACCCCGCACCGCGATTGACAAAAGCTTCACTACATCCTTCCACGTGAATGGTTCAGAACGAAGGCGTGGGGAAGCAGCTCCTCCAGAGTCCAGCTGGCTTCTTGGCCATCGCGGGTGTAGCTAGAAATTCGGATGTTGGGGGCAAACTCGTTTAGCACCTGCCTGCAGGCGCCGCACGGTGGAGTCGGCTCGCTGTCTTCGGTTGCAATCGCAATCTCGTCGAAGTCGGTAAGCCCTTGTGAGACAGCGGAGGCTACCGCAAGGGTTTCCGCGCAGATGGCGAGGCCGTAGGCTGAATTCTCCATGTTGCAGCCGGTGATGACTGTTCCATCTCCCGTTCGCAGCGCGGCGCCAACCCGAAAATTGGAATAGGGAGCGTAAGCATTATCCAGCGCGCGCATTGCCGCCTCCCGCAGGGAGGCGTTCGAACCTGCCGCTGGCTTCATCAAACCACCAGCTCTGCGAGGAACGACGTCCCTCTGCCGCGGAACGAAAGGCCGAACCACTCCGCCACCGTCGCTCCGAGATCGGAAAAAGTCTGACGCTCGCCCAGGTCGTGCGGGACGACGCGCAAGCCGCCGACGAGCAGCGGAACGCGCTCGCGGGCGTGGTCGGTCGAGGGTGTAGTGGGATCGTTGCCGTGGTCGGCAGTGATGAACAGCAGATCTTCCTCTTTGAGCCGCGATGTGATTGAGGGCAGAGCCGCGTCGAACTCACGCAGCGCTCCATAAAACCCCGCAACGTCGTTGCGGTGCCCGAATTGCTGGTCGAAATCTACTAGGTTGGTGAAGAGGAACCCACTTGAGGCAGTGGATAACCACTCCTTGATTGCGCTGATTCCCTCGGCGTTCGAGGCCGTATGCCGGGCAGTTATGGAGCGGCCCGCAAACAGGTCGTCAACCTTGCCAACTCCGGCGCGTGCAATCCCGGCGGCCGCCAGCGCGTCGAGTAGCGTCTGTGCAGGAGGCGCAAGGGAATAGTCACGTCTATTGGAGGTGCGTTTGTATATCCCCGACTCATTTACGAACGGCCGCCCGATGACTCGAGACACATCGTGTGGAGGCTGGAGAATGTTTCTGGCCAACTCACACGCCCGATAAAGCTCGGCGAGGGGAATCACCTCCTCGTCTGCGGCAATCTGAAAAACCGAATCGGCAGACGTGTAGACAATCCAATCGCCCGATCGTCGCTGCTCGACCGCATACCGGGAGATCACTTCCGTTCCACTGCCGACCACGTTACCGATCACGCCGCGCCCTGTCTCGCGCGAGAATCTTTGTATCAGGTCGTTGGGAAATCCGTGCGCATAGGTTGGAAACGGTTGCTCCAGATGCACCCCGGCGATCTCCCAGTGGCCGGTTGTGCTGTCCTTCCCCGCGGAAGCGGGCAGCATTGTTCCCCACGCGCCGGCGGCATCGCCTCGCCGCTTGATCCCTTCCAGCGGCTTGATGTTTCCGAGACCAAAACGCTCCAGGCGCGGAAGGGCCAATCCGCCACATGCTCGGGCAACGTTCCCGAGAGTATCGCTCCCTACATCACCGTAATCCGCTGCGTCAGGGGCCTCGCCAATGCCGACTCCATCGAGAATGATGATGACCGCGCGCTTCAATTCGATCTTCCGAGGTATTTGTGTTGGACGCGCGACCGCAGCCCGGTCAACAGCTCGTACGGCGAAACGCCCGCCCGCTCGCCGACGCGCTCCAGAGTCAGCACCGTGTCTCCGTCCCGACCGATCAGCGTAGCGGTATCCCCCACCGCACAGCGGATCGTGCTGACGTCTACCATCGTCATGTCCATAGTCACTCTACCCGCCACCGGCCCGAGTGCGCCTCCTATCAGTACGGCACCGACTCCGCTGAGCGCTCTCGGATAACCGTCAGCGTAGCCCACCGCCAGAGTGGCGATGCGGCACGCGTGCTCCGCACGAAATGTTGCGTCGTAGCTCACGGTGTCACCTGCGGCGACATCGCGAATCTCCACGATTGGGGCGCGCAGATGCACCACCGGCTCGGGCTGCATCGCCGCCCCGCTACCGCTGCCGACACCGTATAGAAAAATTCCTGGCCGGACGAGATCCCACTCACTCCGCTGTCTGCGCGCAATCGCCGCGCTGTTGTCGGTGTGCAGAAATCGAGGGCGCGATGGCAAGCGGGCAACCGCGTCGCGAAACAATTGCTCCTGCTCCTGCATCGTACCGTCGTTGAGCTGCGCGGAGTGGAAATGAGTAAACGCGCCTTCAGGGGGTGATGACTCGAGCTCCGCCCGGATGTCGTCGATCCTGCGCCAAGGAATGCCTGCGCGGCTCATGCCCGTATCGATCGATAGGTGCCACGGACCGCCTCCGCATTTCCGCCAGCTCTGGATCTCCTGCCGAAAACCGAGCGTCGGAGTCAAGCGTGCCTTGCGGGCGCGTTGCAGATCAGCGTCCAGGAGCGGCGTGAATATCACAATTGGCCGAGAGACACCGAATTCTCGAAGCTCTTCGCCTTCATCGATTGTCCCGACCCCGTAGCCCCAGGGATCGAGACGATCGAGCGCGGGCAACACTTCCCGGACGCCCAGCCCGTACGCGTCCGCCTTTATCATCGGGAGCAGCGGAACGCCGGCCCGCCTCGCGACCACGGTTCCATTACGCTGCAACGCGCCAAGATCGATCTCGACCCGGGCGCGGCTTAGGGATTCCTGCATTGAGCTTGATTTACGTTGCCGATAGTATACGCGCGGCACTTCGACCATTCAAGAAAAACGCCAATCGCACAGTGTTCCATGACAAAGACGACTTCGCTGGATGACACTCTTGGTCTCATGCGCGACTTGAGGAAACGGTGCGAGTGGGATGCTGCCCAGAATCACGAATCGCTTCGACCCTATCTGGTTGAAGAGGCAAACGAGCTGGACGAGGCAATTCGACTTGGCGACGACACGCTGATGCGCGAAGAGCTTGGAGATGTTCTGCTCCAGGTCCTGTTTCACTCGGTACTGGCGGAGGAGCGCTCGGCGTTCTCCTTTGCCGATGTGGCGCAAGGACTGATCACCAAGATGAAGGCGAGACATCCGCATCTCTACGGAGATGCGGCGAAAGAGCCCTGGGAAAAAATGAAGTCCAAGCAGCGCCACAGCATTGCCGACGGTTTACCAGCCGCCTTGCCCTCACTTCACCGCGCGCACCGATTGCAGGACCGGGCGGCGGGCGTCGGTTTCGACTGGCCAGATGTCAGCGGCCCCGCCGCCAAGGTCGAAGAGGAGCTGGCCGAGGTTCGGACCGAGCTGAGTGAGTCACCTTCTCCCAGCTCGGACACTGACTCGTCCGCGATTGACTCACGGCATTACCAGTTGGAGGCAGAGCTCGGTGATCTGCTCTTCGCTGTCGTCAACCTGTGTCGAAAGGCTGGCGTCCATTCCTCGCTTGCCCTCGACAAAGCGAACGCGAAATTCGAGAGACGCTTTAAACGCGTGGAGGAGTTAGCGCGACTTCGAGGCGTCGACGTCTCGCACGCTGGGCTCGAGAAGCTCGACTCGCTGTGGGACGAGGCGAAAAAGGACGAGCGAACGAGGTAGCCACGGCGCCCCGCCCGCCGCTACTCGCTCCGCTCCTCGGCTTCGTCGCCGTGCTCGACGATGTCGCCCGACTTGAAAAGAATTCCTTGCATGACCTCTCGCCACTTTGGTGTGCGCCGCAGCAGGAACTCGAGGTCCATGCCGAAGTGTTTGAATTCTTCGTGCTGGGCGTTTCGCATTATGGCTCGAGCGTCTCGATCTTTTTCTACGGCCAGCCGCTGTTCATACCAGTTTATCGCCTCTCCTTCTTCGATCAGAGACACGATCATCCGTGCGAATGTGCGAGTTTTTTCGGAGAGCTCGGCTGGTGGCTCGTGATATTGCTCAAATCCCATCTTCTTTTCTCGTTGAAATGTTATGGCCGTAGCCGATTCATCGTTCGCGGAAATGCGATCGCTTCGCGGATGTGGTGAATTCCACAGATCCAGCCGACCGTGCGCTCGAGGCCCAGTCCGAAACCGGAGTGCACGAAAGTGCCGTACTTCCGCAGGTCCAGATACCAGTTGTACGCATCGACGGGCAGGTTCTCCTCCCGGATTCGCGCGAGCAGCTTGTCGTGATCGTCCTCCCGCTGTGAGCCACCTATGATTTCCCCATATCCTTCGGGCGCGAGACAGTCGTCGCACAGAACTGTGCGCGGGTCGGCGGGATTCTCCTTCATGTAGAATGCCTTCGCTTCCTTCGGATAATTGAAAATGAAAACAGGCCGGTCGTGGCCTTCGACGAGCAAAGCCTCATCTTCGGCGCCAAGATCCTCGCCCCAGGTGACGCCGCTGCCCTTCGACGTGAGGATCTTCACTGCGTCGGTGTAATCGATCCGCGGAAACGGTGGCTTCACACTATCCAGTTTGGAAAGGTCTCGTTCCAGCTCCTTTAACTCAGCCTGTCGGCGTTCCAGACAACGTGCGACGATATAGGAGACGAAATCCTCCTGTAGCCTCATGTTGTCGTCCGAGTCGTTGAAGGCGACTTCAGGCTCAACCATCCAGAACTCGGTCAGATGACGTCGGGTTTTGGATTTCTCGGCGCGAAAAGTCGGGCCGAAGCAGTAGATCTTCCCCAGCGCCGCCGCCGCAGCCTCACCGTACAGCTGTCCGGTTTGGGCCAGATAGGCAGTGCCTTCGTCGAAATACTCCGTTGCGAACAGTCCGCTCCGTTCGCCGATCGCGGCGGTCAGGATGGGCGTGTCGACGAGGGTGAAGTCGCGCTCGTAAAAGAAATCGCGGATCGACTGCTCGACTTCGTGCCGGATCCTGGCGATCGCGCGCTGACGCGGGCTACGCAACCAGAAGTGGCGGTTATCGAGCAGAAAGTCGATACCGTGCTCTTTCGGCTGGATTGGATAGTCGATCGGGCTCGCACCGTAGATGGTCAGCTGTTTCACAGCGAGCTCGTAACCTCCGGGTGCCCGCGGCTCCGCCTTGGCCTCGCCCTCGACTTCGATCGAGGTTTCCTGTGTAAGTCTGCCGAACCGTTCCCAGGTCTCTGCCCCGACGGCGTTCTTGACGAGCACTGCCTGGAGAAGCCCCGTTCCATCGCGCATCACCACGAAAGCCACTTTTCCGGAGGACCGGACGTGCGTGACCCAGCCGCGCACGCGAACGGTTTTGCCGGTGTGAGTCGGTAACTCTGAAATTCGCGAGTACACTACAGACATTGGAGGAAAGTGCGTCGACGCTGATGCTTCGGTGTCATGTCAATCAGAGTATCATCCCATTACGGTTCCGTCTACATGCCGCGAACGATAATTTTACGATCTCCGTGAGCGCCTACACGAACGACCGACGGCGGCGTCTTAATAAACGAAATGACGACAGCGAACTGCTGGCCGATGCTCGGGGGAGCGTAGCCAGATGACTCTGCGCGCCCGCCTGGGTTGGGGGCTATCGGCGATTGCGGTCGTCCTGATTATTCCGCTTTTGCTCTCACTCCAGTCGCTGGAGGAGCTCTATAAGACGAGCAGAATGCTGCGCGACCGCGAGTTTGCCGCGTCGATGTTGCTCGCCGCTTTCCGCGAGCGAACAGAGGACGCGCGTCGTGCCGAGGACGCGCTCCTTTTCGTGCATGACCAAAAGAGCTCGGCGCGGATGCAGAAGATGGTTGACTCGCTCGTCGCCCTTACCGATTCCCTCGACCGTTATCGTCTGGACTTATCAGCGACCCGCATTCGGGCTTCGCTGGACGAAGTGCGGGCTGCTGCTCGAGACGAATATGATCAGGCCTCCGCTGGTAAGAGCACGATTGCCGAAATGGTGTCAGTTCAGCGAACCAGACCTGCCATCAATTCCGTGGACAGCGTACTCGACGCGAGCGCGACCACGCTCCGCAACAGCACGCGGCAGCGGGTGGCGGATGCTACCCAGGCAACGCTGCAGGCGGAGCGGGTTGTCGCAGGGGCTCTGCCAATCGCGCTCTTGATCGCGCTCGCCATTGGAGTGTGGCTCATGCGCTCGATCAGCCGACCCGTGTACGAGCTCGAGCGTGGAATGCACGCGATCGCGGAAGGTGACTTGACCCATCAGCTCAAGCTCTCATCGGATGGGACCGGCGAGTTTGGCAGGCTGGCGGCGAGTTATAGGACGATGGCAAGGCAGCTGTCCGAGCTCGAACGTCTCCGCGCCGAATTCGTTGGCGTAGCGTCGCACGAGCTAAAGACACCCATAAACGTCATCATCGGTTATCTCGAGCTGTTGCAGGAGGACATCTACGGTGAGCTGACACCCAAGCAGCACGAGATTCTTACGACGATCACCAAACAGGCCAACTCGCTCACTCGACTGGTCAAGCGCTTGCTCGACATCAGCCGTTTCGAGGCTAGCGGCGGCAAGATCGAAGTGCGGCAAGTCGACCTTCGCAGATTTCTGTCGACTCTCGAAAGCTCGTTCTCGGTACTCGCCAACCAGAGGGATATCCAGTTCTCGGTAAATCATGACGATGCGTTACCGGCCAAAGTCTACTGGGACGAGGACCGGATAAACGAAGTCCTTGGCAATCTCCTCTCGAACGCTTTCAAGTTCACGCCACGCGGAGGAAACGTGGCACTGACGGTTAAAGCCGAAGGTACAAACGTCTCCATCACGGTCGCGGACACCGGCGCCGGTATCTCGTCGGAACAGCTGCCCCACATCTTCGACAAGTTTTTCCAGGCGGACAATCAGGCGCAGGCCGCGACAAAAGGAACGGGTTTAGGCCTGGCGATTGCGAAAGAAATTGTCGAGGCGCATGGTGGCCAGATAAACGCCGATAGCGAAGTCGGCAGAGGCACTACGTTTTTTGTCAAGCTTCCGGTTGAGCCGGCGAATGCCCGGAAGCGCCGTGAGGTCGCCGCAAAGATCGAGGGTGTAGCATGAAACCGTCGGGATGGGTGATTGCATTTTTTGCCGCGGCGGCCTGCGCGAGCTTCCAGAGCCTGCAGACCCCGCAGCAGACCGACTGGGACCGCACCCTGTTCTACGCCCGCAAGGATGTCGACAATGGCAACTACTTCGCTGCCGATCACGTGCTGGATGAATTCGTCCGCACGCATCCTGCCACCCTGGAGGCGAGGGAGATCGCGTTCTGGCGCGCAGCATACCTCGTCGACCCGGCCAATCCGCTTGGCTCACTGAGCGGCGGAATCGCAGCGCTCGACGGTTATCTCGCAAGCGATACGGCCGGCCGGTATCGAGAGGAAGCAGTGGTGTTGCGGCGCACCGCCGTTGCTGCTCAGGGCGTCATAGCGCTTCGCGCCACGCCGGATTCAGGGGCCGCTCCGCAGGCGGGCGCGAAGGACACGGTCGTCGTCGTATCCAAGAGCCGCGACGAACAAATTGCTTCGCTGCGAGAGCAGCTTGCCAGGAGCAAGGAAGAACTCGCAAAGTTGTCCGCCGAGTTGGACCGGATCAAGAAGCGGCTCGCCAACCCGAGTCCGTAGACCTCCGCGTTAGCCGACCCGGAAAAGTTCCAGCGCTCGGGAGTAACGGGCGCTCAGCACCTTCCGGATTCCCGCGTTCTCCCGTTTGGCAAGGTCGGGGTCGCGCTCCAGTACGATCTCGGCTGCCGCGCGCGCCTTGATGTTCAGATCCTCATCGCGTACTGGATCTGCGACCCGGAAGGTCGCTTCTCCGCTCTGCTCTTCGCCAAAGAGATTTCCCATCCCTCGCAGGCGCAGGTCAGCGCGCGCAATCTCGAATCCATCCTCGGTCTCGACGAATATTCGCAGCCGCTCGAACGCCTCTTCTCCGACATCTCCGAGCAGAATACAATAGGAAGCGTCGGCGCCGCGGCCGACGCGTCCGCGCAGCTGGTGCAGCTGCGACAATCCGAAGCGCTCGGGGTGCTCGATCAGCATCACGGTCGCGTTCGCGACGTCGATGCCGACCTCGATTACCGTCGTCGAGACGAGTATGTCAATCTTCCCGTCGCGAAAAGCGCGCATTACCCTCTCACGCTCATCGGCCGGAACCCGGCCGTGAATGAGGCCGACCACACGCCCCGCGAACGGGCCGGCGGCGAGGTGTTCGTACATCGTCGTCGCGGCCTTCAGATCCGTTTTCTCGGACTCCTCGATCACCGGATACACGACGTACGCCTGACGCCCTTTCTCGGTTTCGCGAGCGACAAACTCCAGTACGCGATCACGTGCGGACTCCGGACGCATCACTGTGGTTACCGGCTGGCGCCCTGCCGGGCGTTCGTCGAGCGTGCTGACATCGAGGTCACCGTACATTGTAAGAGCAAGAGACCGCGGTATCGGCGTGGCACTCATTAAAAGAATGTCCGGCGCCTCTCCCTTTGATGAAATCGCCGCTCGCTGTTCTACCCCAAAGCGGTGTTGCTCGTCGATGGTCACGAACCCAAGCCTGCCGAAGACTGCAGATTCCTGGAGCAAGGCGTGCGTGCCAACGGCCAGTACAGGTTCCGAAGTCTGAAGACGCGCGGCCGCGAGCCTTCGGGAACGGGAGCCAAGACTTCCCGTGATGAGCACCGGCTCAATACCCAGTGGCTCCAGCAGACGCGTGAAGGTGCGCGCGTGCTGCTCCGCGAGCAGCTCGGTCGGAGCCATGATTGCGGCCTGGTAGCCGTTCTCCATTGCCAGCATCGCGGCAAAGAGGGCGACGATCGTCTTGCCGCTTCCGACGTCCCCCTGCAGAAGCCGGTGCATTTTGTTGCCGCTGCACATATCCGCCACGATCTCGCGCACAGCTCCTGTTTGTGCCTCCGTCAGGGCGAAAGGCAACACTTTCTTCAAAGCTGTCGTGAGCTGTCGCTTGTTTTCGAACGCGATTCCCTGGCGTCGCTCTCTTACCAGCGCATTGGCGCGGCGATGGAGGATATGCACGAACAGCAACTCTTCAAACGCCAGTCTCGACCTGCCCCGCGCACCCTCGAGAATTGTCTCCGGGCGGTGGACCATGCGCAAACCATCACGCAGCGCCGGAACGGCGGCCAGTGTCAGCACTTCGGTCGAGAGGTATTCATTGACCAGGGGCAGCAATGCGTCGAGGTGCGCGTCGATGACGCCACGAATGATCTTGAACGACAATCCCTCCGTCGCAGGATACACAGCCAGGACTCGTCCACCCTGGATGCCATCGTCATCCTTCCCCAGATGGATGTATTCGCGCGGCTGGAGTTGGCGGCCATGGAAGAAGCGGACTGTGCCGGTCAAAAGCATAAGGTCACCTTTCTCGATGGTGCGATCGAGGAACGGCTGGCCCGGCCACGAGGCTTCGATCATTCCGCTATCGTCTTTCAGAACGGCCTGAAAGATCCGCAGCCCTTTACGCGTGGGGATGATGCCCTTCGAGATCACCCGGCCGATGATCGTTCCGTCCATGCCGGTTTCGAGCGACGCGATTGGACTAATCGTGCTGGCGTCCTCGTAGCGATGCGGAATGTGGAATAGCAGGTCGCGCGCGGTCACGATTCCGAGGCGTCTTAGGGCTTCGGCTCGCGCCGGTCCCACGCCTTTGAGATAGGTGACCGGCATGTCGAGGTAGACCTTCCCCCCCGCCGCGCGCGTTGGTGCGGGCATTACCCCTCGAGAACCTCACGCGCAAACGCAGCGGGATCGAACTCGACAAGGTCGGTGGCTTTCTCGCCGACGCCGATGAATTTTACGGGCACGTCGAGCGCCTCATGCACGGCGAGAACGATTCCTCCCTTCGCCGTCCCATCGATCTTGGTGACGACGAGACCCGTGACAGGAATTGCCTCCGCGAAAGTTTTCGCTTGCGCGACGGCGTTTTGACCGATTGTACCGTCGAGAACGAGCAACGTCTCGTGAGGCGCGCCGGGAAGACGTTTGGCGATGACGCGATTGATCTTTTTCATTTCCTCCATCAGAGATCCGCTCGTGTGGAGACGGCCAGCGGTGTCGATCACGGCGACATCTCGGCCCCGCGTGATGGCGGCTTCCACAGCGTCGTAGGCCACAGACGCAGGGTCAGTTCCCGCGGTCGCCCCCACAAAGTCCGCACCCGTTCGCGCCGCCCACGCACGCAGCTGGTCGATCGCGCCTGCCCGGAAAGTGTCGGCCGCACCGACGAGCACCGACATCTTATTGGCCTCGAGCAGGTCGCTGAATTTCCCGATGAAAGTCGTCTTTCCCGCTCCATTGACGCCGACAACGAGCACCACGGTTGGTGGCTGGGAGGCACGGAGAATCCGGGGGTCACTGTTCCCCGACCGCAGCGAGGCTTCAATCGCTCCGCGAAGTGCGTCGAGGAAATCCTGCTCCGTGTTGATTGCGCCGCGGCGGGCCAGGGATTCGATCTCGCCGACGAGCCGCATTGTGGTGGGAACGCCGAAGTCCGCCCCCAGCAGGATTTCTTCCAGGGTTTCGAGCCACTCCTGGATGGAGCCTGATCTGGCGATGGCTCCGACGTCGGTGAGCGCGACATCCTTGATTCTTGTCCACAGGGAGCGCGTCGGAACCTCGCCGGCGCGCTTGATGATCCGTCCCGGCATCTGCGTTTTGTTGGGTTGGGGCGAAAAAAAACCCGGACGCGACGGTCCGGGCTTGAAGATAAGTCGTCGTGACTGCGACTGTACTTACTCTGTCGCGTTGGCCACGTGCGCCTGACTCAGGCTGGCGAGCGTCTGATTTCTCATCTTCTGAAAGAGAGACCGTTCGGCCGAAGGAATTGGCTCGCCGCCCTTGCTCTGCAGCGCGAGTTTCGGATCGTGCGCGACGCCATCGACGCGAATCTCGAAGTGCAGGTGGGGACCAGTGGCCCAGCCGGTCATACCGACGTAGCCGATCGTGCTGCCCATCGCGACTCGAGAGCCAGGGCGCACACCCGTGGCAAAATTGCGCATGTGGCCATACCGGCTCACCATGCCGTTGCGGTGGCGGATGTCGATCATGTTTCCGTAACCACCCTTTCTGCCGGCGAAAATCACGACCCCGTCGCCGATGGCTCTGACCGGCGTTCCCTCGGCGGCAGCGTAGTCCGTTCCGGTGTGGTTACGCCATTCTCCGAAAATTGGATGCTTGCGCGCACCGAAGATGCTGCTGATTCGCCTGAACGCGACCGGGGCACGGAGGAATGCCGCCCGCAGCGACATGCCGCTGGCGTCGTAGTACTGGGCGCTGGTCGATCCATGCGCGTCGAAATGGATTGCTTCGAGCGGATTGGTGCCGCCGGAAAGGGCGAGCCTTGCGCCAAGCACCTTGTTGACGATGATCGCGCCGTTCGGCTTCTGCAGACGCTCCACCAACAAGTGAAACTTGTCTCCCTGCCGCAGGTCGCGACTCATGTCGACTTTGTATTCGAAAATGTCAGCTAGTGACCAGGCCAGCTGGTGACGCGCCGAGGGAGGCAGAACACCTACGCCGCTTTCGTTGAGGGCGTTGTAAAGGCTGGAATGAATAACACCGGCGATAGCCAGCGTATCGACTAAATCTGTGTTTGATGCTTCGACGTAGAGTGGGCCGAGGATAAAATCAGCAGGCTCGAGTCCAGGGCGGGTTACGGTCACCGGCTCCATGGCAAAAACGGTCTTCTTTTCGAGGGTCGGTGTAAGCCAAATGGCGACCACAGCCAGGGTCGCCACAATCGTGTAGCTCATGGCCCTCACATGTACCTGCTTCAATCCATCTGTCTCCGAATGAACGTCGGGATCTCCATATCACTCAGATCCTGCTCTGGAGACGATCGATCTCTCTCTGGAGTCACTGTCGGATTGCTCGTCGGAGTATTGCGTCTTGGAAGCTCGAGCGGACCAACGCGAGACACGCCATTTCCTCTCGGAGGACGGAGCGGAATTACCGGCGATCCTCTCACGATCGGCGTGGGAGGGGCGACCACGGTTGGAGCCTGAATAACTGAGGATTGCGGCCGATCGCGATCGAACCCGGTCGCAATTACCGTAACGCGGATTTCGCCTTGCATCGCTGGCTCGTGCACCGCACCGAAAATGATCTCGGCGTCCTCACCGACAGCATCGTGGATGATTTCGTTGATCTGGTGGACCTCTCCGAGGGTCAGGTCTGCGCCGCCGGTGATGTTGACCAGGACGCCGGTAGCTCCCGACACTGACACGTTGTCGAGCAGCGGACTCGCAATGGCCTGCTGCGCGGCTTCGATCGCGCGATTGTCTCCGCGTCCGATTCCGGTTCCCATCAGAGCCGATCCGCCTTCCTGCATCACTGTCCGCACATCTGCGAAATCGACGTTCACCAGGCCGGTCACGCTGATCAGCGAGGAAATGCCCTGCGTCGCGTGGAGGAGGACTTCGTCTGCCTTTTTCAGGGCGTCCTGGAAGGGAATTCCCTTTCCGACCACAGCCAGCAGTCGCTCGTTCGGCACGACGATCATCGTGTCGACATGTCTTCGCATCTCGGCGATGCCGAGCTCCGCCTGACGCATGCGCTTGCGGCCTTCGAACAGGAAAGGCTTGGTGACGATGCCGACTGTCAGGGCACCAGCCTCACGAGCAAGCTCGCAAAGGACGGGTGCGGCACCCGTTCCAGTCCCACCACCCATGCCGCAAGTGACGAACACGAGGTCGGCGTTGTGCATTGCACGCGCGACCTCTTCCCTGCTTTCGTCGATTGCCTGCTTCCCGATCTCCGGCCGCGCACCAGCGCCCAGCCCGCGAGTAAGCTTCTTACCGATCTGGATTTTTACGTCAGACTTGGAATTGAGGAGGGCCTGGGCGTCCGTATTGACCGAGATGAACTCGACACCTTCGAGGTGCTCCTCGATCATGCGGTTGACGGCGTTTCCGCCACCCCCACCGACGCCCACGACCTTCATGCGGGCGGCTTGAGAGGGGTTCTCCTCGAATTCGAATATCATCGTGGTGGGAAACTCCGATACCGCGTGGTATGTGGAAAAAAAGCTCAGCTAGTATATGCCCGTTAGTCGTTTCGTACCATAGGCAATGACGACTCGGAGCGAAAAAAAGTACACGCGGTGTCAAGCGAGTTATCCACACGTTTCTTTTGGCCTTCAGGTTTATGATTTTGTCATAGGGCGCGGGTGTACGTTTCCTCGACTGCATCGTGCGGTGGGCGGAGGCTGTCCTCTACGGCGACTGGCTCGCTTACACGCATCGAGCCTCGTCAGCTCACTCGCGACTGGTGTTCGAGAGCGAACAGTTGCTCTCAAAACAGTTGGAGTGGCGAGTTACGCGCGTGCTATTGCGGCGCGCAAGGATGTTGTCAGCGGTTTCGAGTCGAAGCGATCTTTGGCTAAGCAGACTCAGTGGGAAGGAGGGCGAGGGTGCCCGCGCACGCGGCGTTCTCGCGTAGCAAGAGACTCGCGCGCTCAACGTCTCGGGCTTCCATAGATCCTCACGCGCGAGGCTCGCAGCGTGTAAGCGAGTCGCCGCCGAAGCGGACACCCTCGCCCGACCGACCGGAGAAGATCTATAACAAACTAGAAAACAAACTAGAAAAAATCCTCGAGCCAGATCTTGAGCCGCTTGGTGAACCGGTCGACGCCCGCACCGGCCAGAGCGCGATGCCTGCCCGACGGCCCAACGCCGGCCGCGCTCCGATGCGCGCCGTACATCGCCAAGCCAACGACGGTTGCGAATCGCGGCGCCTGCACCGAGTCGCTCAGACCACCGACGTGTTCCTCGGGCAACCCGATCCGCACACCGGTACCAAAAACGTCCGCGGCAAGTTCGGCCACCCCTTGCATCGCCGCCGCGCCACCGGTCACGACCACGCCTCCGTTCAAACGCTGCCCAAAACCTGCTCTCTGGATCTCGCCCTGAATCAGATAAAAGATCTCGTCCATTCTCTGGTGGATGATGTGCGCGAGAACCTGACGCGGCACGTGCCGTTCACCCTGCGCGACAGTGCTTGGAAGCTGAATAACATCATTCGGGTCGACCAGCAGCTCGTATGCGCAGCCGTACCGTTCTTTCAGGCGCTCGGCGTCAGCCTGGGTGACACCCATTCCCTGCACGATGTCGCTGGTGACGTTGTTGCCGCCGTAATTGACCGTCCCCAGGTGCCGGATTTTCCCTTCGTGAAACAGCGCAATGTCGGTCGTGCCGGCGCCCATTTCGACGAGGGCTACGCCGAGCTCCTTTTCGTCCTCGGTAAGAACACTGAGTGCACTCGCAAGCGGTTCCAGCACAAGCTCGCGCACACGGTAGCCCGCGCGCTCCACCGACTTGCGCAGATTCATCGCCGGTGACGCCCCGATAGTCACGAGGTACATCTCTGTCTCGAGACGTGTTCCGATCATTCCGATGGGATCGCGAATGCCCTGGTTCTTGTCGACCGTGTACTCCTGCGGGATCGCGTGGAGCAGCTCTCGATCTTCCGGCACCGGCTGTGCGCGCGCTACTTCGTTGGCGCGATCGACGTCAGCCTTGGAGATCTCCTCGCCGTTGACCGCCACAATGCCTTTGCTGATCATCGCTCTCACGTGTTCGCCGGCGATACCCGCATAGATCGTGTCGATCTTGGTCCCCGCCATCCGCTCCGCATCCTCGATCGCTTTCTTGATCGAGCGCGTCGTTTCCTCGATGTCGGACACGATTCCGCGACGCAGTCCAGTCGTCCGCGCCTGGCCGACGCCCAGAATCTTCAACGACGGGGTGTTGCGCCGGTCTCCGACGGCTTCGGCGATTACAGCCGTAGTCTTTGCGGAACCGATGTCGAGACCAGCGATGATGCGTTCGGGATTCATTGAATTCGGGCGATAACCTGATCGCGATAGCGTAAGTCGAGCTCTCCAACGCGAGCCTGTCGTCGCGCGAGATCGCTTTCAACCGGAAAGATATCGGCCAACCGCTCGACTGACAGTCCTACAGGCACACGTACGCGCAGCATCGCGCGTTGTCGCGAGCTGATGGGCAATGCCGGCGTCGCATCCGCGGGCCCACCGGAGATCGTGAGCAGAATTTCATCCCTGCCAGTTCGTCTCACTTCTTCGATGCGCGCGAACAACTTGGGCTCAGCCCCTCGAATCTCGCCGACGAGCTTAAGAAGAACGGGATCGCCAGTCGCAACAATCGGAAGATCCAACTCGGTTCGCGACGGATCGATCGGTAGCTGATGGCCGAGTGAGTCGAACGGAAGCAGTCCGACCGGCGTCTGGATGAGCGCCACGGGGAGATTTTCGTGGATCGTGACCACCAGCGTGCCCGGCATTCTTCTGCTTATTTCCACCCCTGCGACCTGTGGATGGTGCCGAACTCTCTCAGCAACAGCACTCATGTCATCCCACAACGATGTCAACGTGTCGACTTTGAGACGGGCGGCAATCTCACCGGCTTGGAGGTAATGGAGCCCGCGTATCTCCACCGCACGGACACGGAAAAAAGCCATCGACCGCGCGCCCTGTCGCAGTCCCCACGCGCCTGTCATCAGGAGGGCGAGCAGAAAGAGAAAACCAAGAATGCGCCAACCAGGTTTGCGCAGGCGTTCGCGCTCGATCATTCAGCCTGCTCGAGCAGGTCTTTCAGCTCTTTCCCCGTTTTCGTGATGTCTCCAGCTCCGATGGTGAGGATCACGTCGCCCGGCCTTGCAGCGGAGGCGAGCGCGTCTGCAAGCGCCGATCGCGGCCCCTCCCACGTGGCTGGTTTCCCGGCTCGCTCCAGCGCGCGCGCTATCAGCGCCGAAGTAACTCCGGCAATCGGCCTCTCGCGAGCAGGGTAGATCTCAGCAAGAAAAACTGAATCAGCAGAGCACAATGCGGAGGCGAACTCTTCGCAGAAATCTCTTGTCCTGGAGAAGAGGTGTGGCTGAAACGCTGCCACCAGGCGGCGACGGGGGTACGATGCGCGCGCGGCTTGCAGCGTCGCCGCGATTTCAGTCGGATGATGAGCGTAATCGTCGATCACGGTCACGCCTCGAATATCGAATAGATGCTGAAAGCGACGATCTACCCCTGTGAAACCCTCCAGCCCTTCGCGCAAGCGATCGAATTTCGCACCTAGTCCGAACCCGGCGCCCAGCGCAGCGAGCGCGTTGTTCACATTGTGCGTGCCCGGGACTTTCAACGACAGCTCGCCAAGCTCCCTTCCATCGTAGGAGACCAAAAAAGCAGTCGAATGGCCGTCTGAGCGGATGTTGCTGGCGACCAACCTCGCGTCCGGCGATCGAAGGCCGTACCGGATGACTTCGGAGCTCGGGGCAAGAGCGAGTGAGCTCGCGCCGATATCGTCCGCGCACAAAACAATGACCGGGGCGCTCTGCACGAATCGGGAAAACGTGGATTGGATCTCATCGAGATCGCGATAGATATCTAGATGATCCGCTTCGATGTTGGTGACGACTGCCACCGTAGGAGCGAGTGCCAAAAACGAGCGATCGTATTCGTCGGCCTCAACCACGAAGAGGTTGTCCGACTCGTAGCTCAGGTTCCCGTCCCAGGCAGCAACGCGGCCGCCCGCGATTCCGGTCGGCCTCATTCCCGCCGCAGCCAGCGCAGTGGTGGTCATCACCGTGGTAGTTGTCTTCCCATGTGTTCCGGCAACTGCGACGAGGTTGCCCGTTGATACTGCTCTTCCCAGTGCTTCGGCGCGCCGCGTGACAGGTATGCCCAGATTTCTCGCCGCCGCGAGTTCGGGATGATCCTTCGGCATCGCGGACGTTACGATGATTTCGCGAGCGCCCGCTACGTGATCGGGGTTGTGTCCCTGCATCACGACGATTCCCAGGGCTGAGAGGTCCTCTGTCGATCCGGGGTTGGCGTCACAGCCGCTGACCGGGATGCCCCGACGCGCGAACAGCTCCGCCAGGGCGCGCATGCCCGCGCCCGCTATTCCCACAAAATGAACTGGACGCGGGTCGGGGTCGGCGCTCACTGACTCGGACGAACTGGGATGGAACGAAAGTCCAACAGTCTCAGGCTCCAGGTTGTCTGTCGGCCACGAGCTGGAGAATGTGACGCGCAATGTCAGCGGCGGCGGTCGGGCGGGCTCTTTCCAGCGCCTTGGTCCGCATCGTTTCGATCTTCGCCTGATCCGACAAGAACGACACGACGGTCGTCGACAAGGTGTCAGGCGAAAGCTTGGATTGTGGAATCATCTGCGCCGCACCAGCTGCAGCCAGTGCCTTGGCGTTTTCTGTCTGATGGTCCGCCGCCGCGGTGGGCAGCGGGACCACAATCGCCGGTATTCCCCACGCGCACAGCTCCGCGGTTGCCATCGCACCCGCGCGAGACAGCGCAAAATCGGCGGCACGATATGCCTCGGCGATCGGTGCGATGTAAGCGCGCACTTTCACGCGATCGCTGCCGTAATGCGTGAGCTTCTCGTAGTTGGCCTTGCCGGTTGCCCAGATCACGTAGAGATCGCGTGGAACGCCTTGCCCGATCCATTTGGCGACCGCCTCGTTGATCGCTTGCGCACCCTGACTGCCACCGTACACGAGAAGTACCCGACCACCCGCCGAGGGAAAACCCCATTTGGCACGAGCACGCGACTTTTCGAACGCGTCGGCCGGTGGTGGCTCGATCGGATTCCCGGAATCGAATACCTCAGTCCGATTCGACGGCTTTATATAGCGCCTGGCCTCCGGAAATCCGAGGTGCACCTGCGCCGCGAAACGGCTGAAGAATCGCGCCGTGATGCCCGGGTATGTGTTTTGTTCCTGGAGCACGAACGGAATCCGGTGCGCCACGGCGTAGGCCAGTGCCATCCCCGATGCGTAACCGCCGGTTCCCACGAAACAGGTCGGAGGCTCGCTCTCTACCTCGCCGGAAATTCGTCGCCAGGCGGTGACTGCTCCCTTGATCGTTTTCCAGTTTTGCCACGGACGCGACCTATACAATGGATGCAGGTCGAGAAGCTCGAACGGAAAGCCGACCTGCGGCAACACATCCCGCTCGATGCCGCGCTGTGCGCCTACGAAAAAAGGCTCGACTTTGGGATCCTGTTTCACCAACGCTCTCGCGATCGCGAGCCCGGGATATAGATGACCGCCGGTCCCGCCGCCCGCGAAGATGATTCTCATCGCGCTGGAAGCGCGCGCAGAGCCAGTGGGTCCGAAGCCGCTCCGCCATAGACGCGCTCCCGTGAGCTGCCAATGTTCACCAGGATTCCTGTCATCAGTAGCGAGAGGATCAAGTTCGAGCGTCCGTAAGAGATGAAAGGCAGCGTTAGTCCTGTTGTAGGAAGCAATCCGGTGGCGACCCCAATATGAAGATACGCGGTTAACACCATGGTGACGGTGAGACCCAGCGCGACCAATTGCAAGAAAGGTGATCTCGCCTTCCGGGCGATGCGAAAGCCGAGCGCGGCGTAAACGGCGAACGCGAGTATCAGCAGTGTGACACCCACGAAGCCCCACTCTTCACCAATGTGAGCAGCGATGAAATCATCGTACCCGAACGGGAGAAATCCATACTGTTGCCGCCCCCGTCCGAACCCAACGCCAAAAATCTGGCCGGACCCGACAGCAATCAGGGATTGGCGGAGTTGATAGTTGACTTGTGGTGCGGCCCCGGGATCGAAAAAAGCGGACATCCTGAGCAGAACGTAGCTGAGTCGCTCAACCTTCACGTAAACGAGCGGGATGAGCATGACGCCCAACGCGACGAAATGACCGATGCGTACTCCACCAGCGAAGAGAATGATTCCCATCACCAGCGTGAACATCATGGCAGTGGAGAGGTCCGGCTCTAGCATCACGAGAATATCGAGCGACCCTATGACTATCAAAAACGGAAGCAACCCTTTCTTTAGCCCTCGAAGTGCAGGACCTTTTTTCACCACTAGCATTGACGTCCAGACGACGACCGCGAGCTTCGCGAGCTCGGACGGTTGAATGGATGAACCAAAGAGGTACCGCCGAGCTCCGTGCACACGCGGGGCAATCCCCGCGGTGAAGGGTAGAATGACCAGCAACAGCAGCACCAGCGAAAGAATCATCACCGGCCACGCCCATTTTCCCCACAGCTCGGCGTCCAGCTTTGCGGCGATCGCGAACAGCACGAGCCCAATTCCCATTCCGCCCAGCTGTTTGAGCAACAAATACGCGTGCCCATAGCCCGCCTGCATCTCTACGATCGCACTCGCGCTGTACACCGTTGCCAATCCAAAGGCGAGAAAAATTCCCATGAGAATTACAAGGGCGCGGGCTTCCGCTCCCATGCTCCAGCGCTCGTATGCGTTGGTTGCGGCTTGCATCAGACTTCGTCGGTGGCGAGCGCTCGGAAGCGCTCTCCCCTTTCCTCGTAGTTTGAGAACATGTCGTAGCTCGAGCAGGCGGGCGACAACAGCACCGCGTCGCCGGGTCGCGCCGACGCCTTGGCCACCCGGATGACTTCGTCGAAGTCCGAGCCAAGCCGAACGATGTCGACAACCGGTCTGAGATCTGTGGCAATGATTGGTGCCGCTTCCCCGTAGGCGATCACTTTTTTCACCTTGCTGCGGATTCCTTCGGCGAGCGTAGTATACGTTTCGCCTTTGTGCCGTCCCCCGAGCAGTAGGACGGTTGGACGATCCATACCGTCAACTGCGACGGCGGTTGAGCTCACGTTGGTCGCCTTGGAATCGTTGATCCACTGGACGCCTCCGAATTCTCCGACCAGCTCCAGACGGTGGGGCAGTGATCTGAAGCTGCGCAGCGCCGCGGCGATGCCCTTCCTTGCCGCTTTGGTCTGGTGAGCGCGATCCGCCACCATGACAGCCAGCGACGACGCAAGAGCGTTCGCAACGTTGTGGACGCCCATCAGCGGCAGATCTTTACGCGCGATGAGAGGCGAGCCCAGCACCACCAACCCGTCGGTGCGCGCATCGAGATAACCCGGCGTTTTTTTTGAGAGCGAAAAGCCGAATTTTTCGCCGGCGACATGACGAACCATCTTCTGAACCGCGGCGTCGTCAGCGTTTATGACCCACAGGGAGTCGGCATCCGCGTTGGCGAATAGACGCGCCTTATCGGCATAGTAATCGTCGACGCTACTGTAGCGATCGAGGTGGTCCGGGCTGAGGTTGGTCAACACCCCGACATTGGGCTTGAGCCCTCGCGTATCGTGCAGCTGGAATGACGACATCTCCAGCGCAATCCACTGCGGATGTTGATCGCGCGCTACTACCTCCGATAGCGGGGTTCCGATATTGCCGGCTTCCACTGCGTGGAGATCCAGACCGCGCAGCAGATGCGCAACGAGCGCGGTAGTGGTTGTTTTGCCGTTGGTTCCCGTGATGGCGATCACCCGAGCGCCGTTCACGAATTGGAGCGCGACCTCGACTTCACTCGCGATCCTTACACCACGCTCCCGCGCGAACGCGACCGGACGCGCGCTGGGCGGGACCCCCGGGCTCAGAACGACGAGGGTCGCTCTGGCGATGCGCTCGAGGTCGTGCCGACCGATGTCCACCGCGATTCCGAGCGTGCGCAACTCTTCCGCGCAGCGACCCGTCTCCGGCGACGAAGCGATGTCGGATGCGTATACGTTGTAGCCGTGCTGTTTCAGAAGAGTCGCCGCTGCGCGGCCACTTCGGGCGAGACCGATAACGGCGATCTCACCCTCTAGCGGGGCGAGGTCGCGCTGGATCATCGCAGCTTGAGCGTGCTTAACGCGATGAACGCCGACAACACGCCGAGGATCCAGAAACGCACCACCACCTGGGCTTCGTCCCACCCCTTGACCTCGAAATGGTGGTGCAGCGGGGCTCGTTTGAACACTCTGTGCTCGCGCGCGTACTCGAGACCGTATCGTCGCTTCCGATATTTGAACACGAAACGCTGCAGGATGACTGAGAACATTTCGGCGACGAAGACTGCTCCGACGAGCAGCAGCAGGAACTCGGATTTGAGGAGCACTGACACGGCCGCCAGAGCACCACCGAGCGCGAGCGATCCAGTGTCGCCCATGAAGACTTCAGCCGGATGGCAGTTGTACCACAGGAATCCGATGCAGGCGCCCATCATCGCCGCGCAAAAAACGGTGAGCTCGCCGGATCCGCGCAGGAAATAGACGTGCAGGTATTGGCTGGCATCGACGCGTCCGACGACGTACGAGTAAAAAGCAAAAGTGAGAGCCGCGATCGCAGTGAGTCCGGCCGCGAGTCCGTCGAGCCCATCGGTGACATTCACGGCGTTGCTCGCGCCCGTCATGACGAAGGTGACGAACAAGACATAGAGCCAGCCCAGCCCCGCCGTCAGCGGTACGATGAGGATGTACTTGTAGAATGGCAAAGTGGTCGATGCACCTGGCAGCGTGGACAGCGGGTGCTTCCAGATGTAGTAGCCGAGTGCGAGGCCGAGGGTGACCTGTCCGGCGAGCTTGTAGCTCTCCACCAGGCCGGTGTTTTTCTTTCCGGCGAGTTTTTGTTTGAGCTTCAGGTAATCATCCCAGAACCCGATCGCACCCATCCAGGCCATCGAAGTCATGGCGAGTAGCACGTACCGGTTGTCGAGACGCGCCCACAGCAGGGTGCTAATTAACGTTGCGCCGAGGATGATGAGCCCGCCCATAGTAGGCGTCCTTCCCTTCTGCTGATGTGCGTCAGGTGTTCCTTCACGGATCACTTGGTGGAGGCGCATGCGGCGAAGCCGTCTCATAATCCCGGGACCGACAAGCCAGGTAATGAGAATGGCGCTCACGGCCGCGCCAGCCGCGCGGAACGTTATCCATTGGAACAGGCGCAGAAATCCGAAGTGCGGCAGCCCAACGAAGGGAACCAGCAGGTAGTTCAGCACTATTGGGTAGCCCAGGTCGTGAGATGAGGTACGAGTCGCTCGAGCTGCACGCCGCGTGATGCTTTCAGCAGAATAATAGCGTTTCTCTGCAACTTCCCCTGAAGACGAGGCCAGAGATCCTCGACGTCCATTGCGGTGACAACGCGATCGGGGTCGTTTCTGTTCTGGAGCGCGGGAGCGAAATCGCCGATACCAGCTACAATGTCAGCGCCGGAAGCGAGCGCGAGGCGCGCGATGTCCGCGTGGCACTGTTCCGATGCTGCGCCGAGTTCTCTCATCGTACCGAGGACGATTACCCGCTGCCTTCCGCTACCGGTTCCTTGCAATAGCTCTATCGCCGCCCGGGTAGAGCCTGGATTGGCATTGTACGCATCATTGATCAGCGTCAGTTCACCCAGCTGTTCCCAGGCGACGCGCATCTTGGGCTGTGGCATGGCACTTATCCCTTTGGCGACGTCGTCGTAGCTGACGCCGCACTCGCGTGCGACGGCCACGGCCAGCATTGCGTTGCGCAGATTGTGCAAACCGCGGACGGGGGGCCGGATAGTGACGCCTTCGATCTCGATTGTCCCGAGCCCGTCGGGCCCGATCTCCCAGCGATCCGGCTTCAGCTCGGCGTTCTGATCGAGCCCCGCTACCACGATTCGCTTTGCCTTCCCCCGGGCAGCTTCCGCAATCTCGGGCTGGGCTGAAGGAGCAACGCCAACGTTTACTCCTTCGTAAACAGCCGCTTCCTCGCGAAGGACGCCGGCGAGGTCGCCGAGGCCCTCGAGATGCTCCTCCGCTATCGAGGTGACCAGAGCGATGTCTGGTTCAGCAATTCCCCGCAGGATCGCGACTTCGCCTGGGAGGCTCGTGCCCACCTCGACAACCGCGACGTCAGCATTGGGGGGAAGCGAAAGGAGCGTAAGTGGAACTCCGACGCGGTTATTCAGGTTACCAGTCGTCGCATGAACCGTATAAGCGCGGGTGAGTGACGCTCGTAACAAGTCCTTTGTGCTCGTCTTGCCGTTGCTGCCCGCTACGCCGACGATCGTTTTCCCCCAGGCGCGCCTCCAAAACCTGGCAAGCGCGCCCAGAGCCACGAGTGTATCCCTGACCTCATATACCGGAACGCCCAGCTCGTCGAGCGCGGGCGCCCGCGAGACCACGAGAGCCGCCGCACCATCACGCACAGCTTCTCGCAGATAATCATGTCCGTCGAAGCGGTCGCCTTTGAGCGCCACGAAAGCGTCGCCCTTGCCAATCTTGCGGGTGTCAGTGGTAATCGACGTCACCGGTGACGTGCCCCGCGGAAGAAAGCCGATCCCGCATTCATCCAGAGCGTGGGCGATACGGTCGAGCGTCCAGAAGCCAGTGCTCATGCGTGGCTTCCTGTCATTTCTTTGACGATTTCCTTCTCGTCGAATGGGTATGAAGTCGTGCCGCGCACCTGGTAAGTCTCGTGCCCTTTTCCCGCCAGAAGCACAATGTCCCGGTCGTCCGCAAGATCGATTGCACGCTGGATCGCCGCATGACGATCCGTCACGCGCTCGTGCTCCACGCCGCGCATTCCAGCTTCGATGTCGTCGATGATTGCGTCCGGGTCTTCTGTGCGCGGGTTGTCGCTCGTAACTATTGCGCAATCAGACAAACGCGCCGCGATCTCACCCATCAGCGGCCGCTTGCCCTTATCGCGGTCACCGCCGCAGCCGAACACGACAAAAAGTCGGCCGCTCGCAAAAGCGCGAGCGGTCCTCAGCGACCTCTCCAGAGCGTCAGGCGTGTGCGCATAATCTCTCAAGACCGTAGGACGTGTCGAAATTATTTCCAGGCGCCCCGGCACCTGGGGTACCTTGCTCAGCCGCTCGGCCACAAGTTGGAGAGACACGCCGAATCCGAGCGCTACAGCTGCTGCGGCGAGAGCATTTTGTATATTGACCTCCCCGATCAAGGGCAGCGCAACCTCCGCCGTTCCCTCACGACTCTTCAACATCCAGCGGCTGCCCCGCGGATTCAATCGAACACGCGCTGCCACAACATCGGCCGCGGACGTAATTCCGAACGTGAGTTTGTTGCCACGCACGTGTAACGAGGACCATTCGGGTGCGTCGGCGTTCAGTACCGCGATTCCGGCCGGCTTCAGATATTCGAGTAGCCGAGCCTTGGCCGCGAGATAGGCTTCCATCGTACCATGATAGTCGAGATGGTCGCGGGTGAGGTTTGTAAACACCACAGCATCGAAATCAAGGCCATCGATGCGCCGTTGATCGAGGCTGTGCGATGAGGCTTCCATTGCCAATGAGCGAACGCCCCGCTCAACCAGCTGGCGCAGGATCCGTTGCAGCTCGACCGGTCCGGGTGTGGTAAGGCCGCTACCGCCGGGCAGAATATCCCCCGCGCTTCCGATGAGCACTCCAAGTGTCCCGATAGACGCGCTGGTGTCCGAGCCGTCGTCAAGCAGATGCCTCAAAATCGAAGTCGTAGTCGTTTTACCGTTCGTTCCTGTCACACCGACCATCTTCAACGCGCGCGCCGGGTTCCCGAACGCAGCTGCGGCGGCGATCGCCGCGGCTTTGCGGCCGTCCCGAACGACCAGCGTGGGCAGTTTCGTGCGCGACGTGTCTTCGACGATTGCTGCCACCGCCCCACGGGCTACGGCTTCGTCGAGATAGTCATGACCGTCACTGTTCCAGCCGCGGACCGCTATGAAAAGATCTGTGGGGCGGGTGGTCCTCGTGTCGTCCGAGACGCCGGCAACTTCGGTGGGAAGTGTCCCCTGAGTACCAAGCAACAAATTGGACTCGCGCAGCGCGGTCTCGACCTCGCGCAGCCTAACCGTCATCCGGCAGGTCGACCGAGTCTGACCAGTGCTCCCGGTGCGGCGATAGTCCCGGCGACTGGGGCCGTCCGTCCGCCCAATCCTTCGTCCAGGCGAACGCGGAATCCAGCCGCGTGCAGCGTGCGAACTGCGTGGCGGAGCGAAAGCCCTGTCACGTCCGGAACGGCTCGCGGAGCCCCGGGCTTCGCTTCAGTGGGCAACTTTGCCGGCAGGTGAATCAGGAATGACGACGGCTCCTCGGGAGCAACTTCCTCGGGAGCCGGGGAAGATTCTACTCGATTCGCTCCGCCAGTGAATGCTGGTGCCGTCCTCGCAAGTTTTCCCCCTGCCACTTTTCGCTCGAGGGACTGAATCTCGTTTGCGATTTGCTTGTCGGACGTCTTGAACTTGCCGGTTGACACTGGCAGCGCTGCCGAAGTCTTTTGCGTCTTCCGCGTTTCTTCCCCCGATTCTGCCGGAGGCAGCTTCTCCGCTGCAGCGAGGTCATCACGATTTAACGCAGCATCGCGCGCCGCGAGTGCGGCGCGCAGAACGATGCGCGTCACCGGCGCTGCGATGTCGCCACCCGTGTAGTGCGCGCCTTTGGGACTGTCCAGCTTCACGAGAACGACGTATTGCGGATCTTTTCCGGGGAAAAGGCCGACGAACGAAGCCGTGTAATTTCCCGCCGTGTATCCGCTTTTGCCGGAAGTGCGTCGTGCGGTTCCGCTCTTTCCGGCGACGTCAAAAGTCTCGAGGTCAGCCTTCGTAGCGGTTCCTTCCTCGACCACGGCCAATAGCATTTTCCGAACTTCCTGAGCTACATCACCGGACATTACTCGTCGCACCGCACGCGGTTCGGCGCGGTAAACCACTTCTCCATCGGACGACCGGACTTCCTTCACCAGGTGCGGCTCAAGTAGCTCCCCTCCGTTCGCAATGGCGGAGTACGCCGTTACCAGCTGCAGCGGCGTGACGGAAATCTCGTATCCCATGAGGATCGACGCGCCTGTTTGTTTTGACCAGCTCTTCGGCTCCCGCAGAGTGCCGGGCGATTCTGCCGGTAAGGGAACTCCGAGTGACATGCCGAAGCCAAGATCACGAAAGGTTTCATATTTCTCGGGCGGGGTTAGCCGCTGGCCGAACTCCACGATGCCGACGTTACTGGAAAACCGAATTACGTCGCGCAGAGAAAGCTCGCGCGCCTTGTGCAGATCAGTGATGGTCCGACCGTCGAGGTCGATCTTTCCGCCGTGGGTGTCGATTATCTCGTCGGGCCTGGCGCGATTGCGTGAGAGGAGCGACGCTGCGACGAACGGCTTTAGCGTAGAGCCGGGCTCGAATGGCTCCGTTACGCCGGTGTTCGAAAAAGTCGTCGTCCCCACGCGGTTGCTGGCAAGCGCGAGAATCTCACCGGTGTGCGGATTCATCACGACAATATCGCCGCCGGTTGCATTCAGGCTATCTACCGCCAGCGACAGCTCGCGCTCGGCGATGTCCTGAAGCGAATTGTTGATGGTGAGCACTACTGTCGACCCAGCGCGAGGCTGATCGGTCGAGGCATCAGGTGTCTCCAGCGGCCGTCCATTCCGATCCCGCGCCAGAGTCACTTTCGCCGATCCGCCGCGCAGGACCGTGTCCAGCGCGAGCTCCAGGCCATCGAGTGCGTTGCCGTGCGGATCGAGACTTCCAACCAGTCGTCTTATACCGCTCGATCGCGCATACACTCGTTGCAGCACGGGAGTGAGATGCACTCCGTTCATGCTTGAAATGGACGCAACGTCGGACGCCGTCCAAAGGCCAGGAAGATCGATCCAGCGCTTGCGCCGTGCTATTGCCACGTGCAACGCACCGGGATCAATGCGAGTGCGTCGTAGCGACTTGATCATCAGCGCAGTATCGCGTACTTCCGGCAACGCCACCGCGACCCGCGTCAGCTCCCTGCTCTCGACAAGTTTCTCGCCATTGGCATCGAGTATGTCGCCGCGCGGCGCGTAGAGTGCGGAAGCGGCGAAGTGTTGACGGTCTCCCCGCTGTGACCATCGCTTGCCGTCCACGACCTGCACCTTCGCGGCTTGCGCCACGAGTGCCATCGCGAAAAGACCGAAGGCACCGTGAACGATCGCCGGGCGACTGATTGTCGGCATTACCGGGATCGCGGAAGAATCACGACCTGATTGTCTGCGGGGATGTGCATTCCCAGCCTGCTCTCCACGACGGCTCCGAGTCGCTGACGCGTTGAGGCATCGCGTATGTCGCTCTCCAGTCGGGCGCGTTCACCCGCTAGCTGAACTCGGCGGGACTCTAGATCCGTGAGTCGCCTCGATTCGCTGATACCAACCGTGCGGCGCCAAACGATCGAGAGTGCGACCACTACGAAACCGGCGAGGAGGAGTGCGACCAATGTCCGACCCCGGAACGCTACGCCGCGCTGCGCCACGCACGTAATCTCGCGCTGCGCGACCGGGGGTTAGCCGCAGTTTCCTCTGCGCTTGGCTTTACCGCGCGCTTCGTGAGTACCTGACCCAGCGACCGCCCCCTGCAAGTGCACTGAAGCTGTTTCGGCGGACAAATGCAGGACAAGCTCCACTCGCGCATGGCGTGTTTCACCAGCCGGTCTTCCCCGGAGTGATACGCGATGATGGCGAGGGTCCCACCCGGCACGAGTCTGTCGCGCAGCGCGGGAAGGGCGGCGGCAAGGGTATCCAGCTCATTGTTCACGGCGATGCGCAGCGCTTGGAAGAGACGCGCGAAGTCGGCTGGCCCCGTGCGCGCGCCGAAGGAGGCGCGGATGGCACCTACGAGGTCGTCGCTCACGGCAAAGCCTTTCCGCTCGCGGCGGCGTACGACTTCGCGCGCGAGGCGGTTCGCTCTCGGCTCGTCTCCATAGTCGCGGAAAACATGTGCAAGGTCTTCTTCATCCATCGTATTGAGCAATTCAGCGGCGGTTGTAGGAGACCGACGGTCCATCCTCATGTCGAGTAACGCGCCAGGCCTAAAAGAGAAACCTCTTTCGCTACTATCTATCTGATGGGACGAGACCCCCAGGTCGGCTAGGATCCCGTCGAAGCGCGTGCCCTCGAGCTTGGGAAGGCGATCCAAGTCGCCAAAACTGCCCCTGATAGCCAAAAAGCGGCCGGAACTCTCGTCGGTTCCGAGCCGCTTTCGTGCTTCGTCGATTGCTTCCTCGTCTCGGTCCAGCGCAATCACCCGAGAACCGGTGGCCAGGAGGGCCTCACTGTGCCCTCCACCGCCCAACGTACAATCCAGAATCATCCCGGCGCCCGCAAACAGCGCCACAACCTCTTCCACCATGACCGGCGAGTGATAGGACGTGTCCCACCGGCCGGTCCCCGGTACGGTCACTTACAGAAGCGCTTCACCTCATTGTCGACGGCCGGGGTGAACTGCGGAATCGCCGTCAATAGCTGAGCGGCCTCGTTCGGGTACTTCTGTCCTCCGGCCGGGAGATTTGCCTGCGCCAGCGTGAACGCATCGCGTGCCGTCCGAGCGAGATCGCAGCTCTTTTTTTCGTTCGCGCTGATCGTGGCTGTCTGGCCCACGGAGAAAGCGCTGGCGCCGAGCAGGAACTTGGCGTCCGCGGAGCTCTGGAGCTGGTCGGAGAGCTGGAGGAATTTTATCGCCCTCTGGAAATCGGCGATGTCCTTCGAGCCCTGCCCGGCTTTGTAGGCGTCGCTTCCCGCTTTCAGCGCGATCTGCGACAAGCTCGTCGGGTCGACACCATTGTTCCTCGCCGCCTGAAGCGTATTGGCGAGATCGTCATTCTGGTTCATTGCGCCCTGAATCGTCGCGACGAGGAAGTACGCGTTTGCGTTCTTCGGATTCGCCGCAAGCGCGCGCTTCCCCGCGTCGAGCGCAGCCGGTAGCTGCCCCGCTTTGTAGAGCGCGTTTGCATTGACGACAGAAAGGTTCGGATCGTTCGGAAATTTGGCCGCGCCCCTCGCCGCAGCCTCTGAAGCTTTCTGCGGCTGATTGAGCGCCGTGTACGCAGCCACCAGCCGCGTATAGTAGTCGGCAGTCGCCGCCGCGGTATCAACGCGCACCATTTCTGCTCCGACGCCCACCGCGCCCTCGTAGTCCTTCGCGGCCAGATACACTAGCCACGCCAGGTTGAGGAGCTGCGGATCACCAGGGTTGTTCTGGAGCAGATCGCGGACAATGGGGATGGCTCTTTGTGCTTGACCACTGGCGGACAGCTCGTTAACGACTGCCTGCTGGATGCGCAGATTGGTTGGGTCGGCGGCAACGAGCGACATGAGGACATCGATGCCACGTGGATCTTTCCGAGTCTGATAAAGATCCGCGAGCATCCTGAGCGCCATGATGTTGCGCGGATCGGAAGCGCGGATTCTCTCTGAGACCGCGATGACGGAATCGTCCATCTTGAGGCCTGAATAAGCCTCGGCGAGGCAGACGCCGACGATATTCGCGTTGGGATAGGTGCTCAGGCCGGCGCGACCAGCCGTCACCGCCGCCTGATAGTTGCCCTGCGAGACGTTGTTATGGCAGGTCTCTTCGGCAGCCAGTTGTCGTCTGGCGTCTTTGATAGAGCCGGCAACCTTCTTCGCCGCGTCATCCAGCTTCGCTCCCTCCGCACTGGGCAGCGTCTGAGCACGAGTGAGATCGCGGGAGATAATGAGACGAGAATCGATCTTGTAGCCGGCAGGGGTTTTTGTCACAGTCCCGTCGACATACTGGGCGGCGCGGACGAGGCTAGCCAGCGCTTTTGCGTCGCCAGGAGCAAGCGCTTCCGTGGTCGAATATCCGGACGAGGTTAGCGCGTTGTTGATATCGTTTTTGGGGACGACAACGAGGTCGCGGATGTTGGTCTGTTTCTGCAGCTGGTTGCGAACGGCTTCCGCCGCCTGCACGCCCAGGTCCTTATCGGCGCTCTGGAACGTTGCGATCATAACGCGCTCGCCGGTTTTGACGTTCTGGGCTCGAGCGGACGGTACCGCAAGCGCCGTCAGAACGGCAATCCCGCAGCCAAGCGCCAGCGCTGAATGACGTAGTACCTTCAATGGTATAACCTCCAAGTCGGTAAACATTCTTACCCCCGGCCGTTCCCGCGGGTCCCTCTTTTTGGCATGGGCGAGGAGGGACTCGAACCCCCGACATCCTGCGTGTAAGGCAGGCGCTCTAACCAACTGAGCTACTCGCCCGGTGCAGAAACCGAGCCTTTGAGTTCACCTGAGAATGGCTAGCGGCACCAGCACACAGTACCCTACCACTAGCAGGATTGGTGCGAGCGTCTCTCCGCCGCGCGCCAGATCGGCAAAACCCGCAACGAGGACAGCGGCCGCAAGGACCCAGTAGGGCCACGAGCGGCGGGCAGCCGCGTCGCGTGGACTTCGGTTGGCGGCTGCCAGATCGGTTTTAGCCATAAGCGACGTAGTGTAGAGCGCGAGGAAATGCGTGTCAACCCGGCGCACGCCCGGGACGCCAATCAGCTACCTCGCCGCGCGCTCCCATTCGAATAGTGCAGCTCGACCCACTCGCGGTAGCTGCCGTTCATGACTGAGCGCCACCAGGGTTCGTTGGCCACGTACCATTTTACGGTCTTCAGAAGACCGCTCTCAAAGGATTCCGACGGACCGTAGCCCGTCTCCAGTGTCGCCTTCATTGCATCCATCGCGTAGCGGCGATCGTGTCCGGGGCGGTCCTTCACAAATTTTATTAGCTGCGCGGTATCGCCCCCCGCTGCCGCCGGGCACCTGGGAAACTGCTGCCGCACCTTCTCATCGTCGGCGAAAATGCTATTCAGGTGTCGGCATATACCCGTGACGACATCGATGTTCTTGCGCTCCGCGTTGCCGCCGAGGTTATACGTCTCCCCCACACGCCCCTTCTCCAGCACACGCTCGATTCCCCGGCAATGGTCCCGGACGTAAAGCCAGTCCCTTACCTGCAGTCCGTCGCCGTAGACCGGAATGTCCTTTCCGTCCAGCGCATTCACGATCGCGAGCGGGATCAACTTTTCTGGAAAATGATATGGACCGTAGTTGTTCGAGCAGTTGGTCGTCGTTACCGGCAGTCCGTAGGTGTGATGATACGCGCGAACCAGGTGGTCAGACGCCGCTTTGGTCGCGGCGTAAGGTGAGTTTGGCGCGTACGCGGTGTCTTCCGTGAAAGGCGGGGAAGCGGGACCAAGGGAGCCGTAAACTTCGTCGGTGGAAATGTGATGGAAACGCCGGGCTCCCCCCGACCAGTCCTCTGTCCACACGGCGCGGGCGGCTTTGAGCAACTCGTGCGTGCCGCGGACGTTCGTGTCGATGAAGGGATCGGGACCGTGAATTGACCGATCGACGTGACTTTCCGCCGCGAAGTGCACGATCGTGTCGATTCCCTCGCGCTTGATGATGTCGCGTATGACGTCACCATCGCGAATATCGGCCTTCACGAACGTGAAGCGCGCGTGCTTCGTGAGCGGTTCCAGATTCGCGAGATTGCCCGCGTAAGTGAGGGCATCGAGTCCGACGATCGTGTCGTTGGCGTGATGCTCCGCCCAGAAGTGCACGAAGTTGGTTCCAATGAAGCCTGCGGCTCCGGTGACGAGCATTCTACGCATTGTCAGTTCCGGCTGCGCTCATTTTACCTCTGCGTGTAAACACGTTTTGAGAAACGAACGATACCCCCGCCTTACTCATCGGCCAATGCCTCGTGCCATCGTCTCACATAGCTCTTTGATTACAGAGGCGATCTCGTGTACGTCGGCAACGCGATCGGCGCCAGCTGTCGCCAACGCAGCCTGTGGCATTCCGTATATGATGGAGCTTTCCTTGTTTTGGATGATCGCCAATCCACGCGCTGCCCGAATACGGCGTAGACCATCGGCCCCATCTCTGCCCATTCCCGTGAGGATGACGCCGATTGCCGCGCGTCCAAATGTGGCTGCGACAGAGCTAAACAGCGGATCGGCCGCCGGACGCACGCCCCAGACTGGTGGATTGTTATCGAGACAGATGGTGCCGTTTCCCGGCGATCCGCTGATGGTCATGTGACGGCCACCCGGCGCCAGATACACGTGATCTTCAAGCAAGGACGCGCCATGTTCCCCTTCGCGCACTGGAAGCGTGCTCGTCTGGTCGAGTCGCGTTGCAAGACTGTGTGTGAATTCGCGCGGGATGTGTTGCACGAGCAGCACGGCGGCGCCGAGGCCATGCGTGAGGTTGGGAATGATTTCCGCCAGAGCACGGGGCCCGCCGGTCGACGAAGCAATAGCGATGACCCTCGATGCACCGGCAGGCGAAAGTGCCGCTGACGTCGGCTCCGCCGGAGTTGCGCGGCGAGTTGGAGGTTTCACCACTGCCATATTCGTCGACCGCGCCGCCGCGAGCGCCGCGAGCAGCTCGTGCCGCACATTGGCCAAATCGATGCTGACCGGCCCGGAAGGTTTTCTAACGAATTCGATCGCGCCGCGCTCGAGTGCGCGAAGCGTCATGTCGTTTCCCTCTTCAGAACCCGCGGCGCTCAACATCACCACCGGGCGCGGTAGATCATTCATGATCTGCTCGAGCGCCTTCAGGCCGTCGAGACGCGGCATCTCAATGTCGAGGGTTACGATGTCGGGATCGCGGGCGCGAATCTGGGCCAGCGCTTCGATTCCGTCCGCAGCCGTTCCGATAACCTTGAATTCGCCGCTCGATTCGACGAGCTCGGAAATCAGCTTGCGCATGAAGGCGCTGTCGTCGACGACAAGCACCGTGGATGGGGGCTGACTCACAAAACTCAGCCTATGCCTTGCGGAAAATGCGCTCGCGCGCGTTGACGGGTGAAAACAGGCTTCGGGCCCGACCGAGCAGCGTCTCGACTTTTCCGAGTACCAGTATTCCACCGGGCGCCAGGGCGCGGTGAAACTGGGCGAACAGCTCATCTTGCGCTTCACGCTCGAAGTAGATGATAACGTTGCGGCAGGCGAGGAGATGAATCTCCTCGAAGGGCGCTCCGTCCTGCAGCAGATCGCTCTTGGCAAAATTGACCAGGCTACGGACTTCCGGCAGCATCGTGTGTACGCCTGCGACTTCCGGGAAGTATTTCTCACGTAGCGAGGTCGGCGTTTCGCCCAGAGCGGCTGGAGCGTAACAGGCGCGCTCGGCTTCCGCGAGACAATCAACGTCGATGTCGGTTCCAACTATCGAAACCCGCTCGAGCCCGCGATGGTCGTTGCTAGTGGCGTGCTGGTGCATCAGGATTGCGAGGGAATAAGGTTCCTCACCCGATGCGCAGCCTGCGCTCCACACCCTCAGCTCCGGCTCTTTTCGATCCCACAACGAGGGGATGACGCGTTGCTGCAGCGCCGAATACGTCTCCCAGTTTCTGAAGAACTTGGTGACGTTGATGGTGAGCGAGCGCATTAGCCGGTCATACTCCCGCGCGTCGGAGTCCAGCAGCTCCGCGTATTGGGCGAAACGGACAGCGCCTTTCGCGCGCATGCGGACGGCGATGCGCCGCCGCAGACACTTGTCTTTGTAGCTCGAGCACTGAAAGCCACGATCTCTGGTGATCTTTGCCATCAGCGACTGGAATTCGACCTCTTCACCTTGTATCACAACGCCGACCCTACGACCGGTTCTGCGATGGTGCGTTGCGGTCGGCGCGCGATATCGCCTCGAGCGCGGTTGACAGGTTGCGGCGGAGCTGCGGCAGCTCGGGCGCGAGCGCCAGACCTTTCTCGGCTACGTCCCGCGCTGGAGCATATTCCTGTCGCCTCAGGTGGGCGGCAGCAAGGTTGTTGAGAAGAACCGGTGACTCCGGATGCGCTTCCGCAGCGGCGGCCAGCAGCACCATTTCGCGGTCGGGGTCGTCAGTCATTGCGGCAACCTGGGCCGCAAAATGAAACCAGACCGGTGGCGGAGGATTCGACGTCCAGAGACTGCGCGCCTCGCTGAGGGCGATCTTGGCCGATTGCAGATCACCCAGTCGCAGGGAGATGATCGCCGCCTCGAGTTGAATGAGGGGCTCAACATTCCCGCCTGCGCCGAGGGCGCGATCAATGACCATCTTCGCTTTTTCCAGCTGCCCCAGCTTCTCGTACGCGAGGGCGAGATTGTGTAGCAACGCTGTTTTCGCGGGAGCTTGCGGCGCCGCTGTCATGAAGGCATTGACGGCCGATGACCATTCCTTGCGGCGCAGAGCGATCAGGCCGAGGTGAAACGATGCCACCGGGTCTGCCGCGTCCTCGATTAGCGCACGGAATTCTCGCTGTGCTTCTTCGTGCATTCCAGCGCGATAAAGCGCGCTTGCAAGCTCTCGGCGCTCCAGCGGGCTGGCGTTTCGCGGAAGGGTGGGCGTAGTGCGTTTGCGTCCCACTGGTAATAGGAAAGACGCGTTGAGCAAACCATAAAGTGCCTTGCCGACTTCGAATTCGCCGAGACCGGAGTCACGGATCAGCGCATTGATGTCCCGGTGGCCGTCGATGAGCGGAAGCAGTGCTTCCTGTTCTACCGAGAGTGAGTCCTTGTTCATCATCAGCCGTGGCCTGTCGAGGCTGTAGACGACGTCGAAGCTCGGAATTCTCTTCTCAATCAGCGACCATTCGTCGACGCGCCGCGCGCCTTCGAGCAGCAAGGATTGCGGATCGACGGAGACGCGCTCTGCCCCTTCCTCCGGTTCGACGTTGGGCTCGAAGTTGAAAGTCCCGCTCGTCCAGGTGAACAGAGTGTAGACGGCGTTCTCCGTATCGAGCTGGCGATTGACGATTGCGGCGTGGCAAATGCGGCCGCTGTCGAAGTAGATGGAGCCGAAGCTCTCGTGAAAAGAAAGTCCGAGGCATCCTGTCTTCTTTCCCATCGAGAGTAGCTGCAGTACGTCGGGAAGACTCGCCTCCTTGAGGCTACCCTTGATCGCCACTAACGCATCTCCTCGATCATTCTATCGGCCACGTCATCCCACTCTGTGATGACACCGGGATCGGGCGCGGCCTGCTCCTTCTTCATCTCTGCGGGGCGTCCCTTGGCAGGAGTCTCCAGCGATTCGACGCGCTGCGCGATCTCGTTGCTGATGTCAGCCATGAAGTCGGCGAATTCACCGCCTTCGTCCTCGGTGGCTTTCTTCGGCGCAGCAGCCATCGCTAGGATCCCTTTGGGGCCGGCGCGCTGAGACGTCCGAGCACGAGCGCCGAAATGCTGCGCAGTGTCTCGAACACCCCGCCACCGTTGATCGCGTTGGCGGGAAAGTACGGCACGCTACGGAAATTCAGCACGTCATCGAGGTCCGTCACCGTGCTGATCTCCGACTCGGGCAAGTCGCGTTTGTTGTATTGCATAACGAGAGGGACAGCCCGCGGGTCCAGTCCTTCGTCGGCGAGGTTTGCGTGCAGGTCCTGTAAGCTCTCGATGTTCTCGGCGAGCTGACGCGACTGGCTGTCGGCGACGAAGACGACGCCATCCACGCCTTGCAGCACCAGACGGCGTGTCGCCGCGTAATACACCTGTCCCGGGACGGTGTAGAGCTGAAACCTCGTGGCAAAGCCCGAGATCGTGCCGAGGTCGAGCGGAAGGAAGTCAAAGAACAGCGTGCGGTCGGTCTCTGTGGCGAGAGAGACCATCTTGCCTTTCCTTTCCTCGGGCAGCTGTGAGTACACGTGCTGCAGATTCGTCGTCTTGCCCGACCTGCCGGGGCCGTAGTAGACGATCTTGCACGTGATCTCGCGAGTGCCGTAGTTGACGACGGACATGCTATTTCTTGCCCAGCGGCCCGAACAGCGCGTCGAGACTGCGATTCAACTCGCCCTCGAAGTCGCCCGACGGTCCGATCGCCGGGGCGGACACATCGGGACGGAGTTTCTCCAGGGCCTTCTGGAACTCCGCGAAGTAGATCTCGACCACGCCCAGGGAGCTTTCGGAATCAAAGACGCCCACGAAGAGGAATTCCTGCGGCCCGGCCGCACACCGCGCCATGAAAACCTGACGTCCCGTTCCAGCATGGTGCATTTCGTAGAACGGTCTTCCGTCCAGCTGCCGCCCCAACTCTCTGGCGGATGCGTTGATCGCCGAAGTGAGAGCACAGATCGACATGACGTCGGCGGCGTTAGTGAAGCCGAACTGGCCGACCACTTTTCCGGAAGGGTAAAGCAAAACGCCGGAGATAAGACGCGCGTCTTCACGCAGCTTCTTCAAAGGCGCCTCGACCCAGGCTTCGGCTACTGTAGGATTTGTCATGGCTTGTCTTGGGTAGCTTGCATCATATCGAGCCTCACGCGTCCCAGGTTGGCGTCAGAAGTGACGATCGTAACCAGGACTACGTCGCTCGCTCCAACGACGCAGATTTGACCCTGTTCGGCTTCGAGCCGCATGAAGGCGGGCTTGCCGAGGCGCGCCGTATCGGATGCCCGAGTGATTTTCGAGTAAAGATAGGCCGCGAGCGCCGCCGTATGCTTTCTCGAGTCGGCGCCCCCGATGGCGCCGCCCTTGATCGGGCTGGTTTCGATTATCAGTCCATCGCCGGCGCCGACGACCATCGCCGCCAGCACACCGGGCGAATGCGATAGCGTCGTCACGACTTCGACCAGCGCCGCCTTCATGTCCGGCTCCGCATCCACGTCACGGCCAGAGCGACGGATCGCGAAAGAACGCGACGAACCAGTCCGAGCGGAACAGTCGAGGATGACGCCAAGAGAACCACTGCGTCGTCAGTGGCCGGAGCGAGCGCGATGATGGCGGCGTCTGTTTCGACGACGACGGCTGTCCAGTTTCCAAGCGACAACAGTCTCATCGACCGCGACACTTCCTTGCTGACGCCGCTGAGTGCCGCTCCGATTTCCGCCGAGATGTCGCGGCCACGATGGTCCAGGTATGCGCCGGCGAGCGCCGCGCCCGTGGAATCGAGCAACAGCGCCGTCTGCTCCGCTTCTCCGATTGCCTTGGCGAACAGCGTCCGCGCTGACTCAGACACGCGCCATCACCTCTTCGGCCGGAGCAATCTCAATGAGGCCAGTGCTCAACATTCCGTAGATGATCTTCGCCACCTCGAACTCGGGCAGCACCAGCGCCTTGGCGATTTCGTGGAGGTTTCTTTCGCTGTCGATCACCGAAAGAATCTCCCATTCCCGCGGCAGGAGATCGATGAATGACTCCGGGCCGTCGTCCAGTGGCGCGAGGCGCGGCACTACCCGGGCGTCGGGGATTTTGTCCGCCATTCTCGACCACTCGTCGATGCGGCGGGCGCCTTCCATGAGGAGGGACTCGGTACTGACGCGGACGGCGATATCCTTGCGGATGGGGCGCGGCGGCTCCTCCGTAAAGGAGAAGAATCCTTCCGACCACGACATCAGGTCGAACACCACCGTTTCGATTTGCTGGCGCATGAAGCGATCGATGTCGCGCGGTGTCACGATGCCATGGGCGACGAGAATCTCCCCAACCCTGCGTTTGTCGCCGGCGCGCTGCATGGCTGTTGCTCGGGCGAGATCCGCGGGTGTCGCCTTCCCGGAGCGCTCCAGAATGGTCCCCAGCAAATGCGGGTTGCTTTTCATCGTCGCGGCGACAATGGTGCCCGAATCGAAGTAGACGCTTCCCTCGTTGTTTCTTTCGGGAGATGTGATGCGCAGCGTCCCGGTCTTCCTGCTCAAATCGAGAAGTTGGAAAACGTCGTGGATGCCAAGCTCGCGAAGCGGTCCTTCGATCGCCATCAGCCGAGCCCTCGCCGAAGTAGAGCGCGATAACGCCGGGCTTCGACATGGTCCGGATCGAAGCGAAGAACTCGCTCGAAAGCATTGAGCGCGTCGCTTTCCCTGGCCAGGTCTATCAGAATTTCTCCGAGAGCGATTAGAGCCGGAAAGTGATAGACGTCCCGACGAACGAGCGCGACCACGCGCGGCAACGCACTGCGGGAGCGACCCGTGCGCCGGTAAGGGCCCACCAGCTCGACGACAGCGCCATCGTGGTTCGGAGCGGTCACCAGCGCGGTCTCGAGCTCTCTGATCGCCGACGTGTCGTCACCCGATTTTGCCAGTAATCTGCCGAGTGCGACGCGGGTATCGACTTGGCGCTCGTCGATCCCCAGACTGGCGCGGTAGGCGGCGATGGAGCTGCTCTCGTCTCCGAGCGCCGAATAGAGATCGCCCACTCGCTTGAGCACGTTGGCATTGCGCGCTTCGCTCCGCTCCAGCGACTGCAGGATGTCCCGCGCGCCAGGCTTGTCGAGGGACGCGACGCGCGCCTCGGCTGCCAGCAGCAGCAGATTGATATCAGTACTTCCCGCCTCTACCAATGCCTCCGCGTAGGGACGCGCTTCGTCCGCACGGCCGAGCGCAAGCAGCGACCTCGCTGCGCCTTGGCGCGCATAGATGTTGTTTTCTTCCATCTCCAGAGCGCGCTTGTATCGCTCTAGTCCTTCGCCGTGAAGTCCCTGCGCAGCGAAACCATCGCCAGCGAGCACGAGCCCGAGGATTTTGTCGCCGCCCCGGGAGAGCACTCGCGCTATCTCAGCCTGGGCGCGGTCGTACAGCCCCTTGGTGATGAAATCCCGCGCGAGCGCGAAGCCCGCCATCGGATCTTCCGTCGCAGTCTCGGGGCGCGGCGGTTTCGTCGCAAAGAGTTGCTCGATGATCGCCGGGTCGAAATGGAAGTCCTCGACGCTCTCCACCGACTGATCCGATTCGGTGATCGGCGGCGCGACCGTCAACCTGATCTCTTCATGCGGAAGCTCGATTGCCAGCTCGAGTTTCTGCGGCGTATACATCGGATCGAGGGAGAGCGCGCGCTTGGTCTCACGCAGCGCTCCGGTAAAGTCACCGAGGTTGGAGAGCGTGAAGCTCAGATTGTAATGCGCTTCCGCGAAATCGGGGTTCGCTTGAATCGCGCGCGCAAACGCGTTCCTTGCGTCGGAATATCTATCTAGCTCGACGAGGATCAGGCCGATGCCGTTCCAGGCGACTGGGTGCTCCGGCGCGGCGTTCAGGACCTGGCGGAACGCCTCGAGCGAGAGCTCAGTGTGTTTCCGGCGAAAGAGACCGAGGGCAAGGTTGAGGCGCGCCTCGACGGGAGGTGACGCACTCTGAAGCGCGCGGCGAAAAGCGTTGATCGCTCCCTTGGTGTCGGCCTTGTGCCAGAGCAGGACGCCGAGGTTGTTGTGCGAGTACGGGTAGCTCGAGTCGAGTGCGAGCGCCTGATTGTAGCTCTCCTCCGCTTCGAGGTGCCGGCCTTCCAGCTGTAGCGCTACGCCACGCGCGTTCCAGGACTTGGCCGTTGGAGAGAACTCACGGGCGAAGCGGTCGGCTGTAGCAATGGCGGCGCCAGTATCGCGCTGGAGCAGGTACAGTTCGAGCATTGCCTGCAACACTTCAGCGTTGGCCTGGCCTCCCTCGATAGCCCTCTCGTACTCCCTCAGTGCTTCCTCGAAATAGCCCTTCTGTCGAAGCGCTCGGCCGAGAGTAATGTGTGCGCCGGCGGGAGTTTTCTTCCTGCCAACGGGCGTCGTTGTGGGCTGGCGGTAATTCTCGAGCGACAGATTTGCCTGTGCGCGCACGAGTGTTGGGTTGAGCATCACCGCGCGGCGATTCGCCTCGGCGGCTTCCTCGCCCCGACCGAGGTCGCCCAGTATGAATCCGAGTAGATATAGAGCGTCTGGATTGTCGGGATTGAGCTCGATGGACCGCCGGACAGATCGCATCGAATCCTCGTGCAACCCTCGGTTGTACAGCGTCTCGGCGAGGAGGAAGTGCAGTACTGAGCTATCCGGATCGAGATCAATCGCGCGCTGAAAAAGCGAGTGCGCTTTTTCCAGTCGTCCTGCCGTTTTTTCAGCGATGCCACTCTGTACTAATGACTCCAGATCGTCCGGATGTGTGCGGAGACGTTCCTCCAGCTCCTGCAGCCGGCGCTCGAGGATTCCACTCTCGCCATAGGCGATCTCGAGGTTGCGGCGGGCGACGCCCATCCGCTCGTCCAGCGCCAGCGCGCGAGAAAACGCGACTATCGCCTCGTCAGTCAGCCCCTTACGGAAATAAAGGACGCCCAGGTTGTTGTACGCGCCCGCGTCGGAAGGATCGATGCGGCGGGCGAACGAACGCAGGATGTCGATTTCACCGCCGTGCGCGGCTGCCGGTCGGCGGGCCGTGGCCGCTGCAGTCATGCTCTAGTCCACGCGCACTGCGCGGAAAATCGCTTCAAAGGCGTCCGGATGGGGCACGAGGAGAAAAAAACCATGCAAGCTTTCGCTGGGCTCTTCCAGAAAGAACTCGGTCTCGACGCAGAGAATGGGTGACTCCGCCCGCGGCGCGTGATCACCAAGCGCGTCGAGCGCGTGGGCTGTGTCGCCCGTCGTGAGCGAAGGCGGAGACAACATCAAGCTCATACCGAGGAACTCGCTGAGCGCCGTGAGATACGCGCCCGCGAGAATGTTGCCCGCTTCATTCAGAGCCGATTGCTCCAACTTTCCGAGACTAGGCGAAGTGCCCCGGGCGCGGCGCAGCATTCGTTCGGCCATCCGCAATGCAGCCGGCACGGCGAGAAGAAAAATAGTGCGTCCGGAAATATTTCCACTCATCGCCATCTGCACGGCAACCACTTCCGCATCGGGCGCCAACTCGGGCACGAACTCACCGGGCGGAACGACGTTGACCATCGGGACGCTGATCATGATGCGCGTCGCCGTCAGCGTCGACAGCGCCGTGGCGGCGTGTCCAGCCCCGATATTTGCCACCTCGCGAAGCGCGTCGAGACGCGCGTTGCTCATGAGCGTGGTGCCGCTTCCGGCCGGTGTGTTGCGCGAAGACGAAAATGGCGAAGTCATATCAGAGTAGGTTGGAAGCGTCGACGATCAGCGCGGGGGAACCGTCGCCAAGAATCGTCGCCCCGCTGAACAGAGCCCGGCTGCCATCGACGGCGTCGAACTGTTTTACCACTATTTCCTGCTGGCCAATGAAAGCGTCGACGATGAGAGCGGCCCGCCGCTCCGCCAGCTCGATAAGAACGACCTGCCCGCTGGCCTCGTCCCCGGGTGAGAGTCCCACACGCTCGCGCAGCCGGATTGCGGGGTAGATGTCGTCGCGCACCGAGAGGACTTCCTTCCCGCGGAATTCCTGGATCATTGGTTGCGCCAATGTCAGCGTCTCGACGACGTGCGTGAGAGGTATTGCGTAAATCTCTTCGTCTACACGAGCGAGCAGGGCTCGCGAAATCGCGAGCGTCAACGGCAGACGCATTGCGACGTTGGTCCCGATTCCGGGCTCGCTATGAACCTCGAGGGATCCGCCCAGCGACCTCACCTTATTGGCAACGATGTCGAATCCAACGCCGCGCCCCGATATGTCCGTCACCTTTTCCGCAGTGGAGAAGCCGGGCAGCGAAATGATCTTGATCAACTCGTCTTCCGTCAGCTCCTTGGTGCCGCGATCGATGAGACCCATCTGCTTTGCGCGCGGAAGGACTTTTGATTGATCGATCCCGCGCCCGTCATCCTTCACCCGAATGACCACTGTCGCACGATCGCGCTCCGCGCTCAAGATCAACCGGGCGATGCCCGGCTTTCCCGCGGCCTTTCGTTCGGCTGCGGTCTCGACCCCATGATCGATGGCGTTACGAAGGAGATGAAGTACCGGCTCACCCATCTCGTCCAGCATCGAACGATCGAGCTCGATTTCCTTCCCCTCTATCTTGAACTCGACCTCTTTCCCCAGACTGCGCGCGGTGTCGCGCACGAGACGCGGAAACCGATCGAAAACCTGCCATACGGGCACCATGCGGCTCGTCATTATTTCGTTCTGCAACGCCGAGACGATGTTCGACGCGTGCATTACAGCTTCGGAGAGAGGTTGATCGCCAAGTCGCTCGGCGACCTGGGCAATACGGTCGCGCGCGATCACAAGCTCTCCCATGACGTCCATCAGCTTGTCGAGGCGTCTCGCGTCGATTCGGACATTGCGTGGTCCCTTTTCCGCGCGAGGTGTCCCTTCGGTCTTGTCCTTGGCAATGATCGCAAACTCCGACGTGAACGTCTGCGAGTTGTCTTCCCCCGCCGCCTTTATCCGGGCGAGGATCCCCGTCACGTCCAGTTGCTCGGACTTCATTGCCGTCGCCGCGTTTATCGCTTTCTCGAGCGTGTCCGCGCCGGAAAACAGGATGTCGATGATCGCGGGCGTGAGAATTATTCCGCCGCTCTTCAGCTTATCGAATAGCGTTTCCAGCTCGTGAGAAAGCTCGGATACCGAGGCGTATCCCATCGCTGCGCTCATGCCTTTCATGCTGTGAACAGCGCGAAAGAGACGTGCAACCGCCGGCTCCCCACCGCCACCTTCCAACTCGAGAAGGGCACTGTTTATCTCCGCGAGCTGCTCGCGACTCTCGGTCAGGAATAGTTGCGCGTAGCGGGAATTATCCACTCAGCCAAGTACCCGCTGAACGGCCTCGAGGACCCGGCTCGGTTGGAAAGGCTTGACGACGAAATCACGCGCGCCCGCCTGGAGAGCTTCCTGAACCAGCGCCTGCTGTCCCATCGCGCTGCACATGAGAATGCGCGCCGCCGGATCCATCTGCGTGATCTGTTTTACCGCCTCGATACCTCCCATCTCAGGCATGATGATATCCATCGTGACGAGATCCGGTTTCAGCTGCTGGTACTTCTCAACCGCTTGTTTCCCGTTTTCCGCTTCTCCGACGACGGTGAATCCCGCCTGCGCGAGGATGTCACTGACCATCGTCCGCATGAATACCGCATCGTCGCAAACCAGCACCGTACTGCTCACCCTACCTCCCGTGTCCGATGACTTGCCGAGCCGCCGATTTGATGTCGACGACGAGCACTCTCTGTTCGTCTATTTCGACTATTCCAGTCACAAACTGCATCGCCGAGACTTCGCCCGCACTGGCGGCGAAGAATTGATCCATAGGCACATCGTGCACATCGCGAACGTCGTCCACTCCCAGTCCGATGAGCTTCTCGGCGTCGCCAATGAGCAGGATCAGACCGGTGCGACTGCAGGCTGCCTTGCCCAGAACAACGCCTCCATCGAGCACGGTCACGATCGTTCCTCGCAGGTTGATTAACCCGCACACCGTTTCCGGAGCACCGGGCAAGCGCGTGAACCTGCGTGCGGGAACGATCTCGCGGAACGCCTCCATCTCACAGGCTATGTGCGTCCGCGCAACCTCGAAGACAAGCAGTCGCCGAGTCGGGACATGCGCATCTTCCTCGGCGGTTTGCTCGGGAGGTAGAACGACTGCGTCAGTCATAGAAGCCAAATGCTGCCAGTGCGTCGACTCCGGGCGGCAGGGCGTGCTCGCCCGCCATGACCGTCATCGCGTGCTGAAGATCCGGTGGAAGCGGAGAGCGCAGATCCATGGGCACACCGGTCACGGGGTGCGCGAAAGCGAGCCATGCGGCATGGAGGAAGTGCCGTTTGGGAGGAAGTCCGGCCACACGACGTCCCCCGCCCCCTCCATACACGTCATCGCCCATGACAGGATGGCCGATAGACGCGACATGAACGCGGATTTGGTGAGTCCGTCCGGAATGGAGATGGGCACGTAGAAGGTCCCCCGCATCGAACCGAGCAAGGCGTATGAGGTCGGTCTTGGCCGGCCGACCCTTATTGACGATTGCCATGCGCTTCCGGTCTCGCGGATCGCGGGCGATCGGTTTATCGATCGTGAGTGCATCCGACGTGAGGTGACCCCACGTCATAAGGGCGTAACGCCGCACAACTCGCCGAGAGGCGATCGCGGAGCTTAGAAGTCGATGCGCACGATCGGTCTTGGCGACGATGAGCAGGCCTGAGGTCTCCTTGTCCAGACGGTGGACCATCCCCGCCCGACCGGGATCGCCTTCATTGGAGAGCTCTGACCCCCGTCCGAGCAGAGCATTGACCAGCGTTCCGCTCCAGTTTCCTGGCGCTGGGTGGACGACCATTCCCGCGGGCTTGTCGACGACGAGGAGCGAATCGTCCTCGTACACAACGGTCACTGGAATATTCTCGCCGGCAACGCTCCGCTTCTCGACGACTGGGATATCCACCTGGACGACCTCTCCCGGCTCCAGCCGATAGGCGGCCTTTTCGCGCCGCCCGTCTACAAAGACGTGTCCTTTGGCGATCAAAGTCGCAGCCTGAGTCCTAGAGAGCTCCGCACGCTTTGCAACAAACAGATCGAGGCGGACATTGCTGTCCGCCTCGACGGGGTACTTCCGAATCCCGGCCAGCGGCTAGATCTCCGTTGGCGTATCCGACACTGGAGCTGTCGCAACTACCGGAGCGCCGGCCTTCTCCTCGCCCCAGAGCACCCAGGCGAGTAGAAAAGCGCCCACGCTAACGGCCATGTCCGCGACGTTGAAGGTCGGCCATCGCAGGTCGCCCACACCTACATCGATAAAATCGACGACGCCCCTCGCCGACCTCAGTCTGTCGACCAAGTTTCCCACCGCTCCGCCGCAGACGAGCGCGAGCGCCAGGGTGCGCAAGTAATCGCCCTGCCGGGTGGCCTGATACAGCCGGCCGAGAATGACCAGCGCGCCAGCGGTCAGAACCATGAAAATCCAGCGGGAATACACGCCGAGGTTGAGCCCGAAAGCCGCGCCTGGGTTGTAAACCAAGGTCAGTCGGACGTGGTTTCCGATGATCTCGTGGGGCACATGCTGCGGCGATAGAGTAGCCGCGGCGATGAGCTTCGTTGCCAGGTCCAGAACCACCACAACACCAAGCGTGCCCCAGAAGAGGGCCGGATTAGGCTTGGCGCTTTCCATCTTCTTCGCGCTGCTTGCACTCGATGCAATATCTGGCGTGAGGCAGCGCGTCGAGACGTTCGAAAGCAATCTCCTGCCCGCAGTTGTGACATTTCCCGAACTGCTCGGGCGACCGATAGAGCCGGCGAAGCGCTTCGTCGATGTGCCAGAGGAACCGTCCTTCTTGACTCGCGAAGAGAAATGCCTTTTCGCGCTCCATTGCGTCCGTTCCCTGATCGGCCATGTGGAAGGAATAGGCGCTCAGGTCACCGTCTGCGCCCTGCGGCGTCGAGCCGAAAGTCTCGTCGTAGTGTCCCAGCTCCTTCAGAACGCGCTTTCGCTCGTCCATGAGACGCTTCTCGAAATGCTGCAAATTTTTCTTAGCCATCGCCTTCGGCTTTTTGTTTCCAGCTGCTGTTGCCATCTCTAACCGGCCCTCTCCAGGGCGACTTCCACGCTCAAACCATCGATGTCGAACGTATGCGTCGCGTGTGTGCCTTCGATCTTTCCGCCGACGTTTACCCGCAACGCGAGCACTTCGTCGGCGATCCATTTATGGAACGCTTTCGTGGCCTGTTCAATCTCCGCACCCGCCGCCACGAACAGCGTTATGCGGTCACTCACAGCGAAACCCAGTTCCTTCCGCAGCCGTTGTACCCGGCTCACGAGCTCTCGAGCCAACCCCTCGAGCCTCAGCTCATTTGACACCGACGGATCCAGAGCCGCGAAATAACCCGCTTCTTCCTTTACAACGAGATCACCGGAAGCGCGGCGGATAATCGTTAGATCCTCCGCATCGAGCTGCCGTGACTCGTTCTCAACCGAAACGAACAAAGGCTCGCCAGCCTCGAAGGCCCGGAGGGCCTCTCCCGTCAACGCCTGCACTGCCTCGCTGGCAAGTGGTGTCTTTTTTCCAAACTTCTTACCCAGGGACCGAAAATTCGGCTTAGCCTTTAAAGTTACTAGGTCGTCAGCACTTGAGATGAAGTCAATTTTCTTGATGTTGAGCTCGCCGGCCAGGAGGGGGCTAAGGACTTCAAGGCGCCCCTCTGCCCGGTCCTCCGCACCGCGGTAGATCAATCCTGGCAACGGAACGACGCAGACCATTCGTGAAAGCGGTTGGCGAACCTTGACGCCTGCCTCTTCCCGGGCCGCGCGACCGAGAGTCGCCAGCGTCCGTATGTGTGACATCGAGCGCTCCAAGTCGACATCGATTTCGCCTGGGCGGTGTCGGTTGAACGGAGCGAGATGCACAGAGCTGCCGGTCAGCTCCCGGTGGACCCAGTCCGTAATGAAGGGCGCAAAAGGAGCGAGCAACCGGCAGGTAACCGTAAGAATTTCATGGAGCGTGGCGAAGGCGGCTCTATTGTCATCGCTATCAACGTCATAAAAGCGATGTCGGCTCTGACGGACATACCACTTCGAGACGTCGTCATCGAAAAAAGTCATGACTGCTTTGGCCGCGTTGGTCGCTTCGTAGCGCGCCAGGAGTTCGTCGGCTTCGCGCTCGACCGAAGCCAGCCGCGAGAGAACCCACCGATCGAGCAGCGGGCGCCTTTCGTACGGTGGATCCGATTCGGAGGGTGCCCACCCGAAATTCGCATACTCGGCAAAAATCCCGGTGTACACGTTCTTGAAAGTGAGAAGAAACCTTCCCGCCGTGTCGCGAATTCCGGCTTCGTCGAACCGCCGCGGCATCCAGATCTGACTCGATGTCGTGAGAAAGAGTCGGACTGCATCAGCGCCGTGACGTGGGATCACGCTCGCTGGATCGACGATGTTGCCCAGACGCTTGGACATCTTCTGTCCTTCGGCGTCCTGGACGAGATCGTTCACTACAACTGAGCGGTACGGCGCCGTGTCGCCGACGCGAGGTGTCTGCGACTCGTGCGCGAGCGCGTTGTTGGGCAGCGCGTCGCCAAGACCACTGGCAATTGCCAGCAGTGAGTAAAACCAACCGCGAGTCTGGTCGACACCTTCCGCGATGAAATCAGCCGGATAGTAACGCTCGAACTTGTCCCGGTTTTCAAACGGGAAATGCCACTGGGCGAATGGCATCGAACCCGAATCGAACCAGGCATCGATCACCTCGGGAGTCCGCCGCTTTGTGCCGCCACAGTCGCACTTCCACTCGTACCTGTCGATGAACGGCTTGTGCGGATCGAAGCTGCCGTCAGTCGCAGAGCCGGACCGCTCCGCCAGCTCCGCGTACCCGCCGATTGCTTCGGCGTGTGAAGCATCACGGTCACATACCCAGATCGGAAGCGGTGTCCCCCAGTAGCGATCGCGGGAGACGGCCCAATCGATGTTGTTGCTAAGCCACTCACCGAAGCGACCCTGTCCGATCTCCGCGGGATGCCAATCGACACGGGAGTTGCGAATAAGCATCGCATCCTTGAATTCAGTCGTGCGGATAAACCAGGACGTGCGGGCGTAGTAAAGCAGCGGAGTGTCGCAGCGCCAGCAATGCGGATATGCGTGCTCGAACAGCGATGCTTTCCACAGCACGCCGCGACGCTTCAGTTCTTCGAGAATGATAGCATCAGCGTCTTTGACGAACTTGCCGCCAACGAGGGGCATGCCAGCCGGAAATTCGCCGCGTAAGTCTACGGGCTGCAGGAAGGCGAGTCCGTTGCGCTGCCCCGCCGCGTAGTCGTCAGCGCCAAACGCCGGCGCCATGTGTACTACGCCGGTTCCTTCGTCCGCCGACACGAAGTCTTCGCCGACGATGATCTCGTGTTTGCCTTCCTTGTACTCGACCCAATCGAGTGGTCGCTGATAGCGCCTGCCAACCAGCTCGGTTCCCGGAAACCTCCGCACGTCGTCCCAGCGCCCGCGGTAGTCCTCACCAAGTACTGCACCCGCGCGCGCGAGTGCCACGATGATGGTTTCATCGGAGTTGGATTTCTTCTTCCGCAGTTCTACGTACTCTAGCTTCGGGCTGACGGCGAGCGCGACGTTGGAGACTAGAGTCCATGGTGTCGTCGTCCAGACAAGGATCCGTTGCCGCGTTTTTGCAGGTTTATCACCAACGAGGTCGAGCGCTACATAGGCGCTCGGATCTTTTACATCCTTGTAACCCTGCGCAACTTCGTGGCTCGAAAGGGTCGTACCGCAGCGTGCGCAGTACGGCAGCACCTTGTGGCCGCGATACAGTCTGCCGCGGCGAAACAGCGTTGCTAAGGCCCACCAGACGCTTTCGATGTAGTCGTTTGAGTAGGTGATGTACGGATCGCTGTAGTCGAGCCAGTAGGCGATTCGCTCGCTCATCTCCTGCCAATCAGTCTTGTAACGCCAGACACTCTCTCGACACATCTCGTTGAATCGCTCCACACCGATTTTTTCAATCTGCTGCTTGGCAGTGCGCAGTCCGAACTCGGTCTCGATTCGCTTTTCGACCTCGATCTCCACGGGAAGGCCGTGGGTGTCCCAGCCCGCCTTCCGAGCGACGTGAAATCCCCGCATCACCCGATGCCGGCAGAACAGATCCTTGACTGTCCGAGAGAAAACGTGGTGAATTCCGGGCCGTCCATTCGCCGTGGGTGGACCCTCGAAGAAAACGAACTCCGGCTTACCTTCCGACTGCCGGAGCGTCTGCTCGAACAGCTTTTCCTCTTTCCAGACGCCAAGCATTTCGTTTTCGAGTTCGTCGGGCGAGCGATCGGTTGGCAGCAGCCGGAACCGTCTGCCCTTCTCGTCTCCCCCCGCCGCGGCTGGCGCGGGGCGGACCGCGGTCATCCTTCTCTCTGTCCCGACGAGTTGGATGAAGCAGCGCCGCGCAGTGTCGCGGCGACAACCTGCGAGTCCGAGGCTTCCACCTCCGACAGCTGTCGCGCAATCAGCGTTCGCATCTGCGCTAAATACGTGCGGCGTGAGCGATCGAGGTTGTCGAGCTCCTCTTCCATGCGCCGCACGTCTGCCTTCGCGGCCTCGATTATTCGCTCCCCTTCTGCCTGCGCTTCGCGCAGAATCAGCTGTGCCTCTCGTTCCGCTTGTTCTCGGACTTCGCCGCGCAGCTGTTGCGCGGAGACGAGCGCGTCGTTGAGAGCTTTGTCACGCTCACGGAAGGCACGGAGCTGCTCGTGAAAGCTGCGGGCCTTGGCGTCGAGATCCTGATTGATACGGGTCAACCGCTCCATCTCCTCCGCGACCTGATCCCTGAACTGATCCACACGCCCAGGGTTATAGCCGCGCAGCGCCCGACCGAAGTCGTAGCGACGCACGTCGAGAGGTGTCAGATGAAACGCTTCGTCAATCATTTCTCCCTCGCTCCGAAGAGGGTTGTGCCAAGCCGCACCATTGTCGCGCCTTCCTCTATCGCGACTTCGTAGTCGTTCGACATCCCCATCGAAAGCTCCGTCGCTGGATGTCCTGTCTGCACCAGCACCTGCCGCGCCGACCTCGCCTCGGCGAAAGTGCGATGGAGCTCTGGCTCCGTTGCCGTAAAGCTAGCCATTGTCATCACTCCGCGGATGCGAATCCCCGACAGTGAAGCCCACCGCTCCGCTTCCGGAAGAAGCTCGGACAGCGTGAAACCGCTCTTCGAAGCCTCACCGGACAAATTCATCTCTACCAAGGCATCCACTGCACGGCCGCGCGCTAGCCCGAATGCGCAAATCGCATCGGCGAGCCTCGCGCTGTCGAGCGAGTGCAGCAACACGAATTGCTCGAGCGCCTTGACTTTGTTTCGCTGCAGGTGCCCGATGAGATGCCAGCGAACGGGTACCTCGACCGCGCCGATTTTTTTTAAAGCTTCCTGAACTTTGTTCTCGCCGATGTCGTGCAGGCCAGCCGAGTAGGCTGCAGCTACGGCCTCCGGCCCGTGGGTCTTGGTAACGGCGACAATCAGTACCTGTTGTCCGTGTCCCCCACGCGCCACTGCGTCCTCGATGCGACCGCGAACCTCCGCAACGCGCTCAGCCAGCCCGGGCAAAGGCATAGCTCTGAAATTTAGCCCTGACCGTCGGTCGATTCAATTCGCGTTAGCTACGCGTGGCTCAACCTTCCACAAATGTCGCCGGCTACTTGGGAGACAACTGCGAGGAAAGAGCTCAGGCTGATCTTCCGAACAACCGTCCAACGAGGCGAAGGATGTTCTGCATATTGCGGCTGATGTCGTTGAACATCACCGTGACGAATAGCAAGCCGATGATCAGCAAGCCGCCCCTCAGAATCCGCTCCCTCGTGCGCGTGCTGAACGCGCTGCCCTTGATTGTCTCGGCGACGTTTAGAACAATCTGCCCGCCGTCCAGAATCGGGATGGGCAGCAGATTGAACACCGCCACGTTGATGCTGATCAGAGCGATCAGCGCCAGAAGATTCTCGAAACCTCCGCGAGCTGCTTGTACCGATACCTGCGCTATCGCGATAGGCCCTCCTAGCTCGGATACCCCGACACCTCGCGAGAGAAGCGCTCGCAGCGTCAGGAAGATCGCCGCACCCTTGTCGAGTGTTATCTGCCATCCCTCACTCAGCGCCTCGCCGACTGAAACCGGTTTAAAACGCTCGCTGGCCACCATTCCAATCCGGCCGAGGCGCTCCTTGGTTCCAGTCTTGAGATTGGGTACCATCTCGGCCACTGGCGTTACCTGAATCTCCAGGGGTTGGCCGCGTCGCATGATTCCCAACCGCAGTGGCACACCGGCCGACGCCCCGATTTGATCGAGCAGGACTTCCCAGTTCCTGAGCGGCACGCCATTCACTGAGGTCACGCTGTCACCCGCCTGGATGCCCGCGACGGCTGCGGGTCTTCCACCGGTCACTTCCGCCGCGACGGGAACCGGCGTCGGGATTCCGGAACGAACCAGCAACCCCACATAGATCACGTAGGCGAGAACCGCGTTCATGGTTACGCCCGCGAGCATGATGAACAAACGCGCGACCAAAGGCTTCGATTCAAACCACCTGGACTCGGGAATCGGATGTGGTCCGAACGGAAGCATTGCGTTCGGATCGTAACCGTCTTTCGCCGCACCCGGTGATGTCGCTGAATTCTCGCTGCCACCTTCGAGGAATGCCGTTGCCTCATCCTCTCGCGATGCCATGCGCACGTAGCCGCCGAGCGGAAGCGCAGCCAGAACATATTCCGTTTCGCCGAATCTTTTCTTGAGGAGCGACGGACCGAAGCCGATAGAAAAGCGCGGCGCGTAAACTCCCGTCAGCTTGGCGGCGATGAAGTGACCGAGCTCGTGCACGAAGACCACCAGACCGAAGACGATTATCGGTGCGAGCCAGCTCAACACGCGAACATGTCCTCAACGTGACGGCGGGCAGCGCGATCTGCGGCGAGCAATTGATCGCGGGTCTTTCCTGGGAGACCACCCAGTTTGTCCAGCGCGGACGCGATGCCGCGCGAGATATCGGGGAAGCGAATCTTTCCAGCCAGAAAGGCCGCCACCGCGCATTCATTGGCGCCGTTGAAAACTGCCGGAGCAGCGCCACCCGCAACGCCAGCGGAAATTCCCAGGCGCAGAGCCGGGAACTGATCGTGTCTCACCGGCTCGAACGTCATCGGTGACAGCTGCACAGGGTTAAATGCCGGCACGCCGTCATCGTCGATGCGCTCGGGGTGCGTCAACGCGTACAGGACCGGCAATTCCATTGTCGGAACGCTCATCTGCGCCACGACGCTGCCATCGATAAACTCCACAAACGAATGAACCACGCTTTGTGGGTGGACCACAACTTCGATGCGGTCGTACGGAAGGCCGAAGAGAAAGTGGGCTTCGATTACTTCCAGCGCTTTGTTGGCAAGCGTGGCGCTGTCGACGGTGATCTTTTTCCCCATGCGCCACGTCGGGTGTTGCAACGCGTCCTGCACCGTTGCAGCAGCCAGTCGCTCTTCGCTCCAGTCGCGGAATGGTCCGCCCGACGCCGTCAGAACGACTCGACGAACCTGCGAGCGTGGGTGACCGGTGATACACTGAAGGATTGCGCTGTGCTCGCTATCGACCGGCACGAGTTCGCCCGCTCCCGCTCCGCATGCCTGCCCCACGAGGTCGCCGGCGATGACGAGCGTTTCCTTGTTGGCGAGCGCAACGCGCTTCCCGCGCTCGAGTGCCGCGAGAGTCGCGTCGAGACCCGCTGCGCCGACGATGGCATTGAGAACGATGTCCACGTCGTCGCGGCTCGCGGCGGCGATCAGCGCTTCCCTCCCACTCTTCCATCCGCGCTCGTCGTCCGAGTGTGCCTCAACGATTCCGACGAACGACGGTGAGAAATGCTCGGCTTGTTGCCTGAGCAGAGCTCCGTTGCTGTTGGCGGTCAGCGCCGCGACACGAAATCGCGCACGTTGTCGGTCAAGGACTCTGAGGGCAGTGGTGCCGATTGAGCCGGTCGAACCGAGCACGGCGACTCCCTTTATTGCCCTGTTTGATCGTAGCGATTTCGCGACGGGGGTTGCGGCCGTGATCATCGCGGTGCCGGCAGGAGCAGTCGACCAAGTAGCAAATACGCTATCGGCAGGACAAAGAGCAGGCTGTCGAATCGGTCCAGGATACCGCCGTGTCCCGGTATTATGCGGGAGCTGTCTTTCACGCCAGCCTCGCGCTTGAGGAGCGATTCGGCAAGGTCTCCGGTTTGTGCAGCGACGCTGACCATGATTGCAAACAACACCGCTCCCTGGATCGTAAGTCCGAGCTGGGCGTAGGGCATGAGAATGAAACGTACATAGACGAGACAGATCACGATGGCCAAGCCGAGTCCGCCCAGTGCGCCCTCCACCGTTTTTCCAGGGCTGATCGAGGGGATGAGCTTTTTTCGACCAAAAGTTCGGCCAAACGCGTAGGCACCCACATCGGTGGCCCACGTCAATAACACCGGAAGGAGCACGAGGGCCGTACCCGCGCCGGCACCGATCGCATAGTCGTGATAACGAAGCGCGTAGATGTATGAAAAAAGTCCCGCGTAAAGCACGCCGAAAGCCGTAACCGCGACTGATCCCAGTGGCTTTCCGCCCGGGCCACGCAACCAGATCGTGCTGGCGAACATCAGCATGACCATCGCCACGATTGCGGTCAGCGATAGTGTGTAGACGCCAAGCCGTTGTGCGTGGACTGCAATCGGAAGCAAGGCGGCGAGAACGATTCCAGCGGGTTCAAGCGGTCTGGCGCCAGTTTCGCGGGCAATGCGAAAGAGCTCCCAGGCGCCGAGTGCGGCAAGTACCGAGAGGAGAATTGCGAGGCCCCAATCGCCGAAGTAGACGACCGCGATACTGGTCGGAGCGGCGATCACCGCGAAGATGATGCGCCGTGTCAGCTCCGACACGAACTAAACTTCCATGATTTCGGCTTCTTTCCCCTTCAACAACTCATCGATGCGCCCGATGTAGTCGTCATGGAGCTTCTGAAGGTCTTTCTCGGCGCGCTTCTGTTCATCCTCCGAAGTCTTCTCCAGCCTCTTGAGCTGATCCCGGGCTGCGGTTCTGGCGTGGCGAATTCCGATGCGCGCTTCTTCCGCGAGTTTGTGCACGACTTTCACAAGCTCCTTTCGCCGTTGTTCGTTCAGCGACGGCAGCGGAACGCGAATCACACCCGACTGGGTCTGCGGATTGAGCCCCAGGTCCGACTCACGTAACGCCTTCTCGATAGCAGTTACCAGTCCCTTGTCCCAGGGAGTCACCGTCAGTAGCCGGGGCTCGGGGGCTGACACGCCCGCAACCTGGTTGAGCGGCATTTGCTGACCGTACGCTTCGACTCGCACGGTATCGAGCAGGCTCGCCGTCGCCTTCCCCGTGCGTATCGAGCCTAGCTCCCGCTTCGATGCCTCGAATGATTTCTCCATCCCGGTGCGGCAGTCCTTCGTGATCTGAGGAATTGTCGTCATTGTACGATTGTTCCGACGCGCTCCCCATTGAGCGCGCGGGCAACTTCTCCGTGACGGTGGATGTTGAGGACGATGATTGGCAGCTTGTTTTCCTTGCAAAGCGTAATGGCGGTCTGATCCATGACGCCGAGCTCGTTGACCATTACATCTCTGTAGCTGATCGACTCATAGCGGGTGGCCTCGGGATCGCGCTTCGGGTCCGCTGAGTATACGCCGTCGACGCTCGTCGCCTTGATGATGACGTCGGCGTGAATCTGGATAGCGCGCAGAGCGGCGGCGGTGTCGGTGGAGAAATAGGGGTTGCCTGTACCCGCCGCAAAAATCACCACACGTCCCTTCTCGAAGTGTCGCATCGCGCGACGTCTGATGAACGGCTCGGCGATGGATTCCATGGCGATCGCCGTCATCACGCGCGTCTCGAGCTGGGCTTTCTCGAGTACGTCCTGGAGCGCCAGGGCATTGATAACCGTGCCGAGCATTCCCATATAGTCGGCGCCGACACGATCCATACCCATCTTCGAGAGTTGCGCGCCGCGGACGATGTTACCGCCACCGATCACCAGCCCGACGGCAGCGCCCATCTTCACGATGTCGCTGATTTCCGTGGCGAGTCGTTCGAGGATTCCGAAATCGAAGCCAGTGCCCTTCTCGCCCGCGAGCGCTTCGCCGGAGAGTTTGAGGAGGACGCGCGGGTACTTAAGGTCTGGCAACGGAGTAGAAGCCTCGATGACGGGAAACCACAACAGAACGGGCGAGAGGTCTCAGTGACAAATGATTCCAGGTTTCAGTTTACGACGCCGTGACGTTTCGATGTGCGGCAAGCGACAAGCAGTTAATCAGAGTTCCATCGCGATGAGTCACGGCGTAGTGAACCGGCATCTTGAAATTTTAGTCACTGATACCTCTCGCCCGTTCTGTTGCAGTCCTAGGCGAACGCCGTATACACGACGAGCTGGAGCTTCACTCCTCTCCCATCTGAAACCGAACGAACCTTCTCACCTGGATGTTCTCGCCGACTTTGGCCGAGGATTCCTTGATCAAGTCACCTATCGTTTTCTTTGGCTCGCGAACCCAGGCCTGGTGCACCAGCGCGACATCCTTGTAGTAGGCCTCAACCTTCCCGGCGACAATCTTTTCGATGAGGTGGTCGGGCTTGCCGCTCTCCTTGACCTGATCGACGAATATGCGCCGCTCGCGCTCGACCTTGTCCGCGGGAACCTGGTCCTTGTCGACGGCCACGGGAGCCGCCGCCGCGATATGCTCGGCGATGTACTTCACCAGCTGCTTGAAGTCATCGGTGCGCGCGACGAAGTCGGTCTCGCAATTAACCTCCACCATGACGCCGACCTTGCCGTTGTGGTGGATGTAGCTGCCAATCACGCCTTCGCTGGTTTGCTTGCCAACCCTCTTCTCGGCTTTGGCGATCCCCTTCGTGCGAAGGTACTCGACGGCCTTGTCCATATCGCCGTTGTTCTCTTCGAGCGCCTTCTTGGATTCCATCATCCCCGCGCCGGTCCTCTGGCGCAGAGCCTGAACGTCTTTCGCCGTGAATTTCTCTTTTGTCATCGTCATATAGTCTCTCGTAAAAACGCCGCCGGAGTTTTTCCGGCGGCGTGAAAGTTAACCTTCCTGCTCGGTCTCGGCGGCCTCTTCTGCTCCGCCACCCTCGTCGCCGCCTGTCTTGAGCCGCGCGGCAATCGCTTCGGGCTTCGCCCGTCGCCTGCGCGGCCGTCTCTTTCTCTTCTTGTCGCCTTCGCCTTCCGGCTCGGCGCCGCGATCAGAGCTGTAGGTGTAGGATTCCGTCTCTTCGACTTCCTCGCGTATCGGCGCTTCGCGACGCGCCTCGACAATGGCGTCGGCGATCGACTTTGTCATCAGCTCCACCGAACGGATCGCGTCGTCGTTGCCCGCGATCGGAACGGTGATCAGATCCGGATCTGCGTTGGTATCGACGAGCGCGATGATCGGGATCTCGAGCTTGTTGCCCTCGTTGACCGCAATGCGCTCCTTCTTGGAGTCGATCACGAACATGAGACCGGGAAGTCGCGTAAGGTTCTTGATGCCGGAAAGGTTCTTCGAAAGCTTGTCGCGCTGACGACTCATCATCAGCTGCTCTTTCTTTGTGTAGTTCTCGAAATCACCACCGGCCTCGCTGCCAGCCTCCAACTCCTTGAGACGCCTTACCTGTTTTTTTACGGTTTGGAAGTTCGTCAGCAACCCGCCCAGCCATCTCTCGGTCACATACATCGCGCCGCAGCGCTCGGCTTCGCTCTTCACAATATTTACGAGCTGCCGCTTGGTGCAGACAAACAGGACGTTGTCGCCGCGAAGGATCACGTCCCTCGCCAGCTTTTGCGCCAGCTCCAGCTGACGAAGCGTTTTCTGCAGATCGATGATGTGAATCCCATTCCGCTCGGCGAAGATGAAACGACGCATCTTCGGATTCCAGCGGCGCGTCTGGTGTCCGAAATGAACACCGGCTTCGAGTAGCTGCTCCAGGTTTGGCTGAGCCATTAAATAGTGATTCCTTCGGGTTAACGCTTCGAGAACTGGAACTTCTTTCTTGCCTTCGGACGACCGGGCTTCTTCCGCTCGACCGCTCTCGCGTCACGCGTCAGCAGCTGCAGATCCCGCAGCTTGCGTCGATGCGACTCGTCGAGCTTGACCAGAGCGCGAGCAACAGCAAGACGGAGCGCGCCGGCCTGACCGGTGAGTCCACCGCCCTCGACTTTCGCTTTGACATCGAAACGTCCCAGCGTATCGGTGATAGTAAATGGCTGCTGAATGGCGGAAACGTGGGCCGGACGCGGGAAATAATCACCAAGCGTGCGCCCGTTCACCGACCATTTTCCAGAGCCTGGCTTGATGTAAAGACGGCACACGGCTTCCTTCCGCCGGCCGATGGTGTGCGTGGTGTTCTCTGCCATTTACTTGTCGCTCTTTTTGTTGAGGTCGAGCACTTTCGGTTGCTGCGCTGCATGGGTGTGCTTCGCATCGGCGAATACACGCAGCTTGCCGCGGAGCTTCTGGCGGCCGAGAGCAGTCTTGGGAAGCATGCCGTAGACCGCCTTCTCGATCACGCGCTCAGGGTGCTGTCTCAGCATCCGCTCGAACGGCATGAAGCGCTCGTGTCCCATATAACCCGTGTGCCGGAAGTACCGCTTCTGCTCCGCCTTCTTGCCGGTGACGCGAACCTTGGCCGCGTTGATGACGATCACGTTGTCGCCTGTATCCATGTGCGGTGTGAACGTCGGCTTGTGCTTGCCCCGGATGATCTTCGCCACCTCCGTCGCCAAACGACCCAGGACCATGTCCTCGGCATCGACGATGTACCATTGGTGCTCGATATCCCGCGGGGTCGCGGAGTATGTCTTCATAGAAGCGAACTATGTGTAAGAGCCGGCCCCCTTTAATTTCGAGTTGGGTTCCGAGCGGTTGACAACGACTAAGTGGTTTTCCGACAGCCTTTTAAGGTATCTGACGCCTGGGGGGAAGTCAACTGCGTCAGAGGGTCACGCGCGAGCGTGAACTTCGGCGTTTCGCCAGGATCATCGAGGAAAAAGCGCAAAAAAAAAAGGCCGAGCGAGCTCGGCCTTTTTTTCTTACGAAAAAAAGTCCTTTTACATCCAGCTCGCTACTCCCCCGTGATGACCACATGCGCCGCGACGATGCTGTGCGTGCGAGTAGAGACCGTCCCGACAGCGAGCGATTGCGCCGGCAGGATTGTTATCATCGGCCGCCCCTGATCCCGCCACGGCCGAGTTGGTGTTTGCGCGCACTCTCGCTCTGGCAGAGGCGCGGGGAACGGAGACTGATCGCGGCGAAGCCGCCGTCGATGGAGCAGGAATCGGCGCACCGCTCGTCTTGGACGTTGCTTCCGCTCCGCGCGCGCCCCCATGACCCGAGCATGTTCCGCGACCTGTAGAGTTCGAAGTTGTCCCGTCGGCGCAAATGGTTGTGACTTGAGAGCCGGGAGTTGTTCTCGTAACGGCCTTCGCGGCCTTCGTCTCAGACTTGACGACTTTCTTCTGCGCCTTAACGGCCTTTCGGTCGACCCCACCGTGTCCGGAACACGCGCCGCGGCCGGAAGAAATCGAAGTCGTTCCATCATTACAGATCGTTGCTGCGGCCTGCGCACTGGCCCTCGCAGCGGAAATGAGAGCCGCGATGGATAATGCGGAGCCGAATATCAAGTTTCGTGTTGAGATCACGATGCCTCCCCAACCCTAGAGTGATAGGGAGGTGCAAAGCAACGCCTGTGCCCGCGGGAGAAAGCTTGCGGCCGGATTACAATCTCGCGTTAGAGCGGTCGCGCTAGCGAGCGGACTTCGTGCGTGAATTGAGAACATCGGCGAGTTGGTTTGGCGCGATTCCCTCGCGCTGAACGTGCTCTCCGATGCCACGCATGACGGCTGGGGCAATCGCGCCGAGAATTTTCCCCGCGTCTTCAGAGCTGATCCCGGCTGCGTCACTTATGCGACGCTGCACATCACTGTGCTGATCACCGAGCACCTGGGGAAGCGGATTGCCCGCGGCTGGAGCCGAAGCCTGCTTGGTTGCCTCGCGATGGATCGCGTCGGCCGCGCCGGACTGCGCACGCTTCGCGAGTGCGGACGTGATGACGGGAATTGCAGCGCTGATTGTTTGCTGCGCAACCGCCGGATCGATCCCGAGGCGCTGACTGACTTGCTGTACTGCCGTCGACGTCACCTGCTGTTCGATTGAATCGAGACTCGATGACATTGTTTTCTCTGGAGGAAGTCGCGATGCACCGACGCAAGTCATGTACTTGGGCAGCTCTGCTGCGTGCGATCCGAGGCCGTTATGCAAGCGCGACTAGAAGTGTCCCCTTTTCCACAGCAGTGCCGGCCGTCACTTCGATTGACTTCACGGTACCTGGCGCCACGGCGCGGAGCTCGTTCTCCATTTTCATCGCCTCCATAACGACGACGCCCTGCCCCGCATCGACGTGATCGCCGACTCTGACGTTCACTCGCACTATCAGCCCTGGCATAGGAGCCACTATCGGCGCCGGCCCCACAGGACCGGTGTTGGCCGCGCTTAAATCACGAATCGCCCGCGTGCGCTCGTCGAGGGCTTCGGTTTCGAACCGATAACCATCGACCCAAAGCGTGTAGCGGCCACGCCCTTCGCGCTTCGCAGCGACTACTCGATAGACGTCGGCGCCGAGCTTGACCATCCCGACGGGACTGTCCTCCATCTCCGATAATTCCACTCGCACAGGCAGGTCATTTTCGTAGCGGACCGTCTCCGGCTCGAGAGAGACCGATTTGCGCTCGCCGTTCAACTCGACGACGTACTTCACGCCGCTTGCGCAGCCGGTCTGAGCTCGCACACCGTCTCCACATGTGCTGTCTGCGGAAACATATCGAAAGCCCGAATGCTCTTGATCTCGTAGCTGGGAAGCCGTGCCACGTCGCGGGCGAGAGTTGCCGGATTGCAACTCACGTAAATCAAACCACGCGTACTCGTCGATTTTGCCTCGAGCAGATCCGTAACTCGCGCGTCGACCCCCGCCCTTGGGGGATTTATGATGACGACGTCTGCCGGAAGCGCGGCGGGCAGCGCATCCTCCACGCGTCCGCGCACGGAGCGAGATGGCGGCCCGAGCTTTTCCGCCGACCACGCTGACGCTTCCTGATCGAGCTCGATTGCGGTCACAGTGACACCCTGACCACTCAGAGCAATCGCAGTGTACCCGGCGCCGGCGTAAGCGTCGACCGCTTTCTCCGGCTGCAGCGACAGCGCGCGTTCCACGACGTAGGATCGGAGAATTTCAGCCATCTCAGCGTTCACCTGGGCGAAGGAAGCACTCGGCGATTTGTCCCGCCTTTTGTCATAAATGAGACGTCGCGGCGATGGCTCGTTGGCTTCGGGCTCCCACCATATCGCTGAGAGCGACGGTGTCGCTGCGCGAAACTGCTCTCGCGCCGCCCAGCTCCGACCACCGATCATCACGAAGGTGGGCCCTTCGCTGGTGATGCGGATGCTTCCGCGCAGCTCGCTCGCGTCGGGGAAGTACTGGTCCGCCAGCATCACCTCGCGCCAGGTGGCGACGACCTCGCCGTCGGTGATGGGGCAGTCCGCCAGAGCAAAGACTCTTGCCGGATTGTCGTATGGATGCAGACCAGCAATCCACCTCGAGCCCTTTCGACGTAGGGCCAATGTGAGCTTCGTTCGGTAACGCCATTCTTTCGGGCTGTGAACCACTACCGGAGGAGCGATGCTGCGCTTGCCAATGCGGTGCAGCGCGTCACGAATGATGGTCTGCTTGGCGACGAGTTGCGATTCGTACGTCATGTGCTGCACCTGACACCCACCACACCGATCGTGTGTGTAGTGCCGACATGGCGGATCGATGCGAACTGGGGACGGCGCCAGGATTGTGCGAAGCGCGCCACGCGCGAAGTGTCCCTTGCCGGCTATCTGCGCAGTGACGACGTCGCCTGGTGCTGTGCGCGGCACGAAAACCACCAGCCCTTCACTTCGTCCCACGCCATCTCCACCCGCCGCGATGGAGTCTATGGGTAAGCTCACGATCGACGCCATTAGTCGCGGAGACCCTCGCTGCGCGCGGCCTGCTTCCAGGAATCAATCGTCGCCGATTCCGCTCCCGACTTGGGTTCCACCGACACCCCCGCAGTTGCACGCGCACGGCGATCGCGATCGGCCAGCAGCGCCGCGGCAATTGCGGCGACTAACTTGGCGGCAGGCGGCGCGGCTCTATCCAGTATCGATTGAAGCCGCCGCTCCAGCCATTGAATGTCTATCTCCCCTCGCTGAAACTCGGCGTCGTCCATCACACGGATGTGAAAGTCTCGCGAGGTCTCCACGCCTTGGATAATGAGATCGACCAGAGCGCGGCGCATGCGGCGCACTGCTTGCTCCCTGTCCGTCCCCCAAACAATGAGCTTGGCAAGCATCGGATCGTAATAGAGTCCGATCTCGCTCCCCGACTCGATTCCGCCATCCCATCGAACTCCGGGACCGCTCGGCAGGTGCAGGTACTGAATGCGTCCGGTGGAAGGAAGAAATCCGTGCGCTGTATCCTCGCTCGTGATGCGGCACTCCATAGCCCAGCCGCGAGGTACGATGTCTTCTTGCCGGAATGGCAACTTCTCACCGGCAGCGATGCGCAGCTGCCACTGAACCAAATCGATCCCTGTGACAAGCTCCGTGACAGGATGCTCGACCTGAAGTCGAGTATTCATCTCCAGGAAATAGAACTCGCCCCTGTTGTCGAGGAGAAACTCGCAGGTACCGGCGTTGACGTAGCCGGCTGCCCTGGCGGCGCGAACCGCCGTCTCGCCCATTCTCTTTCGGAGTTCGGGCGTCACGGCCACGCTTGGAGCCTCCTCGATCATCTTCTGATGTCGTCGCTGCACCGAACACTCGCGTTCGCCGAGCGACAGCACCGTGCCGTGTGCGTCAGCCAGAATCTGGATCTCGACGTGGCGGGGCTCGACCACGAATTTCTCCAGATAGACCGCATCGTCGCCGAAAGCATTCTTTGATTCGCGTCTCGCGGCATCCAGTGCGGCTGGGAGCTCCTTGGCGCTCGATACGACGCGCATCCCCTTGCCGCCCCCGCCCGCTGCGGCTTTGAGAAGAACGGGATATCCAAATTTCTTCGCCGCTTTCTCGGCGGCTTTAATGCTGTCGAGCGGCTCTGTCGTTCCGGGAACCACCGGTACATTGTTCTCGACCGCCAAAGCGCGAGCGGCGGTTTTGCTTCCCATTGCGGCAATTGCCTCCGCAGGCGGTCCAACCCAGACAATTCCCGCATCCCTCACTGCGCGCGCGAACCACTCGCGCTCAGAGAGAAATCCATAGCCGGGATGGATGGCCTCGGCGCCGGTC
>JBHEME010000004.1:0-187238 GCA_046262755.1 Gemmatimonadaceae bacterium | reverse complement strand
GCGTAGTCACCCGGAATGAAAAGCAAGATGAAAAGCATGATCACCAGCTCGACGCTGATGAGAAGCATTCCTATGCTCATACCGGCCTTGAGCGGGATTGAATAGCACGGGTACGGTTTGCCACGAAGACTCGCGAATGCCGTACGCGAGTTCGCGAACGTGTTGATCCGAATCCCGAACCAGGCGACACCGTAGCTGCCAGCGATCCCGACCAGACTGAAGAGCAGAATGATCGCAACCTTCGTGGCCGCGAACTTCAGCAGGAACCCGAAGTAAAGAAGGATCACGAGGCCGATGAAGACTTCGAGAATGAGAATGAATTTTCCCTGCGTGATCAGGTAAGTCTTGCAGGTCTCGTAAATCAGCTCCGAGATCTCCCGCATCGAGCCGTGTACGGCCATACGCTTTAGCTGGCTATAGAACACGAGCCCGAACAGAAGGCCGAGCGCGCAGACGACCAGTCCACCCATGAGAAGTGATCGGCCATGGATACCTCCGAGGAAGCTCACCTGGGAGAGATCTGGAATGACGAGGTTGGCCTCGCCGCCCGGCTTGTGCTCGACGGGAACTGGCTGCGCAGTGCCCGTGGCCGCAGCTGCCACCGAGCTATCGGTCCGATTCTCTGCTACGCCCTGCGCTTGCATCGATCGGGCGCCGGGTACCGCGGCGAGTGCCAGTACGAGGGTGACTATACGCGCTATGACTGCCTTCCGATTCATTCTTTAATTCTCCAGGAGTAAATACCAGTCGGCGACGCCGACTTTGCGCTCAGCGAGCGGGCGCTCCTTCCATCTTGCGCCAGAGGAAATAAACGGGAACACCAAGCAACACGATGACGAGCCCGGACAGGGCCTCGCCCCGTGTTTTGTCCGCAATCAGCAGTATCACCGCTATCGCTGATGCGAGAAGGATGTAAAGTGCGGGAAGAAGAGGGTAGCCGACTGCGCGGTACGGCCGCTCCGCGTCGGGGCGAAGCTTCCTCAACCGGAACAGCCCCACGGTCGTAAGAACGTAGAAGATGAGTGCGGCGAAGATCACGTAGTTCAGAAGCTGGCCGTATGTACCGGTGAGACAGAGGAAACTCGTCCAGATCGACTGAGTGATCAACGCGAAGGCGGGAACGCTGTGACGATTCAGGTGTCCCGCGCGCGTGAAGAACAACCTGTCTCTCGCCATCGCGTAATAGACCCGCGCGCCCGAGAGAATCAGGCCATTGTTGCAGCCGAACGTCGAAATGAGGATCGCGGCAGCCATGATCGATGCGCCCGCGGCGCCAAAAATGGTTTCCGCCACCGCGCTGGCGACGCGATCCTGAGTCGCGAACTGAATGCCCCGGTCGAGGACCGTCGCGCCGTCCTTGACGCCGTGCAGCGGCAAGACGTTCAGGTACGAGACGTTGGCGAGAATGTAGAGAAGACTCACCAGGCCGGTTCCGAAAATCAGCGCCCGCGGAAGATTCCGCTGCGGGGAATGAACTTCGGCTGCCGCGAATGTCACGTTGTTCCACGCGTCGCTCGAGAAAAGCGAGCCGACCAGCGCCGCTCCGAACGCGACCAGAAGCGCCGAGCTGAATGGGACGTTGTTGAAGTTGCCGCTGGAAAAATTTGCCGTGACGGCTTCCGGATGCCGCCCAAGCGTGAATCCGAGGAGAATGATCGCTGCGAGAGCGCCCGTTTTTACCACCGTGAGCGTTGTCTGAACGAGCTTGCCTTCTTTGATCCCGCGCAGATTCACCCACGTAAGGATCCAGATCGTGACGAGCGCCATGAGCCGCTGCGGGGATAATCCGAGCTCGACTGGACCGCCTGGCAGCGAAAAGTTCAATTGCGGAAACCATCCGTAGCGGTCGGGACCTACACTTGGCCAGAGCACGCCGAGAAATCGACCGAAAGCGACCGCCACCGCCGCGATCGTGCCCGTCTGGATTACGACGAAGAGGGTCCAACCGTAAAGAAAGCCCATGAGCGGACCCATGGACTCTCGGAGGAACACGTACTGGCCGCCTGCCCGGGGATACATCGCCGCGAGCTCGCCGTACGCCAGCGCGCCGAGCATGGTCACAATGCCAGCGACGATCCACGCCATCAGCAGCCAGAAAGGTGACCCGACCGTGCGGCCGATGTCGGCGGAAACGATGAATATTCCCGAGCCGATCATCGAGCCGGCAACCAGCATGGTCGCGTCCGTGAGCGTCAGCGCCTTTACGAACTCGCGCGACGACTGAGCTTGTCCGTCGATCGTGGATGTTCTGGTTGTCAACGCTCGCCCTCTGGCGCACGGTTTCCGCCGGGGTGTCTCCCTCTACGCGGCGGGCAGAAGTTACCCTGACAGGGCTGTTTTTGCTAGGGAATCGAGCTAGAAAATGAAGTGCACGTCGACGGTATCGCGCATTGGTGTGCCGTCGGCGTGGACGCCCGGACGAAAGCGCAGTGATCGTAATACCTCGGTGAGCTTTCTGTTGTATCCACCATCCTTCGATGGATTGAACGCGATCAAGGTCGCCGTGCCCTTTTCATCGACGTCAAACCAGGCGATGAGATGATAAGGTTTTATTCTGTCGGGCGCGGGCAGCGGTGGTATGAACAGATCTCGTAGCGTCGGCGGATAATCCTTGCCCGGCCCTCCGCCAGTGCCGGGGCCGACGCTGCTTCCCTTTCCGGTTCCCTCGCCGCTGCCGATGCCTCCTCCGGTTCCAGGTCCTGCTCCCGATGTGCCGGCCCTTCCAGGACCGGATGCCACCTCTGTCGCCGTAGTCGCACTCGATGTTGTCGGCGGCGCGGGAACAACCGGAGACTCCACCTGCGGCTTTGGCTCCTGCGGCTTCACCGGCGGAACACTCATCGGCTTCACCCTGGGCATCACCGTCGGATCGGATCTTACACGCACGAACTCGAGGTGCTGCTCACGCGAAGTCGGACCCTCATTTCCACCGCCGCCGCCACCCGCCGGCCCGGCGCCGCCTCCGCCCACCGTCGGATCGTGTGTGAAATTTGATGACCCGACGACTGGCGCCAGAATGAGAAAAAGGATCAGTGCGTGCACGAGCAGCGACGCCATGATCCCTTTCCACCGCTCTTCCTTCCGGAGCGGTAACCCGACTGGCGGGCGATAACGCGTAGCTACTTCACGTCCTTGGGCGGAACGCCAATCACCTTGACACCGGCACCACGTGATACGTCCATCGCCCAGATGACGCTCTCGTACTTCACCTTCTCGTCACCCTTCACGAAAATGATCTTCTCGGGCCGCGGATCGTAGATCTCCTTGAGCTTCTTCGCCAGCTCGTTCTTCGGAATCGGCTGAGAGTTCACCTTGAACACATCTCCGGGAAGGACTTCCAGCACTATCTGCGACGGCGGCGGACCCTGATTCGTATCGTCCGGCGTCGGATCGGGAAGCTGCAGATCGATCGCCTTCCGCGACATCGGAATGACCAGCATGAAGATGATCAACAGCACCAGCAGCACGTCGATCATCGGCGTCACGTTGGGCTCGTTGGTGAGGCCGCCCACTGATCCTGAGGACATGGACATTATTTCTTCCCTCCGCCGGCCGCCGCGATGTTGTCGCTGCCGATGAGAGAGACCGTGCCCGGACGCTGGTCGGTGATCATGCCCGTCACACGCACATCATTGTGCGAAGCGATGTCCATCGCGTCCAGAACCTTGCCATACGCAAGATCCTTGTGCGCCTTGATGTAGAGGAGCTTGTCTTCCTCCCTGTTCTCGAAGATCGCCTTCAACAGCTTCGGCAGATCTGCGTTGTGGATTGCTTTCTTGTTGAGGTAGTACTGTCCATCCGCGTCGATTCCGAGCACCTGGTCGGTGTCTTCTTCGGGGTGCGGCTTCAGATTGGTGCCCATTGGCGGCACTGCTCTGAATCCCGAGTTGATCGCGGGGATGACCAGCATGAAGATGATCAACAGAACCAGCATGACGTCGATCATCGGCGTCACGTTCGGCTCCGCCTTTACACCTTTTGCCGCTCCGGCTGACATCGCCATAGAAGTATCCTCCTCTTCTTACTGCGAGATCGGAGCGGAGCCAGCCGTAGCAGTTGTGTTGAACTCACGCGTGAAGCGCGAGCGGCCGAACTCTCCGGTGCCGGTGACGTTCTTGATCATGTAGTCGATCATTTCCTTCGACGTGTAGGTCATCTCCGCCGTAAGGTTGTCGATCTTCACCTGGAAGTAGTTGAAGAGCCACACCGCCGGAATCGCGACGATGAGACCGAATGCAGTCGTAATGAGGGCCTCCGATACACCCGAAGAAATCGCGGAAAGACCGCCCGACCCCGACGCCGCCATTCCGGCGAACGCATTCACGATTCCCATGGTGGTTCCCAGTAGTCCGACGAAGGGAGCCGTGGCGCCCACTGTCGCGAGGACGCCGAGCCCGCGCTTGAGGTCGGTGATCGTCATCAGCATCTCGCGCTCGACCGCGCGCTCTGCCGAATTGATATCCCCGACGGTCACGGAGCCATCCTGAATCAGCGGGCGAATCTCGGTAAGAGCTCCACCGAGCACGCGCGCCACGTGCGACTTCTTGTATTTGTCGGCGAGCGTGACCGCTTCGCCAAGATTGTCTTCCTCGAGGAACTGAGAGAATTCGGGAGCGAACTTGCGAGTCTCAGCCTGCGCCTTGCGCATGTCCCACCACTTCTTGATAGCGATGGATAGGGACCAGATGGACATGATCGCCAGGACATACACGATTCCCCGGGCGAAGCCGGCCATCTGGTTGTAAATGTCGAGTAGTGACAGCTGCATTTTTTTTGCTCCGGAAGATTTGTTAGCGAGGAACCGCGAACTGGAACGACTGCTGTACGAGTTGCTTTACTGGCTTGCCACCGATCATTGCCGGGCTGAAGTGCATCCTTGGCAGAACGTTCTTGACCGCCTGGGTGAAAAGCTCGTTGGTCGATTTCAGCACTTTGAATTCACTCATGTCAGCCCTGCCGTCTGTATTCACCACAAACTGTGCCTGAACCTCGCCAGCAATGCCTGAGCTTTCGAGAACGGACGGATACCGTGGCTTCGGGCTGTCGGAGAGCATCTCGGCCGGTTTCTCGACCTGGAACTCGAAGTAGGTCTGGTTGTCGACGATCGCTTTCCCACCGACGACACCGTTGGCAACGCCGCCCTTTACACCCTTGCCACTGAAGTCATTTTCGTTGGTAACCGCTTTGGAAAGATCGATCTCCGGGATCTTGATGTCGATCTTCAGCGGAGCGCGCAAAACCTGGAATCCCTTCGGCGGTGGCGGCTTGATCACGACCTCCTTCGGCGGAGGCGGCTTGTCCGGCTCCGGCTTCGGCGGCTCCTTCTTCATTTCGACGAACTGAATCTTTTCAGCCTTCGTCTTCTCGTCCTTGATCCCGGCGCGCGCAGTCGCGTACACCGCTCCGCCGATCAGGACCGTGTGGAAGATGATACTGAAAAGAGTACCGCCGGCCATCTTTTCCTTCTTCGGTTTCGACTCGATCAGTTGGTTGAACATTCCTCACCTGGTGGGATGGGCGTGAACGAAAACTGTTCCGGCCCGTGGGCCGGCGGAATAGCGTCAAGATTAAGAATCAATGAATAAGTATTACGAAAGGTTTACCTACGGTTTGAGCGTGAAGACGAACGGGGCCTGCACCAGCTGCCTGACTTTTCGCCCACCGATTTCCGCTGCCACGAAACGCATCCTCAGGAGCGCAAGCTTTACCTCACGTTCAAAGAGGACATTGTCGGAGCGAACGAAACGAATCGATTCCTGCTCTACCCGACCCGATTCGTCCACCACAAAAACGGCAATTACCTGGCCTTCGATCCCCGCGAGCCTGAGGCTCTCGGGATAGTGAGGCGCTTCGGTCCCCGGCACGAGAATTACGGGCTTCTCCACATCTTCAGCACGGTATGGATCGTTGCCGGATCCCAGGCCCGCTGCACCGGATCCGGGCGGCGTGGCGAAGACCGTCCCCTCTCCCGGCACAAGCACCGGCGCATGGTTGTCGATTGGCGGGGCCTCTACCGGCGGAAGGTGCAAATCCAGCCTGGGCTCCACAAAAATCATCTGCTGCGTACGGATTGCCGCGCGAAGCGGCTTAGTTGTCGAAAGCGATGCCGACTGGTGCGTGGGCGCCGGAAACGCAAGATGGACGATTTCCGCCGGGCGGGGTGGTTCCACCCGGGCCTGGGCGGTCGCATAAAGCGCGACCCCGATGACGACGGTATGAGCGGCGACGCTCGCGACCGACGCGCCATGCGAATTGTCGCGCCGTTTCCTGGACTCGATCAGCCGGTCAAGCATTTCATCTCCGGGTTCGGACTCCACAAGCTCTTGGAGTGCTACCCGGAACTCGATAGCCCCGCGGTTAGGAGTTGATGAAAGCGATCTAACCAGGCGATTAAGGAATCATTACGCGCTACGTTCGCTGCAGGTCGTTCTCAATTGGGAGGGTGACGGTGAAGAGACTCCCGCGGCCGAGTCGGGAAGATGCGGTAAGTGTGCCTCCGTGGGCCTGGGCGATCCACTGGCTGATCGCCAGGCCCAATCCGAAGCCGCCACGCTCCGACATCCGCGAGCGCACCCTGTCTGCCCGCCAGAACCTCTCAAAGATGTGGGGGAAATCCGCTGCCGATATCCCAATGCCCGTATCACGCACCGCGAAGGTCACGTTGTCGGGGTGCCGGCCCACCCCGAGCTCCACTTTGCCCCCCGCCGGAGTGTACTTGATCGCGTTGGTCACGAGATTAAGGAACAGTTGCCGCAGCCGGGTTCGGTCCGCCATTACGACCACATCGGCCGTAAATGGAAGGTTCACCGTTATGCCCTGAGCTTCCCCGAGTATGAGCGCTGTCTCGTAAACCTCCTGGACCAGCGGCTGCAGCTCTACCGGTTCGCGGTGTATGTCGAACCTTCCTTCATCCGCGCGAGCGAGCGTGAGGAGACTCTCGACCAGGTCCGTCATTCTCCGCACTTCCTGCAACGCTTCCTCCAGCGCGATCATGCGTTCGGTTTGAGTCGACGACTCCGCCATTGCTCTTTCCACATCGGCGCGCAGGACGGCGAGTGGCGTCTTGAGCTCGTGGCTCGCGTCCGCCGTGAAACGTCGCAATGCCCCGAACGACGTTTCGAGTCTTCCGATCATGGCATTGAGCGTAGTAACGAGATCCTCGAAATCGGTGCTGTCGTCACTGAGAGCCAGGCGCCGGTGGAGACTGCGTCCGTCAGTAATTGCCGCCACCTCGGAAGTGATTTCCCCAAGCTGACGCTGCGTTCGGCCCAGAAAGAGAAAAGCGCCGATTGCTGCGGCAACTATTATGAGTGGGGAGACGAGGAACGCGGCCCACATGTACTGGCGTGGAATGGTGGTTGCGCGGCCGGCGGAAGTCCCGGACGCGATCCGGCCGATGCCACCGACTTCGGGCGGGAGCGAGTGCGAGACGAAAAGCAGCTTGTCCTGAAGTGAATCCAGACCGAAGATGAGAGCTTCACCCGACTTCGGGAGGTCGGCCAGCTGCGCCTGCAGTGTCGACATGTCGGACTGGGCGAGGCGCATCACGTCGTCCGACCGATACACGGCCCTGCCAGCGGTGTCGACAATCACGATGTATCCGGGAATGCCAGCCAATCGATCTACGAGCGCCCGGGACACTCTTGGAATGCCCGAAGAATCTTCGGGTGCCAGTAACTTCTGACCCGACTGCGCGGCCTCGCTGATAACGCGTGCGGCGAGATCTCCCTGCGCCGCCGCGTATTGAGCTATGTCATGATAGACCGCGTCGTTTCTCGCGGTGAGGAGCGACACGAACAGCGCCAGGCTTACTCCTGCCAGTCCCACCACGAAGGCAAGCGTGAGCTTGAGCCGCGTCGAGATCACTTCCTCAGCTACCCCTGTTGCCGCCGCTCTCTTCGCGTATCACGTACCCGACGCCGCGGATGGTGTGAATCAGTTTGCGAGAGCTCGCCGCGTCGATCTTTTTTCGCAGATGGTTTATCACTACGTCGACGATGTTTGTGCCAGGATCGAAGTGATACCCCCATGCGTACTCGGTGATCAGAGTCCGGCTCATGACGCGCCCCGCGTGGCGCATCAGGTACTCGAGAACGGTGTACTCTTTGGGAGTAAGCTCCAGCGAGACACCGCCGCGGGACACTTCCCTCGTATCGAGATTGAGGGCCAGGTCGGCAACCTTGAGTACGGGAGACAGGCGCGCGCGCGGGCGCCTGGATAGCGCCTCCACCCGCGCCAGGAGCTCTTCGAAGGCGAACGGCTTGGTGACGTAATCGTCCGCGCCGGCACGCAGCGTCTCGACCTTCGAATCGACCGCGTCCTGCGCCGTCAGAATCAGAACCGGCCGGTCGAAACCCCGTGCACGCAGGTCGTGCAGCACCTGCGAACCCGATTTCCCGGGCAGACGCATGTCAAGGATGATCACGTCGTATTCTTCGGCGATCGCGCGGGCTTCGCCGTCGTCGCCGTTGGCGACCAGGTCCACGCCCCAACGCTGCTCCTCGAACCCCCGCTTTACGAACTGTCCGACGGTGGGATCGTCTTCGATTACGAGGATTTTCATTCGGGCGGGCTGGCCTGCTGGTTGATTTCGTGCGGACGGGGAATCCGCTGCAACCCTAACTTACATCTGCAATATGGTCGGTTTCAATTCGCATCTCTCCGCCGCACCCATCCGTCCTCCCTGGGGTATTATCCAGATCCACCCGAATCCGGAGTACAGATATGAACTCGAAGTATCTCACGCACGCGGTTGCCGTTACCGGCCTCTTGATGACCTGCGCCACCCTTGCAAGCGCCCAGAAAGGGGGGCACACAGCCTCGGCCCCGCACCCCACGGCGACGACAGCGCCGCGCGCGACGCCGGCAGTGCCTGCTACACGTGCTCAGCCTGGTGGTCCCGGAACGCGTGCAACGCCTGCTATACCCGCCCAGCCTGCATCAAAAGCGAAGGCCGCTGCGCGAGATATGGACAAGGTGCAGGATCGCGCCGAGCGCGACGCTCTGCGCCGCGCCGATGACCAGGACAATGCGCTCCTCCACGGCATCAAGCTCACCAAGTCGGAACGCCAGCAGGTTCGCGCGATCGAGAAAAGATATGACGCGCAGTACCGCGACCTTCGCAAGGAAGCCAAGAATAACGGATCGCTCGTCTCCCAGATCAACTCCGTTCGCGACCAGGAGCGCGCCGAGATCAGGGCCGCACTAAACGCGAGCCAGCAAGCGACCTTCGACCGCAACGCTAGCCGTTACGACACGAGGCGCTAAAGAGGCGCGTGTGATTTGCCTCCCAACAAGAAAGCCCGCGCTCTCGCGCGGGCTTTTTTTATTCAGTGCATGGTTCAGTCGTTTTGGCTACCGACCACCCGTGTTTGCTAGTGGATGAATCCGCGATCCGTACGCACCGTGGGTTTCTTTTCTTTCTTGGCGATCATCGCCAACGATGCCGAATCAGTGCGCGGCACCAGAACCGTTTCGTGATTGCCACGAGCGAGGAGCGAGTCTCTGCACTCCCGAACGGCGGACCCCGATTTGCCCGAGCACACTGCATCAGTGCCCGAGCGCAACAGCTTCGACGCCCCGCCACCAGCCGCTTCCGCGACGCACTTTGGAGATGTGACGACGCTCTTTCCCACGCACGTGACCTTTTCCGGCTCGTCCGCGCGGCGCGATACCGAGTACATCAGTGCCGCCAATGAGGAGACCGCGACTGCGAGCAGCAGCAACGCCATCAGCAGCTCCGCGATGACCATCCCGCGGGGCTGCTCCAGCTTATCGGCCTGCTGACCTGCCATTAGTACTCTACCCAGTTGTCGACCCACGTGTTGCGCAGCGTGACGAGCGCACCGGCCGGACTCGTGGCTTTAGATACTTCGCACGAGTTGAATTTGTATTCCTTCGTACCGTTGGCGGTTGAAGATGGGACGTACGTTCCGAGCTTGACGTTCAAGCCGCTTATCGTCGCACCGTAAACGCCGTTATCGCCGTTGGAGGTAATATCGCCCCCAACGAGCAGCACTCCGTTCCACGAAGTACTGCCGCTGATGGTGATATTCCCGGTGGCGATAATCATCCCCTGTCCGGAATTAGGAATCGTATAGTCAGCCTGATTGATACGGATGATCGGATAGTAGGTGGTGTCCGCGAACGCGGCTACGGACGGGAAGGACCCACCCGGAATCGTTATTGTCGCCTGGATTGCGTTCTGGTTCACGATCGCATTCCAGTCGATTTCTACAGAGTCCGGGGCAACAGTATCGATTGGCGGATCTCCCACCGCCACCGTCTTCCCCGTGTAGCCGGGATTGAGCGGGACCACTACACCTGCAACCGTATCCGACATACCGCACACGTCTATGCCACCGATCGTTCCGGCCGCACCGTTTTTCTGCAACCCGGAGAGCGCGGTCCATCCGGCAAGAACCTGCATTGGCGCGGGCTCCCACAGAACGTACTGAGCCACCGTGCGGACACCTTGGGGCGTGCCTGCATACGCACCCTCGGTCTCGACCCCCTTCGAACGGATGACGTAGAGACCAGACTGATTGCCTCGCGGTGCGCGAAGACGCGTCAGCGACACGTTGGCGTAGCCGCCAGTCATATTGATGATTACGCTGTCCTTCTGTCCCGGCACCTTCTTGTACCCCGGCGTTCCTGAAAGCAGTGAGTCCCGGCGAACCAGGTAAATCTCGAGACCCTGCTCGGCGATCCGAAACGCGGAGATCTGAGACTTCTGGTCGGCAACCGATCTGCGCTCCGCACTCACCAGCGAAAAGCCGCCGGCTATCATGATCGTCAGAACCGAAATGACGAGAATGGCTACAGGAAGGGCGAAACCGCGGCGCTCAGTGTTGTTCAGCATAGGGTAAGCCTCTCGGCTAGTTAGTGCGGTTCTTGAAGAAGACCGCGGTGGTAAAAGGTGCTTGTTCGTTTGTGGTTTTTCCGGGCAGGATATTCTCGCTGATCCCGTCCAGATGGAGCTCGAGACCACGAATATCACTGAGGTTTCCCGGCGGAGCCGTCTGCGCGACGGAGCCGCCGTTCAGCGTGAAGAATTTCCAGCTGGCGGTGCTCGCAAAAGGCGCTACCAGCTCCTCGGAAGTCTCGCCACCGTTCGCGGCGATGACGGTGCGGTAAAGCCCGAGCTTGCCAGGAACCGCGGTAGACGCTTTGAACTCGTATCGAACCTTGTTGTAGAGGAACACCGGGGTGCCGAGTCCCGCATTTGCAGGAACCGTCGGGCTCACGCGTACAACTTTCCCGCCTGGCACCGTCGTAATAAGTTGGGCAGCGCAAATGGCCGGATCTCCGGCTGATTCGATTGCGCCGTCGACGTAGGTGTAGACGCCGGTCGTGGAGCTTCTCCACGCGTAACCGTAGAACGAAGCCGTCGCGTAGGTTGTCGAGTCGACGGGCAACAGTGTCAAGTGAGTGAATCCCGATGCATCCGCACACTCCACGCCGATGGCGAACGGTATCCTGAGCGTAAGAGACGTCCCACTTGCGGCCACCACGCCGCCGGTGGCTTCGATCATTCGAAAGTCCGAAACGACACGGTTGAGGGACGCGCGGGAAACGTTACGCGCCGCGTTCCCCATTCCCTGTTTGTCGAAGAATTTTCCCTGGGTCGAGAGCAACTTGGTGAATAAGGCACCGACGATCGCGAAGATCACCATTCCCACAATGAGCTCGATCAGTGTGAAGCCGCGACGCGCGCGCGATACGGATTGATTTCTCATTGGCAGGTTACGCAGAGGTACTTGGAAGTACGCGCGCGAGTGCGAGAGAACATCACCGAATCCTTCTTGTAGCGCGCGTTCACGGGGGTTATCACTACTTTTACCGTCTTCACGTTGGCGACTGGCTGAGCGATGGTGACTACACGCGTGTGGGCGTAGTTCCCGCTGCTCTGCGAATAGCTCGTGGTACTTATCGGAAGCGAATCGTACGGGAGCGCCTCGAGGCGATTCACCTCTTGCATCAGTACACCGTTTCGGTACGCGTTACCGGTTTGCTTCATGCCGCTTTGCGACACTGAATACATGAGAGCCGCCAGAGAAGAAACCGCAATTGCCAGGATGACCATCGCGACGATGACCTCGACGAGGACGAATCCCTGGCGGACCTTTTCGCTGGCAAGTCGCGGAACGATTCTGCCCGCACTGAAACTGCGAAGTGAGATTTTCATGTTTTTGGCATTGTCCGAATGAAGCCGGCGGTGCTTGCGGTGATCTGCTTGGTGTAATCGCCGTTGGCCATATCGATGGTTAGAGCCGCGGATGAAATACCACTCGGAAAAACGTCTATCGTCGACGGCGTGAAGACCAGCTTCGTGAGGCGATACTCAGAGGTGTCGCCGTAGAAAGTCCTGATGCGAAGGATCGCTCCCGTCTTGCGGTCCACGAACTGGTAGCTGCGGGTCGCCGCATCCGCCTGAATACGAACCGGCTCGCGTTGTCTGGCAGCAACCGCGAATGCGTTCTGCAGATCAGCCGCGATTACGGTTGCAGACCGGTTGACTCGCTGGTGCCGGACGATTCGGGATATGCCGGGTGCCATAACAGTTGCCATGACGCCGAGAATCCCGATCACGACCAACAGCTCGATGATCGAGAAGCCGAATCTCGAAGATTTGTGATCACGCGCGGTCAGTTTCATGCCAGTCCCTGCGTCGAAGGAGCGCGTATGGCAAAAGGCCAGGGCGCTCACAGTTGGAAGCTCTTCTATAGTGAATGGACGAACACGGTAAGGCCGGGTCACCCGAATCTCCCAGGATCTTCGAGTTAACCCCGCACAGGAGGCCTTAAGGCAGCGGATTCAAGCTCAGCAGTTCAATTTCGGCCAGAATCTCTGAGTTTTCCCTGCGCTGCCCGTTGTTTCCTTCGATATGGGCCCACCGAACCCGGCCCTCCTTGTCAATCAGGAAGTACGCGCGGTTCGAGTAAAAGCGGTCCTCATTGAGGACCCCGTAGGCCCTCGAGATGTCACGCCGGAAATCGCTCAGCATCTCCGTCTTCATCTGAAGCTTGTTCCGGAACTCCTTTAGAGAGGCCGTTGAGTCAACTGAAATCGGAAGGATCTCCACTCCTTTGCCGGCAAACTGATCGAAGTCCTCCCTGAAGCAGATCATCTCCTTTGTGCACGTCCCGGTGAACGCCAGAGGGAAGAAGGCGAGCAGGACGTTTCGCTTCCCGCGAAAAGAAGAAAGGCTTACGTCCGTTCCCGATGTTGATGCCGCGGTAAAGTCCGGCGCAAGCTCTCCAGCCTGCGGCGAATTTTGCAGTTGTGTGCTGGTCATTGGGGAAAACTACACCGCCGAGGATTAGATGGACACCGATACGACGGCGAGCAAAACCACGCAAAACATCACAGTCCGCTGCCAGTTCTGCGACACGTGGAATCGCATCGACGCCGCCAAGGTTCCGGATGGACCCAAGTGCGGGAAATGCGCGAAGCCTATACTACTGGAGCGACCGATCGCGCTCAACGACGACACCTTTGCACGGACCATCAGCGGCAGCGATGTACCCGTTGCCGTTGACTTTTACGCTGACTGGTGCGGACCGTGTCGCATGATGGCGCCGGCAGTCGATGCGCTGGCATCGCACTTCCAGGGTCGCGCCCTCGTGGCCAAACTCAACACCGATCACTCGCAGCGGACGGCGAGCGGCTTCGGCATCCGCGGAATTCCCACGATGATCGTTTTCCACCGCGGAAAGGAAGTTGCTCGGCAGTCGGGTGCGATTCCGCTCGAAGCGCTGAAGGAGCTGCTGACGCGGGCGGGTGCGGCAGCCTGAGTTGTTCAGGAGATAGGCGGACCCTTCAACGCCGCTTCGACAGCGGCCGCCAGCTCCTGGCCGGAAAACGGCTTGTTGAGAAAATTTGCGCCCGTTGGAACGGCGGTGCGTGAATCCTGGTCAGCGTATCCAGATATGAATAGCGCTCGGAGTCCTGGCCGCTTCGGCTGCAGTGCTTGAACAACTTCGGGACCGCGCATTCCCGGCATGTACATATCACTGATAACAAGATCGATCCGACCCGCGTGCGACTCGGCGATAGCCAGCGCTTCGACGCCGCTCTGCGCTTCGAGCACGTTATAATTGGCGCGGCGCAGGATCTTCATCACGATTGAGCGCACGGCCTGCTCGTCATCGACAAGGAGGATTGTGGTTTGGCTGTTGTCGGATTCCGTCATGATCACAGGGATTTCATGATTAGATCGTAAGTTCCGCGTCATGATTATCTGGTTGTCTTTGCCGACTCAAACGATATCCGCGTTGCGCGACACTCACAAATGGGATTCTTGCGCTCTCGATCACGATTGAATCCGCAAGCTGGGACTTCGGCCTCGGCGATAGTCGGCTTCTACAGAACAGCACCCTTCCGAACCCGGGCCTTCCTCTGGCTGCGCTGGTCTCTCACGCCATACGAGAAGCTGGCCACCGAATTTCCGACCGACGGCACAATACTCGACCTTGGCTGTGGTCACGGCCTCCTTAGCCTCGCACTGTGCCTGGGATCCAGCTCGCGGCGAGTCGTGTCTATCGATCACGATGCCGCCCGCATCCAGCTCGCCAGACTCGCTGCCGGCCTGGCTGGCACGGCCGACCGAACGACATTCATCGAAAGCTCCGTAACCGCGCTGCCCGCTCTTCACCCGCGTCAATTCGACTCCATTGCCTTGATCGATGTGCTTCATTATTTCACTCCGCCGGACCAGCAGATTATTATCAAAACCGCGCTCGGACTGCTCTCCCCGCGCGGGGTGCTGGTAATACGCGAGGTCGATCCCGGAAAGGGTGCCTTATCTCGCTGGACCGCGCTCTATGAGCGTATTGCAACCCTGACCGGTTTTACGCAGACAAGCAGCACCGGGCTCCATTTTCGCAATTCCTCGGAATGGATTCGCATGCTCGAGGGATTTGGTTTTCGAGCCCGCACGGAGCCTTTCGGTTCCTCCTTTTTCTCCGACCGCCTTTATATCGCACGGCGTAGCTGAGATGCCCCAAGGTCGCGTAAGTGGCCCCGTGGGTGGTCCGATCAACGGCCGAAGCAATTTTGATCTTGCGTTTAGCGATAAAACAAGTAAATACGCATACCCCCGCGCTTTTGTTGAGCCGTCGACGAGCCCCGCTGCATTGGGGGTGTTCTCAAATCCGGGGTCCTATTCTATTGACGTATCTATCGGTAATCATCCCTACCTGGAATGGCGGGAGTCGCCTCAGCGATACGCTGTGCCATTTGCGCGAATTCCGCGCGGCCCTCCCGTTCTCCTCTGAAATCGTTCTGGTTGACGACTGCAGCGCACCATCCACTGCGGAAATCGTCAACGCGTTCGCACACGCGAATGACTCGGTCTCGGTGCTTCGGAACGGTAGAAACATGGGTAAGGGTTACGCCGTTGCCCGGGGAATGCTTCACGCCACCGGCAAGTACAGGGTGTTCGTCGACTCCGATCTCGCCTATCCGAGCTGCCAGATCCTGAAGGTCCTGCGCGCGCTCGAGAGCGGGCAAGACATTGCGGTTGCGTGCCGGGTGCTGCCCGACTCCCGCTACGTGATGAGTCCGACGTTTTTTCACTACCTATACACTAGACATCTGCTTAGCCGGGTTTTCAACAGGGTAGCACAAACAGTGTTGCTCCCCGGAATTCTGGATACGCAGGCAGGACTCAAGGGGTTTACCGCCAGGGCGGCGGAGCTTGTCTTCTCGCGCCAGCGGCTGAATGGATTTGGATTCGACCTCGAGTGCCTCTACATCGCGCGCAAACACAACCTGAGTATCGAGCAAACTCCCGTCGATTTTCATTATCGCGACGAGCCGAGCACCATTTCGTTCGTGCGGCATGGGAGCGAAATGTTTCTTGACTTGATGCGGGTACGTCGAAATGGAGCGCGCGGACTTTACGCCTAGCGTAAAGCGGTTGATCATCAACGCCGACGATCTGGGGCTTTCCCCAGGAGTAACCACCGGAATCTTCCAGGCTGCCGAAGCGGGAACGGTTACCGCGGCATCGATGATCACCAATCTCGAGGGCTTTGACGACGCGGTAGCACGCGCGCCCTTTCCGCCAAACATCTCGGTCGGTGTCCACCTGAACCTCACAACAGGGCGCGCTCTTACGCCCGCAAAGTCGCTTACGCGCGCTCGAACCGGTGAGTTCTTCGGCGCCGCGCCTCTTCTCCTACAAGCCACAATGGGTCGTATCGACCCGGCCGATGTCGAGGAAGAATGTGGGGCGCAGATCGATCGACTCACGGCCGCTGGCATCGTTCCTAGCCATGTCGACAGCCACAGGCATGTGCACGCCCACCCGGTGCTATTGGCGCCAGCGGTGCGGGCGGCTCGAGCGAGGGGTGTCAAGCTGATTCGCCGTCCGGTCGAGCGAATCACACTCAGGACAGGAGAGATTGGACCTTACCTCAAGTCTTCCGCGCTGGCAGCGAGCTGGAGAATTGCGGCACGCGGTGCCGACTTCGGAAGCACGGATCATTTTTTTGGGTTGTCGCTCCAGGGCTCGGCGTCGTTCGAGACGCGCCTTATCTATCTCCTGCGAAGCCTACCCGCTGGTACGAGCGAGCTGATGGTCCACCCCGGGCATGTCGACGCTGCGCTCCGCTTGCACGACGGATATCTGTGGGAGCGAGAGCGCGAGCTTCGCGCCCTGCTATCCACGCGCGTCAAAGCGGCGATCGCGGGGAGTAGCGTCCAACTGGTAAGCTTCGGCGCGCTGCTGCTCCAATAGCGCCGGTGGTCGCACAATATCGGCGAGAATCGCTACCCAGACGGTAACGAGAGGGACAGCGAATCGAAGGTGGCTACCAAACGCGCCCTTGATGAATGAAGGCGTGAGCTCGCTGCCGACGAGCGACGTGAATGCGAACGCTGCCCCAAAGAGGCATATCCTCCACCATGTCCGGGGAGAGACGAGCAACCAAATCGCCATACCGGTGACGGCGATAACTCGCGACTGCGGTTCAGCTCGATGATTGAACAGCACGCAGAAGATCATCACGAGCGCCAGGAACTGGCGATTGAAAACGAAATCGCCCCAGCTTCCCCGCCGAAGGAACAATATCGACACCACGAGCGCTGCACCGGCGAACTGTATGGCCCACGCGGGAATGTTCACGCCCGCGGAGTGCAGAAGCGCCATCAGGCTGGAGCCCAGTAGCCCGGTTTCGCGCCGCTGCAGGGCAAGCCACGACGCGTACTCCGACTGAAGCGCGGTTGGACCTACCACGAGCACAGGCAGCAGTGCGAAGACGGTGGTGGTTATCGCGAGTACCACCAACGAGTGAAGCTTTCGACCCCGCGCCAAGGCGAAGGTAGCCGCGGCCGCGGGAAAGACTTTGATGAACGTACCAGCCGCAACCGCTACTGAACCGCGCCAGGTCCATTCACGCGTATAAGCGACGAAAGCGAAGATAATGAGCGCAGCCACCAGAGAGTTGCTTTGCGACGACTGCATGTTGCGCAACATTGGCAGGAACGCGAGAGCCTGTGCCACCAGCGCCTCGCGTCTCGGAAGCAGGACCTTCAACGCAAAAAAGAGTGTTATCGCATTGAAAGCATTCCACAGAAAGAGGCCAACCAGAAATGGGGGAACGGCAAACGGCGCGAAAAGCAGCGCGAAAGTTGGCGAATACTTGAAGTAGTCGTGCGCCTCGGCCATCCGCAGCACGTAGAGGTCGCGGCGCGACACAAGGTTCCAGAAGGCCGCTCTGAAGATCGCAAAGTCGTTTGGGAAACCGAAAAACCCACGCTGGATTGTGACGACGACAGCGGAAACCGCGTACGCTGCGAGCACAGCCAGTTCGCTTCGGCGCTCGACCGGGGGGCGGTTCAACTCAGATTTTTCGGTTGCGGGCGTGTCGCATCACGCGAAAAGGCACAATGGAGCGTACAGGGATCGAACCTGCGACCTCCTGGTTGCAAACCAGGCGCTCTCCCAGCTGAGCTAACGCCCCTCGCAGCGAAATATAAAGAGGGCGCCGCCTCGTGACACCGATCTACTCGTGCGCCGGCAGCGGCTCCATCGTGCGCGGATCGACAGGTACCTGCACTTCGTCGCGGTAGGGCGACGTCATCAGCAGCACCCGCATCCGCGGGAACGCATCCATGAATGCGAGATAACACAACCCCCAGACGCCGAGCACTCCGAAACCAACCCCGAGCTCCCATATCCCCAAAGGAATATTGGTTACAGCGCCGTAGATCGATGGATACACTTCGAGATATCGATGAAGCCACAGACCAATGATCGTGGACGTGGCAAACAGCACCATCGTCGGCAGAAACACTTTCGCCGCCCGGGAAAGAAGCCCGAAGAATGGGACAACGAACATCAGCGTCACCGCGACCAGCGTTGGAATTCGCCAACCCTCGATCAGCCGCAGCCGCATCCAATGGGTTTCCTCACCCATGTTGCCGTACCAGATCACGAGGTACTGGCCGAAGGTGAGGTAACCCCAGAAGGCGGTGAACGCGAAACAGAGCTTCCCCAGGTCGTGAAAATGCTTCTCCTGTATGAGGTCGTAGCGCGCGAGGTAGCGCCTCCACGCCATGGTGATGATCGTCCAGCTGGCGAGCGCCGTGACCCAGGCACCCATGAAGAACCACCACCCGTACATGGTGCTCTGAAAGTGAGGGTCGAGGGACATCGACAGATCCCACGACAGCACTATCCACCCGAACGCGAAGGCGAACGCCAGAAACACGGCCAGTCTGCCCTGCAGGGAATGGGTCGAATGAAGCTCGCGCCGCTCGTCCCGGAATCCACGGCGCATCCGCTCTCTTAAGCCGCGCGCCCAGCGGGCACCCGCTTCGGGAACGATGCCGACGTCGAGACGCACAGAGGTATAGATGTACCACACGCTCAATAAAGAGATGACGAGATATATTCCGAGCACCCGCGAAAAATAGAATGGCGGATTGAGGTAGACGCGCTTCTCGGGTATCTCCGGAAGACGATTAGACCACCAGAAGACGTGGTGTCTCCCAACGAAGAGAATCAGCAGCAGCAAAACGAAAGCAACGGGTAGAAACGCGACGTAGCCTTCGAGGAAGCGCACGATGGGGCGCGACCAGCGCGCCGTCGTGATGCGCTGCACAGCGACGAACACCACTCCCGCGGACGACACTGAAGTGAAGTAAAGCCAGTTGACGAGCAGCGCTTGCCAGGTTCGGTCCGGCTGCACGAAAAGCCCGAGTACGAATATGAGCACGCCAATGACAGCGAGAACAAGACAAGCCGTTCTGAGACGAGGAGGTGTGGGGCGACCGGTCCAGGCAATGATTTCCTCGCGGGTGGGGACGTGAATTTCGTGCGCGGTCATCGAATCACGCTTCCGCGAATGCTGTCCAATCTCGCCTTTGCGGAATCCCGCCGAGCTCTGGCCCGCAAGGCGGCAGCGGTGTCGAGGGCTGGTTGATTCCTTTGCGCCACACTGTCCGACGCGTTCCCACCCCCTGGCAGCCCTTGCTGCGCCGCGGTTTCTGCCGCGCCGGCAGGTGCCGTCGCCAACACATTGCTCGGCCGGTAGAAAGGCGCTGGTTTTGTCGGGCCCATCCTCGAGGGTCCTGGGACTTTGTCGCCGGTTACGCCGGGAGGAGCAAGTGGTCCGACCTGCACCACCTTTCCGTTCACTCCCTGCAGGGCTCGCACGTAATTCACCACATCCCAGCGATCCAGTTCCTCGATGCGATTGTACGGAGGCATGAGACCACGCCCGTTGCGAATCATTCCGAAGATGTATCCGTCCGTCCGTGCCTTGGTCATGTCCGTGGTGAGATTGATTCCGGGCATCCCGAATTTTGTCGCGGGGCCGTCACCCATCGCGCGGTCACCGTGACACACAGCGCAGTTGATCTGGAAATATTTTCTTCCGTTGGCGAGTGAGGAGTCCGTCGCCGGCGACGGGTTCTGTATGCTTGCCAGTGAATCGATCGTCGCGGGAAACGCGCCGTACGAAACCTGGTAGCCCGCCATCGCGGTTCCCGTAGTCGGAACGGAGAATTGCGGGTTGCCACGTGAGGGAGTGAGGCTGTCTTTCACCGGCTCCCAGGTCCACAGGGACGGCTGACGCTTGAAGTCGGTGAACCACTCGCAAGCGGTGAGCGCGAGAGGCAGCACCAAGACGAGCAGCCGTCTATCTCTCACTGCGTACCTCCACGGCGCCGTGCTCACGCAGTAAGGATTCTGCCTCACGCGCCTTGTCCGGCGAACACTCGACCCAGATTCCGTAGTCGCCATGACTGAAACGCGGGTCGTAGCCGACCATCATCGTCAAGCGCGGCACACGGGATGTGATGAAAAGTCCGGCAACGGTCGACAACGCCCCGATCAGCACCATGACCTCGAAACCGAAAATCGTGTATGGCACCCAGGACGCCACCGGCTTTCCGCCCACCACGAGGGGCCAGTAGTCAGAGGCCCAGATTGCGATCCAGTATCCGAATGTGAGTCCGGCGAGCCCGCCGATGAGAGTGTAGCGTCGCACCGGACTGTGCGGCGCATCGATCGCGTGCTCGAGCTCGTGCCTCGGCGTAGGAGTAAAAACGCGAATATCACCCAGCCGGTTTTTCTTCAGCGCGTCAATCGCACTGACCGCGGAGTCCAGCTCCCGAAATGCTCCGAGGACCCCGCGCATTACGCGTACTCTCCCGGCGTGTCCGGCTCGTACTCGAAGTGCTGGCCGGTCGTATCGATGCCGTGCTGGTGTTGCGTCTTAAGTCTTGGCGGAACTATCTCCTTCACCTCGGCGATCGCTACCACGGGGAGCTGCTTGATGAAGAGCATGAACCACATCGAGAACCAGCCAAAGCTTCCGGCGAGAATCGCGTAGTCGACCCACGTCGGACGGTAACTTGTCCATTGCCATGGCTCGAACTCGTGGGATAAGGACGGTACGACAATGACGAAGCGCTCGAACCACATCCCGATGTTCACGGTGAACGAGATGATGAACAGCCAGAGTGGGTTTCGTCTGAGTCTCTGGAAGAAGAGCGACAGCGGCAACACCATGTTGCAGGTGTAGAGAATCGCCGATGCCCACCACCACTGGCCCCAGATTCTGTTGGCAAAGAAGCTCTGCTCCGCTTCATTGCCGCTGAACCAGGCCACGAACCACTCGGTCATGTACGCGCAGCCCACCACCAGGGACGTGAAGAGACAGAGCTTGGCCGCCGCGTCCAGATGGTTGATCGTCACGTAGTGCTTGAGACCGAAAAATCTTCGCAGCGGAATGATGATCGTGAACACCATTCCGATTCCCGAGAAGATCGCGCCGGCGACGAAGTAGGGAGGAAAAATCGTCGTGTGCCAGCCCGGAGTGAGCGCCATGGCAAAATCGAAGGACACTACCGAGTGGACCGATAGCACCAGCGGTGTGGAGAACGCCGCCAGAAAAAGATACGCCCGCGCAAAGTGTCGCCATTCGCGATCGGTGTTGCGCCAACCGAGGGAGAGCGACGCGAAGATGCGCTTCCGGATCGGACTGATTCCTTCACGATCCCTCAGCACCGCGATGTCCGGAATCAATCCGATGTACAGGAAAGTGCTCGATACGGTCAGGTAGGTGAGGATCGCAAACACGTCCCACACCAATGGACTCTTGAACTGGGGCCAGATGTAGCGCCAGTTGGGATAAGGAACCAGCCAGAAAAACTTCCATGGCCGACCGAGGTGCAGAATCGGAAAGAGTCCAGCGGTCATGACCGCGAAGACTGTCATCGCTTCCGCGCAGCGATAAATCGTGGTGCGGAACCCGGCGCGGAACAGATACAAAATCGCCGAGATGAGCGTTCCCGCGTGACCGATACCGACCCAGAAGACGAATGTGATGATGTACACGCCCCACATCACCGGGGGGTTGTAACCCGCTACTCCGAGCCCGTTGTAGATCTGGTACATCCATGCGGTGATCCCGACCAGCAGGAAGAAGACGGCGACCCCGAGTCCGATGAACCATGCGACGGTTGGGTGAAGAGTCCCGACGATCTCGCGATCGACCTGCTCGTAGTCTCTTACCGCCGGCAGCTGCAGATCCGCCGCCGCGATGTTGGGACGCCGAAGTGGCTCTTCGTTGCCCGGTAACGGACGAGTGAGAGTTGCCATTGCTAAGTGCCGCCCGCGGCAGCGGGTGATGGATGATTCACTTTTTTCAGATAGACGACGGCGGTATAGGTGTTCAACTCTTCGAAGACGTGATACGCTCTCGCGTCCTTCGCCAACTGGGTGACCGTCCAGTTCGCGTCCGCCGCGTCGCCGAATGTGATGGCGCGGGAAGGACATGAAGCGGCGCACGCCGTCGTGAATTCGTCCGGCTTGAGGGGACGCTTCTCCGAGGCCGCACGATGTTCAGCCTCCCGAATTCTCTGCACGCAGAACGTGCATTTCTCCATCACGCCTTTGCCGCGAACGGTCACGTCAGGATTGAGCTGCCAATTGAGGGGCTCGGGGAACGCGTACTGCGCCCGCGCTGGCTCCCCGTAGCCAAACCAGTTGAAGTAGCGAACCTTGTACGGACAATTGTTGGAGCAGTAACGTGTTCCGACGCAGCGGTTGTAGACCTGGACGTTCAGGCCGTCGGGCGAATGGTAGGTGGCGTAAACGGGGCATACCGGCTCGCATGGGGCGTTGCCGCAGTGCTGACAGAGCATCGGGACAAAGCGCGCCTCGAAATCGGCGCCGCCGTCCGCCGCGCCCTCCCAGTACCGCTCGATGCGGAGCCAGGCCATCTCGCGACTGCGAAGAATGTTGGCGCCAAATCCGGTTCGGTCGGGAAGCACCTTTCCTGTTTGCCAATCGGCGCCGACAGTCGGGATGTTGTTTTCAGCGTAACACGCGCTCACGCACGCCGAGCATCCCGTGCACCGCGCCAGATCGATCGTCATCGCCCAGCGGCGCTTGGCCATACCGCTCCAGTGGTGCGGGTCGTACATCCCCTTGTCTTTCGACGTGGGATCACCCTGCTCGCCTTGGGCGTCGTTTGCTACAGGTGATCGGAGCCCCGGAAGAAATTCGTGATTCGCATCGCCGAGCATCTCTTCCCCGTGCTCCTTGGCTCCTTCAGGCCTCTCGCCCTTGCTGGTTTCCGGACCACCTTGCTGCGCGACTTCAGTGGCGTGTGTTGCGCCGGTGTCGTGCCCCGCGCGTCCGGCGCGGAGATCCGCCAGCCCGACCGCCTGCGCGATCCCTCGCCCGTGCTGGCGAGCCGACCCTTCCGTGGTGACGATGAATGCGTGTCCACCCGCCTTGCTAACATTCGCTTTCGTCGAGGCGAAGACGACACCACCAGCGCGATCCTCATAGGACGGAAGCAAATCGAGAGGATTCATGCCGGCTTTGGCGTACCGGCCCGCGTGGGTGTGTCCTCGCCCTGTGGCGATCGCGACGGTGTCCCGTTGAATTCCCGGGTACAAGAGGGCCGGCAGCGTTAAGCTTCCCTCCGATGTGCGGACGGTCAGCAGGTCACCATTCGAAACGCCCATCGTGTTGGCCGTCGCCGGATTAATCTCTGCGACAGTCTGCCAGCAAATTTTGGTGACCGGGTCCGGAATCTCCTGCAGCCACGGCTTGTTGGCGCCCCGCCCATCGCCGATCAGCGGATGCGGATACACCACGAGGTACATGTTTCCGCTGGAAGTCTCGATCGGTGCTGCAACGCGTGGCGCGGGCACCGCCCGCGAAGCGCCAGTTTCGGGAACAGCACCAGGTACGAATCCGCGTGGAAGGGCGGAAGTGAGAGCCGGCGCTCCACCCGGAAAGCGACTTATCAGCCAGCTTCGATAGCTCAATCCCGGATACCGTGTTGTTGCAACGGGATCCTTCGACACGACAGCGATCAAAACGTCAGCGGTTGCGCGCGTGTCGAAAACGGGATCCATCGTCGGCTGCTGCAACGAGACAGTACCGCGCACCGGGGCCACATCCCCCCACTGTTCGAGCGGATGATGATCGGGAAGTATGAGATCGGCAAGCTCCGATGTCTCGTCGGGATAACTGGAGAAGCTCACCTTGAACGGGACACGCCCCATCGCTGCCGCAAAGCCGACTGCCCTGGGCAGGGTGAAAACTGGATTGGCGCCGCGAACCATTAGCAGCGGGATTGCCCCCGCAACCATCCGCTGCACGAGTGCGCGCAGTTCCGACGCCGACGCCATGCGATCGAAGCCGAGATAGCCTTCGCCCGGTTTGATGGTTACACCGACGTTCCCCTGCGACTGGTTGACGGCGTTGACCGCGAGCGCCAGCTCGAATGCATCGCCGCCGGCGCCGCCGGCGAGTAACATGCTCGGCTTCGCGGATGCAATTTCGCGTTGCAGACTTTCGAGCTCGGCGGAGCTCACACCGGTGGCCTCCGCCGCTTGCTGGGACCCGAGCTCACCTCTCAGCATTCGAACGATCGACAGCTCACTACCTGGCTTGCAGTCGATCCATTGATCGGCATTTAAACCTGTCAGCGAACGTCGCGGACCGACATAGATCAGACGCGGAGCGCGCTCATGGTCGGCGCGCGCATCAGCGAAATCGAGCTGCTGTGGGACCGAAGCGCCCCATGAATCGAGGAAATCGGCGCCGAACGACACCACCAATCGTGCTGCGCGGAAATCGAGGCGTGGCCAGGCCGCCCCATAACTTTGGCGATTAGCGGCGATCACGGCGCTGGGAGCTTCCGCGTCATAGCTGATATGAGACGGAATCCCCAGCCCCCCTAACCATGTATCCAGGAAGCCCGGAAAGCTTCCCGACTCGTGCTGGTTGATGAACACGGCGTTGGACGCAACGGCCCGCGTACGCAGCTCCCCGAGCTTCTGTGCAAAGAGGTTGAGAGCTTCATCCCAGGTGACGGGAACAAGCTGTCCGTTGCGGCGAACCAGCGGGCCCCGGTACCGATCCGGATTGTAAAGTCCTTGCAGGGCGGCCTGGCCCCGGGCACAAAGAGCGCCCCGATTGACAGGGTGTTCGGGATTTCCCTCGAGCTTTATCGTACGACCATCTCGCGTCTCGGCGATCACGCCGCAACCAACTGCGCATTCGCGACACGTGGTTGCATAGTAGGTCGATACTCCCGGCACCGTCTGGTCGGGAGATACGAGATACGGTATGAGCTTCTCAACCTTCTCCGACGCGCATCCCAGCATCGATGTGGCCGCGGTGGTCACTCCGAGAACTTTGAGAAAGTCCCGCCGCTTCACCGTGACAGGTGCGACCGGATCGAGAGTAGCGTTCAGATCTTCAACGCTCACGATTCGATCTCCCGCTCGATCTCAATGGGCACCTCAGTAGTGACATGTGCTGCAATCGTATCTCGCACGAAACGGAGGATTGGACTGCCCGATGTGACAGTTGACGCACCATCCCATGTTGAGGGAGTTCGCCTGGTATACCTGCTTCATGTTCTGGATCTGCCCGTGACACGTCTGGCATGTGACGCCCGCGTTGACGTGGCGCATGTGCGGGAAGTGTACGTACTCGGGAAGCTTGTGGATTCTGATCCAGGGCACCGGCTGTTTCTTGTTCCAGAAACCTGCGAGTTTCTGAATCTCCGGTTTGGAAGTGGCGACGACCGTGTGACAACCCATGCACGTGCCCACGGCCGGTAGCCCGGGATCGGGAGATCTGTTGGCGGAGAAGTGGCAGTAGAGGCAGTTCATCTTCAGGGTGTCCACGTGGATCGTGTGGCGGAAAGCAACCGGTTGCACCGGGCTGTTCCCTTCCGATGAAGAAGCGCCGCTATACGCGGAGAGCATGGTGGCCAGCGCCGCGATACACACAAACCCCGGCACCGCGAGCCATCTGCTTCGCAAGTTCATTCGCGAATTAGCGTAAAGGCGAGTGAATCAATCGGCTTTGTGAAGAATTTCACAAGCGATTGCAGCGGAAAAATGTCGGGACACGAATCGTGGCGCAAGGTGCGCGTTCACTGCTGCAAACCCTTTGCCCTACTCCGCTGCACTCGCTCGATTGTACGGATGACCTCGATGAAAATCGCGCGCAAAAGCGCGAGCTCACGGGAATCGGGCGACGCACGATAAAACAGAGTGCGTACCGATCGCATGATGTGCTCGTGAAAGCGTGTCTTGAAAAAATCGACGGCGTAGAGCGCGCGCTCCGTGTCAGCGAAGAGCTGCTCGTATTCTGCGCTCGTCGCGGGCGGGGCATCCTTGCGAGGCGGCGCGAGCGTCCGTGTGGCGTCGGCGGCCGTTAGATGCAGCTCGTAGAGACCGAGGAGCACTGCCTGTGCCAGGTTCAGCGAGGCGTGACCGGTAGTGGGAATCGTGACAACGATGTGCGCGCGGTCCAATACGTCGTTGGGCAAGCCTTTGTCCTCGCGCCCGAAGAGAATGGCAACCGGCCCGCTCGTCGCGAACTCGAGGAGCTCTGTACTCGCAAGACGCGGAGTCGTGACGTCTCGCTTCGCAGCGCGGCGACGCGCCGTAAAGCCAGCAACGCGCCTGCACCCTTCGAGTGCTTCTTCGACGGTGTCGCAGTTCTTGATGCGCTCGATGATGTCCCCGGTGTCGTGTGCGATGCCTTCCAGGCGCCACGGGTCATACTCAACCGATCTCACGAGGTATAGATCGGAGCAGCCCATGTTCTTCATGGCGCGAATCGTAGCCGCGATATTCACGGGATCCTGCGGCTCGTGCAGGACAACCCGCACAGCTGACAAAATCGAAGGTGGGCCGAGCGATGACCCGGTCTTCGTCTTACCTGCTGTTCGCGTCACGACTGGCAAAACAAAACGCTGTCCTCATCGCGGATTTGCCCGACGGTGAGAACAGCGTTGGCCGAAGCAAAATCGCCGCCCGGCCGACAAGCCCCGCGTTAAGCTACTGGTCGGCCCGTGACCAGGCGGTAGATGATCACAATCACCGCGATCACGAGAAGCAAATGAATCAGTCCGCCGCCCACGTGGACCACGAAGAAACCCAGAATCCAAAGGATGAACAGAATTACCGCGATCGTCCAAAGCATGATGGCATCCTCGCAAGAAGTGAATTACACCGGGCGCGACTGCAAATGTCCGAACCTTGCCGCGAGACATCGGTCGCCCGGGATTTATGCTACGGCGCATTATGCAAGATGGCAACCAATACGCCGGTACTCCTACCGTCTGGATTGAAACAGTTCATTCTGCGACGCCAGATCGTAACGCACCCGGCCCGACTCAATCCTGCCAAATGAAGTGAGTTGATGCACGTCGGTGCCGCGGTCCAGGATGTGAATGACCCGGAGTCCCGCGGCGAGCGCGGCGTCGGAGATCAGAGATCGGTGGCAGCGCCACGGCACCGCTTCAGCGCACATGATGACAGTCGGCTCGCGCTCAGCGAGCGCGCGGAGATCGTCGAGAGCATGCGCAAACTCTCTTGTTTCCATGTAGTCGGCGTAGGCTCTGAAGCCGGCGTTTTTCCACTGAGTGTTGTGTGAATCCCGGCGTGGTTTCCGACGGCCTCCCAGCGACGGATGGTGCGAGTAACCGATTTCCGAGGACGCCAGTGATGTTTCCAGATTGGAGCGTGAGAAATGGGGGTAGCGTGCCGATGCGGGAAAGGCGCGCACATCCGCGAGATGTGTCACGCCTTCCCTTTCCAACAGCTCGAGAAAATCCTCGATCGATCTGGTCGAATGACCAATAGTGAAAAGCTTAGCGGGGTCCACGCTCCACGAAGCTCCCGCCCGTCCCCTCGACGCGCGGCTGTCCGGCCGGTGGAGTCATACCAGTTCCTTGATGAAGCGCCTGCCGGCCGAGGAGGATCCTGGTGGCGCGCACATCGTGTCCCATGTCGATCAGCAGCAACGCAAGGTCGCCACTTCCCCACAACAAGCCCGCGAGAACGACGAGTCTGCTCATTTCGCCGAGCAGCGTCGGGATCGACGTCGTCCCCTGGGTCACGAGTCCGGTGATGATCTCCGACACCAGAAGCAGTAGGAGAATGATCGCCATGAGCTTGAACAGCTTGGACAGGTATCCCAGCCCGACGTACGGCTCGAGATCCGCCAATCGCACCGGCATCGCCGGATCACGCTTTGGATTCGCCGGAGCGTGCCTGTGGTCCTCCATAGATGTGGAACCCGCGGTGGTCGTCTTCTCCATTAGCCGTCTCCTGTTCCGATCCAGCGAGCGGGGTAGCCTCGCGTGTCAATGTGAGTAAATGGCCCGTGCGCGGACGTGCCTGAATATATTCCGCACCCTCCTATCAGCGAAGGGTGTGCCCGCTCGACGCGATTGACCGCGTCCTCAATGACTTTGGCATCTGCAATATTCACGCGCCCGTCGTGATTGAGGTCGTCCATCGACCCGTTTCCGTCGTTGTCGATGAAGATGTCATTGGCGTCGCCATACATATGGCGGCTGAGGGCGGCGCGCCCTCGCGGGTCACCTCCACCGGCGTTGTACTGCGGGGTACGGAAGCCGCTCAGTACCTTCACGCCCGCCGGATTGATGCCGTGGGCTTTCAGATCTGCCAGGACGAGCTCGTCCTTGTCGATCAACTTCATGTCGATGACGATGTACTTGGGCCAGACGTTCTGCTGGTCGTGGGGAAAAAAGTCCTTGATCCTGAAATGCTCCGAGAGCTGGGTGTTCTGTGTTTCCGGGGTAACTTCGATGAATCCGCTGGGAGGGTCGTAGCTCACTCCCGGCCGCCCTTTTCGCGCAGCCGGCCAGTTGCCTATGTAGTAAAGTCCCAGCCGCCCACCGCGTTTTTCGGTCGCTGGACGGAGCGTGATCACGCTGAAATCCGCGAGCGGCTTCATCGCGTTTCCTACCTTGAGCGCGAGGCTCCAAATACCCGGTCGCTGCGGCGCGACCAGCCTTGAGGTGGACTCGGCCGCAGCCGACGACGAAAAAGTCGCAACGGCCCCTGGCGGGAGAGTGTCGGAGAGAATGGGTGCGATCGGAGTTCCTGGCTGCTGAATCCGTACCCTGAGTTTTCCGCTTTCTCCACGAGCCGGAGCCGCGAGGGCGGAGAGGGCAGCGTCGGTCAGGTACGCGACCGAGTGGGCATCGGGAGTGGTAAGAGCGGTGGTTATGTTCGCGGTGGCCGGCGTCACCGCTTCGCTATCGCCCGCCGCTCGTGCGCGTGCGATTGACCACGACCATCCCATAGCGAAAAAAACGAGGAGCACGACCGAGGCGACGTTGAAAATGCGCTCAGCTCTGCCGGCAGACCTCGTAATTGCTCGCCGGCGTTGATCAGGAAAGCCGAGCAGCATCTCGCCGGGAGTTGATTTGCGGTTTGTTGGAGTTGAACTTGAACGTCTCTCTTTCATTCTCCTCTCCAGCGGCTTGATGCAGGCAATCGCAGACCTGTTCCACCGACTTTCCAACTTGCCCGAGCTCATTCAATGGGGCGGGTTGTTGGGGCTAACCGCGATAATCTTTTCCGAAACGGGACTCCTCGTAGGCGTGTTCCTGCCCGGGGACTCCCTGCTCGTCACCGCCGGCCTTGTCGCCGCCCGCGGCTACCTCAATGTATACCACCTTTTCCCGACACTCATAGTTGCCGCCATTGGCGGAAACTCCTTCAACTACCTGATCGGCCGGACCACTGGACCCCGCGTCTTCAGACGGGAGAACAGCTTCTTGTTCAACAAGAAGCATGCTATCCGCGCGCACGACTTTTACGAAAAGCACGGATGTAAGACAATTGTCATCGCCCAGTTCATGCCAATCATCAGGACCTTCTCGCCGCTGATCGCAGGTGTGGCGGGCATGGGGCCTCGCGATTTCGTGACCTACAACATCCTCGGCGCGGTGCTGTGGGTCGGAAGCATGGTTGGCATTGGATATTTCCTCGGAAGTTATATTCCGGGCATCGATCAGCACATCGAGATCGTTGTCGTAATCGTTGTTTTCATTTCGCTCCTGCCGGGACTGATCGGCGGGTATCGGGCCAGGCGCGCGAGACGATTCATGGGCGGGCCGGCGATCGAGAGTGCCGAGATTTGAGACAACGAGGCATGTGATTTACCACCGCCCGGTGTTGCCGGCGACGAACCAACCAGGAGAAAGACATGGCGTTCACTCTTCCCCCCCTCCCCTACGATTTCGGTGCTCTCGAGCCCCACATAGATGCGAAGACCATGGAGATACACCATGGCAAACACCACCAGACGTACGTCAACAACCTCAACGCGGCGATAGAAAAAGCGCCGGAGTTGGCCAACAAGTCCATCGACGATTTGATGCGCAACGTAAACTCCGCGCCGGAAGCTGTACGGACGGCGGTGCGGAACAACGGCGGTGGCCACTGGAACCACTCGCTGTTCTGGCAGATAATGGCGCCGAAAACCGGTGGCGAGCCGACCGGAAAAGTTGGCGATGCGATCAAGAGCGCGTTTGGAGATTTTGCGAAGTTTCGCGAGCAGTTCAATGCCGCCGGAGCAGCACGTTTCGGATCAGGGTGGGTGTGGCTCGTCAACACCTCTGGAAAGCTTTCCATCACGAGCACCCCCAATCAGGATAATCCGCTGATGGAGGGCAAGAAAGCGATCCTCGGTCTCGATGTCTGGGAGCACGCCTACTACCTGAAATACCAGAACCGCCGCCCGGACTACATGAACGCGTGGTGGAACGTCGTCAATTGGAAAGAGGTGGAGAAGCGATTCTCCGCTTAGGCATAGACGGACTCACGGCCCGAGGTATCAGCGGGCAGCCTCCCCTTCCAGATAAGTGTACCCCTCGAGCCCGGCGACATAGTCAGCGATGAACATGTTGGCCTCCTGCCGCTCAATCGTGGTCGCGTTGCCGACTTTGCGCCGAAAGGTTGCCAGTAAATCGGAGGCTCGGAACTGCACGTAGGCAAGGACTTCCGTCACGGTGTCGCCATGGACGAGGTCGGTTACCTCGTAACCATGGTTCTCACCCAATCGGATGTGCACGGCGTTGGTGTCGCCGAAGAGGTTGTGGAGGTCGCCGAGAATCTCCTGGTATGCTCCAGTCAGAAAAATTCCGATGATGTACGGATCGTCATCGCGGAAGGGATGCAGCTCGAGACTGGGCGTCGGCGTGCGATCACCGATGAAGCGCTCGATCTTGCCGTCGGAGTCGCACGTAACGTCCTGAATCGTGCCGCGGCGCGTGGGCTCCTCGTTGAGCCGGTGGATGGGCATGATCGGAAAGATCTGGTCGATTGCCCAGCTGTCGGGGAGTGACTGGAAAAGCGAGAAATTGCAGAAGTAACGATCGACGAGCGTTGCCTCCAGGTCTTCGATGATATCCGAGTATTCGTCCCGATCCCGCTGCGCGATCCTCGCTACGGCGGCAATTGTCGCCAGGTAGATCTGCTCCGCGATCGCCCGATCCCGCAGAGTCAAAACGCCGCTGTTGAAAAGCTCCTGCGCGCGTTCCTTGTCGAAAGTCGCGTCGTGAAACACCTCGCGGACTCGCTTTTTTGACACTCTCTTCGACACGGCCGCGTAATCGGCAGCCATCTCGTGAAGAAAAGTGTGGTCGTCGTCGGTGAGATCGGGCACGGCATTGTCCGCCTGCGACTCCACATCGATAACGCTGAGAAGAAGAAGCGCGTGATGCGCGGTTAGCGCCCGGCCGGATTCGCTTATGACGTGCGGCATCGGGAGCTCGTGTTCGCGGCAGGCTTCGGCAAGCGTGTAGATCACGTCGTCAGCGTACTCCTGGAGCGTGTAGTTCACGCTCGCCTGAGAAGTCGACCCGCTGCCATCATAATCGACTCCAAGGCCGCCGCCGACGTCGACGTGCGTGATGTCCACTCCCATCCCACGCAGCTCGGCATAGTAGCGAGATATCTCCTGCAACCCCGCCTTGATGTAGCGGATGTCGGTGATCTGCGAGCCGAGATGAAAATGAATCAGCTTCAGGATGTCGAGGCGTCCGAGCGATTTGAGCCTGTCAACGAGGCGGACCAGCTGCGCGGTGCTCAAACCGAACTTCGACTTTTCTCCACCGCTCTTTGCCCACCGGCCCGAGCCCTCGGAGTACAGCTTGATCCGGACGCCAGCGGTAGGAGCAACACCGAGCTCGTCGGCTACCTGGAGCAAGACATCTACTTCGCTCAATTGCTCGAGCACGATGAATACCTGGTGGCCGAGTTTCTGTCCCATCAGCGCCAGCCGCATGAACTCCTCGTCCTTGTAGCCGTTGCAGACGATCATGTGGTCAGTGTGCTCCGCCAATCCAAGGACGGCCTGCAGCTCGGGCTTGCTGCCGCACTCGAGGCCAACTCCCGCCCCTTTGCCGAACTCCACTATCTCTTCGACGACGTGCCGCTGCTGATTGACCTTGATCGGAAATACCGTCGTATAACCGCCCTCGTAGCGATACTCTTCGCGGGCGCGGGCGAATTTCTGGTTCAGCGATTCGATTCTCGAGCGCAGTATGTCGGAGAAGCGGAGCAACAACGGCAGACCGACACCCTGTTCTTCGAGATCGTTGGCCAGCTCGAACAGATCCAGCTCTCTACCTTCTTTTTCGCGGTCTGGACGGACTACTACGTGACCAGCTTCATTGATGTCAAAAAAACCAATGCCCCACCCTTCAATGTTGTAGAGCGCCCGCGCCGACCCGATCGTCCAGGGCTCGGCGGGCGTCGTGGGTGTTGTCGGAGACGCCGACTTCGGCGCCGGAGGCAGATGAGTGCTGGTCATCCCACCATTTTATGGTAACTGGTAAGTGATTGGTACCTTCTTCCCGTCAGGGATAAAGAGTCTCGATGCGCCAGCCGTCGCCGACCCTCGTGTATAGATGGCGCTCGTGCAGACGATTTGGACGGTTCTTCCAGAATTCAATGCGATCTGGAGAAACCCGGAACCCGGACCAGAATTTTGGCCGCGGTACCTCCCTCCCCTCAAACTCCTTCTGGTATCGAGCAACTCGATCGTCGAGAGCCGTCGGACCCTCAATGGGCTCGCTCTGCCGCGATGCCCAGGCCCCGATCTGACTGAGGCGAGCCCGCGTGGCGAAGTAGGCATCGGCTTCTGATTCGCTCACCTTAGTTACCATCCCCTCGATTCGTACCTGAATGTCGATGGGCGGCCAGTAAAAACAGAGGGCTGCTTTCGGGAGAGCAAGGAGATGACGCCCTTTCCTGCCTTGGTAATTCGTGTAGAACACAAAGCCGCGTTCATCGAAGGCCTTGAGAAGCACGATCCGGACCGATGGTTGACCACCTTCTTCGATTGTGCCGAGCGCCATCGCGCTCGGGTCGGGGACAAGTGATCGATCGATCTTCTGTGCGACCGTGTAAACCGAGCGAAAGCGCTCGATCGGATCTGCCGGGATCAATCAGTACCTCGGGATACTCGGATCGACGTCATCGATCCAGCGAAGAATCCCACCCGTCAGATTTCTCACGTCGCGGACTCCGGCCTCCAACAGTTGTTCCGCCGCCCGCCTGCTGCGGCCACCGACTTTGCAGTACAGTATGGTTTCCTTCTTTTTATCCAACCTCGGAATTTCCTCCGGGATCTTGGCGAGCGGCACCAGACGCGCGCCTGGAATGTGGCCCATCTCCCACTCGTAAGGCTCTCTGACGTCAATGATCTCGAGTTGTTCGCCCCGCTCGATGCGCTGTGCAAGGAGGCTTGGCTGGATTTCAATCACGTCGCTTGGGTTCTGGATGACTGCTGGTGTGCCGGCGCAGAACTGCTCATAGTCAATGAGCTCCCGAATCTCCCTGGTCCCGCAGGCGGGGCATTCCGGATCCTTGCGGATGGAAATCGTTCTGAACGACATCGTCATCGCATCGACCATCAGCAATTTTCCGACGAGCGTATCACCGAGTCCAAGGAGCACTTTTATGGCTTCCGTCGCCTGGATTGTTCCGATCAAACCTGGAATGATCCCGAGGACGCCACCCTCGGCGCAGCTGGGAACGAGATCGGGCGGCGGTGGCTCGCGGAAGAGACACCGGTAGCATGGCCCGTTGTCCGCGCCGAACACCGACGCCTGCCCCTCAAAGCGAAAGACGCTCCCGTACACGTTCGGAATTCCGAGAATCACTGACGTGTCGTTCACGAGGTAGCGCGTCGCAAAGTTGTCCGTCCCGTCTACGATCAGGTCGTAGCCGCGAGCGATATCCAACGCGTTGTTCGACGTGAGGCGCGTTTCGTACGGTTCGAGCCGCACGTTTGGGTTGATATCGCGCAATCTGTCGCGGGCCGACTTGATCTTCGACGTTCCAACCCCGGCGGAGCCGTGCAGAATCTGTCGCTGCAAATTGGATAGATCGACAGTGTCGAACTCCACCAATCCAAGAGTGCCGACTCCCGCAGCGGCGAGATACAGGGCAACGGGTGATCCGAGACCTCCGGCGCCAACGAGCAGCACCCGGGAATTCTTGAGCGCGCGTTGACCGCCCTCGCCTACCTGGGGCAGGAGGATATGCCGGCTGTAACGGACCAGCTCCTCCCTTGTCAGTTCCGGGAGCGGAGATTCAGCTCTGTAATTATCAGCCATGATATATTGCCGGTGCACTCACTTCATGATTCAGAATGGTACGCTAACGACAGGATGTTCATCGGGCAACGCTACCGCTCCAGCGGATGGAAACTATGATCTTCAAGCGCTTTTACGACGAAAATCTTGCACAGGCGACCTACCTTGTCGGATGCGAGAAGTCACGAGAAGCACTGCTCGTTGACCCGAACTTGGACACCGCGCGGTACCTGAGGGCTGCGGGGTCGGAGCGTCTGCGAATTTCACATGTGACCGAGACCCACATTCACGCCGACTTCGTCTCCGGAAGTTACGCAGTAGCCGATGCGACTGGGGCGACGCTTCATCTCTCCGGCGAGAGCGATGCGAACTGGGGATACGTTGCGGGTGCCACTCGTTCCGCGAGCTGGCTCCGGGATGGTGACCAGATCGAGTTCGGCAACATTTGCGTGCGCGCGCTACACACCCCGGGTCACACGCCCGAGCACCTCTCTTTCCTCGTTGCGGATCTCGAGCGCGGAAGACAAGCGGTCGGAGTACTCACCGGCGATTTTGTTTTTGTGGGCGATGTCGGTCGTCCCGACTTGCTTGAGCTCGCCGCCGGTGCGAAGGGAAGCATGCGTGACTCGGCGGCACAGCTATTCAGGTCAGTCCAGACATTCAAACGTCAACCGGATTACCTCCAGGTCTGGCCGGGTCATGGCGCGGGCTCGGCCTGTGGAAAGGCTCTCGGCGCCATGCCCCAGTCGACGGTCGGCTACGAAAAGCTTTTCAACTGGGCCTTCGCCCCAATGAGCGAGCAGGAGTTCATCGAGCGGGTGTTGACCGATCAGCCGGTTCCGCCGCGGTACTTCGCGGTGATGAAGGAGCTGAATCGGCATGACGAACTGCCGGCGCGACGAGCGGGGGAGGTGAGGCGTCTGGGGCTGAGCGAGCTGGAAGCTGCTGTCACTGAGGGCACGCTGATCGACACCCGGCGCGCCGAACGATTCGCTGAGGGACACATTCCCGGATCATTGAGCGTTCCGCTCAACGAATCATTCCTCAACTGGTGCGGCAGCCTGGTTTCGTATGAGAAGGACTTTTATCTCATGAGCGACGCAGAGAGCGACGAGGCGATTCATCAAGTGATCGCGGAGCTCGCCAAGATCGGGCTGGTGCGTGCGAGCGGTTTCTTCGGCCCTGAAGTGCTGCGCGAGTGGAAAAGCGGGCGCGGCCCGCTCGAAAAAGTGACGCAGTTAATTCCAGGGGAGCTGCATTCACTGAGCAACAAGCAACGAGTGCAGGTTATAGACGTCAGGAGTCCCGACGAATGGCGGAGGGGCCATCTCGCCGACGCCATCAACATTCCTCTCGCTGCTTTGCCCGGGCGATTGTCGGAAATCGACTCCGCCATTCCGGTGGTTTTCCATTGTAAGGGAGGCGGTCGTTCGTCGATCGCGACGAGCTTTCTTCTTGCCGCCGGAAAAAAGGATGCATCGAATCTTCAGGGCGGTTACGACAGCTGGAAGGCTGACGGATTCGAGGTCATCACAGGCCCGCCATGAGTCACCCGGTCTTCGTTCCGGCTCCTCTAGGCCGTCGACGCAAGGAGGAGCCTGCCAACTGGAGGGAACGCGTATCCGCTCTGCGGTACATACCCGCGCTTGGCGGCCTGATCTGGCGCACGCATCGCGGCTACGCGACAGCGATGATCGCGCTCAGGATCACGCGATCGGTCGTGCCCGTCGTCACATTCTGGGTCGGAAAACTGATTCTCGACTCGGTTTTAGCCGCGAAGGCAGGAACCGGCTCACTCACCCAGGTGTGGCGCTACCTCGCCCTGGAAATAGGAATCGTGCTCGCCGGAGAAATCCTCGCTCGGGCCTCGTCACTCGTCGAGAGCCTGCTCGGCGATCTCTTTTCCAATGCCATGAGCGTTCGGCTGATGGAACACGCGGCCCGACTCGATTTGGCGCAGTTCGAGGATCCGGCTTTCTATGACCACCTCGAGCGCGCTCGACGCCAGACGGTCGGTCGGATCGCTCTTCTGTCTCTCTTGCTCTCAATGTCACAGGACGCTCTGACGCTTCTTACCCTTGCGGGCGCCCTCATCGCCTACAGCCCCTGGCTGCTGTTGCTGCTTGTGATTGCGGTGATCCCAAGCTTCCTCGGCGAGACGCATTTCGCTTCGCTTGGCTACTCGCTGCTGTTCCGGTGGACTCCCGAGCGACGTCAGCTCGATTATCTCCGGTTCGTGGGCGCGAGCGACAAGACCGCCAAAGAAGTGCAGATGTTCGGGCTCGCCCCGTGGCTCACCCAGCGATACAGCGTGCTGTCGCAACGATTCTACGAGGAGAACAAGAATCTTTCCATTCGGCGTGGGTTCGTTAGCGCGGTGCTTTCGATCCTCGGGACTGTCGGGTATTACGCCGCCTATGTGATAATCCTGCTCAATGCGGTGAACGGCTACATCACGATTGGCATGCTGACGTTCCTCGCCGCTTCTTTCGGACGCGGGCGTGATGTGATCCAGAGCATTCTGTTGTCGGCAAGCAATGTCTACGAACAAGCGCTCTACCTTCGCGATCTGTTCGTCTTTCTCGACATGAAGCCAACGATCGAGTCCCCACCCAATGCGCGGCCGGTTCCGGCGAAGATTACGTCAGGATTTGCATTCGAGAACGTCGGCTTTCGCTATCCGGAGAGCGACCGTTGGGCCGTAAGAGGTGTGAACCTGATTCTGCGCCCGGGAGAACGGGTTGCGCTCGTTGGCGAAAATGGCGCCGGCAAAACCACCATCACCAAGCTGCTTGCGCGATTGTACGACCCGATCGAGGGTCGGATTACGCTCGATGGCGTTGATCTCAGGGAATACGACTTGACGAGTCTCCGACACGCGATCGGTGTAATATTCCAGGACTTCGTCCGCTACGACATGCGGTTCGACGAGAACATCGGCGTCGGCGAGATCGAATCAGTGCGATCCGATCTGGACAAGAGCAACGGAACGCCCGCGAGCATCACCGCGGCCGCCGAAAACTCCCTCGCGGCATCGCTGCTGCCGCGGTTCTCAAAGGGCTACCGTCAGATGCTGGGCCGACGATTCGATGAGGGAGTCGACCTCTCCGGTGGCGAGTGGCAAAAGATTGCCCTCGCGCGCGCGTACATGAGAGACGCGCAGGTCCTCATTCTCGACGAGCCGACCGCCGCCCTGGATGCGCGCGCGGAGTATGAAGTTTTTCTACGGTTCTCCGAGCTCGTCGCCGGCCGCATGGCAATACTCATCTCGCACCGGTTCTCGACGGTGCGGATGGCAGACCGAATCATCGTCTTGCGTGACGGCAAGGTCGAGGAACAGGGCTCCCACGAAGAGCTCCTCGCCAACGAGGGACTCTATGAGGAGCTGTTCGCGATGCAGGCTGCTGGCTATCGGTGAGGGACTGTAGTCTGTAACAGAACTGAACGGGCGAGAGTGGTCAGATGCGTAGTCTGCAGTTGGCCAGTTCACTACGTCGGGACTCCACGAAGCGCTCTACTCAGCACAGACAACTGCTTGTGCCGTGGCGCCAATGAGGAAAGTTCCGACGTAGTGAACTGGAAGCTAAAGTCTACGCTTCCGGCACCTCCCGCCCGTTCAGTTGCATTTCTCAAGGCCCAAGAAAGTACTTAAGGGTTCAGGTACTTCCTGAACCACCCAAGAACCTCATTCCACCACAACCTCTGGTTCTGCGGCTTTGCTATCCAATGACCTTCGTCGGGAAAATCAATCAACCGACTCGGCACCCCCTGCCGCTGCAGAGCAGTGAAGAGAGATAATCCCTCGGTGTAGGGCACGCGATAATCGAGCTCGCCGACTACGACGAGGTGGGGCGTCCGGAAATTTCCCGCAAAGAGATGCGGTGACCAGCGACGATAAACGGAATCCATCGCATTCTTGTCCCAATAGGGACCGCCGAATTCCCAGTCGCTGAACCAGATCTCCTCAGTGGCTCCGTACATGTTCTCGAGGTTGAACACGCCGGCGTGAGTGAATAGCGCCTTGAACCGGGTGGAATGTCCAGCAATCCAGTTCGTCATGTAGCCGCCGTAAGACCCACCGGCAGCACCCATGCGAGTCGAGTCGAGCCAGTTGTTGCGCGCCAGCGCCGCGTCCAGACCATTCATGAGATCGATGTAAACCTTTCCGCCCCAGTCCCTGGATATCTGGTCGGTGAACTTCTGTCCGTATCCGAAGGAGCCGCGCGGATTGATCGCGACGATTCCGAATCCAGGCGACGCAAACAGCTCGAAGTTCCACCGACCGTGCCACTGGTCGAGCCATTCTCCCTGCGGGCCCCCATGGATCAGAAACAGGACCGGGAATTTTTTCCCCATCTGATACTGCGGCGGCTTGAGCAGCAAGCCCTGCACGCTGTCACCGTCGGCGCCCTTGAACCAGTAGTCTTCGACCGGGTAAAGCTTGAGCCGCGCCAGAACTGCATCGTTCTCGTGGGTCAGCCGTCGCACGTTGGTGAGACCCGCGGTGCCCACAGTGGCTGCGTAAACTTCCGCCGGGCGCTCGGTAGCGTCCTGCAGCCACACGAGAGTCTTGCCGTCGGCAGAGACGGATAACGCGGTGTTGTTCGCGCCTGACGTGAGCAGCTGCGGCGTGCTCGGCCAGCCGGACGAAGACCGAGAGACGCGATAGATCTTTGTGCGGCTCGCGTCTACGGCGGTGATGTATATCGCGTCGCCGTTCGGGGAGAACGCGTAAGTGTCGGCGCCGCGATCCCAGCGTGGAAGAATTTCGGTGGCGGTTCGATTGGCGCGATCGTACGCCATGAGCCGTCCTCGATCCGATTCGAACCCCGGACGGGACTGTGAGGTGTACAGGATCGTGCGGCCATCGGGTGAGTAAACAGGGTTCTGATCGGCCCCGCGGTTGGAGCCTGTGATGACGACCGGAGTTCCGCCGTTGACCGCCACAGTGTAAACGTTGAAGTCTGTGGACCACGCGTCCTCCCGTCCCTGGTCCTTGGCAGTGTAAGCGAGCTCCCGGCCGTCTGGCGAAAAGCCATAGGCCTCACTCCCTCCAAACGGAGCGGCGGGCACATCGTACTTTACTCCACTGGTAAGGTCGCGCAGTCCGCTGCCATCGATGGCGATAGTGAAGAGATGGGATCGCGTAGCTGGAGTCCACTCCGTCCAGTGACGATAAAGAAGGTTGTCCACAACATGTGCTTTGACCTTTCCGGTATCAGCCGCCTTCGCTCGCTCTATGTTGCACGCGTCGCTGTCGCAATCGGGGTAGACACCAGTCGCGAATGCCAGGCGATCTCCACTCGGGGCCCATACGGGGCCTGAGGCTCCCCCGCTCACATTCGAGAGCTGTCTGGCATTCGTGCCAGTCGCATCTGCGATCCAAAGCTGGCCCTTCGCGATATACGCGACACGCTTCCCATCCGGAGACCACCGCGCTTCACTGGCTTGGGTGCTTTCGTCCGGAAACTGGCGACCGCCAGCCGCCGACGTAGTCGAGATCAGCTCGGTGATTGTGGTACGCTTGTTAGCTCCGACATCCGTTGTGCGTCGCGAATAGAGAACCCAGCGGCCGTCGGGTGAAACCTGCGGATCACCGACATTTACGACAGCCGCGAAATCTTCGAAGGTCATTGGGCGCTGAACGCGAACCTGCGCGCCAACCGCGGTTGCAATCAGTCCACACACCGCCAACAGCAGTACCTTTCTCATCGTCCTCTCGCTGGTAAAGAGTTTTACTTAGGTTGTTCTACCGCAGCCACCTGAATGTCGATCCTGACCTCGTCGCCGAGCAACTGGCCACCTTCGACGATGCGATTCCAGGTCATATCGAAGTCCTTGCGGTTGATGAGAGCCGATGCCTCGAACCCCGCGCGTCGGCTTCCAGGATTGCCGATCATCCCGTTGAAGTGACCGAGCAGGATGACGGGTCGGGTGATTCCATGAATGGTGAGATTGCCTGTCACCCTCAGCGAGTCCTGGGCGACGCGCTCAACCCTTGTGCTTCTGAACGTAACCGTTGGATTTGACTCGGCGTCGAAGTGGTTTGTGCTTCGCAAATCCGCGTCGCGGCGCTCATTGTTGGTGTTGACGCTTGCTGTTTGGGCAGTGACTTCCACCGAAGCGGTGCTCCAGTCGGCGGGATCGGCGACAATCGTTCCGCTCCAGACATCGAACTGACCGCGGACGCGGCTAACGAGGTGCCGGATCGAAAAAGACAGCTCGGAATGGGCGACATCGATCTTCCAGGCTGGTGCCGCCGGCGGCGCCAACGATCGCGTTGACTGCGTTTGAACGATTTGGGGCACTGCCAACAGCGCGGCGAACAGAAACACTAGGACGTGGGTTCGTTTCATTACGGTCCTTCACCGCGTGGATCATTTTGGAATGGGAATGTCGTTCCACCGCGCCTGGTCGAAGGTTCCCGCCGGGAAAGTCTCGTTCACCCGAATGTCGGCGTATTGCTCGCGCCAAACCGGCCGCCCGTTGCGTAGGGTCAGATATTCCGTTGGAATCTCGTAACCCTGAACGTCCTTGTAGTTCCGAACGCGAATGTCGCTGATGATCGTACGTGAAGGCTGTTTTTCGCGTTGAATGAAACGGACCAGCTGCAAACGCTCGGAATCCACCCACATCTGGCTTGAGGTGGTGTCAGCTGCTTTGGCGCCGATGACATACACCGGCCTGCCCTCCCACTCATCGGTGCGCAGGACGTCAGTATCGACTCCGAGAGAGTCTAGGCCACGCATGATCGTCGCCAGAGGCGAGACGTAAACGTCACCCGTCAGCAACAGCGTCGGATTCACGTTAGGTCGGAAGTCGATGCGCATCCCGTTGTCGAAGGATGCAACCTTGTCGCCTACTTGCACCAAGCCGCTTTTCTGTGTCGCGGGAAGAAATGCTATGCGGAGCTTACCGGGGAATTCGATGTGCTCATACCACTGCGAGTGCCGCTCCTCACCGGTAGTTGTGTAGGCCGTGTTGTTGTTGAGAAAACTCATGGTCTTGATGTACTTTCCGCCGAAACGATCGTGCATCGCGCGGAGCACAGAGCCGGCGCTCGTCAGTTTTCCCGTGCTGATCTTGGCAGCCGGGGCTTTCTCCGCCGACGGCTTCGCTGCCGTGCCGGCCGTCGATCCCCGCTGCAGATAAGAGCATCCAGCCAGCATAGCCCCGGCGACAAGAATTCCTGTGCGTCTCATTAGTCTCCCAATGCCGTGCGATACAAGAGGCCGTTGAACAACAGCTTGAAGGTTCCGTGTGGCTGCGACCGGAAGTAAGGATCGAACCCCGACAAAACCAGCATTCCCTTCCCCACCGGCGCCTGCAGGACCTCTGTTACACCATTTAGATAGCGTTGCCCCCAGGCCCAGCCGCTTCGGAGAGGCGTTGGCCCGTCGATCCAGGCCACCCGACGAACTCCCGCCCGTTCCGCTCCTGGAAGCAAACGGAAGGCCGGTGCGTTGTCGTAGTAGGCATCAATCGTCGAGCGCAGACCGTACGCCAGGGCGGCCGTGGTATCGATATGCATCCTGAGTATTGAACCAGGGACATAAAACCTCGACCGCGGGAGCGGCTTGTCCGCGCTGTCGACAAGGGCGTCGGAAATCGGAAGCTGCAGCTGCTGCCCCAGGCTCGTGGCCGAGCCGATAGCGATCACCGTCCCACCACCACGCAAAAAAGCCTGTAGCGCCGGGACTGTCTTGGCGAGGGTCATTTGCCCCACCCGGTCCCGATATTCAGCGGGCACATCCTCGGGATTCACCCGGTTCGCTGGACGAGAGTCCGCGCCCACGAAGTTCACACCATCGGGTAGTATCAGAACGTCGAAGCGATCGATCAGGTTCCCCGCATCCAGCGCCGGGGCGAAAACAACCTGATAAGGAAACTCGAACTGCTCGAGAATGAACCGCGCCCAACCCGACGTTATGGAGCCTCCGTACTGATCCCATAGCGCGATCCGCGCTGGACTCAGGCGCTTGAGAGATTGGATCGGCACGGGAGCGCTCAGCGCTTCGAACTTGAGCCCCTTTTGCTGTGCAAGTTTCGCGATGATGGGAGCGGTGGTCCCACGCGCCGGAATGTAGAACGTCCCTATGTCGTACCGCCTTCCACTCGTGCTGAGCATCGTTTCGAGGGTGTAAACCTGTTCTCCCTGCGCCAGTAGCCTGTTGATCGCAACGAATGCGTCGTTGACCGAGTGACTCAACACATACGCGGCGGCACCAGACGTCAGATTTTGGGCAGGTGGCCGGGCAAAACCGACGACCCCCGTGAAAGGACCGTCGAAGGGTTCGAGCACGCGGTCAAACTCGATTCCCATTTGGTAAGCGAGCGTCCAACCCGCGTTGTCGTACGGGGCAGTAGGGGGACCGCCAGGGTACGGTATGTCATTCGGATGATCCTGCGGCTCGAACATGTCGAGGATGTGCGGGCGGAATGCTTGCGCCGTCTTTACTACCAACGTGTTCGCGGGATAGGTCTTTCCGCCAACGGTGAAAGAACTCGTGGCGCGCAGAACCGATATGCCCGTTTTGATCAAGGCGTTGACGAATTTCGTTGCGGTGAGAAAGTCGGGTTGGTTTGACGGGATGATATAGCCGCGCGGATCCCTGTCTGCGGGATTTCGCATTATGGAGCTGTAGAGCGCGAGCTGCGCTGGCGTTATCGCGTTCTGACGCGGTGATCCGCCTCCGGTCCCCGCCCCCGCCTGGGTGCTGTCGCGGGGTAGAGCCGACTGGAGTGCGGCCACTCGCCGAGGTGTCACGGTCCAGGCGTCGGTGCTTCCTCGCTGAATCGAGTTGCGCCCCATTTGGTAGATGTTGTACAGAAAAGTCTCCCGATACCGCGACGCAACGTCGAGGACCGCGCGGTTTGCGGTGAGCTCGTATGCAATCGACTGCGCAAAGTGCCACTTCTGGGGTTGGATCGGCATCGGCAGATCGCCGCGAGGAAGCAAGCGGTCCGCGATCAGCGGTATCTCCATCGGAGTTGGATTGCCAATGGCTTCCGTGAGCAAACCAATCATGTTGTGGAAGTAGACCGTCGTCCTCAGGCCGCCATTCCACCATGTCGAATAGTTCGAACCGCTGCGCATGGTAGCCCCAGGCTTGCCTTCCGCAACGAAGCGGCTGTGCATGGCGGCACCAACAAGGTCCAGCTCCATCGGAACGAGCGGATCGAAGTTGTAATTAAAAGGATCGCGGAACGGTGGGGCGAAGATCACCGTGCCGGGTGGACCGGTCTGATGGTGATTGTAGACGATCTGCGGATACCAGGCACGAAATAGGATACTGTCCATCGCCTGGGTTTCCGGCTGGGACGCCATATAGGAATCGCGGTTGTTGTCATGACCGATGTACTTGTGGTACAGCACCGGCAGCCGGGACAGGGTCCGTTTGAGCGTGTCCGGCTCTCGCATGTACCAGTTGGCGACCAGATCCTGACCGTCTGGATTCGCGGGAACGCACAGTATGATGTCGTCGCGCAGAAAACGGAGAGTTTCCGGATCATTGCGACTCACGAGCTCATAAACGGTCTGAATGAGCTGCTGGGAGCCGAGCACTTCTGTAGCGTGCAATCCACCGTCGATCCAAACGACGGCTTTTCCTTCGCGCGCGAAGGAGCGCGCTTGCGAATCGGTGAGGTTTTCGGCGAGAGCCAGTCGCCGGGAAATTTCCTGATATTTCGACAACCTTGCGCGGTTTGCCGGGGAAGTGATGATAGCCATCCACATCGGCCGGCCCTCGGCAGTCGTACCTATGCGAACCATTTTCATGCGATCCGACTGACGGTCGAGTTTACGCCAGTAGTCGATCATCTGCGCGTAGTTGACAAGGAAATAGTCAGAGCCGATCTCGTGGCCGAACTGGGCTCGCGGCGATGTGACCCTCGGCTGCGCCATCCCTGAGAACGGAATTGCACCTGAAGCCAGCAGCAACGGCAGGAGTTTTAACTTGAGCATCGACTCATGTTTTGACCTATGGTGGCCTCGCTCGACTCGCTGGGGGCACGCGTTTCAAATGTAATTCTGCGGTAGTGCGGGGTGCAGCGCGCTTCAGCGCCCTGCCGGCTGGGGTCCAGTTCTCGGGGCGGCGACAATTACACCCGTTAGCACAATGGCCCCGCCGACGGCCGTGATCAGGGAAGGTATTTGTCGAATTGACGGGATGAGGGCGCCCAGAATCGTCGCGCCGACTGGTTCCCCGAGCACGGTGAGGTTGACTACATAAGCCGGCAGGAACTTGAGCGCCCAGTTCATACCCGTGTGGCCGATAAGCATCGGCCCAATGGCCAGGCCGGCGAAGATTGCGATTTCGCCTGGCGGTTGCGGGCCGAGGGGGACATCGCGGGCCACGGTAACGCCAACCAGAGTAAGAAAGGCAGCCGCGTAGACGATGGCGACATATGCCCACACACCCAACCCCGATCGAAGACGGCGACCAATCGTATAGTAGGCCGCTGCGGTGAGGGCCGCCGAAATCGCCAGCAGGTTGCCGAGCGATTGATTGTTTCCGCTCGCCGTCGAGCCCGCCGACAAATCCGGCGCGGCGATTACAAACGCGCCGACGATCGCAATCGCAATACCGATGATTTGCCTGAACGAGGGAACTTCGCGCAACGAAATCGCCGACAGCGTCGCCACCACCGCCGGCTGCAGGCTCACCAGCGTAACCGAGGCGGCAATGGTCGTAAGGTGGATCGATGCGTTCCAGGCCCAGAAGTGGAAAGCAAGAGCGACTCCGGCGAAGACCGCGAGCGCCATGTCACGCCGTCGCATGCTCGTCAGCTCTCGCCATTCACCGGTTGTCGCCAGGAAAACAACAACGATTCCCAGTGAGAATCCCAGTCGCCACACTGCAATCACTGCCGCATCGGCGTTAGAAAGCCGCACCAGCGGTCCGGCGAACGAGATCCCGAGGAGGGACAGACCTAAAATCCAATAAGGCGATCGCGACATGGCAAAAAAAAAGAGCCGGTGCCTTGTGGGGCGCCGGCTCTTTTTCAGACAACCTTACTCGGTCTTCTGGGTTTTGACCAGTCGCATCTCTGCCGCCGCACGACCAGCGTGCTTGAGCACTGTGTCGTCGTAGCGATGGCAGTTCGGAGTGTTGCGACCCCTGACGCAGCCGTTGTAGCGAAGCAGCGCAACTCGTGTGTTCGGCGCATCCAGCATGGCTTGCTTGAGAATCTGCACGCCGTGACAGATGTTGCTCTCGATGTCGAACAGGTCCGACGAGCCACAACCCCACTTTCCACCGTGGAGCGGCATCACCTGCATCAATCCGCGGGCGCCAACGGAGCTGCGGGCGCGCGGGTCGAGTGAGGCATCTTCGGTCAAGAGAACGCCAACCAGCAGCGCTGGATCGAGATTCTCTTTACGCGCCTGATCGACGATTGCATCGGCGATGCGGAAGGCGAGCGCACGGTCATGGGTATACTGCTGGAGAACCTCACCGATGCGAAACGCCTGCTCGGTGGGCTTCGAAGCGTCCACGACAGCCGCGGGCAGTCTCAATAGACGGCCCGGATTGGCATACAGCGGATGCTGCTGCGATATCGTCCACACGGCTCCGCCGACGAGGAGCGTACCCAGCGCAAGTGCGTGGGATACGGCACTCAACGCTGACTTCATCGGAGAAGCCAGCTTCGGAGGAGGTGCGTTCAACGGCTTGAGTGACTTCTTCAAAGAATCTCCTGGAATTAGTACAGCCCGGCGCCGCTCAAATAAGGGGTACAAGAACTCTCCCCTTCTCATCGCGAGATGCCCGGCCCAACCTATCCGCAAAACCGTGCAACACTTCCATATCCCGCTCACGTACGCGGTACTGCGCTGCCGTAGTGGGAAGCCGGTAAGTGACCACGCTCTCAGTCGCCGGCAGCCTCTTCACCTGCATCCTTCCCTTCACCAGCGCAGCCCCTCGGGGCTTGGCGAAGTCCCACATCCTGCGACCGATCTGTGAGTTCGTCAGCGGGCAATCCGGATAACGCGCCCGGATATACCGTATGAAGTACTCGTTATCGATCAGTCTCTCCTGCCCTTCCTCCGGAGCCTCGGCGATGGCGAACGCCGGCCGCTGTCCGGGTGGCGTCTGCCAGCGTTTCAGATCCTCAGCCTCGAGTGAGACCTGGATCGTGGCGCCCAGTACCGCCGCTATCTGTCGCAAAAGATCGAGCGAGACGTTGTATTCCTCGTCATGCTCGATATTGCGAATTGTCGACGGCGACACTGGTCTGGGTAGACGTGCCGCAACGTCCTCACGACGGAGACCCCTGAGCTTTCTGATGCGCTCAAGTTCCCGTCCGATCCATTCAGACATATGTGTATCTATTGTGGTAGTGCCAGTACCGAAATACGTATAACGGTACCTCTATTGACGAATTCGGTCAATGAAAAGTTTTGGGTTTTGAGAAGAAATTGGGGGTAGTTAAAATGTCACTTTAGTGACGTTCGTTCGCGCAAACGGATACGCCCCAATAGCTTGCGCTATCAGGGCGTGGAATGCCTGCAAAGACAGGTGTTTAAAGGCTGCCCTAGGCTACTCGGACATCGAAAAGTTGAGCATTTGACTGGCCGCCTGCTCGGCGAACTTCAAAACCTTACCCGAGTACGTGTGGCAGTTCGGGGTGTTTGTGCCATGCACGCAGCCGTTGTATCGCTGCAGCGCACGCTCGACATTCGGCGATCTCTTTATCAGGTCCGCCAGAATGCTGACGCCGTGACAGATGTTGGAATCGATTGCGAACAGATCCGCCGAGAGACAGCCCTTCCACTTCCCGGCGTGGAACGGCATCACCTGCATCAAGCCGCGCGCACCGACGGAGCTCTTCGCTGACGGATCCAACCTGGCATCTTCAGTCAATACAACGCCAACAAGCAGTGCCGGGTTGATGTTTTTCTTTCCGCCTTCGGTCACGATCGCTGATGCAATGCGCTGAGCCAGGATCGTGTCGTTCGTATACTTACGCAACGAATACGCGACCCGCTTGACTTCCTCCAGCGCCTTTGCGTCGGTGGGAGGAGCGTAGCCCTCGGTGCCCGGGGTCGTTGCCGTTACGATTGCGGCGGGAAGGTGCAGCATCCCACCCGGACTAATGAACTTCGGGTGCTGCTGGCGTAGCGTCCAGATCGTCCCCGCTGCGAGGAGAACAGCTGCTCCCACTCCGTGCAGCGCAGTCTTGAGAATTTTCTTCCAGCGGGGAGGCGGCGGCTTGATCGGCCGCCTGCGGGCGACGGACGTGAAGGGATTTCCGGCCCCTGACTGCCTTTGTTCGATCTCGAGGTCGGCCATGCCCGATTCGGTTGCACCTCACATGCCAAACCCGGTATGGAGATTGCCCTCCCGGCCGTCATCGCTTCCCACTACACTGTTCCGCAATGAAAGAGTCTGAAGGTCTCTACCGCTCATTTCGCTTTCTCAAAAATGCGCTCATCGGACTGGCAGTAGTTTTCGTTGGACTCCTACTCTTTGGCTACCTCTTTTTCATGCGTCACGTCGATGCGCAACAGGCATGGGCCGCGGCGGATAGAGAGCTCAAAGGCGGCATGCTGCAATACGGCGAGAAGGTGGAAAGGACAGCAAAGGTTTTCATGCGCCGTCCTAGTGATTATTTCCGTGGCGCCAACGGCATGCTGTACGCGACCAACGACAGACTGATCTTCATCGGCGTAGCGCCCGGTGAAAAGTTCGAAAACGCGGACGCGCCGCCTGTAATCGTGTCCCAGGAATTTCCCAATGACACGTCGCTCGCGATGCAGAGCCGCCGCCTTTACTTTCTGACGGCGCACGGCGTGCGTGTCTCGCACCCGGGGGCTCCCGGCGGAGAGTTTGCTGCGGTCCGCGGTCAGGAGGCGGCGCTCGACTCGCTCGTGGATTACGTCAACACGATTCACGCTAGCCAGCGGCGCGAGGCTGCACGCGAACGACGCCTGCGCGAAGCGGTCGCCGCTCTCATCGCGCAGCCGTTGTACTACACGGTAAAGCGAGGGGACGCGCTCTTCAGCATTGCCCGCAAGTTCGAAACGACGCCGGAGCAGATTCAGCGGTGGAATCAGCTCGAGGGTGATCGGGTAAAGATCGGACAGCGCTTGCTGGTAAAGCCGGGCAAGAAAAAGTAGTACGGCTAGCGCGTCGCCACTGATCGCTCGATCGCCGAAATTTCTCGCATGAATTTTTCGGAGACGCTCGACCAGTCGTAGCGCTCACGCGCGACACGACTGAGTGTCTCGCGGTACGTGGGTGCCGCCGCTAGTGCCAACGGAATCTTGCGGGTCAGTTCCTCGACCGTGTTAGCGGGGTCCAGCTTCATGATCTCGGCGACGTCTCCCGGAAGCTCCTCGCCAACCGCGTCGATGCTGGCGGCCATGCCGCCAAAGTAGGTCCCGAGCGGAAAGCAGCCCGAAGCGAGAGCTTCGAGGAACACCAGAGGGCCAGCCTCTCGCACCACCGAGGGGAAAACGCCGACGTCGCAGCATGGAAAGAGGTGCTGAAGCTCGTTGTGTGTCAGATAACCCGTGAAAACGACGCTGTCTTCCCTGACGCAGAGGCGCGCCTGAGCGAAGTACGCCTCGGTCCCTCCCCTCTCTTTCAGCTTTGCGTAGAAATCCTTTACATCGGCGAGCGACTGATCCTCCTGGGCACTCCCATCTATTGCCCGCCCTTCATCCACTATCGCCTCGATCATGGCTCGGTCTTCGTGCCGCAATGCCCAGACAAACGCTTCCATCGCCTCTCGCAGTGGGCCGTGCCCTACCACCAGAACCCGTAGCTCCGGCTCCTTTGCCAGCACCGGTGGAAGAGCAGCGATGAGCGACTGTATTCCCTTCCACGCTATGAGTCGGCCCACAAACAACAGCGTCGGCGCCGTGGTCCACGGAATCGCCTCGAGCTTGGTACCGGCGGAAGCGTCTGGTCGCTTTCCATCATAAGCGGATGAACGCTGCACCAGCTGCGTGAGTTGCGACGTTGTGTGAACCCGGCCAAGCTCCCTGTCATAGGTGCGCTCCTGTGCGTGGCTTTTGCCCTTCGGCAGCTCCTCAAGCGAGCGAAGGAGATTCCGGATCTCCTTCATTCTCTCTGCGCGCGGAATCAGCTCGAACTCCGACGTATCCACGCCGAGGTGAAGCGCCGACAACTTGTCGGCTACACGGGGGACGCCAGCGAAGACGTCCAGCACTCGCGAGCGCATCTCCTCGCCGATGACGAATACTTTGCGAGCGGCTTCCAGCGCGGAACCCGCGTAGGCGAGAAATCTCGGGTCCTTCCGGACGGCGTACTCAATGTCGCTGCCGTGTGGCATCACTGTGAATGGAACGTCCAACGCTCGGTCGATGCGCTGTGCGACGACGGGCATCATCACTGCGTGATTGGCGTGGATAACCGTAACGCCGTGATCCTCAACGATTCGCTTGACGACCTCGACGTTCCGATTGACGTAGGACTCGATTTCGTCGGTGTGGAGGTCCACCATTGGAACTACACGGGCGTATTCCTCGTACTTGTCCCAGACGAACACGGGAAGCGTATCGCCGAGCTCGGGTTTGTGCAGAACGCACTGGCCCGAATAGGGAGTCGCTCGAGAAAGAGCCGTTCGAGTGGACCCATCAAGACCGTAGGTGATCGCCGTGCCGATGAAGTCGTATCGCTCCGGATGATTTTCCTGGCAGACGAGGTGGACTGTCTCCCCACGCCTGCACAGCGATCTCACGACGGAGCGGGTCCACAGATTACTGCCGGAGCCTTCAAGGAGCCACGCGTGGAGAATACACAGCATTACGGACCGACGGGCGAATTCCGCGCCATTACTGCGAGGGTTGCTGAACGATGCTGTAGCTTTCGATGCGAGCCTGACTTATCGTAACCGCGGCGCGTTTGTGGTGCGCCCCATTTCCCGGGAAGAAACATGGACGATCTCAAACAAACATTGGACAAACTGCGCGAAGAGCTCACCAAAGCGGGGAAACGCCTCGCCGATCTCGCGGAGAAGGGTCAAGCTGAAATGCCGCATGCCGCGAAAAGAATCAACGAGGAATACGAGCGACTTCAGAAACTGCTGGATTCAGCCGTCGACAAGCTTCGTCAAAAACTGAAAGACTGAGCGCCGTCCGCCTTAAGGCGCAACTCATAGGAGGCGGGGCCGTGCCTCGTGTCCGGCTCGATAGGCCGAAAGGATCTGGATGTCACCCACTGTGGGCGGCGCGAGCGAGTAGACGATTCCCAACCGCCAGCTTTCGTGCGCGAGGTGGAACCGTCGATAGACGATGTAAGGAGCATCCTGTATAGCTCGCTGCACCGCATCATCCTCGATATCCGACAGCGGCTTGTCGGGGAGACATATCTCAAGGGGCGGTTCGTCACCAAACTCGAGCCTCATCACCTCGGCGCGGGACGTTATTAGCCAGCATTCCATTTGCGAGGTGTGGACGAAGAGGGCCGGTGGGTGGGCAAATGCGGAGCGCAAAATCTGGGCGCGCCTGCCTTTCGTCGCCAGGAAAATCAGCGGCGTTACGTCAGGGGCAGCTGATGTCCCAGATTGCCGGGCCGTCTGTTACGATTTTGCAGGTTGCAGGAGTCTTGTCGTGAACCGCCACGGCACTCCACGTCGGGGGCGGACCGGAGGTAGCGGTGGCGGTTACCGTCACGCCGATAGTCGGTTTGAAACCCTGAGCAGCGCCGTTACCCGAGAAGTATCCCTGATTCTCGATGAGGTAGTTCTGCTCATACAATGCAAAATTCCGTAAGTCAGCTTTCATCGAGGCGATGTACGCGGCCTCTTTGGTGCTGGCGAACTTCGCGATGGCGATCCCGGAGAGGATTCCCAGCACTACCAGGACCACGAGGAGCTCGATCAGGGTGAAGCCCTTTCTCTTCGCGCGCATGCGGCCTCCTCAAAGGAGTCCCTCGGAAACTGCGTGCGAAAAATAGTCTTTAGTTCAGACCATTAACACAAGACCCCGCTTACTTGAGCTGCTTTGCGGAGGCGGTTTTCGCCTTGAACAGCGTCACGTACTGACCATATCCCTGTGCTTCCAGCTGCGAAACGGGAATGAACCGCATCGCCGCCGAGTTCATGCAGTAACGCAGGCCGGTGGGTCGCGGTCCGTCATTGAAGACATGGCCGAGGTGAGAGTCCGCATGCACCGAGCGCACTTGAGTCCGGCCATACCCGAGGATGTGGTCAGTGCTCGTCTTGATATTGCCCGGCTCGAGCGGGCGCGTGAAGCTCGGCCACCCCGTGCCCGACTCGTACTTGTCCAGCGAACTGAATAGTGGCTCGCCAGAAACCACGTCGACATAAATTCCCGCTTCGTGGTTGTCCCAGTACTCGTTGTTGAATGGAGTTTCAGTAGCTTCGCGTTGAGTCACCGCGTATTGGAGAGGCGTGAGCTTTTTCTTGAGCTCGCTATCGCTGGGCTTGGCGTAGGTTTTTGCGGAAATTCGAGCTGTCGCAGACACACCGCCGGCCTGTCCAATCGCGGGTACCGACCACGCGAGAAGGAGAACGACAACAACGGCGCGACTGATCACGCTAAAGGACGGGAAGGCGTTGGCGGTTTGTTCTATTCTATCGTAGGACACGACGGCTCCGAGGCGGAAGTGGGAAGTCCATAGAATGATACGCTAGGTCGGCGATTATGGTCCAAAACCTACGAAAGCCGTGTAGAGCTGGTTAACGGGAGACGCTGGCGGAGATCTGGCCCCGATTGCTCCGTGAGGGATTCGGCGGTGGGTTCGTTAGACCTCGTTTGGCTGGCTCGACATAATCCGTCGGTGCCGACGTATCGCAAGCTGCCCAAGGATTTGCAAAATGCAGCCCAACATTCGCTCCAATTTTATCCTCGTTCGAGCGTAAGTGGTTCGCTTTAAAGGACTTACATTAACGGCAGTATCTGGGAGCGCGGGTTGCCACTACGATGGGTTGCCTCAAATCGGGGCGCCGCGTCTTTGGGACATGCTAAAGGCCTAGAAAGCCGGCGGCGATTATCCTAACGCTTCAGGAGAGTTAAATGAGCAACAAAAAGGGTTTTACCCTCATTGAGCTTCTGATCGTGGTCGTCATCATCGGCATTCTTGCCGCGATTGCGATTCCGAAGTTCGCCAACACGAAGGAGAAGGCGTACGTTGCGGCGATGAAGTCTGACCTCCGTAACCTCGCCACGTATGAAGAGCAGTATGCCGCCGACAACGGTGGTTCTTACTTCTCTGGCGACGGTTCGACTCAGGGCTTCAAGAGCTCGCAGAACGTGACCATCGCTGCCACGGCAGTTGCTGGCCCGCCCCCGGATTGGAGCGGCACCGCGACTCATTCGCAGACCTCAAAGACCTGCTCGATGACCGCTGGTGTGATCACCTGCACCTGATCAGGCTGAATCCAGCCTGAGAGAAACGGAGCGTCGCAAGACGCTCCGTTTTTCTTTGCGTCCTATTTACCAGCGAGACAGCGTTCGATCCAGGCCGCGAACGCAGTGATGAACGCCCGCAGAAAATCCCGTGTAGAATCATTGGTCAGCTCGCCGGCCTGGTCGAAGAGCTTGCTCGCCCCTCCTATGTACGCTTCCGGCTGCTGGAGAGTGGGCACATCGAGAAAGACGAGCATCTGCCGCAGATGATGATTTGCTCCGAAGCCAGCCAACGCCCCAGGGGACACACTGATCACGGCGCCAGGCTTGCCGCTGAAAGCGCTCTTCCCGTAAGGGCGGGAGGCGACATCAATCGCATTCTTCAGTGCGCCGGGTACAGAACGATTGTATTCCGGCGTAGCAAACAGGACCGCGTCAGCGGAGCGAATAGACTCACGCAACGCGACCCAGTCCGGCGGGGGCGTATCCTCCAGATCCTGATTGTAGCTGGAGACATTACTGAACTCGACAATTTCCAGCTTGAGTGATGCTGGTGCGAGCTTGGCGAGGGCGTTGGCGACTTTTCGCGTCAACGATTCCTTGCGCAGACTTCCGACGAGTACGGCGACTTTGCGAACGGGGGCCATTTGGGAATTGGAGGGTGTGACACGGTTTTATCGCATCTCTCACACCGTTAATGAGCCAGTGTCCCCGACGCGCAAAGAACAGCTACGAATCGTTTAGGACTTCGCTTTCTTCGCCGGCTTGGACTTGGCAGAGCTGTTGAGGGCGACCGCTTGGCGAATCAGCGTCTTGAAGGCGGATGCGTCAACTTCTTCCCCTTCGTGGATGTCGATCGCCCGGCGTGTGTTTCCGTCGAGGCTCGAGTTGAAGAGACGGCGGGGATCCTTGAGAGACGCGCCCTTGGCGAAGGTAAGCTTCACGACATTCTTGTAGGATTCGCCAGTGCAGATGATGCCCGCGTGCGACCAGACCGGAGTGCCCATCCACTTCCACTCCTCGACGACGTCGGGGTCTGCTTGCTTGATGAGTTTGCGCATTCTGCTCAGGGTTTCACCGCGCCAGTCCTCAAGGTCGGTGATTCGTTTCGAAATGAGCTGCGACGCCGACTGGCCGTCGCTCGTGCCCGACTTTTTCATTTTCTCACCTAGAATGCGCACGGGATTTGACCAAAAGCCGTGAACAAAGTGAGCGGCCTTGGCGAAAGCCCGGCGGAACGATTACCCCGCTTCGCGGGGGTAATCGGGACGGCGGGATTTGAACCCGCGACCCCCTGAACCCCATTCAGGTGCGCTACCGGGCTGCGCTACGTCCCGTTTCCGCCAATGTCGGCGGAACGAAGTGCGCATTATACTCCGTCGCGGAGGCTCCTACAACCCACAGGCCGTTAAGAAAGAGCTGCATCGCTTGCACGGTCGTTGCTGCTAAGACTCCCGTTCCAGAAAGTCATCCTGCACCATGGAGCGTATCTGATCCTCACTCATGGCGTGCCCTCGCGCACACCCGTCGGCTTCCCCGATTTGTCGGCCACTCCACGCGCGTGAAAAACAAAGCCGAAATCCGCAAACACGAAACCACGCCATCTGGGCAATCATTCCTTGATGTTGAGGACATCTTCGGACTGATGATCGAAAGCATTGGAGACTACGCCCTCTTCATGCTAGACCCGGAGGGCCACGTGGCGAGCTGGAACAAGGGAGCGCAGCGCATCAAGGGCTACAGCAGGGACGAAATCATCGGCAAGCATTTTTCGCAGTTCTATCCCGAAGAGGACAAGGCTCGGGGAAAACCGGCCTACGAGCTGGTGGTGGCTGAACGTGAAGGCCGCTTCGAGGACGAGGGGTACCGGCTGCGCAAGGATGGGACGCCCTTTTGGGCCAACGTAGTTATCACTGCGGTTCGCGACAAGGCAGGCATCCTGGTCGGCTTCGCGAAGGTCACCCGCGACCTCACGGAGCGCCGTCTCGCGGAGGAGCGGTCGCTCGCTGACGCCCGACGCATCGCGGAAGTCGAGACTGCGAACGCCACCAAGTCAGCCTTTCTCACTGCCATGTCGCACGAGCTCAGAACCCCGCTCAACGCGATTGGCGGATACACCGAACTATTGAGTCTCGGGCTCGGCGGGCCGGTAACTGCTGAACAAACCGAATACCTCGAGCGGATTCGGCGAAGTCAGCAGCATTTGATGGGGATCATCACCGATCTCCTGAACTTCAGCAAAATCGAAGCGGGACACCTCACCTACGATATCAAACCGATCCTGATCCAGGAGGTTCTGGACACAGTTGTTCCGATGGTGGAAGCACAGGCCGCAGGCAAAGGCGTCAGGCTGGCGCGAGGAGAATGCGGTCGTTCATGGGCAATCGCCGCGGACAGATCAAAGGTTGACCAGATTCTTATCAACGTTCTCTCCAATGCCATCAAGTTCACGCAGAGTGGGGGCAGTGTCGACGTGCACTGCGCGATCGGGCCAGAAACCGGATCGATTTCCGTCATCGACACAGGGCGCGGAATACCAGCGTCGCAGTTCGAATCGATATTCGAGCCCTTTGTGCAGTTAGGTCGCTCGCTGAGCAGCGCTCATGAAGGTACGGGGCTCGGTCTATCCATCAGTCGAGACCTGGCGAGGGCGATGCGCGGCGATCTCACGGTTTCCAGCGCCATCGGCTCCGGGTCTACCTTCACACTGACTTTACCCCTGGCCCAGCCAGCGGTCGCGGAATAACACCGTCGGCGGGATAGCGTTTATCATCCCGACGCGCCAATGATCCGACCGACGTAAAACTGTCCGAACTCGGCGTACTTGGCGCTCACTTCGTCGAAGCGCATGTCGGTAACGAGTTTTTTGATGTCCAGCGGATCGGCGGCGAAGAGTGTAACGCCCCACTCCCAGGCGTCGAGTCCAATTGCGCCGGTGATCACCTGCTGAACGAGACCCGCATACCGGCGCCCGGTTATTCCGTGCGCCTGCATCAACCGGCTGCGCTCGTCGAGCGAGAGTGTGTACCAGTTCTGCCCGTGGTCCCGCCGCTTCGACATTGGATAGAAGCAGACGTACGGCATTGTGTTGGGACGCTCTGGGTAGAGGCGTCGCCGCACGTGCGCGCTGGCTCGCTCGGCTACTGATCGCTGGGCGAGCTCGCGAGCGTAGGTCTCGTCGCCGACCTTTCCGCCACGGGCTTCCGCAGATCGCGCCAGCTCGGCGCTGATGTGGTAAAGGCCCGCTTCCGTCACACTCAGAAATGCGTAGTGCGGCTCAAGCGCCGACATCAATGCCGAGGCCGCGATCACTTTTTGCGCGGACTCGATATCGTCAAGCGATTCCCGGAAATGAATCACCATCACGTCGGCAATAGACCCTATCAGTCCCACAAAACAGCTCCAGGGCCTGGCATCTTCCTTAGCCGACTCTTTCTTCTGCTTTCCAGACCCAGACAGAGATGCTTTCTGAAGAGCACGCGTTGTGCTTCGAATAGAGTTATGGAGTTCCTTTGCTTTGCCGGGCTTGGTAACGCGATAGATCTGATGCAGCGCGTACCAGCCTTCCAGCGTCGCGGGTGGATGCGCGAGTGTGGGGGTGTTCATGCCTGTAAAGCTATCGGGGCAGCGGCCTTCGGCCACTGCCCCGCGCTACAACTCAGTACGACGTTTTTTGCTGGATGATCTTTTCCGCCAGATTCCCCACGGCGCGCTCGGTTGCTTCGCCGATGGCGGTCGACCGAAAATTCGAGCTGCTCACGTCCACGCCTCCAGCGCCGTGCGCTCCCAGCCCCGCTACACGCAGCCCGCCTCCTTTGTTCGATATTCCCTCGGCGGTCATGCTGGCGACGATTTCTCCGGTTGTCGCATTGACCACCCGCGCGGTCAATCCGACTTCGGTGCGGTGTTGCTTATAGCTCAGTAGTCCCATCGTGGCCACGGCGGCGGCGAATCCTCCGACGTTGTGCTCTTCGAACCCGAACTTGGTTACAGAGCCCGTTACTATGAACTGCGCGGTACCGGGCGTTCCGTCGCTTCTGCGGTCGAGGATTCTGAACTGTCCGGTTTGCAAGAGCTTCTCCACCAGCATGTCGGCAATTCCCTTTCCAAGCTGCGAGGGATCGTAGTGCTCGTTGTCGCCTCCATGCATCGCGGAGAGTATTGCGGCGAAACCGTGCTTGTCGCGGACTTGAGCGGACACGGTGCCCGACTCGAAACTGTTCACCACGATTGCAGGCCTTTCTGCATGAGCCGGCACCGGCGAATCTGGCGCGATTGCCAGGACAGGAAGCGGTGAGGAATTTGTCGCTTCGGATTGGGCAACCGCGAGCGACGTCGCGGTGCTGAAGAGAAGAATGGCTTGGACTGCTATGGAGAATCGAATCATTTGGGGACTCCGTAAGTGTCAGTTTCCTAGCTCACGACCGAGAACGTGCAGTGTGCGCGGAGGTACGGCGTGAGGATACGGAGATTCCTGGAACGGCCAAATACGTACGGTTACGTAGTACCAGAGGAGATATGGCGTGGAAGGCTGTAGTCGTGTCCGCGAATGGTCAGCAGAAGACTTGGCACAGCGATAGTTCAGACGCTCGCTACTTTCAGCGCCGCGGCAGTGTCGCCCAGCTCCCCGCGTGGGTCGAGCAAGCAGTACAGGCCCGGCAGCACAAGCAGGACGATCGGCCCCGACAAAACAAATCCACCGATTACGGCGATCGCCAAAGGCTGCATGAGTTGCGAGCCTTCTCCAAGCGCAAGAGCCAGGGGAGCTAGCGCGAAAGCTGTCGCCAGAATTGTCATCGCTACCGGACGCAGCCGGCGGTGTGCCGCATTACTCCACGCCTCTTTAACCGATTTGCCACGGCGCAAACCAAGCTGCGCCTCGTGAATAACAAAAATTGCATTTTCTCCGACGATGCCTACCATCATGATCGCTCCGACATAGCTGGAGATGTTGAGAGTCATTCCAGTGAGAAGCAGAGCGGCGAGCACACCCGCGAGAACCGCGATCGCGCAAACCCCAGTTACAACGGGTGCGCGCCAATCAGTGAACTCGAAAAGCACGACCACCGAAACAAGCATCAACCCCGCCAGCAGGACGTAAAGAAGTCCTTTGAATGATTTCTGCTGCTGTTCGTAGAGACCGCCGTATTCTACTGACATACCGGGCCCAAGCACGACGTCTCGCGCTATTCGTTGCCGAATCTCCGCCATTGCACCGCCGAGGTCTCGACCAGAAAGTCGTGCCGTCACCCCGACGTATGTCCTCAGATTCTCTCGATTGATTTCGGTTTCGGGCGTGCCCGTGGAAACCGTTGCGACGGTGGACAATGGAATAAGCGCAGGTGCCGGCGCGACCGCGCGGATTTTAAGGTTTGCAAGGGGAGTCGAATCGTCGGCCATGACCCGCAGATCATACATTCTGTCGCCAATGCGGACCTGCCCGGTTACCGTCCCGGTTATGGCCGGCTGCACTTCGGCGGCGATCGTCTGCGTATTCAGTCCAAAACGCGCTGCGGCGAGCGGGTCGACGCGCAACTGTAAAGCAGGCCCGGCAATGGTGATTCCGTTGAAGACGTCCTCGATCCCCGGAATTTTTTCGAGAATAGTCGCGACCTCATTGGCTTTCGCTGCGAGTATCGTTGGATCGCTCCCAAAGAGCTTGACATCTATGGGTTGTGGGGACCCGCCGGTGAGGTCACCGATGTTGTCCTCGAGAAGTTGTCCGAAGTCGGTCTTGATTGCGGGCTCGACTGCTGCGATACGGGAGCGCAATTCGGCCATGACCGTCTCGATATCGGCCCGCTCCTTCTTCGGTTTCAGCTTGATGACGTAGTCGCCGCGATTCGGCTCGGTGATAAAGAAGCCAAGTTGCTCACCGGTACGCCGCGAGTAGCTGACCACCGCCGGATTTGCAACGATGACTCGTTCCGCCTCCCGAAGCATGCCATCGGTCTCGGTCAGTGACGTGCCAGGTGGTGTCCAGTAATCGAGAATGATGGAACCTTCGTCCATCGCCGGGAGAAAATCAGTGCCGATGAGCGCGTACAGGACGTAGGCTATTACGACCAGCACGGTAACCACTGCGACACCAAGGCTGCCCCGCTGAACGAATGCGACTACTAGTCGATCGTAGGTGCGCGACGCGCGCTTGATGGCTGGGGCGAGACTGTCACGTATCAGCGCGGCCTTCCGACGCATTCCCGTTACGAGGCGTTTCCAGGGTGAGGGCGTCCGCGCCGTTGCGGCTGCGTACCGATGGAAGACGCCGACGGAGACGGGAACCACAACCATCGCCACGAAAAGCGATACTACCAGAGCGAGCGCCATAGTCAAAGCGAGCGGCTTGAAAAAAGCCCCTACCACTCCGGAGAGCAAAGCAAAGGGAAGGAGGATTACGATGGTGGAGAGACTAGACCCCACGAGCGCTGGCGCCAATTCTCCCGCTCCAGCCGCAGTTGCGTCACGCAGCTCCTCCTCGAGAGTGGCGTGTGCAAGAGCGTTTGTATTCCGCATATGGTGTGCGCGCGCATGATGACTTTCGATGTTCTCGATGACCACGATCGAGTCATCAGCAATGAGACCCAACGCCGCCGCGACGCCGGCCAGCGTCATGAGATTAATTGTCTGGCCCACGACGCCGAGCGCCAGTGCAACTATCGCCACGGTGATGGGAATGGCAGCGACTGCGATCACAGTGAAAGTCACATTGCCGAGGAATAGCAACAGGATCACCGCCGCGAGCACGACTCCGATGATGATCGCGTCCCTCGCGCCACCAACGGACCCTGCCACGAACGAAGCCTGATCGTAGAAATTCCCCCAGCTTACATCTCTGGGCAGGATGTCAGGCTGCTCCACGAATATCCTGTCGATACCCCTGGCGATTGCCACGGTGTTTGCGGAAGGCTGCCGAACGATGTTCACCAGCACCGCGGTGCGACCATTCGCGGTCGTTCGCACGTAGGAAATTTCGTCGGCGACCACGACCATTCCCAACTGCGAGAGCAGTACGGGAGAGCCATTCGGCACAGGCACGGCGATGCCGGCGAGCTCGTCCTTGCTCGCAACGCGGCCGCTTACGAGGGTGAGGTATAGCTCGTGATTCTGCTCGCTGAGCCCCGTCGAGAAGACATCATTACTGGCCTGGATCGCATGCACGACATCCGAGGCCGCGAGCCCATGCCCCGCCAGTGCTCGGGGGTCGAGCCGAACCTGAAATTCGCGCTGTCGCCCGCCCTGAATCTGGACCTGTGACACTCCTGGTATTCGAACCAGGGCGGGCTTCAGCGTATACTGAGCAAGATCCCAAAGCTGCGCCTGCGTCTGCGTGTTGGATGTCAGCGCGTATCCTTGGATCGGAAAGATTGCCGTGTTCATCCACTCGGCCTCGATTCGAGTTTGCGCTGGCAGATTCGGCCTGACACGTTGCGTTTCCGCCTGGATCCGCTCCAGTGCCGTCTTCATGTCGGTGCCCCATGAAAACTCGGCTGAAATTTCCGTGGATCCGCGTGAAGTGGTCGAGCGAACGATCTCGATGCCGGGAACGCGGAGAATTGCTTCCTCGAGCACGCGAGTTACGGTGGGCATCATCTGAGCGGCCGGCTCGTCGCCGACATCGGCAATGACCTTTACCGTCGGGAAAGTCACTGAGGGAAAGATTGCGGACGGCAGGCCGGTTGCTTCATAAATCCCGGCGATCACAAGAATGGCGAGCAGCAGGTAGATGCCGGTGGCCCGCTGCCTTGCGCTCGCAACCAGCTTCACTGGATCTTGCCGGACCTTGCCGCTTCTTCTCGGACCCTACTGCGCTCGGGAAGCCCAACCTGACCAGTGACGATCACGCGTTGTCCCGCCGGGAGGACGGGGGTTTTGATTTCAACTTTCCCGTTATCCGTAGCTCCTGTGGTGACGTTTACCCAGTGTACAACGCCGTCTGGTGCGACAACAGCGATCCGCGTGGTGCCCGAGATGTCGTCCCGAAGGACTGCCGGCCCTGGGACGATTGGCACCCCTAATCGCTCGCCAACAACTATCGCGGCCGTTCCAAACAAGCCCGTTTGAACAGGCGAACCAGCAGTCTGGATGTCCGTCCTGAAATCGATTCGAACGGGAACGCTCATTACGCTCGCACTATCCGCTGGCAGGAGACCATGCACGACGCCGGGCACTGGTCCAAGCTGACCCGGGAGGTTGATGTTCGCGCGCTGTCCCGCGCGCACTTGCGCCAGGTCACCTTGTGCTATTCGTGCAACAAACACTATCGAGCCCAGTGATGCGATGGTGAGAATGCTATCGCCTTCGCTGACCATCTCCCCTTGGCTTGCCGCGCGTGACACCACGACTCCGGGACGGGGAGCCCTCAACTGGGTTACGACGAGATTTTGCCTGGCTAGCTCCAGCGCACGCTCGGCATCACTTCGCTGGCTTGGCGTCGATGCGCTTCGGACCATTGCTTCGGCTCCGACCAACGCCGCGTGGCTTGGTTGATTTACCAAGGCGGCGACGACTTGGCCAGCCCCAACTCTATCACCTACAGTCACGCGCAACACGGTAACGATCCCACTAAAAGGGGCTCGCATATTTTGAAGATCGAGCGCGTCGGTCCTGCCCGGTCCGCTTACAATGATGTTAATCGTCCCGCGCTCCACCGCTGCCATGTGAACAGGAGTCATGGCAAGCGAGTCTTCAGCCGCGGCGTCCTTCTCTGATTCGCTCGGGTCATCTCCGCGCGCGCAGTTGAAACAAGTGGCAAGCAACACCAGGTTTGCTGTGCGCGTGAGTATCGCTTGGCCTCCCAGGCTCATGGTGTTGCCCAGCGAATATAGTTCGCTTCGGCGTCACGGTAGCGTAGAAGCGCGTCCCCATAGGACTGGTTGGCGTTGATCCACGATGTATAGGCGTCGAGGACTTGCAGACCGGTGGCGGCGCCGCCCGTATACATGCTTTGAGTTTGCAGGTACGCATCGCGAGCTGCGGGAATATTGCGGCTCCATGTCTGGACCTGTTCGTAAAGACGTGCGAGCTGTGCAGCGGCGAGCTGCGAGGAAAACCGCACCTGTCGCCTTACCACCGTTTCGGAATCCAACGCCTGCTGCGCCGCCAGGCGCGCTCGATCGAGACGCGCGTGGAAGCTTCCACCATCGAACACGGGCAAGGACAACGAAAACAATACGGCTCCGCCCAACCCAGTGCCGCTGTTCGGGCCCGTTCCGGAGTCAGCTCCAAACGTCGGCAAGGCGCCGAGATTCGCCGAAACCTGCAATTGGGGCTTTCGTTCGGATCGCGTGGCCTCGACGGCCGCGCGGGTGGCTGCGGTGTTGGCTTCGGCCGCGCGCAGATCCGGCGCCGCCAACCACGGACTTCCAGCTGCGATGACGGGCGTCGTCGGTGGCGGAAGTTGAGCAATATCGAGCGGCGCGTCGGGGACCCTGCCCATAATGTCGTTGAGTTGAAGCCGCGCTTCGTCGAGGGCTCTCTTTGCATCTGAAAGCGCAGCCTCCTCGCTGCCAATCCGAACCCGGGTCGTCAGGAAATCGCTTCCAACTGGCTGCCCTGCTATCCTGCGTCCTTGGACTTGTGTCAGATAGCTCCTCAGTCGCTCGATACCCTGGGCGCGAAAGGCAACTTCGTCCTTCGCTCTCAGGAACTCGCCGACCCACAGCCTGACAGCGAGATCCACATCCTTCTCCGTAACGCGAAAGCCAGCGCCTGCTTCTGCGACGCGAAAGTTCGCTGCCGCGACATTCGCGCGTCTCAGACCGCCATCAAGCAAGGTCGCCGCGCCGATCATCTGAACCGCACCCTGCGACGTCGTGTAGGCCAACGGCGCCCCAGTATTCAGACTGCTGGAAAAACCGATTCTTGGAAGGCGACTGGCTCGCGCCTCCCGGACTGACGCCCTGGCGATGTCGATCCCGCGGGCCGCTACAGGTAAATGCGCATTTGCGCTACGTGCCTCGCGTAATACTTCCTCGAGTGTCAGTGGCCGTTCGGGTTGCTGGCTCTCGCCGTGGTTACTGGGCGAGGGAACAGGTTGCGCGCTTGCCGCACGCGTGAGCAGGAGTAATGCAATGAGCGCGCGGCGCGAGGACGAACCACGGAAAGCATGCATCATTTGTATCCTATTCTGAGCAGCTTGCACACGGATTACGTGAGCGCAAGAAACAATCGCCGGGAGAGCCGAGCCTAGGGAGGCAAGGGTCCTGCCACGTCGGACGCACGAGAGATCGCGGTATTGCTGCGCGGGTTAAACTGTCTGAACCGGCATCGATTTTCTCGTGTTACGTATTCAGAATACCAGGTGGTTTATGCATCGGCCACCTGGACACAGGTAGGTGGTAGGGCCCGCAATATATGGCGGAGAAAACTTAGGTCGGACTTTCAGCATCTACCGCGACCAGCACTGGGGTCGGGCCGAGCGTCGATTTCCATCGATCCTGATTTAAAGAAGCCAGTGGGGATAGGAAAAGAAAAGACAAGCCGGGTGAGCGCGAACCCATTCCAGCGGTCTGCGCCCACCCGGCGAAGCGTGCTCTCCCCCGCGGAGAGCGCCGCTACTTCTTCGTTTTCTTTTCCTTTGCTTCCTGTGCGGCTTCCTTCTTTTCCATCTTCGGGGTTTCGTGCCCGTGGCTTACGACCGACCCATCGATCGCATTCACCGCGACTTCGTCGATCCCCGTTTTGCCCGCTACCGAGATGTCATAGGAGTAAATCAGCTTGCCGTGCTCCCGTTCGAGCTCCACCGCCTTTACGGTTCCGTTGGGAACTTCTTTCAGCGCAGTGGCGCGCGCCGCTGCTTCGGTGATTTTGGCTTCCTTCTGAAGATCTGCTTGCCCCTCCACCTTTTTCATTCTGCGCGTGCGTCGTGGGGTGCCGGATTTGGCTACGGTGCCAGTCTTCACAGTGCTCTTCGAAACGGTGCTCGTCGCTTGCGCCCCCGCAACTCCAACAGTCGTGGCCAGAGCAACAACAAGGGCGATCGATTTCAACATTTTGACTCCTCCATTCGTTTGATCTGCATCCACGCGAGCGCGGATTAAATGCAGCCGTTAATTGTTGGAATCATAGGTGCGACACCTGTCACGGGGATTACACCAGAGATGTGCACCCGTGTCAGGAAGATGTAGATTGCCCAACATGCGAGTGCTATTTGTCGAAGACGACCCGGGATTGGCGGCTATCGTAAAGACCGGTTTCGCCGAACAGGCAGTTCAGGTCGTGACAGTACCGAGCTTCGACGAGGGAAAAATGAAAGCCGTACTCGGTACTTTCGATGTCATAGTTCTCGATGTCATGCTGCCGGGTGGAAGCGGGTTCGAGTTGTGTCGGGAGCTGCGGAGTCGCGAAATCGGCACGCCCATTCTGATGCTGACCGCGCGAGACACTGTCGACGATCGCGTAGCTGGGCTCGAGGTCGGCGCTGACGATTATCTAACCAAGCCCTTCGCATTTCGGGAGCTCGTGGCGCGGGTGCGCGCGCTCGCGCGTCGGCGCGGTACGCCGCTCCCCGAGACGCTCCGAGTCAAGGATCTGGAAGTGGACCTGGACGCGCACCGCGTGCGCCGTTCGGGCAGGCCAATCGAGCTAACCGCGAAAGAGTTTTCTCTGCTGGAGTTTTTCGTATTGCACCCGGGACAGGTCGTAGACCGCGCGGCCATTACCGCGCACGTCTGGGATGAGAACCACGATCCATTCACGAACGTGCTGGAAGTTCTCGTTCGTCGATTGCGGAGGAAAATAGACGACGAGTTCCCGCTGAAGCTGATTCAGACGGTGCGGGGGGCCGGATACCGTTTTGGCGATTGAGGCGCCGTGGCCGCGGGTCGGGCTCGATCGCCTCGTTCGACTGCGGCTTCGTCTCACAATCTGGTTCGTGGCCACATTCGGTCTCATCATCCTCCTACTGGGAACCGGGCTTTTTTTTGTTATTCGCTCCCAGCTTTCGCAACAGCTCGACGACTCCCTAAATAGCGCTACCGAGGAGCTCGCCCGCGCCGCCCGCATCAGAGAGATAGAAGCCGCTGGTGCGCGCGGCCACGTGATCGACGCGGTTGACGAGCTCAACATCCCGGATCGCACGCTTTATCTTCTGGATCTGGTGGGCAAGCCGGTCAAGCCGGCCAACGCCGATGCGTGGATACGCGATGCTGCGCGTCGCGCGGCAACGGCTGGGAGCGTGACGGTCGAACGCGAGACAGCCAACGAGAAGACGCTGCGATTGCACGCTGCCCGGTTCACTCTCGCGTCCGGTCGCGCCTACGTCGGTGTGGCTGTGGCAGACAGGGTCGAGCTTGAAGATCGCTACTCCGACCTAATCGCCGCTTTTGTCGGCGCGGCGTTGGTCGCATTGCTTCTTGTCGCAGCCGGTGGGTTTTTCCTCGTTCGTAAGTCGACTGCCCCCATCGAGCGGTCAGTCCTGTTCATGCGGCGTTTTATGGCGGACGCCGCCCACGAGCTAAGGACCCCAATAACCGTTTTGCGGACCCGGGCCGAAGTCGCGCTGCAACAGCACCGCGAGCCGGGAAGTTACGTCTCGGCGCTGCGCAGCATCGAAGCGGAAGCTTTTCGTCTCGGCAGCATCGTTGACAGTCTCCTGGTTCTCGCGCGCGCCGATACCGGAGAAAGACAGATTGAACGTCACCGAATTTTTCTGGATGACCTCGCCATAGACGCGGCCGGCGCCGAGCGGCTGATCGCTGGCCAGAAGGGCGTGGATCTCACGATGGAAGACTTCGAGGAAGCTCCCATCGAAGGTGACCCTGCGCTCGTTCGTCAGCTTCTGATGATCCTCCTCGACAACGCGGTGAAGTTCACCGATCCCGGTGGAAGTGTGCGGGTGCGTGTGAGCACACTCGACGACTCCCCTACTTTCGTGGTGGAAGATTCCGGGATTGGGATCAAGCCGGAAGAGCAATCGCGTGTGTTCGAAAGATTCTTTCGCGGCGACGAGGCGCAGAGGCGAAGTAGCGGGGCGGGACTCGGGCTTTCGATTGCGAGCTGGATCGCGCGCGAGCACGGGGCAGAGATCTCGTTGAGCTCGGAGCAAGGAAAGGGAACTCGAGCGACGGTGCGATTTCCGCCCGCGACCACAGCAGTGTCCGGGGTGTAATCGAACGGACAGGTGGACCTTCTAGCTTCCGAAAACTTTTTTGGAGAATTCGTTGAGCCCAGACGAGTTTCAAGAGTGCTCGTAGCGGAGCGTCTGCGCAGGCACAGGTGGCCTCTGGCTCTCAGCGCGGCGGTTCTCTTGGCGTCTGCCTTTCCGCTCGATCCCATCACGAGAGTCGTTGCACCCGAAGGTCCGCCTCTTGGGATCCTGCACAAGTCCGCTGCCTACATTGCACTCGCGCCTATTTCGGTTGTCCTCGACACGCTGACTCTATTCACTCCTGCGCAATACTGGGCGACGTTCGGCACCAGCGTGTTCGTGTTTGGCTGTTTGGTCCTCGTGCGAGCAAGGCGCGCCAAATACAATCTGGCCGCGCAGGACTTTTTGCGGTTCGCCGGTCGAACCCTTGGCGTCACTGCCATCGTGATCGAGCTGATTCTGTTTGCCCCGCGGCCGATGGCTGCGCTTCGGCTTGACGATCGGGATCTCATTGCTGTCGACTTTCACAGTCACACAGAAGCGTCTCACGACGGACGCCCGCGGTTCGACGCAGAACGAAATCGCGCCTGGCACACCAGCGCGGGATACGACGTCGCCTATATCACCGATCATCGCACCTTCGCCGGCGCCGCTGCCGGCGCCAGCCACAACCCCTCATTGGCTGCCGCGGGAACGGTGTTGCTGCCGGGGATAGAGCTTCGCGATGGAGGCGAGCACGTCATTGTCCTCGGCGCCGACCCGGCTTCAACGCACGTCACATCCGCTGATTTTCGCGATTTCGTAGAAGGACGGGAGCGTTCAGCGACGCCGCCTCTTCTGCTGCTTTCCTTGCCCGGGGACATCTCTCGAATTCCCGCCGACGAATGGTCGGGAAACGCGCGATTAGCAGGGCTGGAGATCTCGGACGGCTCCCCGCGGGGTCTGGCGCAAGCTGCGGGGGATCGCTCGCGAATTCGCGCGCGAGCGACAAGCCTTCGTCTCGCACTCGTTTCCGGCTCCGACAATCACGGCTGGGGGCGTGCCGCCCCGGCGTGGAACGTTCTGAGAATTCCTGGCTGGCGTGGGATGTCGCCGCGTGTGCTGGACGATGCTATTCGGCGGACAATCCTCGCAAATGGACCGCGAGCAGTGGAGGTCGTCGCGCGTCGAAGGGTCGAGCCGCCGTTGTTTACTGCTGCCTCTGCCTTTACCGGTGTGGAGGCAACCGTTCTGATCCTTCGGTCCATGAGCTGGCCCGAACGAGAATCATGTCTGGTCTGGTGCTGGGGGCTGGCATTGTTTATCCGCGCCGCGCGCTTCCGGCGAGGCAACATACTGTCTGCTGAGGAAGAACGCGCTCCCGTAGGTGACCTGCGGCCAGGTTTGGAGGCTGCGGCAATCGAAATTCGGCAGTAGCGAGTTCGCTTCGCTCCCAAAGTGCGCGTTCGGCGGGACTATTGTTTGACCGCGGTCGCTACCGCGTCGAGGAGTCTCGCACGGGCTGGGGTGTCGAACAGGCGGCCATTTGCAATCACGGCAGATATGCGCCGCGTGTTGGCAATGTCGAGCAGCGGATTCGCGTCGAGTAAGACGAGGTCCGCGAGTTTTCCTTTGGCAACGGTACCGAGCGAATCGAGGGCGCCCAGATACTCGGCCGGATTGTATGTGGCTGTCCGTAACGCTTCGAGTGGAGTGAGGCCGGATTTCACAAGAAGTCCGAGCTCGTCATGCAGGCTGAAACCAGGAAAGACAAATGCCTGAGGCGCATCCGTCCCGGCGAGAAGACGCACTCCGGCCTTATTCAGATCCCGCGTCCGGTCAAAACTGAAATAGCTACGTACGGAAATTGAATCGCGCGCAGGTGAGGCTGTCATTCGTCGCAACCACCCGCCGCGAACCACCCCGGGAACGTACCTCGCCCACTCAGGATGTGTGCTTGCGCTGTCGAAGCCATGAGCGAATGGCTGATATACCACCAGGGTTGGTGTGAGCCAGGTGTGGTTACGCGCGAGCTGCGCTATCGTTTCGGAGCATTGAGCCGGGTCGTATGTTGCACGAATTACCGCGGCTTGCGCCGTGACACGACGGCCCTGCTGCTCGACCGTCAAGCGTGCAGTGTCGCCCAACTGTGAGCGGAGTAGGCTATCACTGCGGCTGCAGGCGCGCATTAGATCATCTTCGTGCTCGAGGCTCCGCTGGCCCGCATTTGAAGCCTCGATGACGCTGATCGAATACGGAACGTGTCCGGCGAATGGGATTCCGAGGCTCTTTGCCTCGTCCGCCAGGGCGTAGTAGGCCGCTCGCGGAATCCACAAATACGTCTTGATGAAATCCGCGCGCGAGGTGCCATCCTTGTTTCGCGAAAGGGTGTCGACCGCGCGGACTCCATCCTCTCGCGTGACGACGTGCGCGACGAAGCGAGCCTGATTTCGCGCGCCGTCGACGCGTACGCCCACTACCAGGCGTGGCCCCACCTCTCGGCCAGCGACTATTTCGCGCTTCCAACGCAAAGTAGTGTCGATGTAGTAGCCCATATCGCGCGCACCGGTGATCCCATTGTCAATCATCAGCGGGCCCGCGAAGTCTGAGAAACGGTACGTGAAGGCGTGCACGTGCATGTCCCAGAGTCCGGGAATCAAGAACTTTGAACGCCCGTCAACCAGACGCGCATTGCGTGGAGTTGGCGCACTGGCCGCGGGCCCGACGAAGCTGATTCGGTTTCCCGAAACAATGACCGTCATGTCGGTCAGGATCGCGCCCGCGACCACGTCCACGACGGACACGTGGGTTACCGCAAGCGGTACCACGTCTGGGGCACCCTTGTGACATGCGACCGTAGCAGCGATCGACGCCACAGTCGCGCTGACTGCTAGTGTCCTCACTTTATCCCCCGCGGGACCACAAATTGCCCTTAGGTTGTTATTTTGTTGTCGGATTCGATGCACGGCTCGCCGACCCAGGACCGGTGTATATACCTTGGGCGAACGTTGACGCGACTGTGCACCCAAAGCCCCGATTGCAGAAGAGGTCGGAATGATTGAAATGCATACTCACTTAACCAAGGCATTGTCGGAGGCCCCGTGTCAAACCGGGCCAACTCGCGCCGGCGAATGCGGGCACGACGTCCAGTTCTATCGTACGGATGCCTATCTGACGCGTGCCGTCGTCGATTTCCTTTCGGATGGCGTGCGGGCGGGCCAGCCGATCATAGTCATAGCCACCGAACCCCATCGACGTGCCTTCGTGGAAGGCCTCCGCTCAAAAGGTCTTGACCCTGAGGAGTACCTGAGTGGTCGGTTGGCGGTTTGGCTTGACGCCCGCGAAACAATGGAGTCCTTCATGGAAGGCACCCTGCCCAATCGTGAGTTGTTTTTCGCTACGGTGGGAAGTGTGTTCGAGCGGCTGCTGAGCAAGCGGTATTACCTCACCATTCGCGGCTACGGAGAGATGGTGGACCTGTTATGGAAGGATGGCAACATGGAAGGTGCCATCCAGCTCGAGCATCTTTGGAATGAATTGGCTAATCAATACAGATATTCTCTGCTTTGCGGCTATTCAGTGGACAACTTTCTGCACGAAGCAGGAGTCTCCGGCTTCCGGCGAGTCTGTGACCACCACACTCACGCTCTACCTCTCGAGGCCCTAGAGCAGAACGTGGCGTAAGAGTCGGCGAAACTGATCTAGACTCCGCAGAACAGAAAGCGGGCGACCGGACTCGAACCGGCGACGTCCAGCTTGGGAAGCTGGCATTCTACCAACTGAATTACGCCCGCGACCCACACAACTTACTGGCGGCGCGAGTGGGCGAGAAGTCCTCGTCAGAATGTTCGCGTCAACTGCAAGCCATACCGGATCGTTCCGTGAGTCGTCGCAGCCGCAGTTGGCTTCACCGTCAGCGGTTTCCAGCTCTCGGTCTGATGAAATGCTCCGATGAGCGCGCCAGTGACACCTCCCAGCACACCGAGCACACCGCCGCCAAGGGCCGCTGATGCGCCTCTCGAAGACGGCTCGAGAAAGCACCACCCCTCACACGGGGTGTACGTCGCCGCTCCGATTATGGCGCCGCCAATCACGCCGCTCATTAATCCAATGGCCAGGCCACGCGTTGTTTGACGGTGGAGACCGCTACTGACGTCTATCCGCTCGATTTCGCTCAAGGCCAGCGATCTAGTCACCGGATAGGCATCGGACCTGAACACCACGGTATCGTTGTCAGCGGAAATGATTTTCACGATCTGATGATCTTTCTGCAGCGAGGAGCTAACGAGCCGGGCGCGGGTGCCTTCAGTCAGAGATACGTTCTGAGCGAAGAGAAGAACGGGAAGCACGAGAACGACCGCGCCTACGAACGCGAAACGGGAGTATTTGGACATCGGATCTCCAGGCTAGGGTCACTGCCGAAGGTGCAGGCGGAGTTTGACGCTCCACTTTATCTCGCCGGGGAGATTCTCCAAATACGTATTGTGACGTAGGCGTCTGAGACACGCACAAAAAAAAAGGCGCCGCTTGGGCGCCGATCGAACTTTCGTGCAGAGAGCCACAGGTGAGAATTGAACTCACGACCGCCCGATTACGAATCGGGTGCTCTACCCCTGAGCTACTGTGGCAAGTTTTAGCAAATGGCCCGTCCACTCGCGGCGTGGCGGTGGAAGCTCCGATGTTCTTGAACGCCTTAGAGTCAAAGGCGCTGGCATCGGAACAGCGCGATGTCAGTCAGCAGATGCCAGTGCCTTTGACTGTAGGCTTTTCAACTGATCGCCGCATCACCGCCACGTAGTCAGTGGACGGGCCATTTCGTAGAACGTGCCCTGGAGCGGACTCGAACCGCTATGCCTTTCGGCACCACCCCCTCAAGATGGCGTGTCTACCAATTTCACCACCAGGGCAAAAAACGTTGCGCTCTCGCGCTCAATTCTCAAACAACACGGGGCCGACGGGGCTCGAACCCGCGACCTCTCGAGTGACAGTCGAGTGCTCTAACCAAACTGAGCTACGGCCCCAACCGCTGGAGTCAGGGTCGAAACCCCCACCCTTTGTTCTTCATTCCGCCTACCCGAGCTGATTGTCAGACAGCTCGCACGCTACATAGCCCCAAGGGGAATCGAACCCCTCTCTGCACCGTGAAAGGGTGCCGTCCTAACCGATAGACGATGGGGCCGATCGATGCACGGATGCATCCTTCATCCATCAATAGCGCTAACGGGATTCGAACCCGTGTTTGGGCCTTGAGAGGGCCCCGTCCTAGTCCCCTAGACGATAGCGCCACACCATTCCCTACAGGCCCGGAGGGAATCGAACCCCCAACCGCCGGTTTTGGAGACCGGTGCTCTACCAATTGAGCTACGGACCTACACCGGTTGCACTCTCCGCTATCGCGCCGGGTTCTGCAACACCGAGCCTTGGAAACCCGGTCCACAGGGGTGGCTGACGGGAATTGAACCCGCAACCCCCGGAGCCACAGTCCGGTGCTCTAACCAATTGAGCTACAGCCACCATGAAACCGCTCTGCATCTTAATCCCGTTAGACAGTCGAATCAACCGCGCATCTTTGTCGTCTCGTTGAGTGCATCGCGCGCGGTCAGTCGGAGGCGGCCGTGCTGCGCGAGTACGCTTGCTCGGGCGGAGCCCCTAAAAACGCTCCCTCGCTCTGCTCGGTCGCGGGTCTCCTGGTCGCTCGCTGAAACTCGCTTAGCACGGCCGCCTCCGACTTCCCTCACAATCCTTACGAAGCGAGATGTGCGCTTGTTGGTCGTTTGTCGTCGCGCTCAAGATCCGGCGCGGACAGGGCGCACCAACTACGACGCGCGTTGGAGGAAATGTCTACGCGGAGAGGGCGGAGGGTCCTCGCAGGCGACGTTCAGCGAGCGACCAGGAGACCCGCGACCGAGCGGAGCGAGGGAGCGTTTTTAGGGGCTCCGCCCGAGCAAGCGTCGTCGACGAAGAGGACCCTCCGCCCTCTCCGCGGCGCGACAAACTCAAACCAACGGGCTCGAGGCTATTTGGCGCGGTCCATGTACTCGCCGGTATTTGGATTCACGCGCACTTTTTCGCCCGTGTTCACGAACTCCGGAACGTTGACGGTCACACCGTTCTCGAGCTTCGCAGGTTTGGTCGACGCGGTCTTCGTCGCGGTCTTCATCACCGGCGCAGTGTCGACGATCTCCAGTACCAGTGAGTTCGGCAGCTGAATCCCGATCACCTTCCCGTTGTAGTACTCGGCCTGGATCTTCATCCCCGACTGCATCCACTGCGCGTTATCACCCAGCACGTCGTCCTCGATCTCCAGCTGATCGTAGTTCTCGGTATTCATGAAGTGATAGGTGTTGCCGCCCTGGTACATGAATTCGAGATCGTGCGTCTCCATCGACGCCTTTTCGATGGTATCGGCGGCGCGAAAACGGTGCTCGAAGCTATTTCCCGTGCGGAGATTCTTCAGCTTGGCCTGCACCATCGCGCGAAGGTTTCCAGGCGTGTGATGACGAAATTCTACAACCCGGCACGGATCGCCCTCGAACACGAGAACCATTCCACGGCGGATCTGGGTGGCGGGCATTGCCATCTTGGATGTTCCAGAATTGGGTTTCAAAACACGCCGGCGATCAGCCGGGAGCGATGTCCCGGGGTGATCCCTCAGGGGCGTAAACCTAAACAGCCTCGAAGCTTAGCCGCCCGCCCGAACCCGGTCAAGCTGTTCGATCACCGGCCTGAGAGCGCGCCAAAGGTTGTCCGCTACTATTCGCTCCCCCGCGGCGTTGGGGTGGACTCCATCGGGTTGATTGAGTCGTGGAATGCCTGCGACGCCGTCGAGCAGAAAGGGCAGCAGCGGCAGGTTTTCTTTCCTGGCTATTCCGGTATACACCGAACGAAAACTCTTCGTGTACGCCGCACCGTAATTTGGTGGCGCTTCCATCTGCACCAGAACGATCTTCGCGGCGGGCTGTTTCTGCCTGATGGTTGAAATCACCTTTTCCAGATTGATTCGCGCTGCATCCGGCGACAAGCCACGGAGAGCATCGTTCGCGCCAGCTTCGACGACGATCACGTCAGCCGGCGTGCGCAGAACCCAATCGACGCGTCGCGCCGCACCGGCGGTCGTCTCACCTGACAAGCCCGCGTTGATTGCCTTGATCGGCAGACCAGCGGAGTCCGCCATCCTCTCGATGAGCACCGGAAAAGCTTGCTCCGGACTCAGCCCATACCCCGCAGTGAGGCTTGTCCCGAAGAAAAGCACTACCGGCTTCCGTACTGAATTCGTCGCTGGCGCTGTGCTCACGGATGCACCCTTCCCCGCACTCATGTTATCGTTCGCCTCTCTCGATTCTCTGACAGGATTCACATTCCGATCCGGCCCACACGCAGCGATCCAGACCACCCAAAGCGCCAGAATAGCCGGTCCTCGAATGACGCGTGCCGAGGCTATCAAGCCAAAACCTGGATTGCTTTTCCGTTTTGAGCACCAAACACTTTCATTGCGACATTCATGCTGATTGCCCGTGAAGTAACGAAGGAATATCCGAGCGGCGACCAGCGGTTGGCCGTTCTCCACGACGTGTCCTTCACCATTCCTCAGGGCGCATTCGTGGCAATCGTGGGGCCTTCCGGCAGCGGTAAGACGACCTTGCTCGGACTTCTCGCTGGTCTTGATACCCCCACTCGGGGAACGGTGCTCCTCGACGAATCGGATCTGGGCAAATTAAACGAGAACGAGCGCGCCAAGCTGCGCGGGGAAAAAGTTGGCTTCGTGTTCCAGAGCTTTCAGTTGATTCCAACCCTGACGGCGCTGGAGAACGTTCAGGTCCCGCTAGAGCTGCGCGGCACCCCTGGCGCGCCGGAGCGCGCTCGGGACCTCATCGACCGAGTCGGTCTTTCGGGGCGCGGCCACCATTTCCCCAGCCAGCTCTCGGGCGGTGAGCAGCAGCGCGTCGCAATTGCAAGAGCGTTCGCGAACTCTCCAAGGATCCTCTTCGCCGACGAGCCGACCGGTAACCTCGACAATGCTACGGGGAATAGGATCTTCGAGCTGCTGCAATCGCTCAACAGTGATGGCGGATCGACGATCGTCTTGGTCACCCACGACTTCACACTCGCATCCCGCGCATCCCGAATCATTCGACTCCTCGATGGCGCGATTGTCGAAGATACCGGTTCGAGCGACGGCGCCCACGCGTGATACTCTCAGGGCGAACCATTTGGAGTCTGGCCTGGCGTGAGAGCCGGACCGCGCGCCGGCGTCTCCTCCTTTACATGTCGTCTATCTCCCTCGGCGTCGCTGCGCTCGTCGCAATCGACTCCTTTTCCGCCAACATCATCGAGTCCGTCAAGAACCAGTCACGCGCACTCATGGGTGGCGACGTCTCGTTCAATTCTTCGAAGCCCATGTCTGCGGCTGTCGATTCGCTGCTCGATTCGCTTTCCCGTACAGGAGTCGGCTTCGCGCGGGTAACGACGTTTCCTTCGATGGCGGTGATACCCAGAACCGTCGGAACCCGTTTCGTCCAGGTTCGCGGGGTCAGTGATAACTATCCGTTTTACGGCGACATCATCACTGAGCCGGCCGGCCGCTGGCCAATGCTGCGCCAAGGCGCTTATGCGATTGTCGATCCGGCCTTGCTGACGTCGCTCGACGCAAGAGTCGGGGACACCCTGAGACTCAATCTCGGTACCTTCATCATCGCCGCTACGATCAAGGATGTACCCGGCGCCGCGGGAATCGCGGAAATGCTCGGCCCGCGCGTCTTCATCCCCGCGCGGTACATCGCCGAGACACAGCTGCTGGTTTTCGGCAGCATCGCTGACAGGACGGTCCTGGCAAAGCTTCCGTCGCGAACCGATCCGGACAAGTTCGTAAAGCCGCTCAAGAAAAGACTCGAGGACCAGCAGGTCCGCGTGCGGACGGTGACGCAGTCGGAGATGGCCACCGCGGACGCTATCGAAAATCTGTCCAATTTCATCGGCATTGTCGGCCTCGTAGCCCTTCTCCTCGGAGGCATTGGCGTCGCGAGCGGCGTCCGCGCATTCGTCTCGCGAAAGATCGATACGGTAGCGGTGATGAGATGTCTGGGCGCGACGAGCGGACAGGTTCTCACGATTTACGTCTCTCAGGCGGCTGCGATGGGCTTGGTCGGCGCCGCCGCCGGAGCCGCGCTCGGCGTGGCGGTGCAGTTTCTGTTGCCGCGAGTTCTAACCGACTTGCTGCCGATCGATGTTCGGGTGTCGCTCGTACCGAGCGCGGTGCTGACAGGGCTTGCGATTGGGGGATGGATAGCGCTCATCTTCGCCCTTCGTCCGTTGCTGGCTTTGAGGAATATCTCCCCCTTGCAGACGCTTCGTCGCGATACAGACGCCGAGGTTCTGCGCATGCGATACAACGACTTCCCGCGCATACTCGTCAACTTCGCACTGGTGTTGAGCGTTGTGGCCATTGCGCTGGCGCGCGCCAGAACTGCAAAACAGGCGCTCGGGATGAGTGCAGCTACGGGCGTTGCGATTCTCGCTTTGACTGTCAGCGCGGGACTGCTCTCTTATGCGGCCCGCAAAGGGCTTCGCACGCGTTGGCCGTACGTGGTGCGTCAGGGCGTGGCCAACCTGTATCGCCCGGGTAACCAGACTCGAGCGGTAACGCTTGCTCTCGGCTTCGGGGCTTTTCTGATCAGCACCCTCTACCTGGTTCAGAGCAGCATCCTGAGCCGCTTCAGCGTCGCGGCGGAAGAGTCGAGAGGCAATGTGGTTTTCTTCGACGTACAGCAGGACCAGGCTTCCGCACTCGATTCAATCGTACGGATCAACGGACACGAGGTCGTTCAATTGGCTCCCGTCGTCACAATGCGAATTGCCGCGATCAACGGCAAGAAAGTGAGCGACATGACACCAGTACGGCGTGGCCAGCGCGGACGCGCGTCGTGGGCGCTGCGGCGGGAGTTTCGCTCGACCTACAGAGAAAAGCCGGCGCAGAGTGAGACAATCGTGGCCGGCAAGTGGTTCAGCGACAGTGCCCTTAAAATCGCGCGGGACCCCGGAGAGATCTCCCTCGAAGATGGCATCGCGAAGGAGCTCAACGTCAAACTGGGCGATACTATTACCTGGAACGTGCAGGGAGTAGAGATTCCCACTCGCATAACGAGCCTGCGCAAAGTGGTCTGGACCAGGTTCGAGCCCAACTTTTTCGTGGTATTCGCGCCGCCGATCCTCGAGCCCGCGCCCAGACAATACGTACTCCTCGCAGCGGTCAAGAATCCAGCCGCAGTGTCGCTGCTGCAACGCGCGGTGGTAAATCGGTTCTCAAACATTTCCAGCATTGACCTTACCGCAATCAAGCGGACCGTCGATCGCATCGTGGCGAAGGCATCGCTGGCTATCCGCTTCATGGCGCTCTTCAGTTTCGCGGTTGCCATTCCTGTCCTCTTCAGCGCAGTTTCCGCCACGCGAAGAGCGCGCGTGCGCGAGGGAGTGCTGCTCAAGACTCTCGGCGCAACTCGCACTCAGATCGCTCGGATTCTGCTGGCCGAGTATTCACTCCTCGGAGTGCTCGGAGGCTTGACCGGCATGTTGCTGTCGTTGGGCGGAGGATGGGCGGTGGTGCACTATATATTTCACGCGCCATTCACCGCGCCGGTTCTCGCGATCGCAGGGATCGCTTCGACAGCGTTAGCACTGACGCTATTGATTGGCTTGCTCGCCGGACGCGATGTGTTCCGCGAGACGCCGATCGCCGCGCTGAGAGACGCCTAGAGGCTACTCGAGACGGAGGACGTAGACGTGCGCTCCAGGAAACCCGAGCCGACGTCTCCACGCCTCGTCTCCAATGCAGCAGTCGAGCAGTGTTACTCGCTCACCATTGATGGTCACGATCTTGGGGCCTGAGTTGGCCGGAACAGTGAGCCTGTAGTAGGTGCCGGTGCCCGAGCGAACTGTTGCCGACACCGAATCTGAGCCGCTGCCGATCGGCGTTATCTGAAGCGGATACCTTGGAACCGTCGTGCCGAACACCGCGTTCGCGACGGGCGGCATGATGTTTCTCAGGTCATAGGCGCGAAGCTGGTAGTTCTGGCTGAGACCGGGAATGGGCCCATGATCGGCGAACATCGAAACGAACCAGCCCGAGAGAATCGTATCGAGAGGTGCGTTAGCGGCGGCGGTAAGGTTGGCGATGCCCGTGTCGGGGCCGGCTACCGTGCGGCGAGTAAACGCGCGTGGATTCGCGTCTGACAAATTGTCAGCAACGTAGCGTACGATCGACCACGCGGCGCCGCGCGACGAGAGATTCCGATCGGCGAGTCCGCTCAGCCCCGACGATGTGTCAGGACGTACCATCCAGAACGCGAGGCGCGCAAAGTTCTGGAAGAAGAACGCGTTGAAATCGTCGTTGGCGGACGCGCTCCCGGCCGGGAGCAAGTCGCCGAGGGTAAGCGTTTGCAAGTCACCAAACCCTCTCTCCGCGCGACCCACGGCATCCTCGGCGAAGTGCGCGAGTGCTTCATCGAGCCATACTGCTTCAAAAGCGCTGGAGCGCGGATTCAAATAGCGATTGCCCGAGTTGATCATGTGCTGGAATTCGTGCGCGACGGTGCCGCGCGTTGCCTGACGCACTGACGCGGTAGTGCGGACATTGCCGAACCGTCCCGTCGGGTCCGGAGACAACAGGTAGAGGATTTCGGCTCTGTTGCTTTGCGCGCAGGCTTCCGCAGGACGCGCTGCCGTCGTGGGGAAAAAATCACCGGCAAAGAAAAATCCACCGATGAACCCGCTTCCCTGCGGCAATCCTGGCGGTGTGAGCTTGTTGATCTGCCCACTGTATAGAAGAATTATATGCGCGTTAGCGTCGATGTCCGTCGGGTTTCCGAAGTAGGAGCTGTCCGTCGGAAAAGTTGTATTGTCGAACTCCTGCGAGATCGAATCCAGGGCAGACTGCGTGAACAGAGCCGACGGCGGGCCGTCGAGTGTGTCCACGGCTATGATCGCGCGTCGGCCCACCGCGGCCACCACGGCCTGTGTAGAAATGAAATTCTTGCACAAGGAGTCGGTGGCGGCATCGGGGATCTTGACGTTGAGCACATCGCCCACCGCCGGGACCGAGGCCGCGACGAGGTTGGCGGACCCCGGGCGCCGGAAATGGAGCACTCCATTGGGATCGGACTCGCCTGTCATCGTCAGCGCGCTTCGCTCGAAGGCGCGGAGGCGGGAATCAAAGATCTCCTGCCGGCCAGGGAGCCAGCCCGCGTTGAAACCGCGGAGCACCGCATGTTGGTTCACGACGCTGCTGACCGGAATCGCGCTCACCACATCGGCGTTGACATAGTAGGTCGCGACCTGGTCGAGACGGGGATTCGTGTTGGCAACTACGATCACATAATCGCGAAGAGCACTCGCCGCCGGGACTTGAAGCCCATCGCGGACACCGGCGGCGGCAAAGACTCTCACCTCACCGACCGCCATCGTCCCCAGGTCGGACGACGGCTGGTTGAGACCGGTGGGTGTATCTCCGTGACAGGCGAACGCGAGAGCCGCCGCAAGAAGAACGGCGGTGTGACGCACTTTGAAGATTATCGTACCGGCCGCGTTGAGCTCGCCGTCGGCAACCCCCGTATCGGGAATCGAATCACGCTGTCGTGGCCGATTATGCGGGTCGTGTCGTTGGCACGCGCATTCGACCCGCGCGATTGCGCCGAAGTTTTCGTCCGCGTCGTCGAGCGATTCGTTGTTCCGCTCCTGGGGACGCTTGGCGTCGGACCGGAGACACCCGCGGCAGCCGTGCTCTCAGGGGGAGAAGTGTATTGAGCCGCGGGCGGGACTGTGGAGGCTGCCGTGCTATCTGCCTGCGCCTTGGGAGTCGGGCTGCAGCTCCATGCGGAGACGACGAGTGATACCCCGATCAGCAAGCGAATCATTTTGACGAGTCGGTCAGAGGAAGTCCGACGGTTGGCAATGACCTGGGTCGAACCTTGATACGTCGCTCCCAGTCTCCGGGAGTGACAACTGCGGCGCTCGTTGCACCGGCGGCGGTAAGACTACCACCAGGGATTCTGTAAGCGTCTGCGGCGTTGGCGTTGACTGTGTAGCCAAGATCCTCCAGCGATCTGATCGACATCGCGCTGAGGGGGTTCGTTCCCGCTTGGATAAAACCCGTCATCAACTCTGAGCCAAACGTGGATTCACGCCAGTGCGAATACAGAGTACCAGGACCGCCCTGCGTGCCTTCGACTGGAACCGAGCTGGCACACGTAACGGTTCCGCCAATCGCCTTGCATCCCGCGATGCCACCGGCTCCGGTGTACGCGACGGCTGGAGTTCCGTTGTTGATGAGAAGGTTCGTCGAATTCGAGTCCCAGAAGACCCCGAATCCGAGCACATGCATCATCTCGTGGGTGATTGTCTCCTGGACATTTGGCGACGATACATGGAAGTCGGCGGAATCGAATCCCATGACGCCGACAGACGTACGCCAATCGTTCTGGCCATTGTTGACGCGGATATAGCAGGGGCCCGATTGCGCCAAGGTCTTCCCAGGTCCGTCGATAGAGTCAATGGCGGCGTAAATGATTACCCCTTGAATCGTGCTAGGGAGCGGCGCGGCACCACGTGCCCCGCAGCTGTCCGGGCTAGCCGTGCCCGTCGTGACATCGGGGACAGCCCCAACGACGAGTGCTCTGATGCGGGCCGCCGCATTGGTGAAGAGGGCTTGTTCATTGGCCGAAAGCGGACGCCCGTAAAACACAACCTGGATCTTGTAGGCGGTCTGCACCGTGGCGCTGATGGTGGTCGTGAAGCCCCCCACAGTCACCTGCAACTGTTGCGGCACGGCGCTCTTGCCCAGGGTCCAGCTTGGCGCTGTGATAGTACCGTCAGGATTCACGGTGCCGGTCGTATTGGCGATCGTACCCCCTCCGGCGATGACGGAGAAGGTGGCCGTTTGTCCGGGAACGACAAGCCCATTCGCGTCCTCCGGTGCAATCACAATCGGTCCCACGGTCGCGCCTGCCAGTGCTGTTTGCGCATCACCGCTTTGCACTGCGACGTGTGTGAGAGCACCTACATTCACGGGTCCGGAGGGATCGCTTCCGCATGCAGAGAGAAAAGGCAGAGCCAGTATGAACGCAAACGACAAAGAAGGACGCATTCGAAATGTCACCATGTTGAGGATACTGCCGTGTAATCTGACCACCTTCATGCGCGTGACAACCTCACTTCGGCGGGCGCCCACAGCAGACAGGCGGAAGTACACTAGAAGCAGACAAATGACGATTTAGTCGTATATCCTGTCAGCTTTCTTCCCAAAAAACCGGCGTCCAACGCAACCAGCGCATGGGTTAGCCCGCAAATTACCCAGCGATCCTACCTTAAAGGTACTTTTTGGTTCCTTCACCCCGCAGATTACCGCCTCGCCCCGTTTACTTGCTTGCAGGGCCAGCGCGCGCCACATAGACTCACGTCATGCCCCTGACCACCCAATCGCCTGAGAACTTCCGTTCTCGAGAGCAGCAAGCCACACTCGGCCTGCTTCGCGCGGCCGAGGCTATGAAGCGAAGCTTGTCGCAGCTCATCGAGCCACACGGAATCACTGCACAGCAGTACAATGTGTTGCGTATTCTCCGCGGCGCGGGACCGGAGGGGCTGCCGACGCTCACGATCGGCGAGCGAATGATCGAGCAGACGCCGGGCGTGACCCGGCTGGTCGATCGCCTCGAGCGCAAAGGCCTCGTTGACAGGAAACCATGTGCGAACGATCGTCGCCGGGTGTTCTGCCGAATCACTCCGAAGGGTCTGGAGCTCCTAAAGGATCTGGACGAGCCAGTGAATCGTTGGGATTCGCACGCTGTGGGTGTTCTGCCTTCCTCACAACTCGAGGAACTCATAGAGCTGCTTGGCCGCGTCCGCGACGCGATTCACTGACGGTTTCGATTGCGTCGAGCCCTGATGCGCGCCAGCGTCGCAGGGTCCGTCGATCGCAGCATCGCGCCCGGCCGAGCGCCTACCTGATTGTACCTATCCGTCGCCCCGCCTCTTCGACGGCCTGAAAAAGCTGGTCGAACGATTCGGTGACGAAAAGAACATCCTGGAAGTGATCGATCTCGAACGGCTGGTTGAACACGGCGTCGAGTGAGAAAGGTCGGCGGTCGCACTTTGGACCCAACGCGTTGGCTGCGTCTCCGTGCGAGGAGATGAGTCCGCTGCCATATACCTTGATCTGGCCGTCCTCTCTAATGAGACCGAACTCTACGGTAAACCAGAAGAGTCGCGCCATCCGCGTTGTGTCTTCCTCGTTTTCGGCCGCCGCCGCAACCTGCCCGTAATGCTGAAGAAAATCCGCGAAGACAGGATCAGCGTGGAGTGGGACGTGCCCAAAAACGTCGTGAAAAATGTCGGGCTCGGGCAGGTAGTCCAGCTGCTCTCGCTTCCTGATCGTTACGGTCGTAGGAAACTTTCGGAGAGACAGGCATTGAAAGAAGCTCTTGGCGGGAATGTATCCCGAAACCGGAACCGCTTCCCAACCCGTGGGTGGAGCGAGCCGCCGATTGACCTCGGCCAAATCGGGAACAGTCTCCTGCTTGAGTCCAATGGTGTCGGCGCCCTTGAGGAAAATCCTGCTCCCATTTTTCCGGAGCTCCTTCATGCGCCGCTCGTACAGAAGGCCCCAGACCTCGTGGTCGTCGCGTGTGTAGGAGTCCCAGTGCTGTCTGATGAATACGGACGGGTCTTCGACGAGGTCGTAGAGTGCGGCGGTTGATTGCTCCAAGGTCAGCTCCGGGAAGCGGGACGACGACGTCTCCCGAAAATTAACCGCGGTACTAGTGGCCTGAAAGCTTGCTTCCGCTACGCTTCCGGAGTGGCAGGCTGAGAGTGAATACCGAGCCGATTCCCATAGCACTAGTGACGCGAACGTCGCCTCCCATCGCGCGCGCAAGGTCGCGGCTGATGGGCAGCCCGAGGCCCGTTCCGCCGACAGGAAGGGCACCGGGTGCGCGCAGCTGAACGAACGGCTCGAATATCTCCTCGATTTTATCGTCGGGAATTCCGGGTCCGGTGTCGCGCACCCGCACCAGAAGGTTTTGTTCTTCGATCTTCCAGTCCAGATCGACAGTTCCCCCTGGTGCTGTGAACTTCATCGCATTCGCCAGCAGGTTAACGACGATTTGCTGGAGCTTCTCGCGGTCCGCAAACACCGTTGCTGAAGGATCGCCCTCGTGATGCGTATAGATGATCGTCTTCTTCGCGATTTGCGGTGTGACGAGTGACTCGGCAGTCCTCAGCGTTTCCTCGATTGGAATCTCCGCCATCGCCAGCTCTATCGGGCCGCCTTCAAGCTTGGCGAAATCGAGAATCATGTTGACGAGGGTCAGAAGATGTTCCTGAGCCTGATGAATTCTCTCTACGTCGCGGCGTTGATCGTCGGTGAGGCCGCCGTGAATGTTCTGCTGAAGAATTTCCAGATATCCTGAGACAGCGTGGAGAGGGGTGCGAAACTCGTGACTCAGCCGAGCGAACAGCTCCGACTTGATGCGATTGGCTGCTTCCGCCTCCTTGCGCGCGATCTGCTCGCCTTCAAGTGCAAGCTCCAGCTCGCGAGTACGCTGTGCAACACGCGCGTTGAGCGCTCGGTTCAACGCTTGCATGCTTTCTTCCGTTTCGCGGCGGGCTCTCACGTCCCGCAAAAGCCAACACAGCGACTGCTTTGATCCGCTCAGTGTGGGCAGAGTAGAAATTGTCACTTCCACGGGGACTAGTCGCCCGTCCGCCGCCTTTATCTCGATGTTCCACTTGTCGACGCGGCCGCTGGTAGCAAGACCAGCCAAATGCGCACGGAACTCCCGGCGCGCGTGTGTCTCGATGAACGAGATGACTGGCTTGGCAGCGAGAAGTCTGCCGGGGACGCCGAGTAGCTCCGCAACCGCGGCGTTTGCTTCCTCGATCATTCCGTTCTCGTCGGTGACGAGATATGGATCCGGAGCGAAATCAAAAAGTGTGCGGTAACGCTTTTGTTCGATCTCGAGCAAGGCCTGGGCGGCGAGCAAGGACCCGTGCTGAGCTCGCAGCTCCTCTTCTGCGATGCTCAGCTCCTCCAGCGCGCCAAGCAGATCCTCGCGCGGATCCGAACTTGAAGAAGCCTTCTCATCGCGATCAATCGCATCCGCGCGGTCACGTGACATCTGGAGCGCGAACGAAAAGCGATCGATATCGGAAATTGAGGGAACGGGTTCAGTCACGTTGTTTCTTGCGTTGCGTTATACTCCGGAAAAACAGATGGCGTTTTGCACAACAGTAAAGCTCGAACACGAAATCGCAATAGCAAATTCGCGATAGCGCAATAAACTCCGTTTAAAGTACGCAGTAAGTGTTTTGAATGATGCGTGATTGCAACACAGAATGGTGTTTACAACTCAAATGTTCTGCACATGACAAAATTTTCGCGCTGTTCACACTCGCTTCACGCTGATTTGTCCGGCGTCGTACACGCAACAGTCAGCGGCGCGGCGGTTGTGCGTCGTACGAGCCCCGCGAATGATCGACGGAAAGTCTGACGTCGTACAGTCAGACGTCGACCCCGTAATCAGAACAAACGCTGACGCGCGACCTTCGTGATGAAGGGTGGAGTTATTTACAGCAATAAAAAAAACTCCGAACTATTTCGTTCGGAGTTTTTTTATCGTCAGCATCAATCAAGGATCATCTGGATCCACACCACCGTCATCTTGTTCATCGGGTCCGAAATCGACGTTCACGATATCTCCCACCCGCTCGACGTGGACGTACTGGCGCATGATCTGGCCCCCGGCATTGATAGTAACCATGTAATCACCAGGCTCGACGATATTACCTGCGCGCGCGCCGCCGAATCCGCCTCCGCCGCCACCTTCTCCAGCCGCCGGACCAGCACCGCCGATGGGTCCTTCCGCGGGACGGAGGTTGATTTCGCCCCCTCCTGCCCTAGCGCCTTGGCCGCGGCGTCCCTCGGCGGTGCTATCAGCTCCGCGCGCCGCCCTTACAGAATCCTCCCGTTGACGGCGTAGCCGCGCGCCAATGATGCTGTCGCGTAGTGCAGCCGGGCCGAGTGGCCGGGGGCGAGTGCGGAGGTCCCAGTACGCACGGTGGACGCCTGCGCCCCCGGGCCCTGTGAGCGCCCGAACCGTGTCGCCGCGAATGTTCGTCACGACAATGCGAGCAGTGTCGCGCGACGTCCCCGATGTAAGGCGATAGACAAGCTCAGCCCCGTACGGCGGATTCGGCGCGAGAAAATACTTGTTGCCCGTAAAGTTCTGGGTGTTTGCCTGCGAATACTCATAGGCTGTTTTCGGCGTGAAGAAATTCGTGGACCGCGACATGACTGTGTTGGTCATCTCTTCGAGCGGGGCGATGTCGACGACCCAGATCGATCGACCGTGCGTGGCAGCGATGAGCTCCCGGTCGCGCGGGTGAATCTTCAAATCGTGAACGGGTACCGTCGGGAGACCCGTCATGAAACGTTGCCAGGTCGCGCCGCGATCGGTCGATGCGTATGCTCCGACATCAGTTCCCACGAATAAAAGATCGCGGTTCGACGGGTCCTCGCGAATAACGTGCACGAAATCGACGCCGCCGGTCGGGAGGTTGTTGACCAGAGACCGGAATGTTCGGCCGAAATCGGTCGATACGTAGAGGTAGGGTTTGAAGTCGTTCTCTCGGTGGTTGTCGAAGGCGACGTAGACTGTGGCGGTGTCGAAATGCGATGGCTCGACCCGGCTGACCCACGTCTTCCGCGGTAACCCGGGGAACCGTGGGGTGAGGTCGGTCCATTGTCCGCCGTCGTTGGTGGTGAGCCACACGTTGCCGTCATCAGTGCCCACATACAGGATTCCGGGACGGATGGGAGATTCCGCGACGGTCGTGATGGTGCCGTGTGTCTCGGCTCCGGAATTATCGCGCGTGATCCCGCCAGTGAGCTTGGTGCTCATGATGATTCGACTTGAATCTCGGGTCGAGAGATCAGCAGAGATCGGATAGAAGTGGTCGCCGCGATCCGTCGACTTGAGAAGGCGGTTACCGCCCATGTAAATCGTCGTGGGCGAGTGTGGGGAGAGGAAGAAAGGAGTGGACCAGTTGAACCGGTACCCGCGAGCGGAGTCAGCGGCGGCGCGAGCGCGAATGTCGGCGAGCGTGCGGGTTATCTGTGGCGTTTCCGGTTTTGTCGTGTCGCCGCGCGCGATGATCACGGAATCCTCGAAGATGCTGGTCCGGTCGCGACCACCGCCGCGCATGATTACGGAGCGGGTGTTCTGCCCAATATTAAGCCGCGACGCGTTTCCACCCTGCGATTCGCTGTAAACGATATTGGGATCGTCCGGATCAACCGCCGTGTAAAAACCATCGCCGCCGCCGACGTTGAACCAATCAGCGTTCGTAATCCCGGATCGATTCCGCGCCCGTGAAGGCCCGCACCACGAGCCGTTGTCCTGGAGCCCTCCGCACACCTTGTACGGCTTCTCCATGCTGTAGCTAACGGCGTAGAACTGACCGATCGGAAACGTGTTGATGAAATCGTAGGTGCCGCCCCGGTCGTACGTGACTGCTATTCCTCCGTCGTCGCCGAGGATGAAGTGCTCCGGGTCCGCCGGATCGATCCACATCGCGTGCCAATCGGTGTGGACACCGAGAGCACCACGACGGTAGGTCTTCCCTCCGTCGGCAGACGTCCGAAACACTGAAGACATCCAGTAAATCCGATCCGGATTCTGCGGGTCGACGCGAATCTGGGAGTAGTAGAACGGACGCGCGTCGCCGAGCCCGCCGCCACCCGCCCCCGGCGGTTCGTTGCGGTAGGTCAATGTCCAGGTCGCACCGCCATCGCTCGACCGGTAAATGCCGCTCTGCGTCTTCTGTCGTCGGGAGGTGTCCGGTTTTTCGCCCCGGGCGAGCGGGTGCGGCAGCGTATCTGCTTCCACCCAGGTGTAGACCACCTGGGGATTGGACGGAGAAATGGCGATCCCGATTCGTCCCTTGGTAGTTTCGGGAAAACCACCGCCACGGATTTCTCTCCACGTGGCGCCCGCATCGGTGGACTTCCAGAGACCGCTTCCCGGGCCACCACTCTTGAGAAAATATGGACCCCGTACCCTTTCCCAGCTGGAAGCGAAAAGAGTGTTGTGGTCTTTTGGGTCCATGGCGATGTCGACAAAACCCGCTTTATCGCTCACGAACTTGACGAGCTGCCACGTCGTGCCGCCGTCGGTGGATTTATAGATCCCGCGCTCGGGATTGGAATTCCAGGCGTGACCAAGCGCAGCCACGTACACGACGTTGGGATCGGTGGGATCGACCACGATGCGACCAATCTGCTGGGTGGCTTCCAGTCCCATCAGCTTCCAGGTGCGACCTGCGTCTGTCGACTTATATAGGCCGCCACCCGGTGAAATCGAGTTTCGCGAATCTTCCTCCCCCGTCCCGGCGTAAATGATGTTGGGATCGGACGGTGCCAATGCGATATCTCCCATGGACACCACCCGCTCTTTGTCGAACAACGGGACGAACATCGTCCCCGCATTGATTGTCTTCCAAATGCCTCCCGTCGCTGTGGCTACGTAAAAGATTTTTGGGTTCCCGGGAACACCTTCGACGTCGGTGACGCGGCCTCCCATGTTTGCCGGGCCGATTTGTCGCCAGCGGAACGCGGCGAGGGTTGCGGAGTCGAGCGGGCTGGTAAGCTGCGCGGGGAGTGAGGAGGCAGACAGAAGAACGCCTGCCAGAGCGATGTTGATTGGGTGGGCTCGCATTGGATTGGCAGTGGTTGACAGTTGGCTCGCGCTTTGGCCGCGAGACAGTTCGAGAGCTAAGGTAATACGAAAAAGCGCTGGCAGGTGTTGACGACCACACGACTCGCCAGCCATTCCCGACGGCGAAGCTTACATTGAACTGGTGGACCTATGACCCGCAACGCGGCAGGAACGATGAGGACGAACTTCTATTTCGGTGATGCTCAAGGGCAGACCGCAAAACCGACGACGGATCAGGATCTTCAGACTGCCGCCCGCGAATTGAAAAATCAAATTCGACAAACCGTGCGTCAGCAGATCGAAGCTGCGAACGGTCGGGTTACTATCACTCAAGGCCCGCCTACACCGACGCCCCCAGCCACAGCGCCGCCGCCCCAAACGGTAGTGGCCGTCCCCCCGTTCCAGTTCGATCCCGGAGACACCATCCCGCAACAAGTCGTGGACATATCGGTTGCCTTCTTCATTACGTGCGCCGTGATCATCATCGGCTTCCCCATTGCGAGGGCCTTCGCGCGGCGAATGGACCGACGCGGAGCCGCAGGGCAAATCTCCACCGAAGTCTCGGCCCAGCTCGCGCAGCTGAATCAGTCGATTGACGCCATTGCCCTCGAGGTTGAGCGCATCTCGGAGGGCCAGAGGTTCACAACGCGTCTCCTGTCCGAGCAGCGGGAGGTATCCCGTCAGGCAATTCCCTCCAGCACGAACCGTTGATGCATGACACGACAGCCGTGACGGTCAGCGCGTAATCCTATCTTTTGCGGATCGGAAGCGTCAGCGTGAACGTGCTTCCGCGATCCAGCTCGCTTTCAACGGTAACTTCTCCTCCCAGCAGGCGCGCCAGGCTCCGGCTTACACTCAATCCCAACCCAGTGCCGCCAACCTTTCGGGTGGACCGTTGCTCCACCTGCCAGAATGGATCGAAGATCCGCTCCAGGTTGTCGCTCGCTATTCCGATTCCGGTGTCAACGATCGACACGGCCATCGATTGCCCGTTGCGGTGGGATCGAACCGTGATTTCGCCGCGGTCGGTGAATTTTATGGCGTTGGAAAGGAGATTGAGCAGAATCTGACGAACCTTTCCCGAATCTGTGTGTAGCTGCGCGTCTTCACCTTCCACGCGCAGCTTCAGGTCCTTCGCCCTGGCAAGAGGCGTCACCATTGTGATCGCTTCATCGATAATCGGGCGGAGTTGTGTGGGCTCGCGCCGAATGACTTCCTTCCCTGCCTCGACTCGGCTGAACGTCAGCACTTCGTCTATCAGGCCGAGCAAATGATCGGCGCTGGCGCGGATGCGGGCCAAATGTCCGAGCTGCGATTCGTTGAGAACTCCGCCGATGCCTTCCTTCAGCAAAGACTGATAGCCGATGATCGCATTGAGTGGCGTTCGTAGCTCGTGACTCATGGTCGCCAGGAAAGCGGACTTGGCCTCACTTGCGGCGAGTGCGCTCCGATACAGCTGGGAGTTGTCGATCGCCAGTGCGGCACGCGTGGCCAGTTCCATCGCGAGGATCAGGTCGGCGTCACCATAGCGGCGTCCTTTTTCGGTGCTCACTAGCGTGAGCGCGCCGAGTGTACGCCCTCGCGCGATCATCGGCACAATCAGGACCGATTTGAATTGCAGCTCGCGCATGATCTTCAGATGCTCGGTGTTACGCGCTCCCGCAACGAGCATTTCATCCGATACTTCGCGGTAGATTTCCGGCTCGCCTGTCCTGATGACATGGCCAACCCCGGTGGGACCCGAATAATCGGGCGGGTATTTCTTGTTCAGCTCCCTGGCCCACTTGATTTTTTCCTCGTCGATGTGCGCAACGATCACCTGTCGGATTTGTCCATGCGCGTCGAGCAGATCCACCCCACACCAATCGGCCAGGTCTCCGACGGCCAGACGCGCAACGGCGTCCAATGTCTTCTCGTAATCCAGTGTCGAGGCAAGCACGCGGCTGGCCTCGCTCAAGAGGCGAGAGCCTTCCTGCTCCCGCTTCTGCCTAGTGATGTCACGCGAGAAGATCATCATGCCGCCAGCAACAGGCACGATGGTTCGCTCAAACCATATGTCGAGAGTCGGAAAATATTCTTCGACCTGGACGACCTTTCGCTCGCGCTGTGCCTGCAGACTGCCAAACTTGAATCGTGTCCCTTCCAACTGCGGTTCCTCTTCCCAGATCACCTTACCAATGAGCTCGGCAGGCTCTTTCCCCAACTCGCGGAGGAACGTCTGGGACTTCGGGTTCATGTACGTCCAGCGCCATTCGTCGTCGTACGCTGCGGCCGCATCGGGTAGATTCTCGAGAACGCGCGATAGCTGTGCACGGGCTGCCTCCGCGGAATCGCGCGCTTCTTCCGCGGCGCGGGCGGCCTGGTTCAGCTCATCGTTCGTGGAGCGCAAGTCGTCCGTGGTCGCTTCCAACTCGGCAGCCTGCGACTCCATCTCCGTCGCTTGCATCTCCAGCTGCTCAGACTGTCGCTCGAGATCCTCATTGACTTGCTGGAGTTCGATATTAGCGGCGTCCCGCTCCGCAAGCGCGCGAGCGAAAGCGAGATTGATCAGCGCGCTAAGGATGATCGCGGCGATCGCGGCGAGGGCTATGGCGAGGCTCGCTCTCCGGACGCTTCGTTGCTCGCTCAAGTGCCTTTCCGCCAAGAGTTGGCCCTCATGCTGGTGAAGGGCTTCGATTCCGGAACGTAACTCGTCCATCTTGCGCTTCCCTGCCAGCAGAATGGGCGCGCTCCGGACTGGATCAAAGCGGCCCGCCTCCCGCTGACGGATAGTGCTGTCCATAAAACTGAAACGTTCTCCAAGGATTCGCTCGATTGAAGTCAGGCGCCGGATCTGAGCCGAATCCCGCTCTCCGATTTTGCGCAGGCGGGCGATTTGAGTTCCGATATCGTGCCGCGCGTTTCGGTACGGATCCAGGAACGTGGTATCGCCGACAAGGAGATAGGCGCGCTGACCCGTCTCAGCATCGAGCATGCGGGTAAGAAGGGCCTCCGCACCCTCGAGCATCTCGTGGCTCCGCTCGACTTCGTCCGCTTCGAGCACGACTGTCCGGGCGCGCTGATAGGCCAACGCACCGATTAGCATGACCAGAATTGCCGGAACGAGCGCCAGAGCGCGGCGCTGCGATGCACCGGGGAGACCGAGACGCAAGAGATGCTCTCTGAATTCGAGGTGACGCGCTACTCGCGATCTCATCGATCTGGCGAGAGATGGAAAGATATCGGCTACTTTCGGGCCAGCAGAGTGGGCTTGGTTGAGTAAGGCCAGATTTTTGCTTTACCCAAGACATGCACCATTCAGCGAATTCTTACAGCAGGCTGACAATCGTTGCCGCAAGTTTTGCCGTACTTCTCGCCTGCAAAAACGACAACCCTGGGTCAGACGAGTCCTTTGGCACCGGGTTGGCAAAACCACTGTCGTCAGCCAGTGACCCCGTGCTTGTTGGCGCCGGCGACATCGCGTCGTGCGGGTCGTCAGGCGATGAGGCGACCGCCGATCTCCTCGACCACATCGAGGGAACGGTCTTCACTGCTGGCGACAACGTTTATCGTACCGGGAACATGAAGAACCCATTCCCTTGCTATGACCAATCCTGGGGCCGACACAAGAATCGCACGCGTCCGGTACCGGGCAACCACGAGTATGAAGGCGGCTACGACAACGACTATTTCGACTACTTCGGCTCCGCCGCGGGAGAAAAGGGAAAGGGTTACTACAGCTATAATCTCGGCGCCTGGCATGTCATCGCCTTGAACACGATGATCTCGGTTCGTCCCGAATCCCCACAGGGCGAGTGGCTCGCATCCGACCTGTCGAAGAACAACCGATTCTGCACGCTCGCCTATTTCCACCATCCGAGGTTCAGCTCCGGCCCGCACCACACCAGTGACAGAGCCGTCCAGCTTTGGGAAACGCTTTCCGCTGCGGGTGTGGACGTCGTCGTTTCCGGTCATGACCACATTTACGAGCGATTCGCACCGATGACATCACGCGGGAATGCCGATCGGGAGCGCGGAATGCGAGAGTTCGTAGTAGGAACCGGTGGCGCGAGTCACTATCCGCTGGTGAGAAACGCCGAGAACAGCGAAGTTCGCAACAACAGTACGTTTGGTGTTCTCAAGCTGACACTGCATGACCGCAGCTATGACTGGCAATTCATTCCGATAAAAGGACGCCGATTTACGGACTCCGGCTCGGGCAAGTGTCACTGACGCGCACGGTCGCGTCGATTACGATCGCGGCTGCCGCCATGGCGTGTGGGGCGCGCAGCCGCGTTCTCGCCACGAACCCGCAGTTGGCTCTGGCTCCGTCCTGCGCCGACGCTGTTCATGTCTACTCGGACCGGAACCAGGTCCCCTACGATTATTTCGAGGTTGCGCTGATCGCCGCGGAGGGCAACTCCGTGTACAACGGCCAGGGCGACCTGTTGAAATCCATTCGTAACGAAGCGGCTCGCGTGGGGGCAAACGGCGTAGTCGTAAATTCACTTGGCGCGACACACGCAACGGTAAAAGTCATTGGCGCCGCGGTAGGCACGAGCGATGCGGAGCGGAAGGGGCGCGCCATTGCCATATGGATGCCGAGCGACACAACGCGCGTCAGAGAGACATGCGCGGGGAAATGAAGTACGTTGCTCGCCCGTGACTTCTGTACGACTTCTCCCGGCCACTCACGCAACGCACCAGCACCTCGCCAAGCTCTTCATCATCGCCCTGTTCTCGCTTGCCGTTTCGGTCAGCGGCTGTAAAGAAAATGCTTGGACGCCGATGGGAACGGCCGAACTCGTTCTGTCGCAGATAAAGCTGGGTGGAGGGGTGGCGGTCGCCCGACGAATCGACGATGACGAGCCGTTTGGTCAAACGGTCATGAACGGCATCGCGACCGGGGACAGCGTGTGGCTCGAGGTCGCCGCTCAACTGACACCGCGATCGGCCGCCGCTGAAGCGAGTCTGGCTATGGCACTTGCAGCGGCACTGCCACGCTCCCCGACGCGCGTAGTCAGCCTGCTCGGTGAGCGGTATCCGGTATCAGAGGTTTGCAGCATCCCGCGTCTCGCGTCCGATTCGCTGAGTGTCAATTCTTATCGCGACAGCGCGGCGACTGCCCTCGCCATGATTACTGATTCTTCGCTCGTCAACATAAGAGATGCTTGCGCAGCTGAACTTGAACGCGCGCGAGCCCGCAAGCTGCAACGAATCGATCCGGCGTACGTAGTCAAGAACAAGCCGAAACCAGCTCCGGCGCTGCGGCGCCGCAGGGCGGTGCCGAAGAGGCAAGTCGTTACCCCACAAGACAGTACCTCGTCCGATTGAAGCGTTGACCGTGCGCAGATTGCGCATCACGCGAAAACAGAACTAGCGTCTGAACGATCGCCGAACGGCGGGCAACCGGATGCGTTCACAAACCAGGAGTTGCTTTGAAGCGTTCAATTCTTACAGCAGCGATAACTGGAATTGGAATGGTATCGATCTCGTTCGCCGCCGCGGCTCAGACAATCAGCCCCAAGCCTGTCCAATTTGGCGTTGCAGCGGGAGCAGTGATTCCGTCCGGCGACATCTCCAGCGATGTCAACACCGGTTTCAATGGAACAGTTATCGTGGGCTTTCAGCCTTCGATGATACCGCTCGGCATCCGGATCGATGGTGCCTACAACCAGATGGGGGCCAAGGGTGGCGGGGGTAACGCGCACGTGACGAGCGTCACGGGTAATCTCGTTTACAAGTTTCCTTCGACAACTTTCTCGCCTTACGCCATTGGCGGCGCGGGATGGTGCAACGCGGGGGTGTCCGTCACCGGATTCGGAACGGTCTCCGAAAACCATTTTTGCTGGAACGCAGGAGCGGGCATTTCGATGCCGCTGAGCGGTTTCGACACGTTCATCGAAGCGGGCTACAACCGGGTCCTCGTCGACAACGGAAATCTCTCCTACATTCCTATCACGTTCGGAGTAATGTTCTAGATCGTGGATGGGGCGGTAAAAGGAACACAAACGGGGGAGGTCATGGCCTCCCCCGTTTTATTTCCCACTGCAACTGCACGGCTTTTCATGGCATACTCCAATCACTTGCGGCTGATGTCGAGCATTCACGAACAAACGAGCGCGTGAGCAGATGCGCATCCTCGTAGTCGACGACGATCGGGCAATACTGAACCTCGTGGCACGAGTACTCCGGGACGAGGCCTACGCCGTGGACCTTGCCTCGAGCGGTGAGCAGGCGAGAACGCTGGCGCTCGTGAACGACTATGATGGGATAGTCCTTGATCTCCAACTGGGCGATCGACACGGATTCGAGATCCTCCAGGAGCTGAGGCATCACGGCCGCCGCACTCCGGTACTCCTGTACTCGGGACGCAGTGACACGGAGTCGATAGTCCGCGGCCTCGACGCGGGTGCGGACGACTACGTCGTGAAGCCTGTCTCGAATGAGGAGTTACGGGCTCGAGTCAGAACGCTCATTCGGCGCGGCGCGGGTGGGACGCGGGTCGGCGAACAGGTAAACGTGGGAAACCTCACCCTCAACCGACTCACGCGTCGAGTGACCGCGAGTGGGGCCGACGTCCCGCTCACGTCGATGGAGCACAAGCTGCTGGAGCACCTGATGCTGCGTGCCGGAGTGGTGGTCACGCGCAGCGAACTTCACGACAAAGTCTGGGACATGCACTTCGACCCAAGCTCGAACGTCATCGACGCTCATGTCGCCCGTTTGAGAAAGAAACTGGACCGTGCGGGGGCCTCCGCCACGATTATGACGAGACGGGGGGTGGGCTTTATTCTCGACGCTGTAACCCCTTCTGCTGAAACAACTTAGCCGTTACTTATTCATGACGGAAGGGTCATGATGGCGTCATAAAGCCGTAACTAGCTCAGCGACAGATTGTGTGCACCACCAAAGCTGATTGGGGTGGTCACTTCTTACTTATGAGCTTGTCATGGCTGCATACCGGATCTCGACATTTTTCGCGGTGGCACTCGCTATTGGAGCGCAACCCGCTCTCGCCCAGGCGGGCAGGAGCAGCTTTAGCCACGTAGTGTCTGTAACGGTACCGCCGCGAGTGAAGGTGCAGGTTGCTGCAATTCAGCAACCTCACGTTGCTCTCTCGAGTTCCGCATCACCCTCGGGCATCTCTCTCAGCGTCAACGCAACGCAAGCCTGGGTTCTTTCGATTGGCAGCCGCAACCGTGCAAAGGTCCAATGGTCGCGTCAGGGCGACAATGGATTTGCTGGCTTGGCCGGCGAGAACACTACAGTCGCGTCGGGCCCCGGCCTCTCGAACACCAGCACCAGTCTTTTTTTCCGTGACCGCGGAGCCGAGTCCGCGACTGGCGCCGACGCCGCAGTGGTTCTGTCGGTAGTCGCTCCTTAAACGCTCACCGAAAGCTGTCGGACTATCTGGTGAAGTAAGAGAGTCCGATCAACAGGCCAATCTGATTGGCTCCGCCGTTGGAAAAGACATGGCTGTAATTGGCCTCAAGCCGTGTGGCTAGACGACGGTCGGAAAATGGAATCTTCACTCCAAAACCAACGCCCGCGTAGCCGTTGTTGTCGCTTCCCGCTGCCGAATCGTGGAAGCCGGTGACGCCGAGGAAGGGCCGGAGATAAAGACCCTTTCCCGCGCGGTCGCCACTTGGTAGAAACAGCGCTCCGATCTCGAAGGAGTACGTCGTGAAAGAGTTTCCGCCCCCGTGAATGGAGTTGACGCTGAAGCGCGGCTCGAGCTCGAGGCTGTTGTTATAAAAGTATCCGATGCGGAATTCCTGAAGCGGAAGGCTCACAATGGTTACGCCGGGGTTGTCCAGTCCGAACAGCACGCCGCCATCGATTCCGAGCTCCAAGGGTTGCGAACCTCGTTGAGCGTGGAGGGCAGAAGCGGAGAGCGCGAGAGCAAGGCATGGCAGGAGCAGATAGCGTCTGATCATTGGTATTCCGAGAAGGGTGCAGTGTGTGCGAAGGATTGAACCGCCAGGTCTCTGACGACTGGGCTCCCCCGCTATCACAAACCGCTATCAGGCCAGTGAAACGGATAGTGATAGTGCCAAACGAGTTACCCCTTGTAACCTCACGCGTCGTATTGTCGGCGAAGGTCATCAACGTCACTCTGCCGTGGTCCTCGAGACTGCGGAAACGGCGCCAACGCCTTCGTGAAACCAGACAGCGCCCATGGGCTCAGGAACCTGGTCCAAATGCGGGTGCACTCTCGAACAAGGAGAAGCTTTGAAGCGTTCACTGTTTTCCGCGATTGCACTTGCGATCGCAGTCGTAGCCGCGCCCAGCGTTTCGCATGCGCAGCTCGGCATCCTGAAGCCCTTCCAGCTTGGAATCGCTGGTGGTGCCACTCAGCCGATGAGCGACCTGAAGGACGGAGCCAACACTGGCTACAATGGCACGGTCGCAATGGGAATCAACCTTCCGTTCATTCCGGTTGGTCTCCGCATCGATGGCGCGTACAACCAGTTTGGTGAAAAGACTGGCGGCGCCAAGCTCCACATCATGAGCGCGACCGGCAACGTCGTTTGGCGTCTGCCCAGCATCGCTCTCTCGCCCTACCTGATTGGTGGCGCGGGGCTCTATATGCCGACGGTTACGGCGCCTGGCCTTGCCAGCGCGACCGAGAACCACTTCGGCTGGAACGCCGGTGCTGGTATCAGCCTGCCGGTGAGCTTTGTGAAGACCTTCGTCGAAGCGCGTTACAACCGCGTCTCGGTGAACGGTGGTTCGATGCAGTTCGTGCCGCTCACAGTCGGCATCATGTTCTAGTCTCGACGGCTCGCAGTCAGAGCCGGCAGACTCGCAGTACTACGGGGGAGGGCGAAAGCTCTTCCCCGTTTTGCATCTGGTCGTGCCCAAATCATTCTCCGGGCGGAGTAGATTCAGCAGATGAATCACTACTCCTTGCTCGTCATGGCGTCGATCGCCGCCCTCTCGTGCGGCAAATCAGAGGTCAAACCCTCTGGGGGCGACAGCACGCTCACGCGCGCCGAAACACCGACGCCGCTCGACACGAGCCCAGCAGGGTCGACTCGCAACGAATGCCCCCGCACGGGAAAATGGGCTCTTTGCAGCGTCGAAAAGCGATTGGAGCAGTCCGGGTTCGTGGTCAGGCGCGTGCCCGGTAACGGTGTTCGTCGACCGGGCTTCAGCATCACACCGGAAGTCTACGCTCTCGGTCGTTCGCGACTCGAGGTTTTCATTTATCCCGACGAAGCAACGCTCAAGAAGGACATCGCGGGAATTGACACCGTCACCGCCGCACCACGCGGTGCAAAAACGGCGTGGGAGACGACGCCAACCTTCTTGCGATCGGCCAATCTCGCCGCTGTTTTTCTCACCGATAACCGTGAGCGCGCTGAGCGCCTCACACTCGCCCTTACCGCGGGCGCCCCGCAGCCGATTTCAGCCCTCAGACTCAGCCCGGTGAAGTCCAAATAGACGCCTTCTTCGCCCAGGTCGTATCGCGGTACTGTTTGTCGAAGGCGCCGGCAGTTTCGCCCAGATACCGCGCCTCACCGGTTGCTTTATAGCGCGAGACGCCCGCCCAATACAAAGCTTCTGGCGCCGCATCGGTCTCGGCCTGCTGATCCACGACTTCGTTGAACCAGCGCTCGGCCTCTTTCCACTGCTCTCTCTTGAACGCTCCTTTGCCCAATCCAAGCTTTAGTTGGGCGAGGAAATCATCGGCGGGAAGGAATCCCTCGATCCGATGCCGTTCGGTGCCGTCCGGGTCCAGCTCGAGGATCGTCGGAGTCCAGTGAGCCTCGTAACGCTCACCAAATCTCTGGAAGTTGGCGGAGTCGTCTTTAACGTGGACTCGCGCGGGAATGAAATTGCTCGTGATGAAGCGCGCGACGCGCTCATCCGGATAAACCTCGGCATCCAGCCGAGCACAGCCACCTCACATGGGTGCCGCGCTGAAATCAAGCAGAACCGGCCGTTTGAGATTACGCGCTTCGTTCAGGACGGCGTCGACATCGTGTCGCCAATTGATCTCCACATTCGCTCCGCGTGGGTTCGAGGACCTATCCAGTGCAAATCAGTCGCCAAAAGACGGGCTAAGCGCCCCCTGCCGGTTCCGGCGTTCTGGACAGGCGGTGGGTCGAACCGCAGAATAGAGGCTTCCACAGACTGGAGCTGAGTGATGCAGGCCCGCACCTACCTTACAATGTTCGCCGCCGTTGTCATCTGCCCTGCGCTCGCGGCGGGACAGACTTCGAACCCGGTCGCGGACGCCTTCCGCGACAACGCGCGTACCGCGGGAAAGAATCTGATTGCCGCCGCGGAGGAGTTTCCGGCGGACAAGTTTTCGTTCAAACCAACCCCCGCTCAAATGAGCTTCGCAGACATCGTCGTGCACCTTGCCCAGGGTAACGATTATCTCTGCGGCTCGATCGCTGGCGCGAAAGCGCCAACGCGTACCAAGATCGCTGCTACGGATAGCAAAGATGCGCTGGTGGCGCGTCTGCGTGAGACGTTCGCCTTCTGCGACCAATCCCTCGCCTCGCTCACAGATGCGAACCTCTCGGAGCAGTTGCCGTTCTTTGGGGGTCGGAAGATGTCGCGGGCCGCTGTGATGACCTTGACCACGGGCGACTGGGCCGATCATTACAGTCAGTCTGCGATCTATATGCGGCTGAATGGAATGTTGCCGCCGACGGCCAAGAAGAAAGCGGCAGACTAGTCTCGCCGACAATGGCGCCGTCACTCGCTCCCTGGGAGAGTTTCTATGTGATCGTGGGCTCTTCCGGGGCGGCGTTGACCGGCCTGCAGTTCGTCGTAACAGCTCTGGGCGCTGAATCACCCATAGCGACCACCGATCCGGAGATCGAGGCGTTTGGAACTCCGACTATCGTGCACTTCTGCTCGGTCCTTTTTATTGCGGCCTTGCTGAGTGCGCCGTGGCAATCGCTTTCATCGGTTGCGCTGGTGTTGGGCGCGGCCGGAGCAGCTGGGATCGCTTACATGGGGATCGTAGCCAGGCGTGCAAAGCGTCTGACCGGTGGTTACAAGCCCGTACTCGAGGATTGGATCTGGCACGTCGGGCTACCCTTCGCCGGTTACGGTATTCTACTGGCCGGGTCCATTGCTTTGGTGCTCCACGCCTCTGCTGCTCTACACATCATCGGGGCGACGGCGCTCATCCTTCTTTTCACGGGGATACATAACTCCTGGGATGCGGTGACGTATGTCGCGGTTCACCGCGTTGGCGCGAAGCACAATCGGGAACGCCAGCAGTAGAGGGCTACCAGTCGGTTCCGAAGGGATCCCCAGGGGGAGGTCGTAACGCAGGAGTCGGAGTTGGCAGCTCCTGTCGCTCCAGCCAGCGATTGAGGTCCGCGGCGATACTCGTCCAGTGAGCGCGCCGCGCCTCGTCGCCGGAGCCAGCGAGCGATCGCGCCCGCGCGCGAAGCCCGCTCATCTTGAGCTCGACGAGAGATCGAACCTCGGGGGCGGCTTCCTTGTCGGCGGCGAGCAATAGCATTCGATCGACGACGGCGCGCTGCGCCACCCTTCTCAGCGCATCGAGCTTGGCACTCCCAGTGCTCGCCGTCGCCCAGTCGTTGGTCAGACGATCGATAACTTCGCCAAGTGTGAGAGCGTTCGGCGTTCGGGTAGCAAACGCGACAACCCGCGCCGCACGCTCCCGCTGGAGGATCCCATCGACGATCATCTGTGCGAGCGTCCGCGCCGCGCCGAGCTCGTCGAACGCCGGTCGAGTACGACTGCTGAACAACTCGACGTCGGGCTGGTACGAAAACGGCCTTGGCCCAAGCAAAGTGATGACAGTGTCCGGAATCGCCAGCTCTCGCGGCTGTAGAGCTCCGATGAGTCTGGTGAGCGCGTTTCGCTGTGTCGTTGGATCGATTGGACGGGTTGCCTGGACGCGATCGCCCCGCACGGCGTTGGCGTATTCCATTCCACCGATCGTCTTGGTCAGAGAGTTGAGGGCGAACCGGTGCATCAGGTATAGCGGAACGAAGCGCTCTTGCAGCAGGGCGATCGGCTCGCCAACGCGGATGTTGCGCTCGCCTAAGCGGGAGATGGCGATGCGGCGAGCAGCCATCTCATGCTCGAGAAATTCGCCTGGAGTTGCGGCGTCGTCCCAAAGATTGGTGCGCGGGTCAGAGCTGAATTCCGGGCGCGCGTCGGCGTCGGAGAGAAACAGCAGGCCGCGTCGGAGTCCGTCGGCCACGATCGCCTTCAGCGAGTCGGCTTCAGATTCGGGCGGAAAAATCCCGTAACCCCAGTGAATCGCAAAAACATCGTAGGCGCCCGGACCGGTGGCGTACGCACTGGAGACATCGATGTTGCCGTGGGCGTCTACTCTCACGCGCGGCGGCGGATAATCCATCACGGAACCGCGCTCGTAGGTGGAGGCGATGTAGTTGTGGGAAAGGCCAAGAGTGTGCCCCACTTCGTGAGCGCTCACCTGTCGGACGCGCGCGAGGACGAATGCCGTGTCGGCCGCCGCCGCATCCGCACCAAAGAGCCCAGCGTAGATGTTGTAGTCCGTGCGAGCGCGGTGGGAGTCGAGCCTGGCCATCGCTTTGATTATCTCACCCGTGCGCGGATCTGATTGTGCAGCTCCGACGGACCAGCCGCGTTCATTGCGGTTTTCCCACTGGACGACGTTGTACCGCGCGTCCATGGGATCAACCCCTTCGGGGAGGTCCTCGACCCTGAAGGCGCCATTCAATCCGGCGCGATTGAACGCGTCGATCCACCAACTCACGCCCTGTTTCGTGGCCGTACGAATCGGCTCGGGTATTCCTCTGTCGATGTAGTAGACAAGCGGATTCCTGATTGGACTGTTGGGGTCTGAAGGATTAACTCGCTCGAGGCGATGACGGGCGATCCAGCGCTGCTCGAGGGGGGCCTGGATGGGCTGCGCGTAGTCCTTGAACGTGATTCCGAAAAACCCGACTCGCGGATCGAGCACGCGCGGTCTGTAGCCCGCGTCCGGGAGCGGAAGAAGCGAGACGTGCTGTCTGAGCGTGAAGGATTTAGCGTCGGGCACTATGGACGCTATCGTCTGACCCGGACGTCCCTGAGTGGCGAAAGTGAGGGCGATGTCGATTTCGGTATTTTCGGGAAATGATTCTGTGTATGGCCAGTAGATGCTCGATCGATCGCGGGCAACGGCGTAGGCGCCTTCATTGCTCGAGGCAAGAGTGCCGACGACATCGTTCCAATCCCGCATGAAGAATTCGGTGGCGTCGACGATCATCCGGCCGCCGTCCTGCGCGACGATCGGCAGCGACGCCGCCGTGCTGGGTGGAAACGCTTCGGCAACGGTGCGCGCGTGCGCAGGATTGTCGAGAGCCGACGTCCGATAGTTCCAGTTCTCGAACACGACGAGCACATGGTCCCCGGTTTTGTCGAAGCGGGCGACGTAGGAATCACCGCTCGCGCCCCGATCGAGTCCGATAGGGTTTGAGCCGAGTCCAGTGGCGAGGCTCACGAACATGAGGGCACGCATCGAATCCCGGGGGAGCTCCAGATAAATCTTTCCCTGCCGGGCGTCGAGATAGATCGGGATGAAGCCGTCGCGTTTCTCCATTCCGGCGGTCTTGGCGCGGACTTGCGCTCCGCCGGGCTCAGACGTCGGAGCGCTTACGGGAGGCGTGCGTGGAGCGGACGCGCAGGCGCTTGCAAAGACAAGTATCGCGCCGGGAAGAATTCTGGTTTGCATTGGGCTTGGGTGCACGGAGACAGCGATTATCCCACGTGGCCACCCGCTGCGCAAGATCGACGCGAATGGGCTTCTACGTCATTTGACGCATAGAGCCGCTCCCTGATGTGACCCACTTTGACGGGGTGGTCAAACCAGTCGGCACGATACCGACGCCAATCCTAATCCCCCTCAACAATGAAAACATTCCTGTTCAGTTCTTTCCGCGCGCTAGCGGTCATCTTCTGCCTGGTGGCAGGCGTCCGCAGTGCTTCAGGGCAGCCGACTGAGCGTGTGCGGGCAAAGATGACGGTTCCTGATAGCGCGCGCCTCCAGATACTCACCCTGAGGGACGGTTCCACGATCTTTGGCCGGATTCTCGGAGTTAGCGGCGATACTGTGACGTTCGCGACGAGTGGAGCGGGAACGATCCAGCTCCCAGCGACGGCGGTGAGAGAGGTGAAAGAGATCGCTGCTTCGGACTTGCACGAAGGGTCGTACTGGTTCGCCAATCCGAATTCCACACGTCTTTTTTTCGCCCCGACGGGCCAGATGTTGAAGAAAGGCGAAGGATACGTGTCCGACTACGAGTTGTTTTTCCCGGGAATTGCCTACGGAGTCACGGACAATGTCACTCTCGGCGGCGGGGTCTCCCTTCTACCGGCCGGAGCTGACGAACAGATCTATTATTTCACGCCGAAAATCGGGGTGAGCGTCACGGAGAAAGTGCATCTTGCCGCGGGCATGCTCTTCGCCGGAGCCCAGGGCGGGACAGGCGGCATCTACTATGGTGTGGGAACATTCGGCGATGGAAACGCGAGCGTGACGCTAGGAGGAGGTTATGGTTTCGCGGGAGGGAAAATCGAGACGAAGCCAGTCGGAATGCTCGGAGCGGAGCTCCGAGTCTCGAAACGAATCGGACTCGTCACCGAAAATTACCTGCTCCCAACGTCGGAGAACAACGTGCTGTACTCTTTTGGCTTCCGCTTTATGGGGGAGAAGCTGACAACCGACCTGGCCCTATTCAACACCTCCGGGAGCCAGGTGATTGGCCTACCATTCGTGGACTTTGTATTTCGCTTCTAGCAGTTCACACTGCGGTAGTCGCCGGAGGAGAACGCCAGGCCCGCTAGAACGATAGAGGGATTTTCACAGTGGCTACTGGGATCCGGGTTTCGCGCACAGCGGCTCTGTCTTTCAGGATGGCGCGATCCAATCTGTTGTCAGGATGAGCGTGGGTGTAGCGAACGACTTTTATTCCGCTGAATGTGCCAATGGCGGCGCCGAGAACTACGTCGCTTGCCCAGTGCTTGTCGTGATACATCCTCGAGAGCGCTACCATAGTCGCTCCCCCATACATCGCGGGCGCAACCATCCAGGTGTGCCCAGGCCAAATACGTCGGGTCTCGCTGGTAACAGCGGCCGCAGCTGCAAAAGCGGTCGTCGAGTGTCCGGATGGAAACGACATTCGATCGCCATTCATGAATCCCCCAAACAACTTGAAATCACGCGGACTGGTGTCCTTGGACACGTAAGGTCGGGCCCGTCCGAGAATACTCTTCAGAAGCCACGTCGTCCCGCCAGCGACAATCACTGATTCCGTTCCATGCCAGCCGAGATCTTCTATATTGGGTTTGTGGTCAAGTCGGCCGTAGGCGTAGAGAGCCGCGCCAATCACGAGCGATCCGGGATCCGTGATCACTTCGACACCCGTCGATGCTCGATTCAGGAATTGGTTCGTTTTGGAAACTTCGTTGTTCAGACGGTGGGCGAGTGACTTGTCGAAGGGGAACATCGCGATCGTGAGTCCGGCGAACCCAGCAGCGAGCAAAGCATCGTTGCGGGTGAAGAGCGACGGGTTGTTCGGAGTGGCTGTCTGCGCTCGTACAGTGCTGGGTTCAACCGTTGAGGTTGCAACCACGGCGAGTAGGGCGAAGTGGAGCCGACGCATAGAGGACCCTGCTTGAGGAGTAAGGGATGATGGACGACGCTCAACCCGGAGAGCGCTGGTGCTACCGAGCGAAGCTTTGTCCCTACCTTCTTTGCACAGTTCGCGCCGTTGAACCTGTCGTCACTGACGGTCGAACGGGGGACAAGCGTGACCCGTCGCATCGCTCGATTTGCCCGCGTTCTCCCGAACAGCAACGTGGGGGTACGGGCAAAGTTTTCGTGTAGCTGCGATTCCGCTTTTCGGATCGCCATCAACTACGAACTTGGTCGCGATCACGCCATCGGGAGCCACACCGTTCTCGACCCACTGCTCAAGAGCCTTGAAAAGGCTGCGCTGCGGGTTGTCATCCCGCCGCAGCCATTGACCAAAATCGTTGGGCTCCTCGCCACTACCGCAGTGTCCCATTCCCGGAATGACGTAGAACTGGAAAAAACGGCTAACGGTCTCGTCGCCCATTTGTCCCCTCAGCATTGAAAAAAATTCCAGGTTCGCCTCGGGATTGTCGTTGCCGCCGTGGTAGACGATGATCTTGCCGCCACGCTTTTGAAACGCCGTGAAATCTCCGGTGACGAATGTCTTGAATCCCCAGCGTAGCGCGGGTGCGCCCGCCATAATCCCATCGTAGTCGGTTGGATACCGCTCGGCTTCCATTAGCGCCTGTCGGCCACCGTTCGAGCAGCTGCTGAAGTACGATCGCGCGGGAACCGAATCGTAAAACGCGCGAATTACCGCCTTCGCCGCTTGCGCGGTTTCGTGGACTGCCCGGTAATCAAAATCAGTTTGCTTTTCCGGATGTTTGTCCGCCCATGCAGACTCGCTTGGTTTACCGCGATGGCCTGTGTCGGTAGACGAGGTCGCGTAGCCGCTGTACAGGGATTCGCCGAGCTTGTAGTAGTTGATCGAGCCGCCAAACGAGCCGTTGCCCACGGCGAGGTAACGGCGGTTCCATCGGGTAGCCGGAAGCCAAACCTCAATGTTGATGCGGGAATCGGACGATGGCTCCGCCACAACCTGCACGCGACAGAAGGCCGGCAGCGTGTTGAAGGCCGTGAAGAATTCGGGAGAAGCGCGGCGCACAATTGTGGGCGGCACGAACTTCCCCGAATCCACGAGCTGCGAGAAAACTATGTTCGCCTTGTCAAGACGAACTCCACGCAGCGCGGCGCACGGCAGGGCGCGTGACGCCGCAGGGGCGGAGCAACAAACGGCGATCGCCAAGCTCAGACTACCGATCGCGCCCGACTTGACGCTCCGCAGTGTAAATGAGCCGAATGCTTGCACGGAGACGAATCTATCAGGGCGTTCAATGAATCCGAAGGCGATCACTCGCCTCTTTGTGGACGTGTTCTTGCCATTTCACGACGCGTGGCTCAACTGAGAATTATCACGCTTGCTCTTGTGCTGGCGATTTTCCTGGTCTATTCGCGAGCTGAGGGGCAGCAGGCCGCGCGCGTGGCGGTCGTCGTTACATCCCGTGGAAAACCGATTCCGGATGCGATCGTGCGCGAAGGTTCAGTCGGCGCGAGAACTGATACGACCGGAACAGCAGTGCTCTCTCTCGCAGCCGGAAGTCATAACGTGCACGTAGCTAAGCTTGGCTACGCTCCGGATTCGGTGTTCTTCTCAATTAACGCGGGAACCGATACCGCAATAGCGATCGAGCTGAGCGAAAGAGTTCAGACAGCGGCTCCCGTGATCGTGACCGCTGCTCGGACAGAGCAACGAATCGAAGAAGTTCCGCTCAGGGTCGAAGTGCTGGCGGGAGAAGACGTAGACGAAAAAACCGCAATGCGTCCCGGCGATCTCACGCAGATGGTTTCCGAGATCCCAGGCGTGCGTGTGCAGCCGTCCGCCCCAGGCATTGGCGGTGCGAATCTCAGGGTGCAGGGGTTTCGCGGACAATACACGCAGTTCCTCACCGACGGGCTACCGTTGACAGGAGTGAGTGAGTCGGGTCTGTCGCTGGTTCAGCTACCCCCGCTCGATCTTGCCCAAATCGAGGTCATCAAAGGCGCGTCGTCCGCGCTTTATGGGCCGACCGCGTTGGGCGGTGTGGTCAATTTCGTCACTCGACGACCCCCGTCAGGTGAGGAACAGCCAACTCGCGACGCAGTGCTTTCCTCGTCTTCGTTCGGTGGGTTTGACGCGGTTGGCTTTCTCGGACGGCGGCTGAATGACTCATGGAGCTATACAGTGCTCGGGGGTGCTCACCGCGAGCCAGAACACGAAGCCGACTCTGACCAGTGGGCCGACGTTGTCGGCTCAACTCGTGGAGAAGTGCGTCCGCGTTTGTTCTGGAATGGGGAAAACGGGAGCAGGCTCTTGCTGACTGCGGGTGCGTCGGCGGACCATCGCGACGGAGGCATGATTTCCAATGCCTCCACGCCCGCAGGAAGCGATCGGTTGCGCGCGAGGCATGCGGATTTGGGAGCAACCGGAAGAATTGCGCTTAAATCCGGAACACAGGTCAATTTTCGTGCTGCCATCTCAGGCCAGGCCCGCGATCATCGATTCCCAACGGGCACCTCGGAGAGCGACCGATCGGCCCGCTCGCTGGCGGAAATTTCAACCACATTCAATGTTCGCCGCGCGATTCTCATCGGTGGCTTGGCGAGACAGACCGACAGCTATTCCAACAGGGATGTAGGCGGATTCAATTTCAGCTTCGGTACGCTCTCGGCGTTCGCTGAGGCGACGGTGGCGGCGTCTGACGCAATCTCACTTACAATCACGGGACGCTGCGACCGGCACAACCGCTATGGAACGTCGTGCGTGCCGGTAGCGGGCTTACTAATGCGACAGCCCGCCGGCTTTTCCGAAAGAATCTCCGCGGGTCTCGGCGCATATGCGCCCACCCCGTTCATCGACGAGACTGAAGCGATCGGCTTCTCCAGACTGCGACCTTTTTCGGGACCGCTGGCGCCAACTCTTTCTTATGAGCGCGCGCGGAACATGGCCGTAGACCTCGGATACCACGCTGGCGGACTCGACATCAACGCCACCGGGTATGCCTCGCAAATAACACGTCCGGTAATTCTGCATGAACTGGCAACAGGCCCTTACGCGGCCGAGCTGGTGAATGCACCCGGACCTTCCCACACGCGAGGAGTCGATGTCTTCGCCGTTTACACGGGCGACCCCGTTTCAGTTACTGCTTTCTACGGTGTTCTGCGTGCGCGGAGGTCGTTCTGACTGAGACTTCATCGGGTAGTCCAACCCGCCGGGAGATCCCCTACAATCCATCTCGGCGGGCGGGCGTGGATGTAGCCTTCGATCTAGAGGAGACGGGCAGCAGATTCGCCGTGGAGACTTACTACACGGGACGACAACACACCGAGAACGATCCGTACCGGACAACGACTCCAGGCTTCACCACCGTCGAACTCCTCGTAACGCAGAAGATCGCGCGGCAGCAACTCTTTCTGAGTGTGGACAACCTTACGAATATCCGTCAGACCAATTACGGACCTCTTCTGCTTCCTGCCCCGTCGCCGCTGGGACGTCCTACAACCGAGCTTTGGGCTCCGCTCGAAGGCCGGACGCTCCGCGCGGGGATGAGAAGCAGCTTCTAACGTTGTGCGTCGAAAGTTCGCCACCATCAGATGGGCCTGATTCGACTTTGTCGAGCCGAAGAGCGCGATCGGATCTTCACGATCGTGAATGAGGCTGCTGAAGCTTATCGTAAAGCGATTCCACCCGACCGCTGGCAGGAGCCGTACATGCCGCTGGAGGAGCTCGATCGGGAGATCATCGACGGCGTCGCTTTCTGGGGCTACGAGGTCGCCGGCGAACTAGTCGGCGTGATGGGAATTCAAAACGTCGGAGAAGTCGACCTTATTCGCCACGCCTACGTCCTGAGCGGACAACAAGGACGAGGTGTAGGCAGCGCGCTTATCAATCATTTAAAGAAAATTTCGACACGCCCGATGCTGGTGGGCACGTGGGCCGACGCGACGTGGGCAATCCGATTCTATGAATGTCACGGATTCGGACTCGTAAGCGCCGCCGAGAAGGTTCGGCTACTGAGAAAGTATTGGGCGATCCCGGAACGGCAGATCGAAACCTCTGTCGTGCTCGCGGATCGCAGTTTCGGAGAACCGTGAGCGGATCGAATAGAACCGTCCGCTGGTGCCAGGTGGATTCTTCGGCCATTTGAAATAACTGATTTCTTAGTTGTCGCTGAAACCGGCTGCGATGGGCCACCGTACGGCTAGCGACGACCGCTCATAGAGGTACGAGGATGACGACTGTTTCTGCATTCGATGGGACCAACGAGATGAGTCCGCGGACCAAAGCAAGGTTCACCGGCGCGATTTATCTCCTTTACGTAGTCGCCGGCGTGATTGCCCAGGGCTTTATCAGCGATCGCCTCGTCGTCTTCCGTGACGCCGCCACGACGGCGGCCAACATCATCGCGAACCAATCCATCTACAGGCTTGGACTCACTGTTTACCTGCTCGAAATGGCTGGCCAAATCGCAACGGTGGTGTTGTTCTATCAGTTGCTCAAACCAGTGAGCAGGACCGGTGCGATGCTGGCCGCGGCGTTCGAGTTGACTGGATGCGGTATCAAGATCTTCAGCCGACTCTTTTACTACGCCCCGCTATTGGTGGTGGGCGGCACCGCTTCGTATCTGAGCGCCTTCAACAAGGAACAGCTGGATGCTTTGGCGCTGTTGCTCTTGAGGATCAACGACTATGGCGCTGCAATAGCTCTCGCCTTCTTTGGATTCTCCACTGCGCTGCAGGGCTGGCTGATTTACCGATCCGGCTTCTTGCCCCGCTGGCTGGGGGTCATCGGAATGATCGGCGGACTCGGTTGGCTGACCTTTCTGTCACCGTCGCTGGGAATGAGGGTATTCCTTTTCGTCGCGTTGTACGCGTTGATCGGAGTGCTGATAATGGTCGTCTGGCTGCTCACCGTTGGCGTCGATGAGCAGCGTTGGCGACAGCGCGCCGCAGCGGCAGCCGCCTCGATCTGGAAATAGCGTCGTGATGGCCAATCTTTGTTCCGAGGCAAAGGTGATTTGGGCGGGACTGGAAGTTCGCCGTTCGCCCCGCCTCGGAAATCTCGAGCGGGTCAGCTTTGCGATCATTTGTGAATCACAATGTCGCCACCGCTTATCACTGTGGTCGCCGCCGCGTCTTCTGTCCCGCCCATTTGGTTGTCGTAGATGACCGTTCCTGTCGTCTTATTCCAGATCTTGATGCGGAACTTGTCCGCCCCGCCGCTTCCACCCACCATGCCGTCAACGGCCGACAACAAGAATCCAAAGTCGCCCGCACCGTTTATGCTCCCCGAGCCTTTGTATTTCGCCTGAGATCCGGCGATTACGAGCCAGTCGTAGCTCGTGCTCTTGAAGTTCAAAGTCCCTGCCTGAAATTGGAATTCGGTGTTGCCGCTCGGTAACACTGCCCCCTTCTGATATCGCGACACGAAACCGAAATTGGCCCGACCGGTGAGCGTGGGATCGGAGGCGTAAGCGCCGGCGGGCGAGTTGATCCAACCGCCTCCCGTCACAAAGCCCGCTGCTTGATCGAAGACGACCACGAATTCAAACACCGACTGTCCAGTCCCGCCATACTGGTCGGTCACCGTCAGCGTGATTGTGTAAACCCCCGCCGCCGAGTAGACGTGAGTCCCGAACGCCGGGCCCGAAGCGCTGCCCGCTGTTATAAGCGCGGCCGAGGTCGTGCCGTCACCCCAGGTGAAGACGCCGCTATAGATGAGCGGACCGGCTTCAACGAAGGGCGCGCTCGCACTTTCAGTGAAGGTCGCGCTCGCACTTATGGTCGTGTTGACCGGAACCGGTACACTGGGGGCCGCAATGGCGCCCACAAGCGGCTGGCAAACTGGGAGCAATTTGAGGTCGAGGCAGAACGGCACGGTTGCTTGATCGTTATGGTTCCATCCCCAGCAGACCACCGTCCCGTCTGTGTTGAGCGCGCAGGTGTGAGCGTAGCCGGCACTCAGCTGTTCGACCGAGGTTAGCCCGCTCGGCACCGTCAACTGGCCGAGACTGTTGTCCCCCCAACAGACCACGGTCCCATCTGTCTTGAGCGCGCACGTGTGCAGGCCACCGGCGCTGACCTGCGCCACAGACATCAGCCCGGCGGGCACGGTCGCCTGGCCGTAAGCGAAGGCTCCCGACGCTCCCCAACAGACGACCGTTGCATCGCTCTTCAGCGCGCACGTGTGAGCATACCCGGCGCTGACCTGCGCCACAGAGGTGAGCCCAGGCGGCACGGTCGCCTGACCGTCATAGTTGGATCCCCAGCATACCACCGTTCCATCTGTAGTGAGCGCGCACGTGTGGATGTTTCCGGCGCTGACCTGGGCGACCGACGTGAGCGCGGCCGGAATGTTCAACTCCCCAAAATTGTTGTCCCCCCAACAGTTCACCGTCCCATCTGTCTTTAGTGCGCAAGTGTGGACGTTCCCGGCGCTCACCTGCGCGACCGACGTGAGCCCGGCGGGCGGGGTCGCTTGGCCCTCGTAGTTGTATCCCCAGCACGCTACTGTCCTATCTGTCGTTAGGACGCAGGTGTGGTGGTTGCCTGCGCTCACCTGGGCAACCGACGTGAGCCCGGCCGGCACGATCGCCTGACCCTCAACGGTGCCGCCCCAACAGACCACGGTGCCATCTGTCTTGAGCGCACAGGTGTGAATTCCGCCGCCGCTTACCTGCGGGGTCACCGAGGAGACTGCGAGTGCATGGTGTAGAGGGCGGATCTCAGATTCCTCTGGCCTCGGCGCGGTCGCATCACTACAAGCAAGTGCCGAAAACAAAGGGACCACGAACGTCAAGAGCTGAAGGCGACGCATTGCCAACTCCTTGCACTGTGCGGTAAAGGCAGGCAAAGCTGCGGCTCCCTTGGAACTGGAAACCATAAGCTCCGCGCGAGATGGTGAAGACGCCCTCGACAAAAAGGCGATCTTAAATATTGAACGGACGCGCACGACGATTCGTGCAGCAGGCGGATCGCGGAGCCTTGCCGACAGCGGGAAGGGACAGCAGGCCGCTTTTTCGCCGAACGAAAAAATCCCGCATCGGCGCAAGCCAATGCGGGACGGTTAATTCAAAATCATGGGCCTGGGTAGAGTTGAACTACCGACCTCACGCTTATCAGGCGTGCGCTCTAACCACCTGAGCTACAGGCCCTTCACTGCGAGTGCTAACCTGCTGCAACGTAGAATTTTGCAAGTTAGTCCCGCCCGGCACGAGGGTCAATCCGAAGAATCATGCTCTCCTCGCGGCGGGGATACTTCTTGCTAAGAGCTATATGAACTTTGTCCTGTCCGGGATCCGTTTCCCCGCGCTCGCATTCTTGGTTTCAATACTCCCCGCGTGTGCCGGCGACTCGCGCGCAGAAGAACGAACGCCGGGAAATGTCGGATCCCAAGCCAAACCCAATTCGACTGCGGCGGATCCCACCATCGTCGGCGCAGGCGACATCGCCTCTTGCCAATCCTCCGGCGACGAGCGAACCGCGGACCTCCTCGATCACATCCCGGGGCAGATTTTCACCGTCGGAGACAATGCCTATGAGTCGGAGGACGCCGAGAAACCGTTCGAGCAATGCTACGAGCCCTCGTGGGGAAGGCACCGGTCGCGCACGCGTCCAGTTCCGGGCAACCACGAGTATGACGATGGATACGTCGATGCCTACTTCGATTACTTCGGCCGCGCGGCGGGCGAGCGAAGAAAGGGCTATTACAGCTATACGGTAGGGGCATGGCATGTGATCGCACTCAATTCGATGCTCGACGCCGGGCCTGATTCACCGCAAGGCAGGTGGCTCGCCGACGACCTGGCAAAAAACCGAACGCATTGTGCTGTCGCTTACTATCACTACCCGCGCTACAGCTCCGGTCCGCACAGTCGACGGCAAAGCGCAATCGATATGTGGAACGTCTTGTCTGACGCGGGCGTCGACGTTGTAGTCAACGGCCACGACCATATCTACGAGCGTTTCGGTCCGATGACCAAGAACGGGGAAAGAGACAACGAGAACGGAATGCGCGAATTCGTGGTAGGAACCGGGGGCGCCAGTCATTACGACATTGAGGAGGTAAAGGCACACAGCGAGGTGAGGAACGACGATACGTACGGAGTGCTTTTGCTCACCCTGCATCACGATAGCTACGACTGGCGTTTCATACCTGTGCGCGGTCGCACCTTCTCCGACTCAGGAAGTAACCAATGTCATTGACGCCATCGTCTCGAAGGGAGAGGCTCGCGGGCATCGGCGCGTTCCTCTACTTGTGGCTGATGGTCGGGATGTTTCTCGGCACGGTGGTTCTGGTTCTGGTGGTGCGCTGGATCGTGGCTGCTCTCACCCGGGTCGGGTGGGATCAGGCCGCGCAGGATGTCCTCCTGATTCTTGTCATTCTTGCGTACCTGGTGTTGTCCTGGTTCATTGCCCGCGCACTGCACCGGCGCGCTCACGCGTCGACGAACAGACTCACACGCATCGGAATTCCCGTCGTCGCCACGGTGCTCGCGGTTGTCACATTCATTCTTTGGTCCAATCCCGGTGGCGTGTTCGCTTCGCTTGCTGGTGGGGCTTCATCGCGTCTCAGCATGAGGTCGGGCGCCGTCTGGGAGTTTGGCCATTATCCGGATACGGAAACGCTGCGCCGGCTGAAAAGCGAGGGCGTCACGGCGGTGATAACTCTCGAACACCCCGGCGACCTGGTGGAAAGGCAAGGGATTCAGGAAGAACGCCGCGAGGCACGTGCTATCGGTATCACGCTCGTCGAAGCCCCGATGCTGCCGTGGGTGAGCAACAACGAAGCGTCGCTCAACCTGATTCGGTCGATAGCGCGCAAAGGAACTGGACACTACTACGTCCACTGCGGGTTGGGGCGCGATCGGGTAAACCTGGTGAAGCACATGCTCGAGGGGATGGGCGCGCGGACCGTGGCCGCCGAGGGCTATCTCGAGGGAAATTTTTTTGGCACCCGCATCCCGAATTTCGAGCGGGGGCAACTCGGGACCTTCGGGGACGACAAGTGGCTCGTGCCGTATCCCGACAAGCACGAGATGCTCGGCAACATTCTTCAGGGAAAGAAAGCTCACATGATCCTGGCGCTCGATACAACGAACCAGGAACAGCGCGCCTGGGCACTCGAAACGCGATCACTGTTCAAGGAGTACGCGATTCCCTATGACGATATGTCGACCTCGTCCGGGGATGCTGCGCGGATCAGGCAGATAGTCCGAAGAATTCTGGATCTACACGGGTCAGCGGCGGTGATAGTTCCGCTGACTCCTTCCGAAAATGGAACGCCGCGCGCGGGGAGCGAAACCGCCGACCGGATCGTTCGTGAATTCACGGCGCAGACGGGGCGAAAAATCATCTGGACGACCCACGGCAAATGGGTACCCGGCCAACCCGTGGAGCGAGGCAACACCGAAATGCCCCCGCCCGCGCAGAGCGGCTAGGCCTGGAGTCCTATTAAGAAAAAAAACCCCGCTTGCGGGGTTTTTTCTACAACCTCAGTCCTCGTATTTTCGCGGGTGCGTGGGATGCGGCTTGTCCTCGTCCTCGGTGTCGAACTCGTCGTCCAGATCTATGAGATCGTCGTCCAGATCGTCGTCGAGGTCGTCGTCGTCCTCATCCAGATCATCGTCGTCGAGGTCTTCGTCGTCGAGGTCCTCGTCGTCCCACTCTTCATCGTCGAGATCGTCTTCGTCGTCCTCCAGGTCGTCTTCGAGGTCCTCGTCCTCAGGATCATCATCGGGCGCCTTCTTCGCCAGCCACGCATCAGTCTCCTCGCCGTTGAGGAAACTCCCCGCGGACTCCAGCATGGCGCACATTACCGTGATCTCCTGGTTATTAGACCGAAGCGCGCTCGCGCTTCGCCTCGCGTGACAACTTCTTACGATCGTTCGCACTAAGGAAGCGTTTCCGTAATCTTATCGACTGCGGCGTCACTTCTATCAGCTCGTCTTCCTCGATATACTCCAGCGCCCCTTCCAGCGTCAACTCCCGCGGCGGCTCGAGCTGGATGTTCTCGTCGCTCGACTTGGAACGCATGTTGGTGAGCTTCTTCTCCTTGGTCGGATTTACATCCATGTCACCCGGCCGCGAATTCTCACCCACCAGCATCCCCTCGTAGACCGCGTCGCCAGGCGACACGAATAGGGTAGCGCGCTCGGCGAGATTCGCAAGCGCGAATGCAACTATGACACCACCTTCCATAGAGACCAGCGTTCCTCGCACCCGCCCCGCGAGTGGGCCAGCCCAGGGACCGTACTCGAGGAAATTGTGGTGCATGATGCCGGTGCCCCGGGTGTCGGTAAGAAACTCGGACCGATAGCCGAAAAGACCGCGGGCTGGAATCCGGTACAGAAGTCGAACCATTCCCTGCCCCGGGTTTTTCATTTCCAGCATCGCGGCTCGCCGGGAGCCCAGCTTCTCGATGACGACGCCGAGGAACTCCTCGGGCACGTCGATGGCGAGCTCCTCATACGGCTCGAGGCGTTCGCCGTTGGGACCCTCGCGCGTTATCACACGCGGGCGCGAGACCTGAAACTCGTGTCCCTCGCGTCGCATCGTCTCCATCAGAATCGTGAGGTGAAGCTCTCCGCGACCCGAGACCGTCCAGGTATCTGTGGAATCCGTGTCTTCGACTCGAAGAGCGACGTTGCGTTCCAATTCCTTGTACAGCCGCTCACGAAGCTGCCGGGACGTGACGAACTTCCCATCCCTACCGGCGAACGGCGAATTGTTGACGAGGAAATCGACGGAGATGGTCGGCTCCTCGACCGAGATGCCCGCCAGGCGCTCCGGGTGCTCGGTGTCCGCGACCGTGAGTCCGATCTCAACGCTCTCGAGTCCGGCGAGCGCCACTATCTCTCCCGCCGACGCTTCGGGAACTTCGAGGCGGTCGAGCCCTTCATAGCCGAACAACTTCGTCACGCGTGATTGCTCGATTTTCTGCGACGTATCCAGGGGCAGTAGCGCTACCGGATCACCGACGTGCACCGTGCCTCTCTCGATCCGTCCGATCCCCAACCGACCGAGATAGGGTGAGTGATCGATCGTGGAGATCAGCATCTGAAACGGGCTATCCGCATCGCTCGGGGGCGCGGGAACGTGTTCCACGATCGCCTGGAATAACGGAGACAGGTCCACCGCTTTGACATCCATATCCATGGTGGCGACACCCTCGCGCGCAGACGCGTAAACCACGGGGGCCTCCAGCTGCGACTCCTTTGCCTCCAGCTCGATGAACAAGTCGAGCACCTCGTCGTGAACGCGCAGGGGATCCGCACCGGGGCGATCGATCTTGTTGATGACGACGATTGGCGTACGATCCAGCGCGAGCGCCTTCCCCAATACGAAACGGGTCTGGGGCATGGGCCCGTCGAACGCGTCGACGACGAGCAGGACGCCGTCCACCATGCGCAGGATTCGCTCGACCTCGCCGCCGAAATCGGCGTGCCCCGGAGTGTCGACGATGTTTATTTTCGTCCCGTGCCAGCGGATGGAGGTGTTCTTCGCGAGGATGGTGATGCCGCGCTCGCGCTCGAGCGGATTCGAATCCATCACGCGCTCCATCACAACCTGGTTCTCGCGGAATGCTCCCGCCTGCCTGAGCATCTTATCGACGAGAGTCGTCTTGCCGTGATCGACGTGCGCGATGATCGCGATGTTGCGAATTTCCTGCTTTGCCATAGCCTTGAAAGTTAGCTACGCGTGCAAGTGGTGCTCCCGGTCGAGCATGTCGTCCCGCTCGAGCTGAATCGTGACATGCTGGATGCCGAACAGACGCATCGCGTCGTGGACGTGCTCGAGAACATGCTGGTGCTGCGCGGGCTCGCGCACTATCGCGTGCGCACTCATGGCGACGACGGCTGGAGTGACAGCCCATACGTGCAGGTCGTGTACGGACTCGATCCCCGGAATGGCTTCGAGCTGGCCTCGCACCGCGTCGAGGGGGATGTGCGCAGGTGTAGACTCCAGGAGGATGTCGACTGATTCGCGAACGAGCTTCCACGCCCCGCGCATGATCAGCACCGTGGTCAGCATCGAGGCAATCGGATCGGCAATCAGCAGCCCGGTATAGCGTATTATCAGCGCGGCGATCAACGTTCCAACGCTGGCAAGCAGATCGCCTAGCACGTGGAGGTATGCGCCGCGAGTGTTGAGATTGCTACCGGAGGTGGGTAGCAGCACTCTCGCGGCGATGACGTTGACGATCAATCCGCCTGTCGCGACCGCGAGCATTAACCCGCCTTCGACCGCTTGCGGCACTCGCAGACGAGCGACCGCCTCCCACAGGATCCAGGCGGAGATCAGCAGCAATGTGGCGCCGTTGAGGAAAGCAGCGAGGATTTCCCACCGCAAATACCCATAGGTTTTTTGCGGCGTCCCCGGCTGTCTGCTGAACCACGCCACGAATAACGCCAGCGCGAGCGCGGCAACGTCGGTGAGCATGTGACCCGCATCGGCAAGCAGCGCGATCGAATTCGCGAGGAAGCCGCCCACAATTTCCACGACGAGCAACACCGCCGTGAGGACGAGAGCGGTGCGCAGGCTCTTCACGGGCGCGTCACTCGCGTGCGAGTGACCAACACCGTGGTGATGCGCACCAGCGTGCTGGTGTGTGTCACCGGAATTGTGGTAACTTGTACCCGTGCTCGGTCGGCTGCTCGCCATAATTCTGCTCGTGCTCCTCAACGCGTTCTTCGTGGGCGCCGAGTTCGCTCTTGTGCGCTCGCGCCGCACCCGCCTGGAAGCGATGACACGGAGTGGCGATCGGCTCGCCCGCTTTGCTGTTCGCGCCGCCTCAAATATCTCGCGCATCCTCTCGGCGAGCCAGCTTGGTGTCACCCTCGCGAGCTTAGGACTCGGCTGGGTAGCGGAAGCAACAGTGGGTGAAGTGTTTGCCGATCTTTTCGCCCGCCTGCCGTTTGCGATCGAGCTGTCGATGCGCTTGACGCTCGGCGCTACGGTTGCGCTGATCTTAGTGACGTACCTGCACGTCGTCTTCGGTGAGCTCACACCGAAAGCGGCCGCCCTGAATCATCCCGAAGCGCTGGCTCGGTGGCTCGCTCCGCCGCTTTTGTTGTTTGCCTGGATCACCACACCGTTCACGTACTTTCTGAACAAGTCATCGCAGGTAATTCTACGCGTCCTCGGTCAGGAGAAAGCGGGCTCCGAAGAGGCTGTTCATTCCCCCGAAGAAATCCGTCTACTCGTAGAGCAGTCGCAGGAAAGCGGTCAGATGCAGGCGCACGACGCAGACCTGATCGACGCCGTGTTCGAGTTTTCCGAGAAAAATGCGCGCGAAGTAATGACACCACGGACAGAGTTGGTCGCTCTCCCCGTCGAAGCCACGCTATCCGAAGTGCTGGGCGTGGTGCAGGAGAGCGGATTGTCGCGGTACCCCGTGTACGACGAATCGATCGACAACATCATCGGTGTGGTGCTCGCCAAGGATCTACTCAAGCTGCTGGCGCCGCGCGCCAACACTGACGCGTTCGATCTTCCCTCGATAATGCGACCGGTGCACGTGATTCCCGGCTCGCGCGAAGTCGAGGAAGTGCTCGCGGACTTCAAGCGACTGAAGGAGCACATGGCAATCGTCCTCGACGAGTACGGTGGCACGGCCGGCGTCGTCACGATGGAAGATCTCCTCGAGGAGATCGTCGGCGAGATTCTCGACGAGTATGACACTCCGGAAGACGCGGAAGCTCCACTCCACACTCGCGCCGGCGAGACCCTCGTTCCCGGCAGCACTCACATCGGAGAGCTTAACGAGCACTTCAGCCTCACCGTACCCGACGAGGACTACACCACCATTGGCGGTTATGTGTTTGGTGTGCTGGGCCGGCTACCACTTGTCGGTGACCGCGTTCTGGCCGGCGGCGCGATCTTCACGGTGCGCGAGATGGACGGGCGTCGGATCGAGTCTCTGGCTGTGGATCTGCATACCCTCGGCGACCGCCGGACTGCCGAGCGCGAGATACAATCGACGCACACAGAAGCGTAGCAGCGATCATGCTGGAAGGATCGGCCCGATCCTGCCCTGCGATATCGAGTGCGGTTCCGTGGTCGGGTGAAGTACGAGGGAATGGCAACCCCAGCGTCACGTTCACCGCGCTGCCAAACGAGGCGACTTTGATGGCAGTCATGCCCACGTCGTGGTAGGGAGCGATCACGGCGTCGAACTCGCCGCGCATGGCGCGCACGAAAATCGTGTCCGCTGGAAACGGACCCGCTATGCCCGCCTCGCGCGCGGCAGGTTCCAGCAGCACAGTGTCCTCGTTCCCGAAGCGTCCGCCATCACCTCCGTGGGGATTCAGTGCGCAGAGGGCGATACGCGGCTCTTCGATTCCGAACCACTGCTGCAATCCGGCGCGCGTGATTCGCGCCGCATCCAATATTGCTTCAGCGGTCAGGTTTTCAGTCACCCGACGGAGCGGGAGATGTGTCGTCGCCAGCACGACACGGAGCTTGTCCGACGCCAGCATCATCGCGACCTGCGAGCCCGTGAGAGCGGCGAGCATCTCGGTGTGCCCCGGAAAGTTGTAGCCGCCGGCGTGCAGCGCTGCCTTATCGACCGGCGCGGTTACGATTCCCTCGACCACACCCGCCTGAGCCAGCTCCACCGCGCGTTCGATTGCTAGTCCACTGAGCTTGCCGGCGAAAGACGCGCCGGCCTCAGGAAGCCACCGTTCCACGAGCTCGGTCACCGGCGCACCCGCTCCCTCGGGACCAACCACCACAACGTCACAGCGCTCGCCGACCTTGGGGTCTGCGAGCGCTTTGGTGACGATCTCCGGACCAATCCCGCGGGGATCGCCCACGGTCATGGCAAGCCGTACGCGCACGGCCTACATCCTTATAGAAACGAAGGTCTGCTTGCGCATCTCGTCCAGAAGCTTGCGGATCGAACGCTCTTCCGCGAGCTGCGTTCTGATCTGGTCGCGAATCTCTGCGACGTTGTACTCGCCGGCATCGGCCGCAGTGACGACCTGTATCACGGCGAACTTTGGCTGGCCACGCGGGTTCGCGAGCTGGAATGGGTCAGTGATGTCGCCTGGTTTTTTCCCCACGAGCGCCGCCGCGTAGGAGGCCGGAAGAGAGTCGCGCAGAAATGGCTGCAGCACTCCCTTCTCCTCGGTCGGGTCATGGTGCTTCGCTACCAGAGAATCGTACGACACGCCCCGGCGCCACTGCGCCGCTACTGAATCCGCCTCCACGCGTGCCGCGGCGACATCGGCCGAGTCGATGATTGGGGCAATGAGAATGTGCCTCGCCTTTACCTCGGCTGACTGTACACGATCGACGCGGATGATGTGATATCCGAACGCAGTCTCGATCACCGGGCTCACCTCGCCGGGCGCGAGCGCGAACATCATCGACTCGAACTCGGGAACCAACCCGCTGCCACGGCGGTTCCAGCCGAGATCGCCGCCGAGTTGCTTGGTTCCGGGATCCATCGACTCCCGTTTGGCGATCAGCTCGAAGTCGCCTCCCTTGCGGATCTCGGCGAGCAGCGAGTCTGCTTTTGCTTTCGCGCGCGCCTTAGCCGCGACGGAGGCATGGGGCGCGACGATTACCTGCCTGAAGGTCACGGTTGCGGGCCGCTTCTGCAATTCAGTGCGACTTTTCTCGAAGGCGGAGTTCACTTCCTCTTCAGTCACATTCACCGGCTTTGCCCGCTTACGCAGCTCGGCGAACGCCTTCTGCTGAAGGTTCTGGCGACGGTACTGATCGACGAGGTTGCGGCGATACTCCTCGGGGCTACCCAGACCAGCATTGCGAAGCTCTGTACGGTATTCCTCGTCCGACTTGAACTGCGCGCGGACGCTTTTGATCTGACGGTCCGCGGCCGCAGCAACCTCCGACTCGCTGACTTCCAGCTTCATCGCCTTCGCCTTCTGGACCAGCATCTCTTCATCGACCAGATCGTTCAGCACCACGCGAGCGAGGGCGGCCTGGCCCGCCGAATCGGTCGGCACCTGGAGGCCGGATGCCCGCCGCTGATTGATGGACGTGAGCACGTCAGTCCAGAGCAGCGGTTGATCTCCGACGACGGCAACTACGCGATCGATGGGTATCGCGGGTGGAACAGACCTGTTGGCACTGGCGGGTGGTTGGGCTCCCAGCGCGGCGGCAGCGATCGCCAGAAGGGGAAGAAGTTTGACCATGGTCCCTGCTACCCCGGCTCGTGAAGACGGTTCGCTCACTTATTACCCGCTGGCGGAGTAGACGACGCAGTGGCAGGCGGAGGCCCGAGCGGAACCGCAGTGGCAGGCTGCTGCGCGGTCTTGGCCGAATCAGCGGAGTTCCGAATCTTGGATGCCTCCTCGACGGCGCGGTCGAAACCGGCATCGTTGAAAGAGTACTTGTACTTATCGCGAAGTACATTCGCCAAGGGCGTTGGTACCGAGACAAATGGGGCCTGTTCCTGTACCATTTTGGTGAAATAGGAGTTGATGCGCCTCGCCGCCAATTTCTCCTTATCGCTTTCTGACTTGGCGCTATCCTGGAGGGCGACGGGGGCTATGCCGAGCTGTGCCCACGCTGAGCGCACGGCGTTGCCGAAGCTTTGATGGAGCTGCGTCAACTCGGCGGGATCGACCTGCACGTTTGCGCTGTCGGCCTGCTTGAGGACGAGATCGTTCTTCACGAACTGCCGCACCAGCGAAACGAGCAAAGAATCAGGGGCCTGTCTGATCTGCTCGATGACCCGAGCATTGGGCGGCAGCGTTTCCAGCCAGCCGATTAATCGGGCGGTCGTGAACTTACCCGCTGTCGAAGTTGCGAGTACGGTGTTGTCGTGTCGATACGATTCAGGATCTTTCCCGAGAGCGCGCAGGGTCGGAACGGCTTCCTTCTTCACGTCGATCTTTCCCGAGGCCTCGAGCTTCGAGAGGTAGGTGCTCTCCGCGACGGCGACGCTTCTGCCCTTCGATGCCAGCAGGAGCTGACTCTTCACCTGCTCGTAGGTCGGGCGGTGGATGATGTGATAACCATATTGCGTTTGTATTACCGGCGAGATCCCGCCCATTGGCGTGCTGAGCACACCTTTCTCGAATTCAGGCACCATCGCGCCCTTCGGGAAGATGCCGAGGGATCCACCTTGCTTCGCTGAGCCCTGATCCTGGCTGTTCGCCGTTGCGGTCGCGGCAAAATTGGCTGCGGTGACCTTGGCCCGGATGGCATCGATCTTCTGCTTCGCCTGGGCCTTTTGCGCGTCGTTCATTCCCTGGGTGAGCAGCAGAATGTGATCGGCCGCCAGAATGTCGCCGGAGGCGTATTGCCGCTGCGCGGCCACGGGGTCTTCGCTCCCCCAGCCCTTCGACACCAGCTGATAGAACTTGCTGGCCTTCAGATTTGCAATCGCCGGCCACATGGCTTGATCGATGGTTTTTGGATCGGTGAGCGAGTCGTTGTGCGCGGCCGCGATGCCAAGAAGCTCGTAATCCACCCACACGTTGGCGATGGATTTCGCAATGTCCTTACGGATCGGGGCGCGTGACTTTCCGAGCAGAGATGCCAGCTCCTTGACCGAGAGCTCGGCTTCGCCGGCACGTGCCACGCGATCGGTGTGGGCGCTCAGCGCGTCCTTCAGTCCGGAGCAGCCAGCAAAAGTGAAGATGGCGAGGCCGGTAACGACGAGAGTTCGTTTCATAGGTCCATCGTGCGGGTTTGTTGTCAGGCAGGCCGAAGCGTTGTCAGTGCGCGGACGAGTCCATCGAGCATCTCAGCTCCTCCAAGTCGGGTGAGCTTGAGGGACAGCGGATGCGCGCGTCGCACTTCCGCCTGGAACTGTACCTCGTGGAACGCCGCCGATATCCCCTTCATGCGCGGCACCGCGTGCTCGCGAAAAGTAATACGGGCTTCGTTCCCGCGCACCAGCACGGACTCGATGTCGGAGGCTCCGCCGAGGATGCGCAGGAGAGCGACGCCAAAGAAAACGCGCGCCGGCTCGGGTAGAACGCCAAAGCGGTCCCTCACCTCCGCGCGCAGCGCTTCGATCTCGGCAATGTCCGTCATGTGGGTTAGCCGACGGTAGATGTCCAGCTTGGCGTCCTGGGAATTGATGTAATCGTCGGGCAAATAAGACGGCAGGTCGAGGGAGATTTCGGCCGGTTGGAGCTTGGGAGCATCGTCTCCGCGGAGGACGCGCTTCACCGTCTCGTCGAGCATACGCAGGTACATGTCGAAGCCAACGGCGTGGACGAAACCGGATTGCTCGGGCCCGAGCAAATTGCCGGCGCCGCGCAGCTCGAGGTCCTTGAGGGCGATCTGGTATCCCGCCCCCAGTTGGGTGTGGTGCTCGAGGATAGTAAGGCGTCGATTGGCGTCCTCGTCGATAGAGTCAGGCACGAGCAGATAGCAGCTGGCCCGGCGATGCGATCGTCCCACACGCCCGCGCAGCTGGTAGAGCTGCGCGAGCCCGAATGTATCAGCGCGATTCACGAACATCGTGTTGGCGTTGGGGACGTCGAGACCCGACTCGACGATCATCGTGGAAACGAGAACGTCGATCTCGCCCTCGACAAAGCTGCGCATTACTTGCTCCAGGTCTCGCTCACGCATTTGGCCGTGACCGACGCCGATTCGGGCTCGCGGCACCACTCGTCTGACGTGTTCTGCCATGCCGTCGATGGTCTCGACGCGGTTGTGCACGAAGAACACCTGGCCGCCGCGATCCAGCTCCCGGGAGATTCCCTCATCGATGAGCCCATCATCCCACGGTTCGACGTAAGTGAGAACGGGAGACCTGTCGCGCGGCGGCGTCTGCATGAGCGTCATGTCCCGCAGGCCGGCGAGCGATAAATGCAGTGTTCTCGGGATTGGAGTCGCGGTGAGCGTGAGCACGTCCGTGTCCAGGCGCAGCCTTTTCAGGCGCTCCTTGTGTTTGACACCAAAGCGGTGCTCCTCGTCGACGACAATAAGTCCGAGCCGTGAAAATCCGACGTCGGCGCTCAGAAGGCGGTGGGTTCCGATTACGACGTCGACTTTGCCGGCCTTGAGGTCCTTCAGCACCGCTTCCTGTTCTCGCGTGGTCTGGAACCGGCTCAACGTCCGGACGTTGACGGGGAAATCCGCCAGTCGCTCCCCGAAGGTCCGGGCATGTTGATCCGCGAGGATCGTCGTTGGGACGAGTACGACCACTTGTCGACCCGACTGCACCGCTTTGAACGCGGCCCGGACTGCGATCTCGGTCTTTCCATATCCAACGTCCCCGACGAGCAGGCGGTCCATCGGACGCGGGCGCTCCATGTCACCCTTGACGTCGGTTGTAGCCGTGCGCTGGTCGGGAGTGTCCTCGAACAAAAACGAAGATTCGAGCTGGCGTTGCCACACAGTGTCAGGCAAGTGTGGTGGGCGCGTCGCGACCTTGCGCCGAGCGTAGAGGTCGAGCAACTCCACCGTCATTTCTTGAATTGCAGCGCGGGTCTTGTCGCGTTGCGATGCCCACCGCTTGCCGCCGAGGGCGTGGAGACGGGGTGGCGGGGCATCGCCGGTTACGTCCGCCGCCGATCGGTACCGCTCGATCTGATCTATACGGTATAGGGGGACGTTGAGCCGATCACCTCCCTCATACTCGATGACCGCAACTTCCACAGTGGTCTCGCGGACGAACATCTTCTCCATTCCGCGATAGATCCCGACGCCGTGCTCGAGATGCACCACGTAGTCTCCGGGCTTGAGCGCGGTGAGGCTCTCCAAGGCGGTACCGGTCGCGTACCTTCTGGCCCGCCGGAACCGGCGCTCGCGCCGGAAAATCTCGTGATCGGTGAGGACGCGGTAACCAGGGAAGTCTCCGCGTGGCGGAATGACAAATCCGCCGTCGAGAACGCCAATAGCGAGGCTTGCCGGCGAGACTCGATCGTCGTTGAGAAGCTCGTCCAGTCGTTCAGCCTGTCCGGCGTTGTCGCAAAGAATGACGGTGGGAATTCCGTCGGAAACGATCTGCTTGAGCCGCTTTATATCGCGCTGGATCTCCTCCGGCTCACGGAAGGGAAAAACTATCTGCGGCGAATCGCCGGACAGATCTAAAGTACCGAAGGCGGACAACGCCTGGATCGCAGCATCCGGGGATTCGAACAATTCGTCTCGGCTCGGCGTATCCTCCCCTCTCCGCCTTGCGAGATCGATGTGATGCTGTGCCTCCGCCCAGGTTCGCTCGAGCTCCGGCCGAACATGCGTCCCCCGGGGGAGCACAAGCAGGGTGTCGGGTGGGAAAAGAGTTCGAATCGACGATCGTTCCGGCTCGAGATCGCCCGCGGTGATTTGTCCGTCAACAGGCAGAATGAGAGCGACGTCGGCATCGCGAGTCGATCTCTGCGTAAGCAAATCGAAATGGCGTAGCTCGGAGACTTCATCGCCCCAGAACTCGAGACGTACCGGCTCCGCCATGCCGAAGCTGTAGATGTCGAATATCCCTCCTCTGACGCTGAACTGGGCGACGTCCTCGACCATGGGTACTCGCTCGAAGCCGATTGATTCGAGGTGTGCCGACAGATCTTCCAGTCGGCGGGTGTCTCCTTTCCGGAGCTCCAGTCGCGCCGAGGCGAGAGCTCGGGGCAGTTGCGTCTTCTCCAGCAGAGCGCGGGTAGTCGTGATGAGAATGCGGAGGCCGCTCCCACCGATCCGCTCGAGGGTCTCAACCCTCTCACCGGCGATCTCGGCATGGGCCTCTGCTTCCCCAAAACTTTCGCGCGGTGGGTAAAACGCGACACTGCCGCCGTCCTCGAGAGAGCTCAGATCGGCGAGCCATCGTTCGGCTCCGGCGACATCGTCGCTGACCAGTACGAAAAAGCGCCCCGATAGATCTCCTGCGATCGCCGCTACTACCACGGCGTCGCTACTGCCATGAAGACCTCCCACCACGCACGTCTGGCCAGGCCGCGGAGGCTCGCTCCGCAGTCGACCCACTTCTTCGAGAGTGCGGGCGGCATCAAGCAGTTGTGGGAGCGGCATGGCGCAAGCTAAAGCGACCGCCTGGCTACAGGTAGGCGCAGCCAGCTTGCCGATGTTTGGCACCTTATCAGGGTTGACTGCAGATCAGCCAATCCGGTAAATTGTATACAACGCGGGAGGCGGGATGCGGTTCAGAAGAATTGCGGCAACCCTGAGATCAACGCTGTTTCTGTTCGCTACGCTGGCGACCGTCGCTCCCGCACAGGGATCTGCGCGAGCTCGACCCGTCATCAGCGTTTATTCGCGCGATGGGGGCCTGCTCTCCAACTACGTCACTCCCGCGATAGAAGTCGGCGAGGACGTCTACGTCTTTGCGATTTCGGTGGATCTTAACGGCGAGATCCAGGTCCTTCATCCCGAGTTCCCGGGGATATCCGTACGCATTCGTGCACATCGTGAGCTTCAGCTCCGGAACTTCTTCGCCGGATTTGGACCACAAGGCGAGCAAGGACTAACGTCGTACGGATACGCAGGCTACAACGACGTCACCGATCGCCGTGATCAAACTCGCGGAACGGTCATCGCACTTGCCTCGCGAGAACCGTTCAATTTCGAGACGCTGGACAGCGGGGGCGATTGGAACATCGCTGCAATCCGGCGTCTCATCGACGCTCGTTCTCCCTCCGACGCCGCCGACGCGCTGGCTAGATACATAGGCACGACAGGTGAGCCGATCGGCCGCGACTGGTTCCGTTTCGCTGGTGGACGTAACTACGACTATGACTATGCCTACAGCGCGTTGACCGCGTGCGATCTGTATTACGGTTTCTCGTATGGCTCTCCCGTCGCCGCGCTGCATCGAAGCGCGATACTCGGCCACATCTTTCATCTCCAAAGGGCGGGCAGACAAGTGAGACTGGTTGGTTACGACGGCTGTGGGATCCCGATTGTGTCCTACGGTCCACTGTCGACTGCCAACCTTCCAATCCCTGTGGGTCGCCGTCGAATTCCCGGTGACACGACGATCTTCCCAAAATCGCGCGAGCCACACAACGCTGTGCCGCGCGGTGCCGCGATTGGCGCGTTCCCGCCCAGCGCTGAGGCCGGGGTGTTTGGCGGCTCGAGAACGACGCCGCCGCTGACAGAAAGCGGCATGATCCTCACTCCGGCGAGAAATCGCACCGAGTCCACCGAGATGATCGAGCAGTTGCGAACGCAGCGCGCCGACCACGTTCCTTCGTCGCGAATTCCGGTCGAATCCCGGCACCCGCCGCGGACCGAGTCGTCGACGACCGGTGTGCAGAGTCCACGCGAATATCGTCCCGCGCCATTCGTCCACCCCTCTGCAACACCCCCTCCTTCTCGGACGCCGGCGCCGGCGCCACCGCCTCGTTCTGCGCCTCCCACGCAACAACCCGCCGCGCCCGTGCGTCGTGAGGCGCCGATACCGACGCCAGCCCCCTCGCCAAGGACCGAGAGCGTTCCCGTTCCGCCTCCGATGCCGTGAACGAATTGAAGCGCAGTTGATTGGGGCCGCGACAGCGGTCCCTTTCTTTTCCCGTCCGGGAAGCGAAAGCCGGACGGTTATATTTCGACGTTCCTCCCGCAGCGCCCCGCACAACCCAAGAGACTCATTTGAAGCTCGAGCAGATTCGCAACTTCTGCATTGTCGCGCACATCGATCACGGGAAGTCCACCCTGGCGGACCGCCTGATCGAGGCGACGGGCATGCTGCAGAAACGGGAGATGAAAGCGCAGGTCCTCGACACGCTCGATCTCGAGCGCGAGCGCGGCATCACAATCAAGCTCAACGCCGTGCGCATGACGTACAACGCCCGTGACGGTCGCGAGTATGAGCTCAATCTCATCGATACGCCGGGCCACGTCGATTTCACCTACGAGGTATCGCGGTCGCTGGCGGCCTGCGAGGGCGCAATTCTCGTCGTCGATGCCTCTCAGGGCATCCAGGCGCAAACGCTCTCCAATCTTTTCCTGGCGATGGATGCCGGATTGGAGATAATTCCGATTCTCAACAAGATCGACTTGCCGGGCGCGGAGCCTGAACGACGGAAAAAGGAAGTGCAGGAGTTACTCGGAGTAGATGCGGACGAGATTCTGCTGGTGAGCGCCAAGGAAGGAATCGGGATCGCCGAGCTGCTCGAGGAGGTCGTGCGCAAAGTACCACCGCCGGAAGGAGATGAAGTCGCGCCGCTCCGCGCGTTGATTTACGACTCCTACTACGACCGGTATCGCGGAGCGATCCCCAGCGTCCGCGTCGTCGACGGTGTGATCCGAAAAGGGACTCACATCACATTCGGGACGAGCGAGTCTGTCTACGAGGTCGACGAGGTCGGGTACAATCAGCTGCGGCAGGTGCCGACCGACCAGCTCGGCCCCGGTGAAGTTGGATACGTGGTCGCAAGCGTTCGCTCCGTCAGCGAGACGCGCGCCGGGGACACGATCTTCGACGCGGACAACCGCGCCAGTGAAGCACTCCCCGGGTATCAGGCAGTTCGTTCTTTCGTGTTCGCCGGTCTCTATCCGACAGATACCACCCAGTATGAGACTCTTCGCGACGCACTGGAAAAGCTGAAGCTGAACGACGCGTCCCTCAACTACGAGCCCGAGACATCGACCGCGCTCGGGTTCGGCTTCCGCGCCGGGTTTCTCGGTCTGCTCCATATGGAAATCGTTCAGGAGCGCCTGAGCCGGGAATTCGACCTGGAGCTCGTCACGACGGTTCCGTCGGTGGAATACAAAGTCTACCTCACCGACGGCACGATGACGCTGATCGAGAATCCTTCGTTGATGCCCTCGGCCCAGGCGGTCGACTACATCGAGGAGCCATACGTGAAGGCGCGAATCATGATGCCCGCCGAATACATCGGCCCCATCATGACCTTGGGTACCGAGCGGCGCGGGGTCTACAGGAACATGACGTACCTCGACACACAGCGCGTCGAGCTGGATTGGGAATTTCCCCTTGGCGAAATCATTCTGGATTTTTTCGATAAGCTAAAGACTGTGAGCAGGGGCTACGCATCGCTCGACTACGAAATGCTCGAGTACCGAACGAGCGATCTCGTCAGACTCGACATGCTCATAAACGGCGACCCCGTCGACGCCTTTAGCGTCATCATTCACCGCGACAAGGCCTACGAGTGGGGTCGGAAGATCGCCGACAAGCTCAAGGATCTCATCCCGCGTCAGCTGTTCGAGGTGGCGATCCAGGCCGCCATTGGCTCGAAGGTCATCGCTCGCACGAGTGTGAAGCCGCTGCGCAAGGACGTTCTTGCCAAATGCTACGGCGGCGACATCACGCGAAAGCGGAAGCTCCTCGAGAAACAGAAAGAAGGAAAGAAAAGAATGAAACAGGTCGGCTCGGTGGAGATCCCCCAGGAAGCTTTCCTTGCCGTGCTACAGGTCGACTGAGTGAGCGGATCGCTTGTTATCCAGACAAGCTTTCTCGGCGACGTCGTTCTCACGACCCCGCTGATCGCCGAGCTCGCCAGGCGAGGGCCCGTTGACGTGCTGGCGACGCCGGAAGGAGCAATGGTTCTCGCCAATAATCCCAACATCCGCTCAGTCATTCGTTACGACAAGCGCAGCACCTACGGTTCCGCGCTCGGTCTGTGGCGGACGATCCGGTCAATCAGAGGTCGGCGCCCGTACGACGCTGCCTACCTCGCACAGGGCTCCTTTCGCAGCGGACTGCTCGCCATGATGACGGGCGCGCGGGAACGAATCGGTTTTGCGAGCTCCACGGGCCACGTTTTATATACGACGCAGCTCCCGTTCAGACCCGACCGTCACCACGCGGAGAGATTGTGGTCCCTCTCGATGTCAGAATGCGCTGACCCGCCCACGAAAGATCAGGTGCGGCCTCGGCTCTATCCCTCAGACGCCGAGCGTGGAACCGTCGACTCGATCATGCGGCGCAGCGGCGGGAGCAGCGACGACTCGTTCGTCGCGCTGGCGCCAGGTAGTGCCTGGGGGACGAAGCGTTGGCCATACTACGTTGATCTCGCCAAAAAACTCTCCGAGGATTTTCGGGTCGCAATAGTTGGATCCGAGGCGGATTCGACGATCGCGGAGCGCATTGCTGATTCAGTCCCTCCTGGGGCAGCAATCAATACAGTCGGCCAACTTTCACTGCTCGCATCGGCGGAGCTCATTGGTCGGGCGCAGGCAATAGTGACCAATGATTCCGCACCGCAGCACCTGGCGTCGGCAATGGGAACTCCAACGCTGACGATTTTCGGGCCGACAGTTCCCGAATTCGGGTTCGGCCCGCTCGCCGAGCGACACGCAGTCGCCGGGCACGACGGCCTCGAATGCCGCCCGTGTCATCGTCACGGCCCGCAACGCTGCCCGCTCGGTCATTGGCGCTGCATGCGCGAGCTCACGATCGATCACATCTCCAGTTTGCTGACCGAGGTCCTCAACCCACCGGTGCCCGTATGAGTGTAAAGGAGCGCTACATAGTTGGAGTCGATCTCGGCGGCACCAACATCGTCGCCGGAGCGATGCCGCTCGACGGCAGCCGCGAGATCGCCATGCACACCACCCCGACGCTGGCAGACGGCGGCGCCGGAGCCGTTGTCGATCGAATCGTGGGAATGATCGAGCAGGTTATCACCCAGACAATCGCCGAAACCGGTGCGGAGCGATCGGATTTCCTTGGCGTGGGGATTGGGTCCCCCGGCCCGCTCGATCGGGAGAAGGGCATCGTTATCATCACGCCAAACCTCGGCTGGAAAAATTTTCCGTTGCGGGACGAAATCGGCAAGCGCGTGGGTCTCGAAGCGACCCTCGACAACGACGCGAACTGCGCTACTCTGGGCGAGTTCTGGTGCGGCGCCGCTGTTGGCGGCCGCAACGTGATTGGTATGACGCTCGGCACCGGAATCGGGGGCGGTCTCATTCTCGAGGGAAAACTCTTTCACGGCTCGTCAGACGTGGCGGGCGAAATCGGCCACACGACGATCGATTCCACAGGTCGCCGCTGCAAATGCGGGAATTACGGTTGTCTCGAGGCGTACGCGTCGGGGCCGGCAATCGCCGAACGCGCGCGCGAAGCCCTTCGCGGTGACGAAGGACAGTCCATTCTGGTCGGAATGGTCGACGGGGACGCCAAGCGGATAACGGCGCAAACCGTCTACGAGGCCGCGAAGCGCGGCGACGCCACTGCGCGCGAAGTAGTCCGAGAAACGGCGCGCTTCCTCGGTGCCGGGGTCTCAAATCTTCTGAATACTTTCAATCCCGATGTGGTGGTGCTCGCGGGCGGAGTGACTCAGGCTGGCGATGCACTGTTCGACCCGCTGCGAGCAGAAGTCAGACGACGCGCTTTCAAGCCTGCGGTGGAAGCTTGCCGGATCGTGCCGGGCGCACTTCCCCTCTCCGCTGGAGTCGTCGGGGCGATCGCCACATTCAAAATGCAGACGCTGGGCGAGCTTTGATGAGGTGGGAAGGAATTTGGTGACGCGAAAGAGACGCGTCGGCGTTATCGGAAGCTTCGTCTGGGATATTATCCACGGGCGTGACCCGCGCGATGCACCAGTGGAAGAATGGGGTGGGATCACTTACGCCCTCGGGGCGCTCGAAGCCGCTCTTTCACCCGAGTGGGAGTTCGTCCCGATCCTCAAGGTCGGAAGCGACCTCGCGCGATCCGCGCGCGCATTCGTTGCGCCTTTGGAGCGTCTCGCTCCCGGAACTGCGCCCATCGAGGTGCCGCATCCCAATAATCGCGTCACACTTCATTATCAGAGCACCGAACGCCGCTGCGAGCACCTTTCCGGCGGTGTTCCGGGCTGGAGCTGGCTCGGCCTCAAGCCCCTCCTCGCCGATCTCGACGCGTTGTACATCAATCTGATCAGCGGATTTGAGCTTGATCTTGAGACGGCACAGCTGATTCGACAGCACTTTCGCGGACCGATTTACTGTGACCTGCATTCTCTCCTACTCGCGGTGCAGCCGGATGGTATGCGGACCTTGCAACCCTTGCCAAATCCCGCAGCCTGGTGTCGCTGCTTCGACTTCATCCAGGTAAACGAAGAGGAGCTGAGCATGCTCGCAGCCGACGCGATGGGTCTCGCTGCGATCGCATTCGCAAATGGGGTGTTCTCGCTGACGGTCACGCTGGGTAGTCGCGGCGTCGTGTACTTCGCGGCTCCCGGATTTGACACCATCAGTGACGTTCGACGCGATGTCTTGCAGCGCGCTGGCGGGCCGATCCGAACCGCTCTCGTCCCCGCGAAGAAGCCGCGCCACGTTGGTCCAGGCGATCCCACCGGATGTGGTGACGTGTGGGGCGCAACCTATTTCTCCCGACTGCTCGCGGGTGATAATTTAGACGCGGCAATCGACCGCGCTCTCGACGCGGCTGCCCGAAACGTCGACCATCGCGGCGCCTCAGGCCTCGCCGAACACCTGCGCGGAGAGCTCAGCATCAAGTGACGACAGTCATCAATGTGCCGCATTCACTGGAAGACAAGTCGTTCGAGCAAATCGTTGATCAGGTGGCGCCGCTGCCACTCGATGAAAAGATCATCGTCGACGCCAGACATTCCCGTTGGGCTTCACCATACGGGCTTACCGCCTTACTCGCGCTCGCGCAGTCAAGAGCGGAGAGGCCCATCCTGTATGTGCCCGAAGCGGAGAACGTCAGCGGCTACTGGTCGCGCATGGATTTCTTCAAGCACGCTGCCGAGCTGTACGAAATTCAGGGCCGAGTGAAGACCGCCAAGGCCGCCGAGACGAGCGTCCTTCTCGAAGTAACTTCCATCTCAAAAAGCGACGATGTGCACGACGTAGTCGACAAGATTCAGCAGCGGGCGCAGGAAGCACTGACGAAAAATCTCAACCTCGACGCCAAGATCACGATGCGATTCACGATGGCGCTCTCGGAAGTCTGTCAGAATATCGTCGAGCACGCCGGGCGAGGTGGATGGGTCGCGGTTCAGACGTACACCTGGCGCGTTCGACTCGGTGGAAGAAAGGTCGTCGTTATCGCTGTATGCGATCCGGGGATAGGTTTTAGACAATCGCTTGAATCCGCTCCTGCGTTTCAGCGAAAGGACCGCTGGGACGATGGGCAAGCTCTAGAGGAGACGGTTATGCGCGGGGCTTCCCGGTTCAGGGATCCCGGCCGCGGTCAGGGTCTTGCCGGAGTGAGGCGCTTTGTGGGAAACTGGGACGGTAAACTTTCCATTCGGAGCGGAACCGCCCGCATTGCGGTGCTCCCCAAGGGAGACTGGGACGAGGATGAGCCTCTTGTCGAAGACCTGTCGTTTTTCCCCGGCGCGCAGGTGCAGATAACGATCCCCGAGCGGGTCGCGTGATAAACCACATCGACGTCAGCTCGATGCTGCGGAAGAGCGTCTGCGAGCTCTATTCGAATCTCGTCACTCGCCCAACCGGCGCCGCGGTGCGCTGCGAGATCGAGCAGGAGTTGGACCGCATCGGCGATCGCGCTCTCACCGTAATCGACTTCTCCCATGTCGGGCTTCTCGATTTCTCGTGCGCCGATGAGATCGTAGCAAAGCTGCTTCTGCAGTACGTGAGTGTCGACGCGCCGCGGCGTGAAGTGTATTTCGTGTTCCGCGGAATCAGTGACTCTCACATGGACGCCATCGAAGCAGTCCTCGAGCGACACAAGCTGGCGCTGGTCACTCAGCACGCCGACGGCGAGTCGCGACTGGTCGGAATTGTTGACGTCGACGAGCGGAAAGCGTGGGAAATTGTCTCTCAGCTGGGCGCCGGCGCGAGCTCTGACGTCGCCGATGCCATCGGCCTTTCGGCCGCCGAAGCCGAGCGGACGCTGGATATTCTGTGGCGTCGGCGCCTCGTGATTCGTCACGATAATGGATATGTCGCGGTGGGCATTGCTGCCGCTCCTACCGCGCCGACAAACCTTGACGCCTGATGGAAGGTTTTCAGCCCTGGTTGATGATTTCTAAGTACATCTCCACTCGAGCCGGTGACGCCGAGCGCGGACCGATGGTGCGGCTACATCCATCCGATGCACGGACGCGCGTCCTCGAGGCCGGCGAGCTGGTGTGGGTGTACGGGCCGAGACGGCACGAGTTGGCGGTGCTACAGCTGGACGAGAGCATCAAGCCGGGAACCGTCTTGGCGCGGGACATCGCTGGCGTCGCCGCTTCCGAGATCGTGCGGGTGGTGAAGCACGACTTCGACGCCGCGCGCAGCGCGCGAAACCTCGGTTAGGAGCGAATTTGGCCGAGACCTCCCGCAAACCAGGTCTGTCGACCTTGGCGGTTCATGGCGGCGCCGACAATCCTACACCCGGCTCGGGCGTTTCCGCTCCGCTCGTTCAATCCGTCAACTATGCGCAGGAGACTGGCACCAGCGAGGGCCTTCTCTACACACGCTACGGAAATACGCCGAACGCGGAGCGGGTACAAAAGCGAATCGCACTCCTGGAAGGCGCCGAAGCCGCACTGGTGCTTGCCAGCGGCATGGGCGCCACCGCCTGCGCCATGCTGGCGCTGCTGCGTCCAGGAGACCACCTCGTAACCAGCTCGTGGATTTACGGAGGCACGAGAAAACTCTTCACTGAAGATCTGATTGGGATGGGCATCGAGGTTTCTTTCGTAAATCCGCTCGAGCCACGCGCCTGGCGCAAAGCGATTCGGAACAACACGCGAGTGATCTTTCTCGAATCACCCGTAAATCCGACCTGTCGAGTCCTCGAGCTCAACTCGCTACATGCTTTGAGCCAGTCTCAGGGTATCGCGCTCGTCCTCGACTCGACTTTTGCGAGCCCGATTAACCTGCGTCCGATCGAGCATGGGGTCGACGTCGTCATCCATTCGGCCACCAAGTACCTCAACGGACACCACGACATCCTCGCCGGTGTAGTATGCGGCAGCGAGCCCTTTATCGACGAAGTGCGCCGCAAGATGACCGTTTGGGGGCAGGCTCCGGATCCGTTCGCGTGCTGGCTCCTCGAGAGAGGACTGAAGACCCTCGACGTGCGAGTCAGGAGACAGAACGAGAACGCAATGAAAGTGGCGGAGTGGTGCTCGAAGCATCGCGATATCGCCAAGGTCCACTATCCCGGCTTGCCGAATCACCCGGATCACGAAGTGGCAAAAAGCATCCTCGATGGATTCGGCGGCATGATGGCCATCGAGCTGAAGGGCGGCGGCCCCGCAGTGGTGAAGTTCGTGAAGAAGCTGCGCGTCTTCACCTACGCCGCGAGCCTGGGCGGGGTCGATTCCCTCGTTATCGAGCCACGATACAGCTCGCATGAGCACATGACTCCCGACGAGCGCGCCGCTATCGGCATCCCCGACGGCTTCCTCCGAATGAGCATCGGCATCGAGAACGCCGAAGACCTGATTGCGGACATAGATCAGGCGCTCAAGCAGTAGCCAATGATCCGCCTGACGGAAGTCGCCAAGGAATACCCGCGATCGGGTGTTGCGCTGGCGCATATCACCTTCGAGGTGAAAAAAGGCGAGTTCGTGTTTCTGACCGGTCCGAGCGGCTCAGGCAAGACGACCATCCTCAAACTGCTTTACATGGACGACAAGCCGAGCTCAGGCGAAGTGTGGATCAACGGTGTCAGCTCGAAGACGGCGCGCGGCCGCGAGATCTCGAAGCTGCGGCGGCGATTGGGCATTGTCTTTCAGGATTTTCGGCTGCTCGAGGACCGGACTGCGGAAGCGAACATCCGATTTGCGCTGGAAGTCACAGCCGCGCCGAAGGCTACCATTCGATCGAAAGTTGCGCGGGTCATGACGCAGGTGGGGCTGGCGTCCAAGGCAACGAGCTTTCCACGCGAGATGTCGGGTGGTGAACAGCAGCGCGTCGCCATCGCGCGCGCGTTGATCAACGATCCATTCGTGCTAATAGCCGACGAGCCGACCGGCAACCTCGACGAGCGCGCCACACGGAGCGTCTTTCAGCTCCTCCGCGACATCAATTCGTCGGGGACGGCTGTGATCATGGCGACACACGACCTCGATCTCGTGCGCAGGTCGAACTACCGGACGATCGAACTCAATCACGGCCGCATTGTCTTTGACTCGGCGGAATCTCCCGCGCAGTCGAGGCCGGCGCCCGATCGCGAGTTGGAGGCCGACGAGACTCAGGGCTCCACGGAGAGCATCTAATGCGATCGGCCACTGAGGCGCTCACCGCTTCCAGAAGGGCGCCGTTGCTGAGCGCACTCGGGGTGCTCACGATCGCCTTCTCTCTGTTCGCTTTCGGTCTGTTCGGTCTCGTCGCAATCAACATCAGGAATGCGCTGGAACGGGTGGAAGAACGCGTGGAAGTCCGCGCATTCATCAGCGACAGCACTGACATTGAATCCGTCGCGGCAGCGATGAAGGATATCGGCGAGTTTCCAGAGGTGGCGCGGGTGGATTATGTCTCGCGCGAGAAAGCCCTGGAGCGCGCCCGCACCGAGATGGGCGAATTCGCCGACGTATTCGAGGCGGGCGTGCTTCCCGCGTCGATCGAGGTCCACCTGCGAAGCGGGATGCGTAGTCCAGCGGTCGTCAAGTCAGTCGCGGATAGGGTTCGGACTTACCACTTCATCGACGACGTCCGCTACGGCGAAGAATGGGTCGAAAAGCTGTATCGACTGCGCAACATTGCCACGGTCGCCGGAATCGGTCTCGGAGTAGCGTTCGCCGCGGTGGCGATCATCATCATCGGCGCCACGATCAGAATGACTGTCCTCGCCAGAGCGAAGGAGATTTCCATCATGAGACTGGTCGGAGCAACCGACATGTTCGTACGCCTGCCATTTCTCATCGACGGCGTCGTAAAGGGGGTGCTCGGCGGTCTGCTCGCGCTGCTTTTCGTGTGGGTCGCCAACCGCGTCGTGAACGAATACTTCATCCAGACGATTTTCTTCGACAGGCAAACGATCTTCTTCGGTGTCGTAGGTGGGGCTCTGATGGGAATGTTGGGTAGCCTTTTTTCCGTCGGGAGACACCTACGTCGTATCTGAGGCTTGGGCTGGCCGGTTTTTGTTGCAGCGTTCTCGTTGTCGCTCTCCCCGCCCAGCAGGCTGACAACGCCGAAACGCGCCTCCGCGCGCAGCGGGAGGAGCTTCTCCGCATCCGCGCCGAGCGCGACGAGCTGGAGAAAAAGATGAGCGGTCTGCAGAACACGGCTCACGAGCTGACCGACGAAGTCCGGCTGCTCGATCAGCAGCGCGACGCGACGGCCAGAATGGTCAAATCGCTCGACCAGCAGCTTGTGGGAATTACCGAGGAAGTTCAGAAGACCACCGCCGACCTTGAGCAATCGGAGCGCGAGGCATCCAGCAAACGCACGGTGCTGCAGCGCCGCCTGATCGAGATCTACAAGCGAGGGCCATTGTATTCGGCGGAAGTCTTGTTCTCGGCTCAATCGGTTGCGCAGCTCGTCGCGCGCTACAAATATCTCCATCTACTGGCCTTGCGGGACAAAGGCCTCGTGCACCGCCTGGACGACCTCCACGAGCGCATCGAGCTGCAGCATGGGCAGTTAGTGCGTCTCCAGAACAGCATTCGGGAGAACAGGTCGGAGAAAGAGCTCGAAGCAGGGCGACTGGTGGAGCTCGAGAAGCAGCAATCGCGAAACCTGGCTCGGGTCCAGGAGGACGCGAAGCGCACCAAAGCTCGCCTGGCGGAGCTGGAGAAGAGCGAGAATCGGCTCAACAACTTCATCGCCGCGTTCGAAGCGGAGCGTCGAAAGGCGTCCGGTCGGGCCACGAATCTCGCGCCGAGCTCGATTCGGACGTCGGACTTGGGGCGGCTCGATTGGCCGGTAAAAGGAGATTTCCTCTACCGGTTCGGGCGCTTCGTTAATCCGAACAACACTACGACTCGATGGAATGGAATCGGAATCGGCGCACCGATCGGTACTGCCGTGAAGTCAGTTTCGGCGGGGACAGTGGCTTACGCTGGTCCAATGGGAACGTACGGCAACACCGTAATCCTCGAGCACGGCGGTGGTGACTACTCGGTTTACGGATCGCTGGACCGGATCGATGTGCGTAAAGGCGCGCGGGTGGTCAAGGGACAAGCCGTGGGGACGGTGGGAGTGAGCGATCCGGCGATTGGCCCGCACGTGCACTTCGAGATTAGGCGAGGGGGCCCGGCCGTGGATCCGGCGGAGTGGTTAAGGGCGGCGGCGAGGTAGAAAACTGCAACTGCAACTGAACGGGCGAGAGTGGTCAGTAGCGTAGAAGCGAGATGAGAGTTCACTACGTCAGGACTCCACCGTCTCCATTCTGAGCACAAGCAACTGCCTGTTCCGTACCGCGACTTAGGAGTGTCCCGACGTCGTGAACTGGGATCTGTTGTCTATGCTTCTGACCCCTCTCGCCCGTTCGGTTGCAGTTAATCAGTTACAGGAGCGTCCCGTGTAGTACCATGAACGCAACCGAGAAGTAAATCACCAGCCCCGTCACATCCACCAACGTCGCAACGAACGGCGCTGACGCGCTTGCAGGGTCGAAACCGATTCGCTTTAACAAAAACGGCAGCATCGATCCGGCCAGGGATCCGAACGCCACGATTCCTACCAGCGCCAATCCGACAGTTGTCGCCAGCGCGAGATAGTGTGGACCGTAATTGAAGATGCCGATGTTCTGCCAGAGGACTATGCGCACGAAACCGATCACGCCGAGGATTCCGCCGAGGAGGAGTCCAGTCGGCAGTTCGCGGAGAGCAATGCGCCACCAATCGCGAATGCGCAGCTCCTGCAACGCCAGCGCGCGAATGACGAGCGAAGTAGCCTGGGAGCCCGAGTTTCCCCCGGAGCTCATGACAAGCGGGATGAACATCGCCAGTACCGCTGCCCGCTCGATCTCGCCCTGAAAACGCTGCATCGCGGTCGCGGTGAGCATTTCACTCAGGAAAAGCGCGCACAGCCAACCGGCGCGCTTGCGAATCATATCGAGAAAACTGATTTCCATGTACGGAGCGTCGAGTGCCTCCATACCGCCGAAGCGCTGAACGTCTTCCGTCTGCTCTTCGACGAGCGTGTCGATGACGTCGTCGACGGTGACAATGCCGAGTATTTTCTTGCCATCCTCGACCACGGGTACGGCGAGGAGATTGTACTTGGAAATCAGGCGAGCGACTTCCTCGCGATCCGTATCGGCGGTCACGGTCAGTGGCGCGCGGTGGCTACCTACCTCGAGGATGTTTACGTCACGAGGAACCGTCAGCAGCTCGCGCAGTGACACCACGTGCACCAGAGCGTTTTCGGGGTCGGTGACGTAGATCGCGTAAACCGTTTCCTTCCTGCCACCCACCTCACGAATCAGACGCAGTGCCTGTTCAACCGTCCAGTCGGATGGGACAGTGACGAGCTCGGTGGTCATGATGCCGCCGGCTGTCTCGGACGGATACTGCAGCAGCCTTTGCAGAGCGGCGCGAGTGGGCTCGCTGACGTTGGCCAGCATTCTCGCGCGCTCTTCGGCGGGAACTTCGCGAAAGAGATCGGCCTGCTGGTCGGCCGACATTGCCTCGATGAGCGGCCCCACCCGGTCCGGCTCGATGCGCTGGATGATCGCGCAGCGGTGCCGGGTCAGCTCCGGCTCGTCGAAGACCTGCACCGCCAGCTCGAACGGCAGAGCGGCCATCACCTTGGCCGCAGCCTGTGGAGGAAGCTCGCGCAGTGCCTCGGCGATATCCGGTGCGCGGAGCTCTCCGAGTGCCTCGCGCAGCTCCTCGGGATCCGAGTGCACGAGGTAGAGGAGCTGAGCGACGGTGTGGGTTGGGATTTCGAGCATTGCTTGCGTGGCGTCTTGTGAGAACTGGACTCGCTCCTCAAAGGACGGTGAGACCGGCGAGTTGCAACGCCTAGCCCGCTCTCACCCTACGCACGCCGCAGCGACACGAACGTTCCCACTATGGCAAGCAGTATCCCGGACACGCAGACGATGGCTGCTCCCGTGGGTAGATCGATTCGATAGGACGTCCACAATCCCAGGAGGCTCGCCAACGCTGCAATGACCCATCCGACGGCCAATCGCCTGGCCCATTGCGCAGCTAGCATCGTTCCGCAAACGGCGGGAACGATCAGATACGCGAATGTAAGCAGCACCCCACCGAGCCTGACGAAGCTCACCACGACGAGCGCGAAGGCGGCGTAAAAAAGAAAATCCCACAACCGAACGCGCACGCCCGCGGCGAAGGCGGCTTGCGGGTCGGAAGAAATGCCGACGAATCGGCGGTGAAATACAGCGTAGAAGGATCCCAACGCCACAAAGACGAGCGCCCGCTGTCCGATTTCACCCTTGGTGACGTTCAGGATGTCGCCGGTCAACAGATTCTCCAGTTCCTCTTTCCCGCCCGCGACTCTGCTCAAGAGCAGCAACACCCCCGCAGCGGCTACGACGAAGGTGATTCCGATGATGGCTTCCTGCGGCACGGTTCCTTTCTCGGTACTGCGCGACCAGCTGAAGAAAGCAGCACCGACAAAAGTGACGGCGAGCGAAATCCAGAATGTAATGCGGTCATCGAAATGATAGCCCATCAACAGCGCCACACACGTGCCCAAAGTCGCGACCTGCGCGAGCGCAAGGTCGACAAATATCACCTCGCGCTTTACCACATGCAGGCCCAGGTAGACGAGAAGAGGGGGAAAAAGAAGACACGCGACGAAAGGCCATTTCATGACCTCCCATGCTACCTGAAAGTCGGCGCTCATTTGAGTGTCCTGAATCCGCCGGCGAGAGTGTTAACGAGATTGTCCATCATGTCGAAATAGCTCGCGGTGTTGCTGACCGCGCCCGGCTGCTGGGGAGTATCGAGCACCACGGCGCTGCTCTGCCGCGCCACGGTCTCCGCGGTTTTCCGATTCTGATAGGGCTGGACGAGAATGACTTTCGCGTTCTGAGCCCTCATCTTCCCGATCACCTGAGCGAGGTGTGCGGGCGACGGTGCGATACCGGGCTTCGGCTCCAGCTCGTCGACGATGTTCAGGCCAAAACGCTCGGCGAAATAGACAAAGTCCTTGTGGTAAGTGACGATCTTTGCGTTGCGATACGGTGCCAGCTGCTTTTGCCACGCTGCGTACTTCGCGTCGAGCGTGGAGTTGAACCTGGCGAGATTCGCGTTGTAAGTCGCCGCGTTCTTCGGATCGATTTGACCGAAATGCGCGGCGATGTTACGCGCGACGATTTTCACGTTCACCGGATCGATCATGAAGTGTGGATTGCCTAACGAGTGGACGTCACCCTTCGACCGATCGAAGCTGGTAGGAATCTCCAGCATCTTTATCCCTTCGGAGGCCACGATACGGCCCGGGGCCCCGGCCGAGATTTTGGAATTGCGGGAGTTCTCCAGCAACGGCGGCAGCCAACCGAGCTCCAGCTCCGCGCCGCCCTCTATGAGCGCATCGGCGCGGTTGAGCGTGACGATGTGGCTCGGCTTTGCATCCACGTAGTGCGGATCTTCCGTCGGTTTCGCCAGTGCGACGACGCTTACACGGTCTCCACCGATCTCACGCGCCACCGAAGCAAGATCGGGAGTTGTCGCGACAACACGGAGCTGCGCCGACGCCGATTGTCCGGCGGTGGAAAGAGCGACCAGTGCAAGAGTGGCGATTTTCAGAAAGCTATTTGATTTCATTTCCTTTTTTTCCGTTAGAATTTGTGAGCCGCGTGTGCACCGAGCAGGAACTCGAACTGGAACCATATCGAATGGTCGGTGCCGATTCCTTTGCGGTCGTCGAGATTGTATTGCGCTCTGAACTTGGAAAACTCGGTTGGATACCAGGTAAAGTTGGGTGACCAGCGAGTGCGATCGCGACGAGCTTCCGACACGAACGAGCCGGTGCCTCCGCTTGCAAATTCGCCGCGCAGTCCGGCTACGATGCGGGGCTTGATACCCCACAGAACCTGCGCGTAGGCGCCCCTGTCTTTGAGCACCTCGCTCGGCAAGGTCAGCGCGGGGTTCGCCGCTGCCGCGCGCTGCGCGGCATCGTAGCTCCGGAACATTGCCTCGCTCTGCAGGGAAAGAAACGGAAAACCTGCCTGGGCCGCCGCGGGCTTCCACTTCCAGTATCCGTCGAAACCATACACCTGAGTCCTCGCGTTTGGTCCGGAGTTGTTTGGACCGAGCGCAGCAGAAGCCCCGAGTACGACGGTTTGCGTTTCCGTCAGATCGAATGAGGTGTTGAGCCGTGGAACCAGCAGCAAATCGGACAGCCGCTGCACCGGCCGCTCGTTTGGTACTCCACCGTGGATTTCGGGAGAATCCGGTGATCGAAAACTCGACGCCGTGCCCCCGGTGGCATTCATGACGCTGACGAGTGCCTCCGTGTAGAACGAGGTTGGCAAGAGCCACGACAGTCGCAGTCCCTGACTGCGAAGTCCGTCTGGCCCGAACATCCTGTTGAGAACGAGCGGCTCGTCGACGAATGACCACGCGTGCGGATGCTGGTTATTCTGTCGGCCGAATTCTGCGAAGAACTGCCCGACCTTCAGCTGCAAGTTCGCCGGTAGAGACGTCGTGAGCACGTACGCCTCCTCGAGCTCGACGCCCGTCTCCGCATTTTTATCGAGCTTGTAGACAATGTTGCTGAAGCCCTTGAAGTAGGGATCCACCGCGCCGTCCAGCGTGAGCTCGACGTTGGGAATGGAAAATCCCAGGACGTGCGGATCATGATCCCCGACTTGTATTGCACCGACATCGGGCTCGGTCGACCAGCCAGCATCGGTCAATGCGACAAATCCAATGTTCATGTATCCGCCGGTAGCGCGCGGACCCTGCGCGACGGCGGCGCTCGACGTAGTGTCTGCGCCTGGTTGTCCAAGCTCTTTTTCGAGCTGGCGCACGAGCGCGATAGAATCGGCTCGTGCGATGCTGTCCGCGCGCGCAACAGAATCCGGTTTCGACTTCGCGGGCCCCACCTGGGCCCACGCGATACTCGGCACGGCTATGCCCAGCGCGCAGAGGATGAATCGTCCTCTCATATTCAAAATCCTTTTTTTGTCTCAGACTTGCCGGAAGCGCTACACGGCGAATGGCCGGTGCTCGAATGAGCAGCGGATGCTAAAGGTTACGCCTGTCTGAGCGGCGGGGCGCGAGGCCGGGACTTCGATTCCTTTAGGAGAACGAGATACTGATCACGCTCTGAAAGTCTGGGGGTTGTCAGGTGACGCCGTTCAAGGGCTGGGGGTGCGGATTGGTTCGTCGTGGCCTGGAGAGCACGGGCTGCGCACGCAGCGCAATCAGCGGGATTGTGCACATGGTGCACCTTCGTACCTGCCGCCTCAACGTGGGCTCGCGCGTCCGGGCCGAAATGCCCTTCCATCAACGGAGCAAAGGCAAGCAGCAGCTGCGCGGCAACGGCGAGACCAATCGCCGCCCGCCAGAATACAGGTGGAAGAACGCCTGAATGGCGATCAAACGTCATGACGGTGAAGTGTAGTGAGGCCCGGGGTCGAAGGCCAGCGGAGGGTGGCTGTTCGATGGCGCCGGTGGCATTTTCCATGTTCAATGAAGCGTGATGAAGCTCTCGACTACCACGCGACCGGTCGTCCCGGCAAGATCGCGGTAGTACCCACAAAACCGCTCAACAATCAGCGTGATCTCGCGCTCGCGTACTCTCCCGGAGTCGCCGTGCCCTGCCTCGAGATCGAGTCCAACGCCGAAGAGGCTTACCGCTATACAGCCAAAGGAAACCTCGTCGCGGTAGTAACCAACGGTACAGCGGTGCTGGGATTGGGAAACATCGGCCCCTTGGCCGGCAAGCCGGTGATGGAAGGCAAGGGCAACCTGTTCAAGCAGTTCGCCGATCTCGATGTTTTCGATCTTGAAGTCGGATCTGAGAATCCAGACGATGTGATCAAGTTCTGCCAGCTCCTCGAGCCGACCGTCGGTGGAATCAACCTCGAGGACATCCGCGCCCCCGATTGCTTCTACATCGAGGAAACGTTGCGGAAGTCCATGAAGATTCCTGTCTTCCACGACGACCAGCATGGCACCGCAATCATTTCAGGTGCGGCGCTCCTAAACGCGCTGGAGTGCGTTGGCAAGAAGATCGAGAAGGTGCGGGTCGTGTTCTCTGGCGCGGGAGCGGCGGCGATCTCCACCGCCGAGCATTACGTGCGGCTGGGAGTCCCTCGAGAGAATATCCTTCTGACCGACAGGCAGGGCGTCGTTTATGCCGGCCGTCCTGGTAACCTCGATCCTTACAAAGCGAAATTCGCCAACAAGACAAGCGCACGGACGATTGCTGAGGCTCTGGTGGGCGCCGACGTGTTTGTCGGCCTGTCGGTCGCCGGCGCCGTAACGGGAGAGATGGTCGCAAAAATGGCGAAAAAGCCGATCATCTTCGCGCTGGCCAACCCCGAGCCGGAGATTCTACCGGAACAGGTTCGCGCGGTAAGAAACGACGCCATCATCGCCACCGGGCGGAGTGATTTTCCGAACCAGGTTAACAACGTGCTCGGCTTCCCGTTCATCTTCCGCGGGGCCATCGACGCCCGCGCGACGCAAGTGAACGAGGAAATGAAGATGGCCGCCACTCGTGCCCTGGCGGCGCTGGCAAAGGAAGACGTTCCCGATGCCGTCTCCCGGCTCTACGGTTTGCGCTCGGTCAAGTTCGGCCCCGACTATCTGATTCCCTTCCCGTTCGACCCGCGGGTTCTGCTCTGGGTCGCGCCGGCAGTGGCATGGGCGGCGGTGGCCAGCGGGGTCGCCAAGGAGATGATAGACCTCGAAAACTACCGTGAGCAGCTGGAGAACCGCCTCGGCAGAGCACGCGGAATCATGCGCGGGATTATCAACCGCGCCGTGCGCGATCCGAAGCGCGTGGTGTTTCCGGAAGGCGAAGAGCCGAAGATCATTCGCGCGGCGAGAATGATCGCCGACGAAGGCATCGGATTTCCGACGCTGCTGGGACAGCGCGCGGTCATACAGCGCATCGCCGAGGAGAATCACATCGCCCTTCGTGACATCGCTATCGACGATCCGGCTACCTCCGACAAACGCGACCAGTATGCTGAGTATCTGTGGAAGCGCCGCCAGCGAAAGGGACTCAGTCACGGCGAAGCACATCAACTTCTGTTCAACGGCAATTACTTCGGCTCGGTGATGGTCGCCTGCGGCGATGCCGATGCGCTCTTGTCGGGCGTCGGGATGCATTACCCGGAAACGATCAGGCCGGCGCTCCAGGTGATCGGCGCTCACCCGAAGGCAGAGATCGTGAGCGGCCTGTACATGCTGGTTTTCGAGAAGCACGTCATCTTCTGCGGTGATACCACGGTTAACATCGATCCGACCGCCGAGCAGCTCGCGCAGATCGCATATTCAGCTGGTCGCATCGTGCGGACACTTGGCATCACTCCCAACATCGCCATGCTGTCGTTCTCGAATTTCGGGTCTGTGCGACATCCCGACGCGGAGAAAGTCGCGAAGGCGGTCGCCATTCTGCGGCAGCGCGACCCGTCTCTCGTAGTAGATGGAGAGATGCAGGCCGACACCGCGATGGATGCGAATCGTTTGCGGTCCGCTTACCCGTTCAGCGTATTGAAAGAACGCGCCAACGTGCTGATTTTCCCGAACCTGAGCGCCGGCAATATCGCGTATAAGCTGCTCCATCATCTCGGCGGAGCGACTGCGATCGGGCCGATTCTGGTGGGTATGAATCTTCCCGTACACGTTCTCGAGCAGGGTGCCGACGTACAGGACATCGTGAATATGGCCGCCGTGGCAGTGATGGACGCGCAACAGCGGTTTAGTGAGGGGAAAGCGCGAGATGGCAACTGAGATAAAACCGCTGCGGACATCGGTCGCGCGCGAGAGCAGCATCGGGTTGAGCAAACAGGGACTGAGGCCCCGCGGCGAGGTCCACTGGAATTTGCTTGCACCCGAGCTCTTTCAGGCCGCCGCTCGCAGAAACGAAGGCGAGTTTGCGGACATGGGACCATTCGTCGCCATCACGTCACCACATACCGGCCGGTCTCCAAACGACAAGTTCGTGGTGAAGGAGCCGCAGTCCTCGCGGGATGTCGATTGGGGCAAGGTGAATCAGCCGCTCGCACCCGAGAAGTACGAGTTGTTGCTGGCCGACGTCCGGGAATACCTGAACAATATGAGCGAGCTCTTCGTCGAAGATCTGTACTGCGGCGCCGATCCCGCCTATCGGCTATCGGTACGATACGTCTCTCCCAATGCGTGGCACATGGCTTTCGTGCGCAACATGTTCATCCGCCCGGAGCCAAGCGATTTGCCGACCTTCGACCCGAACTTCACCGTACTGCACGCGCCCGAGTTCCAGGCCGACGCTACGCGTCACGGCACGCGCACGACGACTTTCATCGTTCTGAACATCGCCCAGCGCACGATCTTGATTGGTGGCACTCGCTACGCTGGTGAGCTGAAGAAGGCGATGTTCACGGTGATGAATTATCTGCTGCCCGAAAAGGGCGTGCTCTCGATGCATTGCTCGGCCAACGTCGGAAAGGACGGCGACACCGCGCTCTTTTTCGGTTTATCGGGTACCGGTAAGACAACACTTTCCGCCGACCCGAAGCGTGGCCTGATCGGCGACGATGAGCACGGGTGGTCGAAAGACGGGATCTTCAACTTCGAGGGCGGTTGCTACGCCAAGGTGATCAACCTCTCGCCCGATAGCGAGCCTGACATCTATCAGACCACCCAGATGTTCGGAACTGTCCTCGAGAACGTCGTGCTCGATCCAGCTACCAAGAAAGTCAAGTTCGCGGACCAGTCGATCACTGAGAACACGCGCGCGTCGTATCCCCTCCACTACATCCGCAATTATGTGGCTGGGGGACGCGGCTCACATCCGCGCAATGTGGTGTTTCTCACCGCCGACGCTTTCGGGGTTTTGCCGCCGATCGCGAAGCTCACGTCCCAGCAGGCGATGTACTATTTCCTGTCCGGCTACACCGCCAAAGTCGCGGGCACCGAGCGAGGTGTCAGCGAGCCGCAGCCGACTTTCAGCGCATGCTTTGGGGCTGCCTTTCTCGTGTGGCACCCGACCAAATACGCGGAGATGCTGGGGGATTTGTTGAACCGGCACAAGGCGAATGTCTGGCTGATCAACACCGGCTGGAGCGGCGGGGCCTACGGTACGGGAAAGCGCATGAAGCTCGCCCACACCCGCGCGATGGTAAACGCGGCCATCCACGGCGACCTCGACAACGCCAAGACGGAAACGGATCGATTTTTCGGACTCGCGATCCCCACGGAAATAAAGGGCGTTCCCGCCTCCGTCCTCAATCCACGTAAGACCTGGCCCGACGCGAACGCGTACGACGCCCAGGCACGCAGGCTGGCGGAAATGTTTCGCTCGAATTTCGAGAAGTTCGGCAACGTGGATCCTGCGATAAAGAACGCTGGCCCCAAGGGCTAGGCGCCTCAGCGACGGGCCGTGCACTTCGAGATTCTGCGCGACCCCGTCTGGAACAACATTCGCGTCGACGACCTCACGCTCGATCTCGTCGATACTGAGGTCTTTCAGAGATTGAGGTATGTTCGCCAGCTCGGATGGACGTACCTCGTCTATCCCGGTGCGACTCACTCTCGATTCGAGCACGCACTGGGCACCCACCATCTCTCGCGGCGTACTCTGGCGCTGTTGTGCGAATCGGAGGACGCAATCTCGATCGGCGAGGACGAACAGAGCATCGTACGCTCCGCCGCTCTTCTCCACGATGTCGGCCACTATCCGTTTTCTCACGCGCTCGAAGAGATCGGCGCGCTCCACCACGAAGACGTCGCCAGACCTCTCATCACGGAGGGGAAAGTTGCTTCGCTACTCTCTGAACGCCTGGGGGCGGAAGCGCCCGCCAGGGTATTTGATCTCATTCGCGGGCAAAGCAACAGCGCACTACAGGGTCTGATCTCCGGTTCACTCGATCTCGATAAGATCGAGTACCTCAAGCGCGACGCCTTCATGTGCGGCGTACCTTACGGGGAGATCGATGTCGATCGGCTCACGAACTCGCTCGTCATCATCGATGATCCGGACACCGGCCGCCAAACGTTGGGTGTCCGGGAAAAAGCGCTTTCGGCTCTCGAGTCTTTGTTGTTCGCCAAATACCAGATGTACCGGAACGTCTACTGGCACCACGCCGTCCGCAGCGCCACCGCGATGTACAAGCGCCTGGTGGAAGAGGCGGTGGAGACCGGAGTCACAGATGTCCATTCGCTCGCGCGTTACACCGACGAGGGCCTCATGCACCAACTCGAGTCTGCCCGTAAGACTCCACTGCTCACCGGTCTCAAGGAGAGAAAGCTTTACAAACGCGCCGCGGAATGGCCCGCGGCGGAGCTCGATGAGAATCCGTTCGAGTGGATAGCAACCGACAGAAGGCGGGTCTCGGAGATCGAGGACAGCCTGGCAAACGAGTTTGGCCTCGACAAAGGTGAACTTTTGCTCGACTACCCGCTGAAGACCCAGATGCTAGGACTGGACATCCCTGTTTTACGACGCGACGGAACCGTCGAGCGTCTGACCGGCGAAGGCTGGATTGGGACGATCAACCTGCCGTCGCTCTCCGAGGAGTTGTATAAAAGCGCCCGATGGTTACGGGTCTTTACCGCCCGACGCATGCAGTTGAATCCCGCGCGCATTCTCGCCGTGCTGAGGGCGTCCGGCTAAACCGGTCGCAGCGAGAGAAACTTCGGAACGTTTCGCGGCCTTGCCAATACAAACAGAGATGCCAGCCGTCCGCGTGTGTGCTTACATCGTCTCTTTCCCGCTGGTTATCGGTTGCGCAATGCCGATAAACGGAGCGCCTGAGCCACCCCCTGTCGCGCGCGTCAGCAGCCCTTATGGTGCAACCGAGGCTCGAATTTTCGATTTGATCAACGCCCAACGCAGAGAACGCGCGCTCGCACCTCTCGTTTATAACGAACAGTTAGATCGCGCCGCGAAGATCCAAGCGGAAAACATGGCAAAGTTTCAAAAAATGGCACATGTCCTCCCGGGATCGAACCTGCCCACCCTCGGCGATCGCGCGCGGTTTGTTGGGTACCCGTACAACCTTCTGGCGGAAAACATCGCTGTCGGGTATCCGGACGCGGGGGCCGTCGTCCAGGGTTGGATGGCCTCCACCGGACACCGCCAGAATATTCTCGACCGCGCAGTTGTCGAGACGGGAATAGGCGTGTTCAGGTCGGAAGGGGGCGCCCTCTATTTCTGCCAGGTTTTTGGACGACGGTTAAGCTCCCTTTAACGGCTCCAACCGGGCTGCTCTGCAGTCTTTTGGCGCCCATTGCACGATTTCCCACAGCCTAAACGCTGTCATGGCATATAGTTGGACGGTTGTTTCTGGATGAGCCACGATATGTGACCTTTGTGGCTCCAGAACAGTCCTCTTGGCATGAGCCGACTCATACCCATCGCCATGCTCGCGCTCGCAATGCCGAGCTCGTCGTTCGCGCAGCAGGCGGCCGCATTCAGTGCGTCGACCGACACCGGCTCAGGGTCGGAAGCAATCTTCGAGAGCAAGGACGCCGCGGCTTTGACCGCTGGCCTCGCCCCGCTCTCCCGGACACATCTCTCGAAGAACGAGCGAGAAGTCCGAATCTGGTACTCCAGCTTCGGAAACCCACAGTTCCTCGTGATCATTCGCCAGAACGGTGCGACCACGACTGGACGGATGCTTCTCTGGTGGGACGCGTTCTATGAGGCGAATCCGACCCTCGAGTCGAACCCAGCCTACGCCGACGTCCGCGTCGACAACTTCGTGCGTAAGGGATATGACTGCGGACCGATCACAAAGCGCGATTCGCATTTCGGCGAAGACAGTTGGATCAGCTCCATCTGCGAGGCGAAGCTGAAAGGAACCCCCGACTGGAACGCATTCCTGGCGGAAGTGGAATCACACGCCCTGCCCCAGTCTTCGGGTCTTGTCAGCGAAGATCAGAGCGATGGCGGCCACTGGGGAATAACGGTGGAGCGGAAGTCGGGCCCAAATTACGGCTTCAGCCACTACCACACTGCCCTGACGCTCAGCGCGCCGGAGCCCGGTCGTGGTCCCAAGCTGCAGGATATGATGAACGCGCTGGCTTCCACGGCTCGGCGCGAGTCAGCCGTCGCGCAGCACTAACCAGGGGATACGCTACTCGCGCAGCTGCGCTAAGCTCGAGTAAAGTTCCAGAGACTGCGGATTTGCGAGCGCCTCCGTGTTTTTCACCGGACGGCCGTGGATCACCTCCCGCACCGCCAGCTCGCTGATCTTTCCACTGATCGTGCGCGGGATGTCCTCCACCTGTATGATTTTCTTCGGCACGTGCAGCGGCGTCGTGTTCTCGCGCAGCTGGGATGTGATGCGCTCGCGTAAAGAATCGTCCAGTTTGACGCCCGGTTGCAGTCTGACGAAGAGCACGATCCTGACGTCGCCGGTCGAGCCACCATCGATCTCCTGACCGACGGCTACACTCTCTACGACTTCTGGCAGCTGCTCGACCTGACGATAAATCTCGGCTGTGCCGATCCGCACCCCGCCGGGATTTAGCGTTGCATCGCTGCGGCCATAGATGATGTAGCCGCGATGCCGCGTCATCTCTGCCCAGTCGCCATGACGCCACACGCCCGGGAAATGCTCGAAGTACGCCGCGCGGTACTTGGCGCCATCGGCGTCATCCCAGAATCCGATTGGCATGCTTGGAAACGGCCTCGTACATACCAGCTCGCCAGGAACGAGCCGCACTGGTCGTCCTCGTTCGTCGAACACATCCACCGACATTCCGAGCCCGGCTGTCTGAATCTCGCCTCTGTACACCGGCAAAATCGGATTACCAAGGACGAAGCACGAAATGATGTCACTCCCGCCGCTGATGCTGGCGAGATGCACATCCGATTTGATCTTCGAGTAGACGTAATCGAAGCTGTGGTCCGCAAGTGGACTCCCTGTCGACAGTACGGCCTTCAATCTCGACAGGTCGTGCGTTTTTCCGGGCTCGGCTCCCGATTTCTCCAGGAGCGCTAGATACTTTGCGCTCGTCCCGAAAACGGTAATGCGCTCACGGTCGGCCATCTCCCAGAGGAAATCGGACCGCGGCGAGAGCGGCGCTCCGTCGTACAGCACGACTTTCACACCTACCGCCAGCGAGCTTACGAGCCAGTTCCACATCATCCAGCCGCAGGTGGTGTAATAGAAGATCGCGTCTTCGCGCTTGAGATCCGTGTGGAGGATCAGCTCCTTGAGGTGCTGTAGCAGCGTGCCGCCCGCGCTGTGCACCATGCACTTGGGGAGTCCGGTGGTGCCCGAAGAATACATGATGTACGCCGGATGATCGAAAGGAAAACGCTCGAACGCCGGCGGTTTTACCTCCGTCTCAATGGGTGCTGTCATGGCGCTAACTCCGCGCGGAGGAGTGCGCCTGACGAGCGGCTCCGGGGAAGTGTTGCGCGTGTTCCCTTCAGGAGGAGTCTGGCGGCGCACGGCTTCGTCCCATTGAGAGGCGATGAACCGCGACCACATGGTTCCGCGTCTGACACCCTCGAGGTCAGGTACCTGTTTCCGATAAGGCGTCACTACGACGTGTTCCAGCGACGGGATGCGGAACGCGATTTGACGGAGTCGCGGCAGCAGGTCGATTTCTTTCCCGTTGTACAGATAGCCGTCAGCCGCGAAAAGAATCTTCGGCGAAATTTGCCCAAACCGATCCATCACTCCCTGGGCACCGAAATCCGGAGAGCAGGAGGACCAGATCGCGCCGAGCGACGTCGCCGCAAGCATCGCGATCACCGCTTCCGGAATGTTGGGAAGCCAGCCGGCGACTCTATCGCCCTCCTTCACCCCGGCCGCATTCAACGCGAGCGCCAGTGTGCCTACCGCTTCACGAAGCTCGCGATAAGTGACGGTGCGTTGGTGCCCTTCTTCATTCCACGATACGAGGGCTGGCTCATCGTCCGAAAACCGGAGAAGATTTTCCGCGAAGTTAAGACTCGCATCGGGAAACCAGCTCGGGCCCTTCTCCAGGTCGGGTGGGCCCATGTTGTCCAGACCGACCCCCACCCGCTCGGCGCCGCCTCCAGTGCCGCGGTGTCCGATGATTCCACAGAATCTCCACGTCAGCGACCAGAATCGTTCCGGGTTGGCGATCGACCACTCGTGCAGGTGCCAATAGGAATCCGCGGAATAATCAGGCACAGGCGGCCCTCCGCGCTCCTCCACATACCGGAGGAACTCGGTCATGTTTGCCTTGATGACGCGCTCAGGCGACGGAGTCCAGAGCGCTTCACTCATGTGGCTTCAGCCTCCGCTCCCGTCAGCTCGTGGGGGGATTGAACTGTGCGTGCTGACCTTGCAGCCACGACTTGTGGTAGTTCGGATCTTCGATTTCCATCGCCTGCTTCGCGACCTTCAGCGGACGGAAGCTGTCCATCATCACCGCCAGCTCGTCGGTGTACTTGGCGCCGATGCTGGCTTCCGCGCGGCCGGGATGGGGACCATGGGGAATTCCATCGGGATGATGCGTGATGCTGCCGAACTCGATTCCCTTCCTGCTCATGAATTCGCTGGATGCATAATAAAGAACTTCATCGGAGTCGACGTTACTGTGATTGTACGGCGCGGGAACGGCTTCCGGATGAAAATCATAAGGCCGCGGACAGAATGAGCAGACGACGAAACCATCTCCCTGGAATGTTTGATGGACCGGTGGGGGCTGGTGCACGCGACCGACGATCGGCTCGAAGTCGTTGATGTTGAACGCCCACGGATAGAAGTAGCCGTCCCAACCAACGACGTCGAGCGGGTGATGGTCGAGCAGAATCTCGTTGATACCGTCGTACTGCTTCACCAGAATGGGAAAATCACCCATCTCGTCGACCGGCTCCGTGAACGTAGGTCGGCGGATATCCCGCTCCGAATACGGCGCACCCTCAATCAGCTGTCCAAATTCGTTGCGATACCGTTTCGGCCAGCGCACATGACCCCTGCTCTCGAATACCACGAGCTTCGGCTGATCCTTTGCGTTCAGATCGAACCGGTAGCGGTGAAGAATGCCGCGATGGATGATGAGGTAGTCGCCTTCGCCGAACGGCAGGGTCCCGTATGATGTCTCGAGGATTCCCTTGCCCTTGCTGACGTAAACCAACTCGTCGGCCTGGGCATTCCTGTAAAAGTGGGCGTCGTTCTCGTCCGGCTCGACGTAGAGCATCGCGATATCCTGGTTGAACAGGAGGGGAATCCGGTCGAGAGTGGCGCTGCCGCCTTTCTTCGCCTTGGAAGTCAGGAAATGTCGGTGATGCAGGGTCTGATCAGGATCCGCTTCGTATCTCATCTCGCGAAGCCGACGCACGGATTTGACCGTCGTCGGCGGATGGACGTGATAGAGCAACGATGACGTCCCCGTGAATCCTTCATGACCTACCAGCTCCTCGGCGTAAATCCCACCATCGGGCTTTCGAAACGCGATGTGTCGTTTGCGCGGTATTTTTCCGAGAGTGTGATAAATCGGCATAACTCAGAGGTTCCCGCGCAGATCCTGTTCGCGCTCCAGAGCCTCGAATAGCGCCTTAAAATTCCCGGCGCCAAAGCTCTTTGCTCCCTTCCGCTGAATGATCTCGTAAAAGAGCGTCGGCCGATCTTCCATTGGCTTGGAGAAGATTTGGAGGAGATAGCCTTCTTCGTCGCGATCGACAAGGATGCCGAGGTCGCGAATCGGGGCGAGATCCTCATCGATGTGGCCCACGCGCTCTATCACCGTGTCGTAATACGTTCCGGGGACGCGCAGGAACTCAACGCCGTTGTCACGGAGCTTCGTAACAGTGTCGATGATGTTATCTGTTGCTAAGGCTATATGCTGACAACCCGGTCCTTGATAGAACTCGAGGTACTCGTCGATCTGCGATTTCTTCTTTCCCTTTGCCGGCTCGTTCAGCGGGAACTTGATGCGGCCGTTTCCATTGGCTACGACTTTCGACATCAATGCCGAGTACTCGGTGGAAATCGTCTTGTCGTCGAATGAAATCAGCTGGCTGAAGCCAAGGACATCGGCGTAGTACTTCACCCATTTGTTCATGGCGCCGAGCTCGACGTTTCCAACGCAGTGGTCGATGTACTTGAGCCCGACGCCGTTTGCATTTCCGCGACCCGCAAACGGCACGAAGCCCGGCATGAACGCACCCTTGTAGTTGCGTCGCTCGACGAGGCTGTGGATGGTTTCGCCGTAGGTGTGAATGCCGGCAATTATGACTTCACCGTTTTCATCTGAGAGAGCTTTCGGCTCGTACGCGGGTTTCGCCCCACGTTCGACGGCGAGATTGAATGCCTTCCTCGCATCATCGACCCAGAGTGCGATGTCCTTGACGCCATCGCCGTGCTTATGGACGTGCGTCGCTATTTCGCTATCAGGTCTGAGCGCGGTGGTCAGGACGAGTCTCACCTTGTCCTGCACGAGCACATAGCTGGCGCGGTCGCGGGTTCCGGTTTCCGGCCCCCGATAAGCGACTATTCTGTAACCGAAAACGCCGCGGTAGAACTGAGCGGCCTGCTTGGCGTTCCCGACGTAAAACTCCACGAAGTCGGTCCCGTTGATCGGGAACGTGTCAGCGACCTGCTCAGGTGCCGTAAGTGTCGCGGTGCCCATGACTTCTCCGGGTTCGGCGAGTGAGTGATCAGCGATGCTTACACGTGGCTGTCGGCGACTGTTCCGTGGAGAGAACGCCGCGCCTGCTCGCTAAAGTTAGCAAATACAACGCCCAAACACAGGAGCAAAGCCGCAAGAAATGGGGTCAGCGTCCTTGCAGCGAATTGTGTTCGACATCAAACGGAAGCGCGAGCGATTGTCCGGGCGGGAGTTCGTCCCAAAGCCTGAACAGCTCACCGCGTTTTTGGCGGACGCGGTCCAAGTCGGCTTCTGAGAACGGGCTTGGCGAGGAGATTTTGTGCTCGCGTGCATAGCTCGCCAGGTGTTGGTTCAACTCGTCCGCGGTTCCCAGCTCGCCGCTGGCCCGCTCCCGATCAAAAAACCCGACAATCATCTCCACCAGATTTGCTTCGCTGGGTAAGGTCCCACGCGGCCAGGGAGTTCCGAAATCGGACAGGTCCCATCCGTCCGCTACCAACCCGAAAAAACCCTGGCCGAGTCCGAGCACGCTCTCGACCGCGTAGTGCGTCAGGTCGTGTCGTGGAAAGAAGGTCGCCTGCCCACCCTGTAAACGCTGCCAGGTGGTTGTGCCATTGGGACGATCACAGCTCAACGCAGTCCTGCCGTCGGCTCCCTTCTTGATCCGAATGACCATCGCATAGGACGACATGCGAAGCTATCTAATGAAACGTTCCACCTTTCTCCAGCATGGCCACGATTGTACCGATGCGACGCTGCCGGGTGTCCGGCTTCTTTGCGGTCTGCAGTCTCCAGAGAATCGCATAGCGGTTCGCTGCATTCAGCGTTTTGAAGAATGCTTTGGCGCGCGGGTTTTTCCGCAGGGCGTCTTCGAGATCGCCTGGCACGGTAGCGTTTTTTGGCGAGTCGTAGGCCTCATCCCAACGTCCGTCGGCTTTCGCACGCTCAATCTCTTCGAGTCCTGCCGGTCTCATTTTACCGCTCTCGATCAAAGCCAGCGCTTTTTCCCGATTTCTTTTTGACCAGAGGCTGCGCGTTGCCCGTGGCATGAAGCGCTGGAGCCATGTCTCCTCGTTCTCAGGACGCATCTGGGCGTCGATCCACCCGTAGCAGAGGGCGACCTCGAGCGCCTCGGGGGAAGTAATGGACTTTATTCCCGATCCTTTTTTTCCCAATCGGATCCAGACACCAGGCGAACCGCGGTGATTTTTTTCGAGCCATTCTGCCCAGGCCGATTGATCCTTGAATGCGCGAGCTTCGCCGGTGGGATCTGACTCTTTTGGTTTTTTTGAGACCTTAGGCAAGTCCGCGCCTCAGTGCATCTCAGTGCGGTGATCCATGCGCTGAAATGCCAGGAATTCGTGGACCGCCGCGACCGCGCCTGGATTCCCGCTGCTGATTCGCACCTGGCCCCCGCGCGGCAGCTCGGTCGCGACGTAAGAGATCTCAGTGCTCAGGCGCTTCATCACGTCGGTCCCCGGGACCGCGCTCATCCCATGGACAAATCCGGGAACCGCGAAATCTCCTTTGCTGAATGAAGCGGCAATGCTGCGCATGTGGGCGCGGATCGTCGCCGCGCCCGCCGAATCACTCTCCTTCCGCTGAAGTACAATGCGCCCACCGTCGGGAAGCGGCTCGAACACGTGCTGCGATGTGTACTGGTTCACACCCATCGCCGACTCACCGCGCTGTTGCAGCGCGCTGAACGATGAATCCTGAGACCTCGCAGACGTGCTGCTTGCCGCTTGTCCGGCCGACGAATCCACTCGTGGACCGCAAGCCACAACCGACAAAGCCGCGGCGGCAAGCAGAACTTTATACATCACGTTTGGTTTCCTTTCCGCGCGCAGTCGCCAGTTTTCGCGCAATGCCTCGATAGAAGGCTGCGTCCGCCGTTTTGTTTTGTTCATCGAGATTGAGCGCTGCCAGCTCGAGCGCATAAAGGATATTTCCGAGGTAAAGTTGCGCGATCCCGGCAACGCTTTCTGCGTCATCCATGCGTGCGCGCGGGCGGCACTGGGGTAATCTCGCGATCGGTCGCGTGCGGCTCAGCCGTCAGCACTCTCACCACCACTGCAGTGATATTGTCGTTCCCGCCGTTGGAGTTTGCTTCCTGGATCAGCGCATCGACGATCCGCTCCGGCTTGGCCCGCGACATTAACAATTGCTGTATGCGACGGTCGTCGACGAGGCCGGTCAGCCCATCGCTCGCGAGGAGAAAGGCGTCTCCGACCCTCGCCTCGCCGTCGAAGACGTCAGGCTCTATCTCGTCCGCCATGCCGATGCACCTGGTAATCACATTGCTCTGCGGATGTCTGCGCGCCTGCTCGGGCGTCAACAGTCCAGCGTCGACCTGCTCCTGAACGAGCGAGTGATCCTTTGTCAGCTGCCGCATCCCCCCGTCGCGCGCGAGGTAGATGCGCGAATCGCCTACATGACCCACGAGATAGCGCGTTTCGGAGAGAAGCAGAGCGGACACTGTGCTGCCCATGCCAAGCTTGTCGCGCTCGATCCTGGTCCTCTCATAAACCGCCCGGTTCGCATCACGCAGGGCGTGCGCGACTCGGTCGTGTGCATCCGGTCCCTCGAGATCATTGAGGTCCGACAGGTCGTGGCTGACCATCTCCACCGCCATCTCGCTCGCGACCTCACCGGCCGCATGTCCGCCCATGCCGTCCGCGACAATAAAAAGTCCGCGATAAGCGTTGGCCGATGCGTGCAGGGAATCTTCATTGCCCTTGCGTACTCGACCGACATCCGTGCGAGCCGCGACTGCAAGGTGCACTAGCGGGTGCTCATTGGAATCGAGAAAACCGGTGGGTGAAACGGCAAGTGAGGAATCTTGAGGTTCCTCACGGCCTGAAAGTACGGACGAGCCAAATGAGCGGCAAGCGTCACCCGGCTCTCTGCAGCAGCGACTCCGATTCTCCCGCCTGCAGTCGCCAGAGTGCGCTATAGAGTCCGCCCTTCTGCAGCAGGTCGCGATGCGTTCCGCGCTCCGCGATCTCGCCGTGGTGCAGCACCAAAATCATCTCGGCATTCGCAATCGTGCTGAGTCGGTGTGCAACCGCGATGGTTGTGCGGCCGCTGACGAGAACCTCCAACGCGGCGTGTATCTCCGCTTCGATCTCGCTATCGACCGCGCTCGTGGCCTCGTCGAGGAGAAGCAGCGGCGCGTTGGCCGCGATTGCCCGGGCGAACGAAAGAAGTTGCCGCTCCCCAACGCTTATCGATGCGCCCCGCTCGCCGAGCACCTGGCCGTAACCTTTCGGGAAGCCACGAATGATTCGGTCGGCCCCAACTTCCGCCGCGGCGCGTACGACCTCGTCGTCGCTCAGCGGATTCGAGAGACGAATGTTGGTTGCAATGTCACCGGCAAACAGGAAAATGTCCTGCTGCACGTAACCGATCAGAGCGCGCAGCTCGTCGAGCGGCATCTCGCGAATGTCCACGCCGTTGATGGTGATTCGCCCCCGCTGGGGATCGTAGAAGCGCATTAGAAGATTCACGATGGTGGTCTTGCCGGCGCCCGTGTGTCCGACGAGGGCGAGAGTCTCTCCGGAACGCGCGACAAAGCTCACGCCCTTCAACACCCACTCAACCCGTCCATCGGTTGCAGTGGCTCCATCTGCCGACCTGGCCAGGTGGGCAAGATCGTAGGCAAACCAGACGTCCTCGAAAGCAACCTCTACGCCGGCCCGGCGCGACAGCACTCCGACGGGCTCACCTTCGTCGAGCACGCTCGGGCGCGTGTCGAGGAGCGTGAAGATTCGTTCCGAGCTCGCCATCGCTGTCTGCAGAATGTTGTACTTCTCGGACAGGTCCTGAAGCGGTTGAAAGAACCGGCGCACGAGCTGAAGGAAGGCGGCTACGGTTCCTACGGTAAGCACGTTCGCATGTACCCGCGACGCACCAGCTACGATCAGGATTGCCAACGCAATCGACGTCAGAAGTTCGATCGCCGGGAAATAGAGCGCGTACACAGTAATGGATTTCAGATGCGCTTCGAGGTGCGATCGATTCAGATCATCGAACCTTTGCGCCTCACGCTTCTCCTGTCCGAACAGCTGGACGATACGCATTCCCGTCAGTCGCTCCTGCAGAAAAGCGTTGATGCGTGCCAGCCGAATGCGGATATCCCGGTAGGTATTCCGGACTCCCTTACGGAAAAGACCGGACACGAGTACGACGAAGGGAATCACCGCGAAGGACGCAACCGCCAGTCGCCAATCCATGATCAGCATCGCGATGCTGATCGCGACCAGCGTGAACAAGTCACCCAGGCCCGAGACCACACCCGACGTGAACAGCTCGTTCAGCGTTTCGACATCCGAGGTCACTCGCGTAATCAGACGCCCAGCCGGGTTTCGGTCGAAGAAAGACACAGACAGAAGCTGGAGATGCTCGAAGATCTCCATCCTGATGTCCCGCATCACCCGCTGGCCGAGCAGACTGGTGAGCCACGTCTGAGCATAGGTCAGTACGAACTCGGCGACGAGAGCAAGCAGCAGCAGAAAGGTTGATGCGAGCACGATGCCGACGTCCCGCGCGGGCACTGCGACGTCGATCACCCGTTTGGTCAGCAGCGGACCGACGACCTGTATCGATCCTTCCACGCACAACAGCGCGAACGCGCCGTACATCAGACTGCGGTAAGGGCGAGTGTAAACCAGCAGACGGCGCATCAGCCTGCTGTCGTACGCCTTGCCGAGAATGTCGTCTTCGTGAGTGTGGGTTGCGGAGTCAGCCATTCAGAAGTATGCTAGCCGGGTTGCGGGCGCATTGCTACGCTGCCACCCACCCATGGTACGTAGGTTGCACCTGTGGCGGGCACCGATGTTCCATCCTGTCGGCTGACGTCAAAACCATACCGGAGGGAAGATGGGAATTCTCGCATGGATCGTTCTTGGTCTGATCGCGGGCGCGATCGCCAAGGCAATCATGCCGGGCAACGATCCCGGCGGCATCGTCGTTACCATGATTATCGGCATCATAGGTGCGTTCATTGGTGGATTCCTGGGGAACATGCTCACCGGTGTCGGACTAAACGGCTTTTCGATCCAGAGCATCATTCTCGCCGTCATCGGAGCTCTCATTCTTCTCTGGATCTATCGGATGGCCACCAGAGGCCGCAGCGCACCGCGGGTTCCGTAGAAGCAACACCGCTTGACGTAGGGGAAGGGTTTGCCGCTCTGGCTATACTGGATCCTTCTCGGCCTCGTTGCCGGGACGCTGGCGAAATTCCTGGTGCCAGGGCGGGACCCTTCCGGTTGTATCATCACCATCCTCCTCGGCATCGTCGGCGCCTTCATCGGCGGCTGGCTGGGTACTCGCTTCTTTGGCTGGGGACAGGTCAGTGCCGGACAGCTCGATTTTCGCTCGATCGGAATCGCGACCGTGGGGGCTATCGTCCTTCTGCTGCTGGGTCGCCTCGTCCGACGATTGTAGCTGACGATTGTAGCTGAGGTCGCATCACCTCCTGAGTTTTCGGCCGATCTTCGGTGCCGCGTTAGATTTCGATTGTGAAAGACAGCATCACTGTCCGCGGCGCCAGACAGAACAATCTGAAGGGTTTCGATCTCGAGATCCCTCGCCGCACGGTCACGGTCGTCACTGGCCCTTCCGGCTCGGGCAAATCGTCGCTCGCCTTCGACACGATCTACGCCGAGGGGCAGCGGCGATACGTCGAATCGTTGTCCTCATACGCGCGGCAGTTCCTCGAACGAATGGAAAAGCCGGACGTCGATTCGGTCGAAGGTCTATCGCCCGCCGTCGCCATAGAGCAGAAAAATCCCACCAAGACTTCGCGCTCGACAGTTGGGACGGCCACGGAGATTTACGATTACCTGCGGCTGTTGTGGGCAAGGATCGGACATACCTACTGCCCCGTTTGCGGCCGCGAGATCAAACCGGACACTGTACAGGCCGTCGTCGACACAGTCTCCGGGCTTCCGGCTGGATCGCGGTTCTACGTCACTTTCCCGCTCCGCCTTTCCAACAAAGTCACGCACGACGTCGTCGTCGAGAACTTGCGCGCGCAGGGATTTCTGCGTGTCGCCATCGACGGCCTCGTGCTGCACCTGGATGATCTCGCGGGACCGAAGAGAGATATCACGCGCGCGAAGGAGCTCTTGGTAGTTGTGGATCGCCTGGCGGTAACAGCGGAGAGTTCCGCTCGACTCAGCGACGCTGTCGGGACGTCGTTCGCGGAAGGTGAGGGCGATTGTGTGATTCTGCTGACCGATCCGGTAGTCTCGCCGATCGACGGGTTGAGCACGACCGAGCTTCGATTCACGGAGCGATTTCAGTGCGCTAACGATGGCACGCGAGCGCCCGCTCCGACGCCGCAGCTTTTTTCATTCAACAATCCCCGCGGCGCCTGTGCGCAATGCAACGGCTTCGGTGCCATCCTCGAGTATGACGAGGCGCTAATCGTCCCAAACCCAACGCGTTCGCTGCGAGACGGCGCAATCGATCCATGGACCAAGCCGCGTTACGACAACAAGCGTCGCGCGCTTTCCGACTTCGCCAGGCGAGAGCGCATTCCGCTCGACCGGCCGTGGAATCAGCTGACATCCGCACACCGTCATCTACTGCTGCACGCCAGAGTGCGTGGCTACAAGGGAATAATTCCCTTCATGCGGGACCTCGAGCAGAAGCGCTACAAGCAGTACATACGAGTTTTCCTGAGGCAATATCAGACCGCGCAGGAGTGCCCTCTCTGTCACGGCACCAAGCTCCAGCGGGAAGCGCTCAACGTGCGAGTAGGTGGATTTACCATCGCACAGGTGGCGGAGCTGCCGGTCGACCGGCTGGCCGTGTGGCTCAATGAGCTTCAGCTCAGTGAGTTTGACTTGCGTGTCGCGGAGATGATCCTAAAGGAAGCGCGCGATCGCGTCGCCTTCCTGAGAGACGTGGGTCTCGGTTACCTGTCGATGAACCGCGCCACCCGTACGCTCTCGGGCGGCGAGGCGCAACGTATCGGTCTCGCCAATTCGCTGGGATCTCAACTGGTCGACACTCTCTACGTGCTCGATGAGCCATCCATCGGTTTGCACTCACGGGACATGGATCGCCTGCTAAGGCTGTTGCAGCGACTACGGGATGCCGGCAACAGCGTGCTGGTCGTGGAGCACGATCTCGCTGCCATAGAGATGGCTGATTACATGGTGGAGCTCGGGCCCGCCAGCGGCGAAGCGGGTGGTCACGTCGTGTTTGCCGGTCCAATGTCGCGCATCGCTGAGAGCCCGCTAACAGGGCAATACGTGACCGGCGTTCGGAGTATTCCGTTACCCGGCGAGCGACGGCGCGTTGGCCCTCGCTGGATCACACTCACCGGCGCGCGAGAGCACAATCTGCAGGGAGTCGACATTAGGATCCCCCTCGGCGCGATGACTCTGGTCACGGGTGTGTCGGGATCGGGAAAGAGCACGCTCGTCCACGACGTTCTTTACCGCGCTCTCGAAACTCACCTGGTTGGTGAGCATTCGGCGAAGCTTCATCTCGGTGAAAAAGTTGGTGAATACGAGACCATCACCGGGTTCGATGCACTCGAGGACGTCGTGCTGATCGATCAGAGTCCGATCGGAAAGTCACCCCGATCAAATCCGGTCACTTACGTGAAAGCGTTCGACGAAATCCGCTGCATCTTCGCAGACACACCGCTTGCTCGTCAGCGAAAGTACACGCCGGGAACTTTCAGCTTCAACGTGGAGGGTGGCCGCTGCGAAGGGTGCGAAGGCGCGGGGGCACTCGAAGTCGAAATGGTGTTCATGGCCGACGTCTACGTTCCATGCGAGGAGTGTGGTGGCAAGCGCTACAAGCAGGAAGTGCTGGACATCACAGTGCGCGGGAAAAACATCCACGACGTGCTCAACCTTACCGTCGATCAGGCAATTCGGTTTTTCCCGCGTGAAGAGAAGCTCGGCCAGGCTTTGTGGCAGCTGCAGCAGGTTGGGCTGGGGTATCTGCGCCTTGGGCAACCGGCTACCACTCTATCGGGCGGTGAGGCGCAGCGCATCAAGATCGCCCGAGAGTTGGCGCTCGCCGGCAAGAAATCAGGGAAGAAGATGTACGTGCTGGACGAGCCGACGACGGGTCTTCACCTCGAGGACATCAGAAAGCTCGCCAAGGTCTTCGACCGCCTGCTCGAGCAGGGTCATACGCTCGTCATCATCGAGCACAACCTAGACGTCATCAAGCTCGCTGACTGGATAATCGATCTCGGCCCGGAGGGCGGTGTGGGCGGAGGTCGGGTCGTGGCGATGGGGCGCCCAGAGGACATTGTAAGAGTCGATGAGTCCCACACTGGGCGCTGGCTTGCGCCATTGCTCAAACAGCGGAGGGACCCGGAAATCTCACCGCGCGTTCTCTCGAGTCTTCCTGACGCCGAGTCGTTGACTCAGCTCGCGCTCTAGCGAGTTTCCTGCGCCATGCGCGCGATCTTGGCCGACAGCGCGCGCGGCGCGAATCTGTTGGCTTGCGCGAGAAGCTTGTTCTTGATTCCGGGGATCGCTAGGCGACGGCCGTGTACCATTGCATCGAATCCGTACTCCGCCACGTCCGCTGCGTCGGCAATGCCGAAAGAGTTGAACAGACGCGAGTTCGTCATCTGCGCTGAGTCCGCAAACGCGGTCTGCGTTGGGCCCGGACAAAGCGCTGTGACCGTGACGCCGCTGTTGCGCAGCTCCTCCGCCAACGCCTCCGAAAAGCTCAGGACGTACGCTTTAGTTGCGTAGTAAACGGCCATCAGTGGCCCTGGCTGGAACGCAGCCGTCGAGGCGACGTTGAGGATCCGTCCCGATCTCCGTTTGATCATCGGAGGCAGAAACAGTTTGGTGAGATGTGTCAGCGCCGCGATGTTCACCTGGATCATTTCCAATTCGCGCTGGAGCTCCGTCTCGGCGAACTCGCCGCCGAGTCCGAAGCCGGCGTTGTTGACCAGCGCTTCGATGGGAATATTCTCGTTGCGCAGAAAGTCGAAGATTTCCTCGGGCGCCTCCCGGCGTCGCAGGTCCGCGGCGAATACGTGCGCTGTGACATCGAACTTTCCTTCCAGCTGCCCGGCCGCGGCTTCGAGGGTGTCGCGTTTTCGTGCGACGAGTACGAGATCAAAGCCTTTTCGAGCGAGCACCTTGGCGAGCTCGAGCCCGATTCCTCCCGAGCCGCCGGTCACGAGCGCGGTCCTCCGCGCGGTGCCGTTATGTTTGGCGCGCATGACAGAACATACCTCAAACGGGTTGCAGCAGAATCCTCCGGTAAATTAGTGCGGGATCGGTTGATTCAGGCAGTCTCCGTGGCTAGCTTGCGGAGCTATTCCCGAGTAGCTCAGGTGGTAGAGCAGGTGACTGTTAATCACCGGGTCGGGGGTTCGAGTCCCTCCTCGGGAGCTGTTTTCAAGCGTACAAGTACGAAGCTACAAAAGCGGGTGCCTCCAACCGGAAGTGCCCGCTTTGTTTTCTTCTGGAGATCTGCTCGACAACGTCCACTCTAATTTAGCGTCTCTCCAGGACCCCCTCCGCCTTCATAAGCGATCATGTTCAAAGCACCGCTACCATGGCGATGCATTTGGACAAACGCAATTCAGCTCAACAGTAACATTCAGTTTTGTGAGCACAAGCGGCCCTACCCTTGCAAATCGTTGAGAAAAAAGCCCCAATTTTTCGACGAGGGCGCCACCCCAAGCAATCGCAGGGAGCCAATATGATCGGACGAAATACTCTCAAAGGAATCGCGCTCGTGTGCGCGCTTGCCGCCGGATCGGCATGCGCCGGTGTGAAGAAAACCACCACCGACATCAACCCGAATATGAACCGCGCACCAACGTGCGCGAACGCTATCGCGGTATACAACAGCCGTGCTGACGTTCCTTACGACTACTACGAGCTGGCGTGGATCGAGGCCTCAGGCAATTCGGTCTGGACGACGGACAACCAACTTCAGACGCAGATCCGAAACGGAGCCGCGAAGGTTGGCGCCAACGCCGTGATCATCAATCCCGTCGAGCAGAACAAGAGCACCATCAAGGTTCTTGGCGAGGCAATCGGCACGAGGTCGGCAACACAAAAGGCGAGCGCCCTGGCGATCTACATGCCGGGCGATGCGGCTCGCGTAAGAGCGGCCTGCGGCGGATAACGCTCGGTTGACAGGGACGAGAGGCGGGCTGGCTGAAAGGCCGGCCCGTTTCTTTATACGCCGCGGACGACGCTGAGGCGACAATTCGGGAGATTAGCCGTCGGGGCTCCGTTGTCGTTAGTCGCCTCTAGCGGGCCCTAACTGTCTTGACCGCGGAAGAAGATTGCGCGCGGGTAGGAACGGTGAGAAAATGAGAGGCAAGTTGACCTCTCCTTCCGTAGTGCCCCGCCCTCTCAAGCCCATCGGTAACCTCCTCCGGACAATTTCGGAGAGGTTGAGGGCCGCAGCGCGACCTTCCCGCAGAAGTCGCCCAAGTCGCGGTTCTCAGCAAACCGGGACCGATAGTGACCGCCGGCTCAGCTTTATGCTCGAGTCGGTTCCAGTAAACCTCTGGTCGACTGATGCCCAACTCAACATCACGTTCTCTCAGGGTGCGGGGCTCAACCTGATCGGCGGACGAGCAGAAGAACAAGTGGGAATGACACTATACGAGGTCCTCAAAACGCGGGATCCCGGGTTCACCCCGCTCGCCGCACACCTGCGCGCGCTCCAGGGTGAGCTGGTGCGCTACGAGACTGATTGGCGAGGAAGATCATTCGAAACCCGGGTCGAGCCGCTCCGCGCTCCCGACGGCAAAGTAAGTGGCACCGTTGGCATCGCGATCGACATTACCGATCGCAAGTCCCTCTATGATGCTCTTCAGGCGCAGAACGTCTACTTCGCCGCCTTGTTCGAAAATGCGCCCGAGGCCATCGCACTCCTCGATGAGACCGATCGCATAATCAGAGTGAACGCCCAGTTCTCGGGAATGTTCGGCTATACCGAGGACGAAGCAGTCGGAAAAAACATCAACGACCTGATTGTGCCTCGCGAACTCGTGCAAGAGGCCGAACAGCTGACCGCGAAAGTTGCGGCTGGAGATAATGCCAGGTCTGAATCTCTGCGCTGTCACAAAGACGGTCGGACGATCTGGGTCGCGATTGCCGCGACACCCTTCCGGGTTGGCGACGAGCCGCCACGCGTGTATGCCATGTATCACGACATTTCCGCGCGAAAGCGAGCGGAGGAAGAGCTCCGCGCGCTGGTCCTGGTGGACGAGCTTACCGGTCTGCCAAATCGTCGGGCCTTCACAACACTCTCCGAACAGGCATTGAAGCTCGCGATGCGGATGGAGCGAGATGTTCTGGTGATCTTCATCGATGTCGATCACCTGAAGCACATCAACGACAATTGGGGACATCTGGCAGGAGATCGGGCTCTCGTCGATACCGCGCGCGTCCTCCGTGAAAGCTGCCGCGAGGCCGATATCGTTGCCCGCTTGGGGGGAGACGAGTTCGTCGCCCTGATGTCAGTGGATTCGGATCAGACCGGCGAGATCATTGCCAATCGGATTCATGCCAGGGTAGATGCCCACAATCGCGAAAGCGATCACGGGTACACCCTCTCACTCAGTGTTGGGGCTACGAGATCACGGCCGGAGGGAACCACACTGGCCGATCTGCTGGCGCAGGCTGATGCGGCGCTATACGAGCAGAAGCGGGCGCGGTCTTCTGGCGCTCACGCGCTCTCGCGGTAGTACTCCGCCAGACACCACGTCACCATATCAGCGAGAAGAATTTGCGTCCGCTCGGAGGAAGGAAAGCGAGCGCCTACTTCGTTGACCAGGCTTTGCGCCGCGCGGACAACTCCTTCCCCGGTTTCGCCGCCCTGTTTCATCTCGGAGACGTAAGTGCAGACGGCGCTCTGCAAGTCGTCTTTCGTGTAGACGCCGGCGGAAAAAACCGCTGAGAGCGCTTTAGCCAGATTGATATAGGCTTTGCTGCTCGCGTTGCGGGCGGCGCGTTCCCGGCTGCGCTTCGCTCTTTTCCCGCCCTCACTCCCATCGTTTAGTCCCTTGCGCGCCGAGCGGTCCGTCATGGCTGGAACGTGCAGGTGGACAGGTGAGGTGTCAAGAGAAATTACTTGCTACGGAGTCGATCGAATCACTCCGCACGCGATACGTGCGCCGCTGTTTCCTGACGGCTGTGAGACTTGGTCGTCGGGAGCGCCGTGTACCACAACTGCGCTTCCGTCTCCGTCAAAGAGAGTGGTCGAGCCAGCAGTCAACGTGACCCGATCCGTCGTAAATGACAGGTGTCCACTGCCGGCGGCTCCTATTTCAAGATTCGGAGCATCGCCCGCGTGTGGCCCGGCGGGATTGCTCAAGCCGTGCTCCCTGCTGAGCGGGTTGTAATGCGCGCCGGCGGTCGAGAAAGCGGTGGTTCCGCCGTCGCACCTGCCGACCGCGTGGAAGTGGATGCCATGCGCGCCAGGGGAGAGGTTTGTCGCCGACGCATCCACGTGCACCAGTCCGCTTGCTTCCTGCCAGAGCTGTACGCTGCCGATGCTCGCGCCATTTACGTCGGAAAGGGTTGCGGTCGCGGCGGCAACGGGATGCCTGGTAAGGAGAGCCGATGAACAGCCTCCAATTGCAACTCCCGCAGCAGCTGTAAGCACCATCACTGAAACATGCATGTCGGCCTCCTCCTTTATCTCACTGTATCCCCAATCCTGGCTCGCGTCCACATGACTACCGTTGCGTCGCAGTTTCCGCGCATATACTGAGGCGGTGTCGTTGACGACTGATAGACTTCGACCGCGACGATCTCGTTGCCGTTGATGAACCGATTGATGTCTCCCGGCTCCATGGACTGCCACTGCATGTCGTCGACGAAATACTGAACGCAACTATTGCCGAACAGACTCGAAGCTCCCCGTGAACTCTCCACTGTCTCACCGGTCGGCCCGTATCCGACGCGAAGCCCGGGAACCCTGCGCAGGACATCCGTAACGGACATGGGATTGATACGCTGAATGTCCTCAGGGCCAAGGAAGTAGCCCTGGCCCATTTTCTTGCGCTGGGTAAAGCCGTACCGGTCGAGCGTCGCCGCCCGGCGAGCGTTCACCAGCACGGGATCCATTATCGCCACGAACTTGGGCAGCTTGATGGTGACGTTCGGCGACTGGCGTGGCGATAGATCGACCGGAAGTGCCGCCGCGCCAAAACCCAAATGTCGGGCAATCAGCAGTTGTGTTCCGGAGGGAAGATTCCTAATCGTGAACTCTCCCTTCTCATTCGTCGTGGTGACGACACTCGTCCCGACCACTTCGACTCTGCTTCCCCCACCCGCGGGATTCCCTTCGAGTACAACGCGACCAGAGACCGACGCAGTTCCCGTCTTGGTTCCCGAATCAGCGGGGGACAAGAGCAACGTCCGCAAAAAAATTTCGGTGTCCGCGTCTCCGAGTGTGATCGGAATTTCGGCGGTCACCGAATTTCCGCGACGTGCCTGGAGAGTGCCTGACAACGAGCTCGGTATGCCGCAGATACGGAATGTTCCGTTCGCATCAGTGGTGTCCTTGAGCAGCCGCGGCGTCCGTCGGATTCCGATTTGCCTGGAGACTTCGAAATCCGTCCATACCACGGAGACTTCCGCTCCCTTCACCGCCTCGAGCGTCTCCGGATTCTGCACGTGGCCGAGGACGACCGAATTCCCCTGTCGCCGGGGCGCCGGTGGACAGCTCGTTCGAATGATCGTCTGAGCGGAGGGAACCGAAAGGACTATCATGCTCGCGCTATCGGCTCCGAGGTGGAATGGTTTGGTCGCGAGCGAAATACCCAGCGAGTCGAGCAGCGGATGGAATACGCCGACCTGGTAGGTGCCGGGGGTGAGACTATCGAGACGAAATCGTCCCAGAGAATCGGTCGTGATGGTCCTCTTGGCACCTTCAACTATCACCTCGGCACCGACGAGAAACCCCCGGTTCAGGCTATCGAGCACCACTCCCGCGATCGCAGCCTTGCCACTCTTTGCCTCGGCAGCAGGGCCTGGAGGGGTTTTCTTCTGCGCCGCCAGCGGAGTCGAAGCAGAAATGAGTGTGAGCCCGACAAACCATCGAACGTTCGCGGCGAATTTCATCAGTCTTCCAGGGCAGGTTCGTACACAGGTTCTACTGGCGGGATGAGGCGACTGTTCCCAGCCAATATTCTGACGCAGGTGTTCCAGCGCAGAATCGCGTCATCGTTCCCCGCTGGTCGGATGGCTTCTGCCTTCTCGTACCAGGACATGGCTTCGCGGAACGCCTCGTATGCCATCGACGCGCTTCCCATCCCACCTCGGTGCAGGTGTGCCTGACCGTTGCGTTCAGCGGCGATCCCGCTGTAATAGGCGCGCTGGTAAGGGTCGGTAATTCTGGGAAGCGTCGCGCTGACGACTTTCATCGTGTGAGCGTGTCCCTCGGCAAGTTGATCGGTCAGGGCGAGGATGAACATCACCAGCACTTGCTGGTTTGTCGGGTCTATCTCCAAAACGTCGCGGCAGATGCTTTCGGCCGCCCACGACTGGTTGATCAGTCGATAGCGTTCGGCTTTCTGGATGGCGCGCGGGATCGCTTCTCTGGAAATCGGCTTGAGCTCGAAAGTCTGCCTCATCCCTCGGCACCCACGTCCGCGCGGCGAACCCGCGAATTGCCCCTCATGAGTCGGACCAATTTACGCAATGGATCGTAGTGCCTGTCGACTACGCGCTCCTTGAGCGGAATAATCGCGTTGTCGGTAATGGTGATGTGTTCCGGGCAGACCTTGGTGCAGCACTTCGTAATGTTGCAGTAACCGATCCCGTGATTCTCTTTCAGCTCGTCGGTCCGTTCGAGCACATCAAGGGGATGCATTTCGAGCTGCGCGACGTGGACGAGCAGGCGCGGTCCGATGAACTCGTCGTGCAGATGGTGGTCGCGCAGCACGTGACACACGTCCTGACAGAGGAAGCACTCGATGCACTTGCGAAATTCCTGAACGCGGTCGGCGTCAGATTGGTTTATGCGCCAGGTTCCATCAGGTGCATCGGGCGGGCGCGGAGTAAACTTCCGGATCCGCTTCTTCCCGCGGAAGTTTGACGAGACGTCGGTGACGAGGTCCCGCACCAGTGGAAAAGCGCGGATTGGCTCTACGGTGACAGCCTTCGTCAGATCCAGCTCGCTCAGACGCGTCATGCACATCAGGCGGGGCATCCCATTGATCTCTGCTGAGCACGATCCGCATTTCCCTGCCTTACAGTTCCATCTGACGGCAAGATCACTCGCACTCTCGGACTGGATCTGGTGGATTGCGTCGAGCACCACCATTCCCTCGGAAACTGTAGTCGAGTAGTCCTCGAGGTTTCCCGCCCCGGCGGCGCCCCGCCAAACGCGAAAGTTTGCGCTCTTCCCCTCGTCACCAGCGCTCGTGTCACTCCTGGCGGCGGCGCGCTGTCCGCTTTCCACAACGCCGCGTGCAGTCGACGCGCCGGTCACTATTTATTCTCCTCGATGATCTGCTTCAAATCGTCACGCATCTCTGGAAGAATCTCCCGCGTCACCTGCATCTCGCCATCTGGACCGCGGCGCACGAGAATGTTGAACTTGCCATAAGCGGGATCCCTTTCCGGAAAATCGTCGCGGAAATGTCCGCCACGGCTTTCCTTCCTCTCCAGCGCCGAGCGTGCAACAGCTTCCGCGACGGTCAGAAGGTTGGGCAGATCGAGCGCCGTGTGCCAACCCGGATTGTACTCTCTGTTCCCCGGAACGGAAACCTTCACCGCGCGTCGGCGAAGGTCTCGCAGACCCTCCAGTGCCTGCTTCATCTCGGCCTCTCGCCGCACGATTCCGACCAGATTCTGCATCATCATCTGCAGATCGTGCTGCACCTGGTAAGGCCCCTCCGTTGTTTCCTGTCGGGCGAACGGTTCGAGCGCACGCTTCTCGATAGCGTCGACTTCGCCCGAGTCGACCTTAGGCGAGGATTGCCGGGCGGCGTATTCAGCCGCGTATTGCCCTGCCCTCCTTCCGAAAACAAGAAGATCCGACAGAGAGTTTCCTCCGAGGCGGTTTGCACCGTGGAGGCCGGCGGCGACTTCTCCGGCGGCGAACAGACCGGGCAGCGTAGACATTTGCGTGTCGCCATCGACACGCACTCCCCCCATCACGTAGTGGGTGGTAGGTCCCACTTCCATGGGCTCCCTCGTAATGTCGATGTCGGCCAGCTGTTTGAACTGATGATACATGCTGGGGAGCTTTTTCTTTATGTGCTCCTCAGCGTTGGAGAGCTTCGTCTTGATCCACGAGATGTCGAGAAAGACGCCACCGTGTGGACTTCCGCGTCCCTCGCGAACTTCGCGCATGATACATCGCGCCACGTGGTCACGGGTGAGAAGCTCCGGGGGGCGCCGCGAATTCTTGTCGCCCTGGGTGTAGCGCCAGCCCTCCTCCTCGCTATCGGCCGTCTGGTTCCGATAATTCTCGGGAATGTCGTCGAACATGAAACGACGTCCTTCGCGATTGACGAGAATACCCCCTTCGCCACGCACGCCCTCGGTGACGAGAATTCCGCGCACACTGGGAGGCCACACCATTCCCGTGGGATGAAATTGTACGAACTCCATGTCCTGAAGGGCCGCGCCCGCGTTGTACGCCAGCGCGTGTCCGTCTCCCGTGTATTCCCAGCTGTTGCTGGTGACGCTGAACGCCCGACCGATACCGCCCGTTGCCAGCACGACCGCCTTGGACGCAAACAGCTTGAACCGACCGCGTTCGCGGTCGTAACCGAGTGCACCCGCAACGCGATTACCATCCTTGAGCAGTGAGACTATGGTGCACTCCATGTGCACATCGATGGGCTGATAGATCGCGTAGTCCTGTAGTGTCCGAATCATCTCGAGCCCCGTCCGGTCTCCAACGTGGGCGAGACGCGGATACTTGTGTCCGCCGAAGTTGCGCTGGAGGATTCGGCCATCCTCCGTTCGATCGAATATCGCGCCCCATGCCTCGAGCTCTCGCACGCGATCGGGAGCTTCCTTGGCATGGATCTCCGCCATCCGCCAGTTATTGAGATACTGGCCCCCACGCATTGTGTCGGCGAAGTGGACGCGCCAGTTGTCGCGATCGTCCACGTTCGCGAGCGCGGCTGCTACGCCTCCTTCGGCCATCACCGTGTGAGCCTTTCCGAGAAGAGATTTGCAGATGAGTCCAACTGACGCGCCGGAGTGCGCGGCTTCAATCGCGGCGCGGAGTCCTGCCCCACCGGCGCCGATCACGAGCACATCGTGCTCGTGCCTTTGGTACTCGGGCAATTAGAACAGCCTCACGTCGTGCCAGATACCCATCGCCAGCAGCCTGATGTACACGTCTGCAAACGCCACCCAGAAAAGACTGAGCCACGCCCAGCGCATGTGTCCACGATTCAGGCAGCTCACGCAATCGTAGGTTTTTTTTCGCACCGGTGCACGAGACAGCCGGTCGAGATATCCGCCCACGACATGTCGCAGCGAATGGCAGCCAAGGGTATAGCCGCCGAGGAGAATCACGTTGGTGAGGAGAACGAGGGTGCCAATGCCGATTCCGAAATTCTGATGCCCGGTATTTCGGTCGAAGAACCACATCGCCTTGTACGCATCGCTGGCCAGTATCACGAGAAAAATGAGAGCGAAATACAGGAAATAGCGGTGGATGTTCTGCACCACGAGGGGCAGAAATCGCTCCCCACGATATGAGTGACGCGGTTCACCGACGCTGCAGTTGGGCGGGTCTGCCCAGAAGCTCTTGTAGTACGCGCCTCGATAGTAGTAGCAGGTGAGTCTGAAGCCGGCGGGAAAGGGCAGGATGAGAAGCGCGGGAGAAAATGGAAGAAACGACGGGACCCACGATGGCCGTGTTCCGTGAATCCAGGCGTGCGGTGAGTCAGAAAAAAGGAGCGGCGAGTAAAAGGGCGAGAGGTAGTTCCCGAACGCGTAATACTTATTCTGGAACGCAGCCCAGGTCGCATACACGAGAAAACCGCCAAGGATGATGAATACGACGAGCGGTTGCACCCACCACGCGTCACGCCGCATGGTCTTGCCAAACCCGCGACGCGTTAGCTGCACCACGTCGGATGTCATCTTTTGCTTTACCTCGCTCCCGAAGCGCGACTGACATCTCGCGCAAGAAGGTCCATTGGCAAAGTTAATTTTTGCGACATCAGGCGGATAGTGTAACACAAAGCAAAATGCCTCCGGCGCACTGCGCCGAAGGCATTTCGTGTTGGACTTCCCTGCTGTTACTGAGCGGTGCCTGCCGCCGGACGGGTGCGGCGACCAGGACGGCCTTTACCGCGCCAACTATTCTTCCCGCCCTCAGCGCGACGCTCCGCCATTTGCTTCTCGCGAGCGTCAAATTTCGTACGCTGCTCCGCCGTCAGAATATTGCGGATTTCTGCGTTTTCCTGCGTCCGGATCGATTGACCGCCCTGCATGACCTGTCTTGCCTTCTCCATGTTGGAGCGGAAAGCAACAGTGTCGCCCTTTTGGCGGGCCGCACGCGCGGCCTCCATGAAAGGCTTGGCCTGATCACGCAGCGCCTTCTGCTGCGGCTGATACTTCTGGCGGATGGCCTTGATCTGGGTCTTCTGGGCTTCGGTCAGGTTGAGATCGCGCGCGAAACGGAATTCTCCATCGCCTCTACGGGCGCCAGCCTGACCTGCCGCTCCGGGTCCGCGGCGGTGCCAGCCGCTATCCGCACGAGTGCGGGGGGTCGAGGAAGCCTGAGCTCCTGACACGCCAGCGACACCAAGAACCAGCATGGCGCCGAGCGCCACGGTACGTACTGTCGACATTTCAAACCTCCACAACTAGTTAGGCGCCGCGGCGTGGTGCCGCGGCTGTAACGGTAGACGCCGTGGTACTCTCCGCGTTAAGACCGGGGTTTACCGAAGGCTACTTCACAACTAAAGCGGGCGTCTCTGAGCGCCAAGCTCAAAGCCGTTGAGCCTACAAACACTTTCACGGACTATTTGCCTTCCTCTTGGGATCTGCAAAAAGTTCCATCTGGCGCCGGAAAAAAAAGGGCTGAAACGCTCCAGGCTTAGCGCTCCAGGCTGCCAGCTTTAGTTGTGAGAGAGTTCGTACGCGCCGCGATCCGTACGGTGGAGTAGTTATCCGGCGGCTGCCTCGGGCACCGTGCCGAATCTCCGCTCGCGCGAGTGGAACTCCTTCACCGCGTGCTGGAGATCCGTCGCCGTGAAATCTGGCCAGCGACGATCGGTGAAGTACAGCTCGGCGTAAGCGCACTCCCAGAGCATGAAGTCGCTCAGACGCTGCTCACCTCCGGTGCGGATCAGCAGATCCACATCCCGGCACTCAGCGGACCAATGGTCGACAGCGCACATCGCACGGGCAAATCCCTCGCGCGTAACTGCAATCCCTCCCCGCTCCCCCAATGCCCCTGCTGCACGGACAATTGCATCGCGCGCGGAGTAATCGACCGCGATACGGAGATCGAGCGTGGTGCCGCGCCGGGTGGTTTCTTCAGCAGCGACTATCGCACGGAGCAACTCTGGCGGAATTCGATCACGCCGGCCAATGATCCGCATCCGAACGCCGTTGGTGACGCAACGCTCCGTCTCGGACACGAGGTAACGCCGGAACAACCGCATCAGGAGCGCGACTTCGCGCGATGGTCTCGTCCAGTTATCCGCAGAGAACGCGTAAAGCGTGAGCATCCCGATCCCACAGCTCGGCGCGGCCTCGACAATCTTTCTGACCACTCGCGCACCGGCGATGTGGCCCGCTGTGCGCGGACGGCCACGCGCTGTGGCCCAGCGGCCGTTTCCATCCATGATGATCGCGACGTGAATACCCAACTCTGCCGGAGTCTGGCGAGTGTGGGACGAACGGGCGTGAGAGTGCTTCATGGGTGCTGGGTGCGCGGCAGGTGTGTCAGCGCTCGCGTGTAGCGCGGATGAGGGCTTCCATGTGGTCAAGGTACCGCTCGAGCGCCCTGCGTCCGGTCGAAGTAAGCCTGTATTCGGTCTTGGGCATCCTTCCCTCGAACGATTTGGTGCAGGCGATGTAGTCAGCCTCTTCGAGCTTCCGTGCGTGCACGCTCAGATTTCCATCGGTCGTTTTCATCAACTTCTTCAAATCACTGAAACTGAGCGAATCGTTTACTGCGAGCGCGCTGACGATTCCCAGTCGCAAACGCTCGTGAATGAGCCTGTCGAGCGCTTCGGCGCGCGCCGAGGACGAGCCGTCGGATTTACCGCGCACTGTTCGCAAGTCGCCTGGGCTCGACCGCCGGTCGTCACGGGCAGCTCCGTGCCTAGCCACCGTGCCTCCGAGCGATGGGTATTCCAAAACCGATGTGGAGTCCGCCGAAGGCAGCCGCCATGATCCAGTCATTCCACATTGGTGGCGCAAATAGCGCGATAGTCCCGGCGAGCATGAAACAAAACCCCATCACGGGGACGACTTTGACGGAAAACGCGCCGCCAGCCACGACAGCCGTTCCGTAGAGAAGAAGCCACATTCCAGGAATGGTGCTCGCCAATCCCGCTCGATAAAGAACAACCGTGAGGAGGGCGCCTACCAGCATCGGCGGCGAGAAACTGAGCACGAATTTGCGTCCCGGGCCCGACAAGAGCGGCATGTGAGCACGCCGCGCCTTTCGCACGATTGCCCAAAGCATGACCGCGGGGGCGAGAACCGCGGCTGCCAGCCACACGTTCAAAGACTGCAAAACGGTCGATTGCGAGGAGGCGATCATCGCCGCAACGGTGGCAATGATCCCGACTGCAACCATGCCCCACCCCGAGACCGCCGTGAAAGACCCGGCCGCTTCCATTGTGTCCCGAATGAAAGCGAGGTTGTCCATCGCCCGAACGTGCAGTGCGGGCGGTTCTGGCGTAGGAGCGCGGTGGAGAGGTGTTATGGAGGCCATTGGAGCCAAGTTAAGACGTCGGACCTGTAACTGTCAAGTACTTTGCTTTGCAAAGTGGCACCCTTAAGCTGCCGCGTTTGTTACCCCAGTGCGATCGGACCGGGCAGCGGGTCGCTGGCGGGAAAGCTCTGCTCGACCATCTTGTCGAGCCGCCGTTCGTCGATCGCGGTGGTGAGAAGACTGACCAGTTGCGCGCAGAACGCGGGGAGGTCATCCGGTTTGCGACTCGTCAACAGTTTCTGATCGAGCTGGACTTGTTTGTCGACCCAGGCGCCACCAGCGTTCTTGACGTCGGTCTGCAAGCTCGGCCAGGACGTGATAGTGCGCCCGCGGACGGCATCGGCTTCGATGAGCAGCCAAGGACCATGACAGATCGCGGCGACTGGCTTATCCGCCTCCATAAACTCTCGGACCAGCTGAACTGCGTCCTTGTTCGTGCGCAGCTTGTCCGGGTTCGCGACTCCCCCCGGAAGAACGAGAGCATCAAAGTCCCGGGCACTGGCTCCTGCCACGGGTCCATCGACTGGAAAGGACCGGCCTTTCTCCTGATGGTTCACCGCCTGGATCTCGCCGGTCTTGTCGGAGAGCAGCGTTACATCCGCCCCAGCCTGTTTTAGCGCGTTCCAGGGCGCCGTGAACTCGACCTCTTCGACGCCGTCGGTGGCAAGAAAGGCGACTTTGCGCCCAGTGAGCTGGCTGGCCATGAGGATCTCCGGTGACGGTTACGCTGCTACGGCAGAACTGAAAGTCAGAAAATGTGCCACCGATCGAGCGCTGTAGCAGTGTCGAGAGCCTTGCCATATTTCGGGGTGCCGATCATCGAATTATACGGTCACGAGAATCTGCGTAAGCGCTTGTCCGACAGCCTACGCGCAGGCAGTCTTCCGGCGAGTCTCCTGTTTCAGGGGCCCCGGGGAACAGGCAAGCAGCGACTCGCTCTCTGGCTCTCACAGCGAATTCTTTGCAGTGGCGACAACCCGCCCTGCGATCGTTGCACGAGCTGCAAGTATGTTCGCGATCTCACCCACCCTGACCTGCACTGGGTATTTCCACGCCCTCGCCTGAGAGACAGCGATCCAGACCTTGAGCAGGTGCGTGCAGATTATGCTGAAGCGCTCGCGGAGCGCGCCGCAGCACATGGCCTCTATGCCCCGCCGTCGGGAAGCGAGGGAATTTACGTCGCGACGGTCCGTTCCCTCGTTCAGCGCGCCGGCCTGGCTCCAGCAATGGGCACGCAAAAGGTATTCATCATCGGCGACGCTGAACGAATGGTCCCGCAAGAGGGGGCGGACATGGCGGCAAATGCCTTTCTCAAGCTGCTCGAAGAGCCGCTCGCGGACACGCGGATAATTCTCACGTCGAGCGAGCCGGGTGCGTTATTGCCGACGATCCGGTCGAGGGTGGTCGCCGTGCGTGTCCCTCTGGTGACGGACGCCGCGGTCAAGGCATTCGTCAGCGACCCGTTTGTGAAGGGAGCACTGGACGATGTCGGCAAGGCCACTGCGGCTGAACGTGTGCGCGCCGCCGCCGGAGCGCCGGGTCGTTTATTCACCGGCGAGACGGACGCTCGCGCGACCATTAACGCACGCAGGATCATCGACGCCGCCACAGGACAGCGTCGCTCTCCTCGCTACTCCACCGCGCTCTCGCAGGGAGCATCTAGCGCGCGTGGCGCCTTCTCGGACACTCTTGACGCTCTGGTCGATATGCTTGGCGAACGGGTTCGCGACGCCTTGCACCGCCAGGACGATTCCGCGGCCGCGGCCGCGAGCGAGGCCGTCGATGCGGTGCTCCGTGCCAAGACGAACGTCACAGGTAACGTGAGCCCCCAGCTTATCACGGCGCGGCTCATTCGCGAACTCTCGGTAACTCTTCGATGAAAGACCTCACTCATACCGACGCGGCCGGGCAAGCCCGGATGGTGGACGTCGGGGCAAAGGAAGAGACCAGTCGCAACGCACGGGCTGCGGGGGCGATAAAAATGAGCCCAGAAACTCTTCGCGCCATCGAGCAGAATGCCATTGCAAAAGGCGATGTAATTGCCACCGCGAGAATTGCCGGCATCATGGCGGCGAAGCGCACCGCGGAACTCATTCCCCTGTGTCATCCGCTGTCGCTCACCGATGCGGGTGTCGACGTCGCGTACGACCAGGAGCTGCCAGGACTCCGGGTCAACGCCTGGGCCTCGACTCGAGCCCCGACGGGAGTGGAAATGGAGGCTCTGACGGCGGTCACAGTGACGCTTCTCACGATCTACGATATGGCGAAGGCCATCGACCGTGGAATGGAGATTTCTGAGATCCGGTTACTCGAGAAACGCGGTGGAAAGGGCGGAGCCTGGATCCGCGCTGGTGCGAACGCGTCAGAGGGGGGGCAGACTCAGTAGCGGATCGATTGCCGGCTGTCGATATGGCTCCATATGAACCATCACTGCCACGACATTCGGAATCGCCCCGACTATCGCGTATTTCACTTTGGCACTGATCTCGTGCGCCGTCTCCAGCGACATGCTTGGATCGGCCTGCACGTGGAGATCGACGTAGAAGCCGAGGCCCGCGCTGCGCACGTTGAGACGCTCGACGCTGCGCACGCCGTCAACATCTGAGGCTGCTCTCAAGGCGCGGTCCTTCACCGTGCGGTCTGGCGCTTCGTCCATCAGCCCCGAGACGGCGGGCTTGAGTGTACGTATTCCGTTGATAGCGACTACCAACGCAGCGACGAGTGCCGCCCAGTCGTCGGCAGCTTCCCAACCGCGACCACCTATCAGCGCAATGCTGATTCCGATGAAGGCTGCTGTCGAGCTGATTGCATCGCTGCGGTGATGCCACGCGTCGGCGGTGACGGCGGTGCTGCCGACTTCCCTCCCGACTCGCGCGACGCGACGGTAGAGAATCTCCTTCACGACTATTACACCCGCCGCGACGAACAGCGTGAACGGCGCCGGCAGATGATGCGGCGTAAGAATCTCACGGATGGCGAGAATGGATATTCCTGCCGCCGCCCCGAGCAGCATTAGCGATACGACGGCGGCAGCGAGGGGTTCGGCCTTGCCGTGTCCATATGGATGATCCTCATCCGCCGGCCGGGCGGCGATGCTGACACCCATCCAGACTATGAGCGAAGAAAAAATGTCGGCCGACGACTCGACGGCGTCGGCAACGAGTGCGTTGGCGTGCCCGACTATTCCCGCGATCAGCTTTACGAGAACGAGGATCGCATTGGTGAGCAAACCCGCTTGCGCCCACCGAATGCTTCTGCTCGTCGCGCTTTTTACCACACTCTTCTACCGCTAGAAATCAGCTTTCTCCAGTCGTTCCGCCGCGCCCTGGATGCGGGATGCGTACGCTTCGACGTCCTCACCGGCGATGCGCGTGGGGATCACGAATTCCGCACTCTCTGGCGGCAAGGACGTCGGCATGTTCACCATGAGATCGCCGCCACGGGCGATCACCGCCGCTTCGAACCGGTCGATTGCCGTGAGCAGGTCGTCGAGCTGCGCACTCGTCTCGGTTCCGTTGAGAAGCACGCCTTTCTGACGAATACGGCCTGACATTTCCATCTCAGCGCCGTCGCGCTCCTCGCGCCGATGGGGATCGAGGGCTTCCTGTTGCTCCTCGAAGGAATCTTGTTGCATTTTTCTCTCGCGTTTGCTGGGGTTACACCGCTGAACTGCAAGTACCGTGATAACGGCGTGAAAGCTGCGACATTGTGTGGCCAACGTCGAGGACAACAAATGTCGCGTGCGTTCGTGAAAGAAGATGCGGGCTGGGGCGATCCCGGAAAGCATTACTCGCTGCCCTCGCGGTCTGATCCCGGTTATGACGAAGCAGCCGCGGAGGCGCTCCTCGAGGGCGCCCGCGCCGGCGATACCGGCAGCGCGGAAAGTGCAACGGGTTACTACTGGGGCGAACAAAAGCTGCGGTCGTACGTCGAGCGCATTCGAACCCGCGCCGAGCGAGAGGGTGACGAGCGGCTTCAACAGCTCGCCGAGCGATTTCTTCGCTAGCATCCGCTCAGCAAGAACCCCGCTTCGACCTTGCACAGGCGATATTGGTCGCGCTACATCCTGGGTGCTTCACGACGCGTCCCACCCACCCGCCTGGAGATCCGACTGTGAGTATTTCCGCCCATAGATTTTGCCTCTCAACATGCCTGGTAGCGGGCGCTGCCATGGTCCTCACCGCGGCGAACACAGGCGCGCAGCCTCCTTCCAGAATTCCCCCTGCGGTAGCGGTGCAGCAGCTCCCCGCCGCTGGGTACGACACGCTCGCCTTTGCAGCTCTCAAATGGCGTGAGATAGGACCGTTTCGAGGAGGGAGGTCAGTAGCCGTTGCGGGGTCGGCGAAGCGCCCGAACGAGTACTATTTCGGGACGACGGGGGGCGGTGTTTCCAAGACGACCGACGGCGGAGTCACGTGGGCTGCGACGACGGACAAATATTTCGGCGGCACCATCGGCGCCGTCGGAATCAGTGAATCGAATCCGGACATCGTTTATGTCGGGACGGGTGAATATCCGATTCGCGGCAACGTCTCGCACGGCGAAGGCGTCTGGAAGACCACGGACGCGGGAAAAACATGGACCTCCCTGGGTCTTGGTGATACGAGGCAGATCTCCCGCGTCCGCGTGCATCCCACCAATCCGGACATTGTCTACGTGGGAGCGCAGGGCCATGTCTTCGGCCCAAACACAGAGAGAGGTGTTTTCAAGACCATCGATGGCGGCAAAACCTGGCGGAAGGTTCTTTACCGCAACGATTCAACGGGAATCACCGACCTCGTGCTGGATCCCACCAATCCCGATGTCATCTACGCTGCATTCTGGCAGGCGTGGAGAACGCCATGGCAACTCGTTTCTGGCGGGGCCGGAAGCGGAATCTTCAAATCGACCGACGCCGGCGAACACTGGAGTGAAATAACGCGGAATCCGGGACTTCCCCAATCCGTTATCGGCAATATTGGCCTCGCTGTCTCGCCCGCCAATCCGAAGGTCGTGTGGGCAATTGTGGAAGCCGATTCCGGTGGTGTGTATCGATCGGCGGATGGCGGCGCGACGTGGACGCGCACGAACAGCGAGCGAAGATTGCGTCAACGAGCCTGGTACTACACAAGAATCTTTGCCGATCCCAAGGACGAGAAGACTGTCTACGTTCTCAACACCGGAATGTACCGGTCAATCGACAACGGCAAGACTTTTCGCCCCATCACGGTCCCCCACGGCGACAATCACGACCTTTGGATCGCCGCCAACGATCCGCAGCGGATGATAGAGTCCAACGACGGCGGCGCCAACGTGTCTTTCAACGGCGGCAGGTCGTGGACGGAGCAGGATCAGGCAACAGCGCAGTTCTATCACGTCGTCACCACGAATCACTTTCCGTATCGGGTGTGCGGGGCGCAGCAGGACAACTCCACTTTCTGTGGGCCAAGCAGACAGAGCGGCGGAATTTCCATCGCCGACTGGTACGACGTCGGCGGCGGCGAGAGCGGCTACATCGCTGTTCGTCCCGACTCCCCGGATGTCGTATTTGCCGGCTCCTACGGTGGCCTGCTTACACACAAGGATATCAAGACGGGGTTCGAGCGGGACGTGAATCCGTGGCCGAATAATCCGATGGGACACGACGCAGCAGACGCAAAGTACCGATTTCAATGGACCTTCCCGATCGTGATCTCTCCGCACAATCCGAACAGGATGTACGTCGGCAGTAGCGTCATCTTCCAGTCTGACGACGAGGGACAGACGTACCGCGCAATCAGTCCGGACCTGACCAGACACGATCCCAGGACGCTGGGATCGTCAGGGGGTCCGATCACCAAGGATCAGACATCGGTTGAGTACTACGCGACGGTGTTCACGATTGCGGAGTCGCCAAGAGTCGCTGGCGTAATCTGGGCCGGCTCGGACGATGGTCTCGTCAACGTGACGCGCGATGGCGGCAAGACCTGGAAGAACGTAACTCCACCTGGTCTGCCCGAGTGGGCGCGGATCTCAATGATCGACGCATCGAATTTCGGGGCTGGAACAGCCTACGTCGCCGCGAACCGATATCAGCTCGACGACATGCGGCCTTACCTCTACAAAACCAATGACTACGGCGCGACGTGGACATCGATTGCGGCCGGCATTCCCTCGACCGAATTCACACGAGTCGTCCGCGAGGATCCCGAGCGGCAGGGATTGCTCTACGCCGGAACCGAGCGCGGAGTATGGATTTCCTTCAATGACGGTGCGACTTGGCAATCGCTACGCCGAAATCTTCCGCTCGTCCCGATACACGATCTCACCATCAAGGAAGGTGACCTCATCGCCGCGACCCACGGTCGCTCCTTCTGGATCATGGACGACCTCTCGGCGCTGAGGCAGATGAACCCTGGAATTCCTCGAACCACCGCGTATTTGTTCAAGCCACGCCGGGTCTACCGCGCGGGATTCGGCGGTGGGGGCGGCAACGGAGCCGCAGGCGGGCATCCTTCGGGGGCCAATCCGCCTTCTGGCGGTGTGGTTTACTACTGGCTCTCGCAGCCGCACCAACTTGTCACTCTCGATTTCCTCGACAGCCGGGGAAAACTGATTCGGAGTTTCACCAGCCAACAGGATCCCGCGGTAGCCGCAGATTCGATTCGCGCCGATAGCCTGCGAGCCGCGCGCAACGACAGCTTGAGGCGCGCGGGCGTCGCTCCGGACACGGCGACACGTCTGGAAGCGCGGAGCGAGGAAACAGCCCCCGACGAAGGACCGACACGGAGACCACCACCTCCGCGCGTGGCCAACAAAGCCGGTCTCAACATGTTCGCCTGGAACCTGCGTTACCCCGACGTCTCGACATTCGAGAACATGATCTTGTGGGCGGGAGGTACCAGCGGCCCGGTTGTTCTGCCCGGCACCTACTCGGTGCGTCTCAATGTGAACGGACAACATTTGACCCAACCCATTGCTGTCGTCAAAGACCCGCGAACGAGCGCGACGGACGCGGACCTAAAGGAGCAGTTCGATCTGCTGATGCGAATTCACGACAAGACAAGTCAGGCGAACGACGCCGTAAAAACCATTCGCAATTTGAAATGGCAATTGGCTGAGCGGGCGGCGAGAATGCCCGCGGATAAACGCCCAGCGTTTTCCGCCGTTGCAACCGATCTCACCGCCAAACTCTCCGCGGTGGAGGGCGAGATCTATCAGGTAAGGAATCAATCGAGTCAGGATCCGTTGAACTACCCGATCAAGATCAATAACAAGATCGCCGCGTTGGCGGGTGTTGTTGGCGGAGCGGACGCGAAGCCAACCAGCCAGTCTTACACGGTTTTCAATGATTTGTCCGCGCAACTGGAACGACAACTCTCGGCAATGCGTGGTGCTCTTCTCATACTGCCTTCAATAAACTTGACGTTAAAGACAGCGGGACTCCCGCCGATCGTGCTTAGCACCGAGGAGATCAAGACTCCGAGATCTGCGGCAGCTGCACGCACCAGCGGCGACGCCGAGGTCGAGAAATAGCATTGGCGCCATCGCGTCTCGCGGTCCTTGTCGTGGTGGCTGTGGCCGCCGCGGCTGTCGGCGCTTGTGGCCGAGACGCGAAGGACGAGCCTCTTACCCAGATCCGGGTGATCGATTCCTCGTTTACGCAGTCGTGGGATCCAACGGAAGACACCGGAACAGTTTATCGAGTCGAAGTTCTGTCCCCGCTCGGAGCCGATACCATTCGCAACGTCATCCCCCCGTCACCGATTTCCGTGGGGGACAGCGTGGTAATCGGATTGGTTCAGGTGTCCGAGGATTCGTCTACTCCGCAGCGCCAGATTTTTCGCCTCCGACTGGGCGCGCATCGGGTAGATACCAGCCCCCTACCGGAAGATGTGTGGGCGTCGTTCCAGGATGTTCTCGTTTCGCCAAACGGTCGCTACATCGCTTACGTCGGCGAGGACACCATGCCCAGCAACCCGGGGACATATGGAGTGGTCCGCGACCTCACTAACAACGAGGTAGTAGTGAAGGGACCCGGCGGCGGCGGATGCGATTGCGACGACGACCTGAACCACACTCGCTGGTTTGCGCCAGACAGCTTCGAGATTGCAGTGGCGCACACCAGCACGAGGTCAGGCTGGGAGCGAATTGCGGGAAAGGCATCAGTGCGGCGATTCCGCGTCGACACGCTCGTGGACGAACCGGACTGGCATTGAACGCGCGGGTTGAGTTTCGCTAGGGCTTCGGCGGGATGTAGGTAACACCGGTTTCGTCGGCCCGGGCCGGGTGGCCGACGTAACGACCGTGCTCCGGTACCGCGATCTCATCGAAATTGTCGGCGAGTCGATGCAGAGCCTCGCGCATATCCTGCCCTCGCATCGCGCGCCCATGGCCAGTGATGACTACCTCCGGCTCGAGGCGGGCGAGTCGCTGCACTGAGGACTTCGCTTGCTCCCAATCGGGTGTGTAGTACATCGGTGGTCCGTGCATCTCCGGCTCCTGCACCGTGACAGCGTAAACTGATTCCTGTTTGGTAGTGATAAACGCGTCGCCGGCGATGATAGTGCGAGTGCTCTCCCGCCATAGCGAGACGTGACCGGGCGTGTGCCCAGGGGTGTGAATCCAGCGCCACCCCGGCATTCCCGGAACGCTCCCGTCGGCGGGGAGAGTTCGCAAATGCTTACTCACATCGACAGGACCACTCGGGAAAAACGGTGACAGGGCGGCGATCATTCCGCCGCCGACGGCTGGATCGGGCGGTGGGTACGAGGAGCGTCCATCCAGATAAGGCAGCTCGAGCTCGTGAGCGTACACCGGTACGTCCCAATTTTCCGACAACGCCTCGAGGGCGCCAACGTGGTCGAAGTGTCCGTGTGTGAGAACAATTGCGGCGGGTTTCGCACGGGCACCGAAGCGTTTCTCGGCGGCGCGGGTGATCATTCCAGCCGTACCGACTAACCCGGCATCAATTAAAACCCATTGTCTTCCGACTCCATTCGACGCACCGAAGAAACCGACGTTGACGATCGCGAGTCGCTGATATCCCAGGTCCAGCGTCACCTCGTGAATCCCGCCTTCTTTCACCTTGTCGGCGCGGTCCGCTGGGTCAAGAGTTATCTGACGGTCCATGTGTCCCCTCCGCGCACATCGCGTTCCAGCAGCGTATGGAATAGGGGGAGGGTGGATGACATTTTATGCGGAGCCATGTAACCCCTCAGCCCCTCGGCTCGTAGGTACGTTATGCAAACTCAAGCCGCGCCACAAACTACGGCCCCGGCAAAGCCCACCGTCGTCATCCCGGCGGCGCCCGGGAGCGAGGCCGTCACGATTGCGTCGCCGTTGACCAAGCGCGATGTAGCGATTCTGCGCGCGCGGCGCGAAGAGCTTTCTACGCAGCTTAACTCCGTGGATTCCCGGCGTAGCAAAATGTTAAGCCAGCTGGCTAACACCGGCGACGAGACGGCAAGAAAGGGACTCGAAAACCGTATCGCGCTGCTCGATCAACGCCAGTTGCAGCTCGAGACCGATCTTGCGGAAACAGGCCGGCAATTGTCGAGCGCGCCTGCGGGTCTGGTTGCTGCCACGGAGGATAGGAGTTTCGGCGGATTCGATTCCGACTTGGTTGGCGTATTGGGGGGCGCATTCACCATTCTGGTGCTGGCTCCTCTCGCCTTTTCCGCGGCACGGATGATGTGGAAGAAATCAAGCCGTCCCCCGCTTCCGCCATCGGCTTTTACAGAAACCGCTCAGCGTCTCGAACGTATCGAGCAGTCGGTGGATGCGATCGCAGTGGAAATCGAACGAGTGTCAGAAGGTCAGCGCTTCGTCACGAAGCTTCTGTCCGAGGGAGGCTCTCAAAGGGTTGGAGCGGGAGAACGTAAACCGCAGGCGATACCCGCGGGACAGTAAAGAATACCAAGACAAAAAAGCGCATCTCTTTTGAGATGCGCTTTTTTTGATCACCGGGGTGCCTAGACTGCTGCCGGACCCGCCTCAGTTTCGCCACTCAGTGTCTGTTGTCTCAACGCCGCGGCGCCCATGAGTCCGCCAAGTCCCATCGATTCGACTGCGGTACTTGGCACGAGCATCAGAGCTCCCTTCTCCTTCAATCCCTCGTAGAGAATGTTCATAGCGCGCAGGTGGAGAGCGGTCGGGTTGTTCTGGTAGGACTTCGCGGCGTCGAAGAAGAGATGCGCGATCTCGACCTCCGCCTGACCGAGGATGATGCGTGCGGACTTCTCTCGCGAGGCTTGCGCTTCCCTGGACATCGCGTCCTGCAGCGATGCGGGGATGATGATGTCGCGCATCTCCACAGATTGAACCGTCACCCCCCACGGATTCGAGCGCTGGTCGATCAAAGTTTGCAACTCGGCTTCGATTCTTTCTCGTCCGCGTAGAAGCTCGGTGAGCGAGGTACGCCCGATTATGTCGCGGAGCGCCGTTTGGGCCGCCCAGCTAACCGCCTGGGTGTATTCCTGCACCTCGAGGGCCGCCTTTTCGGAATCGTGCACCATCCAGAATAGCACCGCGTCCACGTTCACAGGTACGGTGTCGGATGTCAGCGTCTCTTCCGCCGCGAAGCTTGTCGTCACGACGCGCTGGTCGATGTAGATCGGAATCGTTTCGACAAAGGGAGTGATCCAGAACAAGCCAGGCCCACGTAAGCCGGTGTACCGGCCCAGGCGTAATACAACCGCCCGTTCCCATTGCTTGGCGATTTTGGGCGATTGCGAGAAGAAGACTCCCAGCAGCACTCCGGAGAGCAGCCAGAAGGGGTTTTGCGTCGCGCCGGTAAGAACTATTCCAGCGATGATCGACAGCATTAGAATCGCAATCGCGACAACGTTTGTGCGCACCTGCGAACGCGAAGCCCGCGCCGCGCGGCGTGCTGCGAGAACCTCGTCCAATCCTGGCATTTATTTCTTCTCCTCGTTTCTGAGCTGACTGATTAGCTCGGGTAGCGTGAATCCCAACAGCGCTGCGTCTCCGATGAATCGGCGGATCAGCTCGCGCAGCTCTCGCTCGCGGTGCGCTCTCGCCGCCTGCGGCGACGGAGATTCCCGAACGAAAGTGCCAACACCCCGTTGCGTTTCCAGTATCCCGTCCCGCTCCAGTTGCGCATAGACACGGGCGACGGTGTTGGCATTGACCGCCAGATCCACGGCGAGCTGCCGTACCGTCGGGAGCTGTGCTCCGGGCTCGAGCTTCCCCGTGGCGATCGCCGCCCTGATTGATCGGTCCAGCTGGGCGTATATCGGCGTGGGGCTACTGGAATCGACCTCGAAAGTTGGCATTGTGCACTTGTACTATAACATTAGGACATACGAGGGGAAAGGGCCGGTTGTTTCAACCAGCCCCGAGAGCGACTAGGCAGTGATAACTGAACGGGCGGGAGTGGCCAATAGCGTAGAAACCAGTTTTTCAGTTCCCGACGTCCGGACTCCACCAGCACCCTTCTGACCACAGGCAGCTGCGTGTGCTGTCGCGCCAATAGGAGAGTCCCGACCTCCTGAACTCGTTAACTGGCGTCTATGCTACCGACCACTCTCGCCCGTTCAGTTGCAGTTGTAGTTGTTCTAGAGCCGTCACCTGCTATGTGTGAACATCAACCCGACGATTTCATCGTACATCTCGTCGGCTCGGTCGCCGCCCGTGCGAATTGCGCCGGTCGCGCAATGCTTCAAGTGGTTCCGCATCAATTCTTTTCCGACTCCGCGCAGCGCCTCGTGCACGGAAGAGACCTGCGTCAGAATGTCGGCGCAGTAGCGATCCTCATCGACCATCTTCTGGAGTCCTCGAATCTGACCCTCGATGCGACGAAGACGCGTCAGGTTTCGCGACTTGACTTCGGGATCGACGGCGACGGCTTTGCGTACGGCTCCAGCCGCGTCACGAACCCCGCAACCACATTCGGCAGACGGCACTGCTTCCCTTTTCCCCCGTGATACTGTCTTCAATGGCATTTCAACACTCCGGAACGGTCATAGGAGCTTTGCGCTGCGCAGTCGCAGGCTGTTCGTCACCACACTTACCGAGCTGAACGCCATCGCCGCACTGGCGATGAGCGGGCTCAACATCAGCCCGGTGAGTGGATACAGCACCCCCGCCGCGACGGGAATGCCTACCACGTTATAAATGAACGCCCAGAAAAGATTCTCCTTCATCGTCTTCATCGTCCGGCGCGCGAGAGCAATCGCCGTCGCAACGCTACGCAGATCGCTCCGCATCAGCGCAATGTCGCTCGCCTCGATGGCGATGTCGGTCCCCTTCGGCATCGAGATTCCCACGTCGGCCCGCGCCAGCGCCGGCGCGTCGTTGATTCCATCGCCGACCATCGCGACTACACGCCCGCTCGCCTTGAGCCGCTCTATCTCACCCAGCTTGTCGCCGGGAAGGGCCGCGGCGGTCACCGAGTCGATTGCGGTGCGGCTGGCAACATCCTGAGCGGTCTCGGGGTTGTCCCCGGTCAAAAGACGCACGTCGAGGCCCATCGCTTTCAGTAGCTTCACGGCCTCGCGCGAAGACGCGCGCACTTGGTCTCCCACCTGAATTGCGCCGACATGTCTTCCGTCAACCGAGACGAAAACGGACGCCAGTCCGGCTTCGCTCTGCAAATGCGACCCGGTGTCGCGAGGCTCGACGCCCAGGTCTTTCATCATCCGGGCGCTTCCGACCGAAACGCGATTTCCGTCGACGATTCCGCTTACCCCTCTCCCGGTATGGGAGTCAAAGCGATCGACCGACTTTGCCGTGAGTCCGCGGTCAGTGGCAGCGCGAACGATGGCTGTGGCGAGCGGATGCTCGGAATGGCGTTCGACCGCAGCCGCGGTCTGGAGAAGCCGGTCTTCGCTCATTGAATCGATGGGTGTCACGGCGACGACTCGAGGAATGCCTTCGGTAAGGGTTCCGGTTTTATCGAGCACGACTGTGTCTATATCGGCAGTGCGCTGCAGGACTTCGCCTCCCTTGATCAGCAATCCGAGCTCAGCGCCTCTTCCTGTCGCCACCATCACCGCGGTAGGAACAGCGAGTCCCATCGCACAGGGGCAGGCAATGATCAAAACGGAAACGGCTGCGACAAGCGCTTGCGGCAAAGCGGTAATCCCACCAATCAGCAGCCAGGCCGCCAGCGTCAGGATCGCGATTGCCAGGACAGTCGGCACGAATACAGCGCTCACCTTGTCAGCGAGGCGTTGGATCGGCGCGCGCGAGCTTTGTGCGTCGCGCATCATCATCACGATTCTGGCGAGTACGCTGTCGACTCCTACGCTCGTGGCTCTGTATCTAAACGAGCCGCGCGTGTTGAGCGTGCCACCCACGACGCTGTCGCCGGCTGACTTGCGCACCGGGAAGGGCTCGCCGGTGAGCATCGATTGATCGACCTCGCTTGTTCCGTCGACTACTATCCCGTCGACCGGTATTCTTTCACCTGGTCGCACGACTACCGTTTCTCCCGAGTGCACTTCGGCCAAAGGCTTCTCCAACCATTCGCCGGCGTTATCCACCCGCGCGACCGGTGGCAGAAGGGTGACGAGCTTGCGCAATGCCTCTGACGTCTTTCGGGTTGCGCGAGCTTCGAGCGCCCGGCCGGCCAGGACGAGACCGATGATGATAATTACCGCCTCGTAGTAGACATCGGGGACAATTCCGTTGCGGGAAAAAAGGTCCGGCGTGACAGTGGCAACCAATGAATAGAGAAACGCCGCGCCGGTACCGAGTGATACCAGCGTGTTCATATCGGCCGATTTGTGGCGGACGGCTAGCCACGCGCGTCGATAAATGCTGCCGCCCGCCCAGGCCATTATCGTCAGGGTCAGCGCCAGCAGGACATAGTTGGCAGCCGTGCTGGGGCCTACAACCATCGATCCTATCATGACTGCGAGGCCAAGCAGGACGCTGACGGTCGCTCTTATTGAAAGCGACCGGGACTCGTCAGCGGCCGCCCGATCCTGAGGCGCCAAGCTCTCAAGCGGGCTGACATCATCCCGAGGCAGCTCGGCGTCGTAACCAGTGGCACGAACGGCATCGATCAAACGCGTCGGCGCCACCCGCGTCGCATCAAAACTCACGGCGGCCGTCTTGGTCATAAGGTTCACCGACGCGTCGACGACGCCCGGCACGGCCGCGAGGGCGCGCTGGACCCGCGCCTGGCACGCAGCGCAGGTCATGCCTGTGACTGGAAACTGGATCCGCGCTTCGCTTTCGGTCTCTGTTGAGACTGCCATTGTAAACCTCCGTTCCGAAAGCTATATACCCCCCTCCCCTATATCAAGCCTGCCCGTTTCCCGTTTGGCCCAAGGCTCGCTATTAGATTGAAGCCAGATTCATTCGTGGGGCGTAGCAATGGGTATTCTTGGTGACTCAGTTGTGCTAGACGCGGAGGGTTTCGAGAACTGCACGCTGGCCAGCGCGCTCGCGGACAGAATGCGTGAAAGTCGGGACGACCTGACGCGGCGGTGGCTCGACCGTATCAGCTCGCGCGTCAGCCTGGATCCGAACCGGATTTTCCCCACCGATGCTCTGCTCGATCACGTACCGCTCCTGATACTCGGGATCGCCGATTACATCGAGAATCCAAAGAAGGTGATCCTTGCCGAGGTTCCAGTGGTCGCCAAGGCAATGGAGCTGGGTGAGCTGCGGTTCGCCCAGGGCTTCGCCGTCGGCGGTGAATGGGGCGGGGCAGTCCTCCTCGTGGCAGAGCACAGCCCCAGCAAGTCCCGCGGCTTCTGGGC
>JBHEME010000003.1:187424-187721 GCA_046262755.1 Gemmatimonadaceae bacterium | reverse complement strand
CCATAATGGATCGCTTTCCTCCGGACGCTCCGTCACGGAGCCTGGATCAGCGGCACGCAGCCTCGCGATGTCCGGTGATTCGCGAGCCTCGGGCGAATAGGTGGGGCAGTCGGTCACCAGTCGCGATCCAGGAAACTCGGCGACGACGGTGGTTCCTTCCGTCACGCGATAGACCGGCTCGGCAATTACTTCACCGATGACGGCGGCAGTGAGATCCCACTTTGTCAGTATGTCGCGGACCGCATTCTCCCTTCCTTTCCTCGCCACAACCAGCATTCGCTCCTGCGATTCGCTAAG